>JAKFFF010000034.1:0-159380 GCA_036677145.1 Alcaligenaceae bacterium
CGAAGAGCAGGCCACGGACATGGCCGTGGAGGGGCTAGCCAAGGTCGTTGCTTCTTCGCCCGCCGCGCCGAGTTCGCGGCTGAAGTTGGGTGAGGAATTTATCGAGCGGGATCTCGAGGATGCCGCGCGCATCACGCTCCTGCCTGTCGCCAAGGGGCCGTTCAAAACGCCCGAACAGCCGGCCGCCGCCGCTTTGCTTCCGGAAGCCAGGGCGGAGCCCGGGAGTTGACGCTCGCCGTTACTCCTGGCGGGCCGTCATTGACGAATAGATAGGGCGTGATCGATCTCGTCCGCGCGCTCGAGCTCCACGCGTAACGCGAGCTGAACGTTTCAAGACCGCGATTGCGCGCGTGCTCAGTACGATGCAGCGGTCCCCGCCCGTCTTCATTGCACCCTTGTCGCTGCCGTCGACTCGCGATTTCGTGACGCTGAATGAAACGCGGCCACTGGCGACCGAATGTAAGTGATTGAATTTGGTGGGCGGTACAGGGCTTGAACCTGTGACCCCTGCCGTGTGAAAGCAGTGCTCTACCGCTGAGCTAACCGCCCGCCGGGACTGACGTCCTTCGAGAGGGGCGAGAGTCTAAAGACCGCCCGGGGACGAATCAAATCCCTGACTTCAGGCCGCCGTCGCGCACTCTCCGGCGCCTCTCCCGGGAATCCCTGCCCGGCACCGCCAGTGCTACGATTCGCGCCCCCAAAAAAGGCCGGCCGAACCCATGTCCACGCCCGTCGTAACCCGTTTCGCCCCGTCGCCCACTGGCCTGCTGCACATCGGCGGCGTGCGCACGGCATTGTTCAGCTGGCTGTACGCCAGGCGGAATCAGGGTCAATTCATCCTGCGCGTGGAGGACACGGACCTCGAGCGATCGACGCCCGAGGCGGTGAAGGTGATCCTGGAGGGAATGGCCTGGCTCGGTCTCGAGCACGACCAGGGGCCGTTCTATCAGACGCAGCGTTTCGATCGCTACAAGGAAGTGATCGCGGACATGGTGAAAGCGGGCACCGCCTATCACTGCTATTGCAGCAAGGAAGAACTCGACGCGATGCGTACCGAGCAGCAGGCCCGCAAGGAAAAGCCGCGTTACGACGGCCGTTGCCGGCACGGCAAAGGCCCCGGTCCCGCTAGTGGCCGTTCGCCGGTGGTGCGCTTCGCGAATCCGGAAGAGGGCGCCACGGTCGTCGAAGACGTGGTGCACGGCGCGGTCACGTTCCAGAACAAGGAGCTCGACGACCTGATCATCGCGCGCTCGGATGGCACGCCCACCTACAACTTTTGCGTGGTCGTGGACGATGCGGACATGGGTGTCACACACGTGATCCGCGGCGACGATCACCTCAACAACACGCCGCGGCAGATGAACATGCTGCTCGCGCTCGGCAAGACACCGCCGGTGTACGCGCACGTGCCCATGATCCTGGGTCCCGATGGCGCGAAGCTCTCGAAGCGTCACGGCGCGGTGAGCGTGCTCGAATACCAGGATCAGGGTTTTCTGCCCGAGGCGTTGCTGAACTACCTGGTCCGCCTCGGCTGGTCGCACGGTGACCAGGAATATTTCACGCGCGAAGAGATGATCGCCGCATTCGACGTGCGCGACATCAACAAGGCGGCCTCGGCGCTCAACCCCGAGAAGATGTTGTGGCTGAACCAGCAGCACATGGTGAAGGCACAGCCCAAGGACATCGTGCCGCACCTGCGCTGGCACCTCGCGCGGCTGGGACTCTTCTCGCAGGACGACGCATTGCTCGAAGGCATCGTGCTCGCGCAGCGCGAACGCGCGAAGACGCTCAAGGAGATGGCGGAGAACAGCCGCTTCTTCTTCGGCGACGACGTGGTGCTCGACGCGAAGGCCGCGGAGAAACACCTGACGGCCGATGCCCGCGCGTTGCTGGGCGAATTGTCCGCGCGCCTGAAGTCACTGTCCGATTGGACGGCGCAGTCGATCCACGCAGAACTGGAAAAGCTCGCGGCCGAAAAGTCGCTCGGCCTCGGCAAGATCGCGCAGCCGCTGCGGGTCGCGGTGACGGGCGGCACGATCTCACCGCCCATCGACGCCACGCTCGCGTTGCTCGGCCAGCCGCGCACGTTGGCGCGGCTGGCACGAGTGCTGGGCTGATCCTCAGTTGATGGTTAGCTGAGCGACGTTCGAGACGGTGCTCTGCCGCCCCGTCGCCGTTACCGCGCGCACCGCGAAGTACCAGGTGCCCGACGAGAGATTCTCCACGCGATAGGTGGTGACGCCCGCGGTGTCCACGTTTGCGAACTGGTCGAGGCTGTTCGCCGTGCGGCCGTACTCGATGCGATAACCGGAGAGGTTGGTGAGCGCCGAGTTGTCGGTGTTGGTGGTTGGCGCGGTCCAGTTGAGCGTCGCACTGCCGCTCGCGCTCGAACCGGCCACGACGGCGATGGCGAAGGCGGCAAGGCTCGTGGTGGTCCGGCCGTCATTGGCCGTGATGACGATGCCGCTGGTGCTGCCGACGTTGGCGGTGGTCGGCGTCCCCGACAGGCGGCCCGTGGCCGTATCGAAGCTGGCCCATGCCGGCGCATTCGCGACCGTGAAGGTCAGGGTGTTGCCATCGGGATCCGAGGCCGTGGGGGTGAACGTGTAAGCCTGGCCCGCCGTCACGGACGTCGGCGGCGTGCCGCCGATGACCGGCGGACGGTTGGCGGTCTGGGACACCGTGATCGAGAACGGCGCGAGCGCAACGGCGGTGGTGCCATCCGAGACGCTGATCGCGATATTCGAGAACGAACCGACCTGCGTGGGTGTGCCGGACAGCCGGCCAGTGGCGGCATCGAACGAAGCCCAGGCCGGACGGTTCTGGATCGTGAAAGTCAGAGTGTTGTTGTCAGCGTCCGAGGCGGTCGGCGTGAACGCGTACGGGGAGCCCACCGCGATGCTCGCGAGCGGCGTTCCCGAAATCACTGGCGGGCGATTGGCGACCGGCGCGGACGTAACCTGCAATGCGAACGCGGGCAGCGCCGCGCTCAAGGTGCCGTCGGAAACGCGGATCACGATGCCGCTGTACGTGCCCACATTGCTCATGGCGGGAGTGCCGGTGAGGCGGCCCGTCGACGTGCTGAACGTCGCCCAGGTCGGCAGGTTCTCGATGCTGTAGGTGAGGCTGTCGCCGTCGGGATCGACCGCGTTGGCCTGGAACGTATACGCGGTGCCCGCGACCGCATTGGTCCCCGGGGTGCCCGAGATGGTCGGCGCGCGATTCACGGTGGAGGGCGGCGGCGGCGCACTGCCGGAAGTGCGCGCGATCACCTGGATCTGGAACGGCGCGAGCTGCGCGACCGCGGCGCTGTCGCTCACTTCGACCGTGATCATGTCCGTCGTGCCGACGTCGGTATCGGCGGGGGTGCCGGCGATTTCGCCGGTTCTGGCATTCAACGTGGCCCAGGCGGGCAGGTTTTCCGCGCGGAAGGTCAGCGTATCGCCATCCGGATCCTCGGCCCTCGGCGTGAATGCGTATTGGGCGCCGGCATCGACCTGGACTGTGGGAACGCCGCCGATCGTCGGTGGGCGGTTCGGGATGTCTTCAGCTTCCTGCTGGCAACCCGCCACCACGGCGACTGCGCCGACAACCAGCGCGAGACGCGCGATCGATCGCGAAAAACGATTCATCATTACTAACTACTCCATGTATGCGGCGTTCCTGCGCTGGCAACGCGCCGCCGGAATGAGTAGTTAGTTAACGGATAGCCGAATTGACGACGAACAGCGCGTGACGACGCGCTCGCCGGCAACTCCGCTATCTCGTATCGCTGAACGACTTACGAGACCGGAAGCTTTGCGTCCCCACCTCGCGATGGGTTTGCCTTTGCTTGTTGATGTGCAGTTAATCGACTGAAGGAGCGGTCAGCAATCTGTCCCCCACGACAGACAGTGGAGGGTTTTCTCTGAGGATTTGGCGGAGTGGATTACCCGTCGTTCGCGCGTGAATAAGGTCAATGGCGTGGGGACGCAGCGCGTGGCCGCGCGCGCCCGAAGCGCGCTTGCCTTGACATACTTCTTGTGGGTGAGTAGTTTCCCGCGCCTCGCGTGGGGCTATAGCTCAGCTGGGAGAGCGCTTGCATGGCATGCAAGAGGTCGACGGTTCGATCCCGTCTAGCTCCACCACGTAATCGACAGGTATCCGGCGTCCCCATCGTCTAGAGGCCCAGGACACTGCCCTTTCACGGCGGTAACAGGGGTTCGAATCCCCTTGGGGACGCCAATTCCTGGTCAGCCCTTCCGAATCAGCCCTTCCGCATCAGCTGATCGTTTTCGTCGCCGGGCTCGACAGCCGGCTCTCGACGCCGGTCGAATCCACCGCCGCAACGGCGAAGTGCCAGGTCCCACCGGTCAGGTTTTCGATCACGTAAGTCGTGACGCCGGCGGTCGGGACATTGACCACGTTCGAATAGATTCCGGGGGAATTGCCGTAGTAAATGCGGTAACCCGACAGGTCTGTCAGCGGCGTGGAATCCGTCCGTGCCGTGGGCGCCGTCCAGGACAGAGTCGCGCTCCCGATCGAAACCGCGGCCACGCCGATCGTGAACGCCGGCAGCGACGCGCGTGATCGGCCATCCGACACGCTTATTGTCACGCCCGCATAGGTGCCCACGTTCGCCGCGGTGGGTGTGCCGGAAAGCCGGCCCGTGGCCGCATCGAATGTCGCCCAGGTCGGGAGATTGTCGACCTGGAAGGTCAGGCGGTCCCCATTCGGGTCGCTGGCCTGCGGCGTGAAAGTGTAGGTTTGCCCTGCCATGACCGACGTGGCGGGTGTGCCCGAAATCGTGGGCGATGCGGGACTGTCGGTAATCGGGGCCGGGGTCACAGGACCGCCGCCACCCGCACCGGCGCTGCCGCCGCCGCCACCGCTTCCACACCCGGCCAAGGCCAAAAGTGTGATCGTGCTCAGAATCGGCACAACGCGGGCACGTGATCGAACTAAATGCGCAACAAAACTAGGCATGATTTGGCAACTCCGCTGTCTCGGCGATCCGGCCGAGATCGGTAGCTTTGCGTCCCCACCTCGCGGTGGGTTTGCCCTTTTCGGGAACCAGCTTGGTCCAAGCATAGGAAACGTAATGTCGCGCAGCAATACGTCTAACCGTCTGTATTCGGAGACATTTTTGAAGATTGTGATGGTTGCACGAGACGAGCTTGTCGAGTCGCTGCGGCGAGTAGCGATTGGTCGTTAACATATCAATCGAACTACCGGCGCCAACCTCACATATATATATGCGGGTTGCGCGGGCTCGGGTTCGCGGGACGCGAGAGCTGTCGCGATGAGGGTTCGCATCTTCAACCACTACCACAACCTGCCGATCGCGATTCTCGCGGTGATCGAGACGTTGCTGATCTTCGTCGCGACGCTGCTCGTCGAGACTTTGTTCTATGACGAGACGCTCGCCTCGCTGACGACGCAATGGTCGCCGACGTCGCCGAAGATCCTCGCTTTTGTCGCGAGCTGCGGAGTCGCGCTCACGGCAATGGGGCTGTACAGCGGGCGGCAGCGCGCGCGTACGCTCGGCATCATCCTGCGCGCACTGGTCGCGCACACGCTGGCGCTGGTGATCCTCGCTATTGTCTCGTTCTTCCTTCCGGCGCTGCGGCCGGAGCCCGGCCAGGCGGTCGCCTGGGCTGCGGTTTCATTCGCGCTCGTGCTGTTCGCCCGAATCATCGAACAGGCGTTCATCGACGAAGACGCATTCAAGCGCCGCGTGCTCGTATATGGCACCGGCATGCGCGCGCAGAGCCTGCTGCAACTGCGGCGGCGCGCGGACCAGCGCGGATTTCTGATCGTCGGCTACATGCCCGCGAATGGTGAAACCGTGACGGTGGATCACCGCAAGGTCCTGCCGAACAAGGCGCACGAGCTGCGGCGCGTCGCGAAGGATCTGGAGGTCGTCGAGATCGTCGTCGCCATGGACGACCGGCGCCGCGAATTTCCGGTGCGCGAATTGCTCGACTGCCGCCTGAACGGCATCGAGGTGATCGACATCGTGAACTTCCTCGAGCGCGAGACCGGCCGCGTCCATCTCGACGTGCTCAACCCGAGCTGGATCATTTTCTCCGAAGGATTCCGTCGCGACGCGATGCGCCAGACCACCAAGCGCGCGTTCGACGTCGTGGCCTCGCTCGGCCTCGTGCTGCTCACCTGGCCCTTCATGTTGCTCACGATGCTGGCCATCGTGCTCGAAGATGGCCCGCGCGCACCGATCCTCTACCGTCAACGCCGCGTCGGACTCGACGGTCACGAATTCGACGTGCTGAAGTTCCGCAGCATGCGCACCGACGCCGAACGCGACGGCAAGCCGCGCTGGGCGACCGGCGCGGACGACCGCGTGACCCGCGTGGGCCGCGTGATCCGCAAGGTGCGCATCGACGAGTTGCCGCAGATTTTCAACGTGCTGCGCGGCGACATGAGTTTCGTCGGTCCGCGTCCCGAGCGTCCGCTGTTCGTGGCGCAGCTCGCCGAATCGATTCCCTATTACGACGAACGCCACTGCGCCAAGCCGGGGATCACGGGTTGGGCACAGGTGTGTTATCCGTACGGCTCGTCGGAGAAGGATGCGATCGAGAAGCTCCAGTACGATCTGTACTACGTCAAGAATCACAGTCTGCTCTTCGACATGATGATCTTGCTGCAGACCGTGGAAGTGGTGCTGCTCGGAAAAGGGGGTCGCTGAGATGGATGCGAAGCGAGGCCGGGTGCCGTGATCGCCTTTGGCGTCATCAGCTTCGGCGCGGCCGCGATCGGCTTCGCCGGGCTAACGGTGCTGCTCGCGTACGCGCGGCGGGATGCGGACGCCGCGGCGCGCCGCCTCACGATCGCCGTCGGCATTTCGGCGCTGTGGGCATTCACGCTGGCCCTGCTGCACGGCGGCGTAAGGCTGCATCCCAACTTGATCCTCGCGGCGGAGCTGCTGCGCGATTTCGCCTGGCTGTTCGCGTTGCTGGGCCTCGCGCCGGCCACGTTGCCGAGACTGTTCGCGCCGGTGAGTTACGGACTGTTCGCGGTTTGGGTCGCGGCGGCGTTCGCGGGTTTTCGCGTCGAGACCGTCATGGCGGGCGGCGGCTTCAGCTTCGCGCTGCTCATCCTGTTGCTGCTCGAACAGATCTACCGCAATGCCCCGGAGCTCGCGCGGCGGGACCTGAAGTTCCTCGCTATCGGCGTGGGCGGCCTGTTCACCTACGACCTGTTCCTTTATGCGCAGGCCGTGCTGCTGGACGGCATCGATGCGATGAGCTGGCACGCGCGCGGCTTCGCGAACCTGCTGCTGGTGCCTTTGCTGCTGCTGGGCGCGCGGCGCCTGCCGAACGCCGATCTGCGCGTATTCGTCTCGCGCCAGGTCACGTTCTACACGACCACCTTCCTCGCGGTTGGCATCTATCTACTGCTGATGTCGCTGGCGGGGTACGCGATCCGCGAGCTGGGCGGCAACTGGGGCGAAACGGCGCGCGGCGTGTTCCTGGTCGGCGCGTTCGCGGTACTCATCATCCTCGTGACCTCGGCGGCGATGCGGCGGCGCCTGCGCGTCTTCGTGAGCAAACATTTCTATCGCAACAAGTACGACTATCGCGTCGAGTGGCTGCGCTTCAGCCGGACGTTGTCGTCGAGCGACGCCTCGGACGTGCACCGCACGAGCGTACAGGCAGTCGCGCAAACGCTGGGCGCCCCCGGCGGCGTGTTGTTCACGCTCGACGAAACCGGCAAGCGTTTCGTGCCCAGCGCCGGCTGGCCGCTCGACACGGGCGATCTGCCGCAGCTCGCCACGCTCACCACCGACGATCCGCTGATCGAACTCATGCGCTCGCGGCGCTGGATCGTCGATCTCGCCGAACGGCGTGCGCAGCCGGCGCGTTACGACCACGTGGCGGTGCCGGAATGGCTGGGCGATCCGCGGCTGCGCATCGTGTCGCCGATCTTCCGGCTCGACGTGCTGATCGGCTTTTTCGTGTTGTTCGATCCGCCGCCGCCGTTCGATCTCGTCTTCGAGGATCGCGATCTGCTTCACACCATGGGCCAGCACGTGGCGACCATGCTTGCGCAACATGATGCCGACCGGCGCCTCGCCGAAATGAGCCAGTTCGAAACCTACAACCGGCTCACGGCGTTCGTCATGCACGATCTGAAGAACTGCGCCGCCCAGCTTTCGCTGGTCGTGGGGAATGCCGTCAAGCATCGCCACAACCCCGAGTTCATCGACGACGCGATCGCCACGATCGCGAACACTTCCGAGCGCATCACGCGGCTCATAGAACAATTGAGCCGGCGCGCCACCACGCCCGTTGCCGCACCGCCGGTCAAGTTGTCGGAGCTGGTGGCCGCGGCCGTCCAACGCTGCCAGGCACGTCGCCCGCGGCCCGAATTCGCGCTCGGCGCCCAATGCCAGTGCCTGGTCAGCGCGGAGCGGGAACAGCTCGTGACGGCCATCGAACACGTGGTGCGCAACGCGCAGGATGCGACCGGTGAAAGCGGCCGGGTGCGCGTCGAGATCACCGACACGCCGACACACGCCCGCGTCGCCATCATCGATGACGGCTCGGGGATGGACTCCGAGTTCGTGAAGCACCGGCTGTTCCGGCCGTTTCACAGCACCAAGGGCGCCAAGGGAATGGGCATCGGCGCATACCAGGCGCGCGAGCTGGTTCTTTCGCTCGGCGGCGACGTCGAAGTAGATAGTCGCCCTGGAACGGGCACCACGTTTTCATTCATCCTCCCGGTGGCCTCATGAGCGGTACGTCGCCCGAATCCACCGAGAAGCCACGGCTGCTGGTCGTCGAAGACGACTTGGGCCTGCAGAAGCAGTTGCGCTGGAGCTTCGACGAATATGAAGTGATCGTCGCGGGCGATCGCGATGAGGCGCTCGCGCACATGCGCCGCTACGAGCCCGCCGTCGTGCTGCAGGACCTGGGCCTGCCGCCCGACGCCGAGGGCACGAGCGAAGGCATGCGCACGCTCAGGGACATACTGAGTCTCGCGCCGCTCACGCGAATCATCGTGATCACCGGCAACGCCGATCGCGACAACGCCATGCGCGCGGTCGCGTACGGCGCCTACGATTTCTACCAGAAGCCGCTCGACGCCGATGTGCTCCGGCTCATCGTCGGGCGTGCGTTCCGCCTGTACGAGCTCGAGCGGCAAAACCGCCAGCTGCAGGAAGCGCAGATGCGCGCGCCGTTCGAGGGGATGATCGCCACCGACGACGCGATGCTGCGCGTGTGCCGCATGATCGAGCGGGTCGCGCCTGCCGACGTGTCGGTCCTGATCCTCGGCGAGAGCGGCACCGGCAAGGAACTCATCGCGCGCGCCGTGCATTCGCAGAGCGGGCGCAAGGACGCGCGCTTCGTCGCGATCAACTGCGCGGCCATCCCGGAGGCGCTGCTCGAGAGCGAGCTGTTCGGCCACGAGAAGGGCGCGTTCACCGGCGCGGTGAAACAGACTTTCGGCAAGATCGAGGTCGCGAGCGGCGGCACGCTGTTCCTCGACGAGATCGGCGACATGCCGCTGCAGCTCCAGGCCAAACTACTGCGTTTCCTGCAGGACCGCGTCATCGAACGCGTCGGCGGGCGCCAGGAGATCCCGGTCAACGTGCGCGTTGTGTGCGCGACCAACAAGGATCTGCAGGCGCTGATCGCCGAGCAGAAATTCCGCGAGGATCTCTATTTCCGGATCAGCGAGGTCACGATCAACGTGCCGCCGCTGCGCGAGCGCCGCGGCGGCCCGACCGTGCTCGCGCACGCGCTGATGCGCAAGTACAACGGCGCCCAGGGCCGGCCGAAGCGCGGCTTCACCGAGGACGCGATCGCCGCGCTCGAAGCCTATCGCTGGCCCGGCAACGTGCGCGAGCTCGAGAACAAGGTGAAGTCCGCGATCATCATGGCCGACGGCGCGCTGCTCACGGCCGAGGATCTCGGCCTGCGGGACGCGGGCGAGGGCACGCTGCTGTTCAATCTGAAGGAAGTGCGCACCCGCGCCGAGCGGCAGGCCATCCAGCAGGCGCTGGCGATCAGCGACAACAATGTCTCGCGCGCCGCCGAGTTGCTCGGCGTCAGCCGTCCGACGCTTTACGATCTCATGTCCAAGTACGGGATCACGGATTGATCATGGAAGAGAGCGGCACCTTCAAGTCGCACTTCACGCTGGCGCCGCTGCGCGGGATCTGGACGGATACCGGCGCGCAGCGCGCGGTTGCGTTGATGCTGATCATCGCGGTGACGCTGCTCGTGTTGTGGCCGACCACCGCGACGTTGCTCACGCGTTGGTCCGACACAGTGACGCGCGCCTATACACACGGGGCGCTCGTGCCGCTGATGTGCGCCTTCATCGCGTGGCACCGGCGCGCGCAATTCGCGGCGGTGTCCGTCGCGCCCTCGCTGTTCGCCTTCGGAGTCGCGCTCGCGCTCGGCGTGGCGTGGCTCGTTGCGTACCGCGCCGGCATCACGATCGGCCACCAGGCCTTGTTGCCGCTCATCTGCATCGCGCTCGCGTGGACGATCTTCGGATGGCCGCTGGTCCGCCGCGCGTTATTCCCGCTCGGCTTCCTGTTCTTCACGATCCCGTTGTGGGATGCGCTCGTCCCCGGTTTGCAGTGGGCGTCGACTCTCGCGGTGCGCGGCATGTTGAGCGTGATCGGCATCCCGGTGTACTTCGACGGGCTCGAGTTCCAGATCCCGGCGGGGCGTTTCGAGATCGCGGGCGGCTGCAGTGGCCTGCACTTTTTCATTGTCGCGCTCGCGATCGCCGCCTTCTACGGCGAACTGCACCGCGACACGCGGCGGACGCGCATCAAGCTGCTCGTGCTGGCGGCGCTGGCCGCGCTGCTGACCAACTGGGTGCGCATCGCGATCATCATTGTCGCGGGTCACGAAACCGACATGCGCCACTATCTCGTGAGCGGCGAGCACTACTCGTTCGGCTGGGGCATGTTCGCGGTCGCGATGGCTATCTACTTCTTCATCGTGCGCCGCTGGCCGGTTTCAGCCGCGCCCGGGCTGGTCGAAGAGCCGGCGCGGGGCATCGCGGTGCCGGCGCGCGGCGTGGCGCTCGCGGCGGCGGGGTTGCTGCTGCCCGCGCTGCCCGTCTGGCTCGACGCCAACATCGCAACGGCCGAGGCCGTGTCGCGCCACGTATTACCCGAGCAGGTCGCCGGCTGGCAGGGACGCGGGGCGGTGTTTGCCGCGCCACCGCGCTTCGACAACGCGGACGTCACGCAATCCCTCGAATTCGAATCGCGCGGCGAGACGGTGCAGGCCTTCAGCGCGGCGTACCGCCAGCAGATGCAGGGCAAGGAGCTCGGGCAGTTCAGCAACGCGCCGCTCGGCGAACGTGTCGCGCCGGTGAGCCGGCCGCGCGTGAGCGCGGATGGTGCGTGGCTGGAGATCGAGGGGCGTGATCGCACGGGCGGGCGCTGGCTGGTTTTCCTGCAATACCGCGTCGGCGAGCGCGCCTTCCTCGACACCCATCGCGCGCAGATTTTCTACGGCGCGACATCGCTGTGGTCCGATCCGGTTTCTTCCGCGCTCGTATTGCGCGCGCCCTGTGGCGCCAGCTGTGACGCCGCGCGCGTTTCCCTCGAACGTTTTGCCGGGCGCCTCGCGCGCCCCTGATGGCCAAGGAAATCCGCCCATGAAGCAAGTCTTGTTAGGCATCTGCTGCGTCCTCGCGCTCGCCGGTTGTGACCGTTTCGCGAGTGCCGACACGCGCGTGAAACGCGCGGAAGCGGCGATCGCCGAGGGTGACCAGCGCACGGCGGTGGTCGAGCTCATGAATGCGCTGCGCAAGGAGCCGGGGTTGGCGCACGCTCGCCTGCTGTTCGCCGAGTCGGTGTTGTGGCTGGGTGACGCCAACGGCGCGCAACGCGAGCTCGATCTGATCAAGGGCGATATCGATGCCGCGCGGCGCGCCGAACTCGAGGTGCGCATCGCGCTCGCGTCCGGCCGCGTCCCGCAGGCGCTCGAGAAGCTCAATGATCCCGCCACGCCCATTCCCGCCGACCGCCGCGAGTTGTACCTCGGCACCGCGCACATGCAGGCGCAGGATTTCGCGCAGGCCGAGAAACATTTCACGGCGGCTTATGCCGCCAACGCCGGAATGATCCTCGCGCGTACCGGCGCCCTCGAGGCGCGCGCAGCGCGCGGCGAACGCGCGCAAGTCCTCGAGGAACTGCAGGGACTGACGCGCGGGCATCCCGATTCGGCCGCGGTATGGGCGTCATACGGAATTCAGCTCGCCGCCAATGGTGACGCGCACAACGCCGAAGCGGCGCTCTCGCGCGCCGTGGAACTCTCGCCACGCCAGCTCGAAGTCTCGCGCCAGGCGATGTTGTTGTCGGCGCTGGTCGAGATGCAGTTGCTGCAGGGCGAATTGCCCGCGGCGCGCGAATCCGCCGCGAATCTGGAACGTGTGGTGCCGCGCTCGCCGGTGTCGCGTTACGTCGCCGCGCGCATCTCGATGGCGGACAACGACTACGCCAAAGCGGTCACCGACTTGCGCGAGGTGACAGGCTCTTCGCCCAACCTCGTGCAGGCCCGCCTGCTGCTGGCGCTGGCGCTGGTCGCGCAGGGAAATCTCGGCCAGGCGAGTCAGGAGCTGCATCAGCTGCTCGAAATCGCGCCGCAGCATCCGGGTGCGCGCCAGTTGCTGGCGCAGGTGCGGATGCGGCTCGACGATCCGGACGGTGCGCTGCGCATGCTGGTGCCGGTGCTCGAATCCGGCGGTGACGCGCAGGTCAACGCCCTCATCGACGCGGCCCGCTCGCAGTTGGGCGCGGCGCAGTCGGTGCGTCTGCTCGAGGAGATGCTCGCGAAGGATCCAAACAACGAAGGCGCACGCGCGCAGCTCGCCAGTGCGTATCTGCAAGGCAAACAGCCCGAGAAGGCGGCCAAACTGTTGCGCGAAGGCGGGGGCAATGATGTCAGCCGCGCCGCGCTGCTGCTGAAGGCGATCAGCGAATCGGAGGGCGACTCGGCCGCGCGCGCCAAGGTCGATTCACTGGTCGCGGCCAACCCGGCCAATCCGTACATCGCGACGCTCGCGGCGTCTTACTACACGCAGGCCGGCGACCTGGCGGCCGGCCGCGCAGTGCTGAACCGCGCGCTCGAGCGAGGCGCGCCGCCGGCCAGTGTGCTGCTGCCGCGTGCCCAGCTCGAATGGACGAGCGGCGCGCGCGCCGAAGCCAGCGCGACACTCGCGAAGCTGCTCGCGCTCGACCCCGACAATCTGCTCGCGCATACCGCTGCCGGCGAGATCGCGCTCGCGCAGGGCGACGCGAAGAACGCGCGGCTGCATTTCGATGCCGTGCTGCGGCAGAGGCCCGAGTCGCTCGACGCGCGGGTGCGGCTCGCGCAGCTCGCACTCTCGCAGGGCGACACGGCGCAGGCCGACAAGCTCGCCGCGGCGGCGATCAAGCTGGCGCCGCGCAGCGCGGAGCTGCGCAATGCGCTCGGGCTGCTGTATCTGAATTCCGGCCGCGCCGACCAGGCGCTGGCGCAGTTCCGCGCCGCGACCGAGGTGCAGGCGGACAATCCCGCGAGCTGGCTCAACATGGCGCGCACCCAGCGTGTACTCGGCCAGGCCGGCGCCGCCCGTGAATCGGCGACCAAGGCGCTGTCGATCCGCGCCGACTGGCTGCCGGCGGTGGCCGTGCTGGCGGTCATGGATCTCGAGGCACACAATCCGGACGCCGCGTTTGCGCGGGTCGCCGCGGCGAAGAAGGCAATGCCGCCGAACACGGCGGTGCTGGTGCTGGAGGGCGACATCTTCGCCGCCGGACAACGTGATGCCGACGCGTCGACGGCGTACCAGGCCGCGTACGCGCGTGAACCCAACGGGCAGGTCGCCGTGAAGGACTACCGCGTGCGCGTCGCCGGCAAGCTGCCGAAAGCCGACCAGCTACTCGAACGATGGAGCGCCGCCAATCCGGGCGATCTCAATGCCCGGGTACTGCTCGCGGACGCGGCGATCCGCAACGGTGAACGGGCGCGCGCCGCGGAACAGTACCGCAAGGTCCTCGACGCTCAGCCGGACAACGTGGTGGTACTCAACAATCTCGCGTGGCTGTATTTCGAGGGCGGTGACAAACGCGGTCTGGACCTGGCGCGCGAAGCCGTGCGCCTGGCGCCCAAGCTCGCGGCCGCGAACGACACGCTCGGCTGGCTGCTCCTGAACGATGGCAAGGCCGCCGAGGCCCTGCCGTACTTCGAAACCGCGCTGACGCAGGCCAGCGCCGACCCCGACATCCGTTATCACCATGCGGTCGCGCTGACGCGAACCGGCGCGGTGTCCGAGGGGCAGCGGCGCCTGGAGGCCCTGCTGCGTGAATCGGGTCAATTCGAGGGCCGGGTCGAGGCCGAAAAGCTTCTCAAGTCGTTGCCAGCGGGAAGTTGAGCACGGCCATGACAAGCGTCGATCAGGTCACGAATTTGCCGGGCATAGGCCTCGCGGCTGACTCGGCCGGACTAGGGTTTCTGCTACCCTACGGGCCGATTTTCCTTGCTCTTTCGCGCGCTTAAGTCGTCCCCACCCCGATAAGTACATGAAAAAAGTCCTGCTGGTAGCCGTGCTCGTGTGGTCGAACCTGGTCGCTGCCCAGCAAGCGCCGCAGGCCGTCCCGCAGGCACCCGTTCCGACCGCACAACCGACCGCGCCCGTGGTGGCGCCGGTCGAATCGAAGGTGGGTCCGAACTACATCGTCGGGCCGGGCGACTCGCTGCAGATCTTCGTGTGGCGCAACCCCGAACTAACAACCACGGTGCCCGTGCGGCCCGATGGCAAGATCACGACGCCGCTGGTGCAGGACATGGTCGCGGTGGGCAAGACGCCGTCGCAGCTCGCCAAGGACATCGAAGTCGTGCTCGCCGAATACATCCGCTCGCCGCAGGTGAACGTGATCGTCGCGAACCCGGTGAGCGCGTTCAGCCAGGTGAAGGTCATCGGGCACGTCACGAATCCCCAATCGTTGCCGTATCGCGAGGGCATGCACGTGCTGGACGCGGTGCTCGCCAGCGGCGGTCTCGCGCAATTCGCCGCGGGCAACCGCGCGAAGATCGTGCGCAAGTTGTCCGATGGCAAACAAACCGAGCTGCGAGTGCGCATCGCGGACCTGCTCAACAAGGGTGACATGCGTCAGAACCTCGAGCTGCGCCCCGGCGACGTGCTCGTCATTCCGGAGTCGCGCTTCTGATGAAAGAGTTGCTCGACAAGATCAAGGCCGACCTCTACGGCGCGTGGCGCTTCCGGCGCTACGCGCTCGTGACAGCGTGGATCGTCTGCATGCTCGGATGGTTCATCGTGCTCGCGCTGCCCGACACCTTCGAGGCGCGCGCGCGCGTCAACGTCGACACGCGCACCGCGCTGCAGAACGTGCTCGAAGGCCAGGTGATCCGCCAGGATTTCGAATCGCAGCTCAATCTCATCCGCCAGAGCCTGCTGGGCCGCGCGAACCTCGAACGCGTCGCCGAACAGGTCGGCATCAACCTGACCGCGATGCCCGCCGCGCAGCGCGATGCGGTGTTGTCCAGCCTGAGCGAGCGCATCGAGATCGCGCTCGAGCCGCCCGCCATCCGCGACCCGCGCATTCCCAACACGCTGTACCGCATCACCATTCGTGATGACAACCGGGACATGGCGCTGAAGGTCGTCGATGTGCTGCTCAACTCGTTCGTCGAAGGCACGATGCGTTCCGATCGCACCGGTACCGCCACGGCCGAGCGCTTCCTGCGCGAGCAGCTCGCCGATTACGGCAAGCGTCTCGCCGATGCCGAAGCCGAACTCGCGGATTTCAAGAAGAAGAACGTCGGACTCGTGCCGGGCGGGCAGGGCGACTACTTCCAGCGCCTCACCGGACACATCCAGGTGGCGGAAGATCTCGAAGCGCAGCTGGTCGTCGCGACCAGCCGGCGTGACGAATTGCAGCGCCAGCTGCGCGGCGAATCGCCGTTCGTGCCGCGCGGCGATTCGACGTCGTCGTCCAATTCCTCCAACCAGGACACCGCCGGCCGCATCCAGGAAACTCAGCAGCGTCTCGACGACCTGCTGTTGCGCTTCACCGATAAACATCCCGACGTGATCGCCGCGCGCGAAACACTCGATCAATTGCGCGAACGGCAGAAGCTGGAACTCGACGCGATGCGTCGTGGTGACGCGGGCGCCGCGGCCGTCGCGCGCGCGCAGAGCAATCCGGTGCGCCAGAGCATCCAGCTGCAGCTGAACCAGGTCGAGGTGGAGGTCGCGGCATTGCGCACGCAGATCGCGGACCGCCGGCGCCACGAAGCCGATCTGCGCCGGCTGGTCGATACCGTGCCCGAGGTCGAAGCCGAGTACGCCCGTCTCACGCGCGACTACGACGTGACACGCACGCAATACAACGCGCTGCTCGAAAAGCTCGAGAAGGCGCGCATCTCCGGCGACGCGGACAAGACCGGTACGGTCAAGTTCAACATCGTCGATCCGCCGTCGGCCGCGTTCAAACCGATCTTCCCGAACCGGCCGCTGTTCCTCATCGGCGTGTTGTTCCTGGGTCTGGCAGCCGGTGGTGGCGTCGCCTACCTGATGCATCTGCTGAAGCCGGTGTTCTCGAGTTCAGCGTCGCTGGTCGAGATCACGGGACTGCCGGTGCTCGGCACGGTCACGCGTGGCTGGCTCGAACGCGATCGGGCGGCCCTGCGCGCCGGTCTCAAGCGTTACTTCGCCGCGTCGGGCGCGCTCGTCGCGATCTTCTGCGTCGCGTTGTTCATCCAGCAGCCCGCCTCGCGCGCGCTGCATCAGTTCTTCCTGCAGTGAAGGTGGTTAGCCGATGAGTCTCGTCGAGCAGGCACTCAAGAAACTGCAAGCCGCGCGTACCGCGGAGCAGCCGGAAGCCGTGCGCCCCGGTGCACCGCCGGCCGTGTCCGCCCCCGCGCCCGCACCGGTCCGTCCGCCGCGCGCTCCGGTCGATCCTGCGCGCATCGTGCCCGTGAATCGCGACGCCCTGCGTTCCGCGGGGGTGTTGCCGCCGCCCACCGAAGAGCGGCGCATTTCGCAGGAATACCGCCAGATCAAGCGTCCGCTGGTCGCCAACGCATTTGGCCCGGCCGCGCTGCCCAACGGCGGGCTCATCATGCTCGCGAGCGCGTTGCCCGGCGACGGCAAGACGTTCACCGCCGTGAATCTCTCGCTGTCCCTCGCGCTCGAGAAGGACATCCAGACGCTGCTGGTCGACGCCGACGTCGCCAAGCCGCACATCAGCCGCCTGTTCGGCGTCGACTCGAAGCCGGGTCTGCTCGATCTGCTGCGCGATGAAACCCTGGACGTCGAATCACTCATCCTGCCGACCGAGGTGCCTGGTCTGTTCATCCTGCCGGCCGGTCGTCCCTCCGATACCGCCACCGAGTTGCTGGCGAGTTCGCGCATGCAAACGCTCGCGGCACGTCTCGGCGCCAGTGGGCAGGATCGCATCACGCTGTTCGATTCACCGCCGTTGCTGCTCACTACCGAGTCGCGCGCTCTCGCGTCCGTGGTCGGCCAGGTGGTCCTGGTCGTCGGCGCCGGCTCGACGCCGCAGAAGGCGGTGCTCGATGCGATCGACGCGATCGGGGAGGGCCGTTCGATCAGCCTGATCCTGAACCAGTGTGATGAAGGCGCGAGTGATGCCTACTACCAGAACTATTACGGATCAACGACTGAGTCCCCGGAAGCGAAGTAGCTAGACGCGGAGTAGCAAGAGGCGAGGAAACGCCCGCGACGCTCGGGAAGGCAGCGCCCAACAAAATGGTGAGGAATCCGATGGGTCGGCGATCAACGATTCTGGCCGTGAGCGTGCTCGCGGCGCTGGGCAACGCAGCGGCTTTTGCCGATGTGCTCTGGACGGCCGAGGCCGGCCTCGGCAATTCCGACAACGTCACGCGCGTCGACACCGGCGAGGTCGAGGAATCGATCGGCACCGTGGGTCTCACGCTCGACTGGCAGACCGAAGGTCCGCGCCTCACCGCGAACGCAAACGTCGACGCGGACTACCGCCACTACTTCGACGGCACGTACGACGACGAAGTCGTCGGCACCGGTGACGCGGCACTGCTCTTCGGCATCATTCCCGAGCGACTCACCTGGCTGGTGCAGGACTCGTTCGGCCAGGCGCTCACCGATCCGTTCGCGCCCGTGACGCCGGAGACACGCGAGAACGTCAATTACTTCACGACCGGCCCGCGTTTCGCGATGCGGCTCGGCGGTTCGCTCGCGCTCAACCTGTTCGCCACGTATTCGGACAGCGAATACGAACGCAGCCCGCTCGACAGCACCCGCATTTCCGGCGGCGCCACGCTCGGGCGCGGCGGCCCGACCAATCGCGGCCTGTCGCTGAGCGCGGTCCAGGAAAAGGTGGATTTCGACGACCAGCCCGGCGCCGATTTCGACCGCCAGAGCCTGTTCCTCGGTTATGGAATCGAGGGTGCGCGTACCGTCCTCACGGCGGAGGCGGGTTACACCTGGCTCCATCCGGAAACGGGCGACGACAGCGGAGCGCCGCGCTTCGAAATCGACGTGACGCGCGAGATGTCATCGGCGGCGACGCTGGTGTTCCGCATCGGCACGCAGCTCACCGATTCGAGCGACATGCTGCGTTCGGCGGCGGAAATCGGTGGCGCGCCGCCGGGTTCCGACAGCACCGGCGTCATTTCGACGGCCGATCCTTTCGAGAACCGCTACGCGTCGCTCGACTGGAATTATTCGCGCAACCGCACCTCGTTTTCGCTGACGGCCGGTTATGCCGACGACACCTACGAGACGCTGACCGAACTCGACCGCACGACCACGTCCTACGGCGCGTCGGCCGAGCGCCAGCTCTCCGCGCGCTGGACCGCGAGCCTCTACGCCAGCATGGAGCAGGAAGACTTCGACAATGCGGACTTGTCCACCGACACCCTCGAATACGGCGCCACGCTCGACTGGCAGCTTGGCCGCGCGATTTCGCTGCGCCTTTCGCTCGAGCGTTACGATCGTGACACCTCGGATGGCCTCGGCGAGTTCCTCGAGAATCGCGTATTCCTCAGCGTGATCTATCGCGGCGCGCCGGCGCGCGGCGGACCGCGCGGCGGGAGCCCGCGGCGATGAAAGAAGACGTCCCTGCCGGCTTCGTCAATGCGATGACGGTCGATGTGGAGGATTACTTCCACGTCGCCGCGTTGGCCGAAGTCATCTCGCGCAAGGACTGGGCGACGATGGAGTACCGCGCCGAGCGTAATACCGACCGGCTGCTGGAAATCTTCGCGCAGCACAACGTCAGTGCGACGTTCTTCGTGCTCGGCTGGGTTACGCAACGCTCGCCGGGCCTGGTGCGCCGCATCCATGCCGCGGGTCACGAGATCGCCTGCCACGGCCTCACGCACGAGCTGGTCTACAAGCAGACCCCGGAAGTTTTCCGCGCCGAGACCCGCGATTCGAAGGCCATGCTCGAGGACGCGATCGGCGTGCCGGTGCACGGTTACCGCGCGGCTAGCTACTCGATCACCGCCGAATCGCTGTGGGCGCTCGATATCCTGTGCGAGCTCGGCTTCCGCTACGACTCGAGCATCTTTCCGATCGCGCACGACCGCTACGGCATTCCCGGCGCGTCGACGCGTCCGGGCAGGATCCGCTCGCCGAACGGCAGCGAAATCGTCGAATTCCCGCTGACCACCCGCAAGGTGATGGGCGTGCGCGTGCCGGTGGCCGGCGGCGGCTACTTCCGGCTGCTGCCGTACTGGTTCACGCGCTGGGCGTTGCGCGGCGTCAACGAGCAGGACCAGCTGCCCTTCGTGTTTTACCTGCACCCGTGGGAGATCGATCCCACCCAGCCGCGCGTGCGCGCCAGCGCGCTGTCGCGCTTCCGGCATTACAACAATCTCGAAGTGTGTGAAGCGCGCCTGCAATCGCTGTTGCGCGATTTCCGCTTCTCCACGATGCGCCAGCTGCTGCGCCCCTACATGGAAGCCGCATGAGCGAAGTGCCGGAGCTCACCGTCGAGCTCGTCACGCGTTCCGAGGCCATACCGCTGACTCCCGATCAGTGGAACGCGCTCGTCGCCGCGAATCAGACCAACACTGTCTTTCAGACCTGGGAGTGGTTCGATGCGTGGTGGCGGACCTTCGGCGGTTCGCGCCGTCTGTTCCTGCTCATCGTGCGGCGCGGCGGCGAGATCATCGGTTTCGCGGCACTGGCGCGCCGGCGCAGCACCTTCGGGTGGCGGCGCCTGGAATTCGCGGGCCACGGCAACGCCGACTACCAGGACTTCGTGCTGCCCACCGACAAGAAGCGTGCGGTCGCGGCGATCTGCGCGTTCCTGCGCGCCAACTGGTGGCGCTGGGACCGGCTCGCGCTCGGCAATATTCCCGGTTCCTCTTCGACCTTCGCGGACCTGCAGGCGTCGACCGCCAGCACGGGACTGCGCATGGTGGACGAGGCCCGCGTGTCGTGCCCGACGCTGCTGCTGCAGGAGGATGGCCCGCGTGCGCGCCGCGTCATCGACAAGTACAGCGTGCGCCGCCCGCACAACTGGTTCACCAAGCGCGGGGACGTCCGCTTCCGTCATGTGAGCACGGTCGAGGAGATCGACCGCCTGCTGCCGCAATTCTTCGAGCAGCATCGCCGGCGCTGGCATTCGGTGGGCAAGCCCAGCCTGTTCAGCCAGTGGCGCCAGGAACGTTTTTACGAAGTGCTGGCGCGCGGACTGCTGGCACGCGGCTGGTTGCAATTCTCCGTGGTGGAGTTCAACGGCGAGCCGATCGCGTTCCATTTCGGCTTCGATTACCTCGGCTGCGTGACCTGGTACAAGCCGGCGTTCGAAGTGCGTTACGCGGAGCATTCACCGGGATTGCTGCTCACGCGCCACCTCATCGAGGATGGCCTGCGCCGCTCGCGCCGCGAACTCGACTTCACCTGCGGCGACGAGAGTTTCAAGGAACGTTTCGCGAGCCGTCATCGCTTCAACGCGAGTGTCGGCATCTATCACAGCGTGATGTTGCACCGGCTGGCGCAGGGCGTGCATGACCTGCGCCGCGTATTGGCCGACATGGTGCGGCGTTTCCGGTCGAAACAGCGCGGAGCGGCCGGCGTCGCCTCGGCTCCGCTTGCCGTCGCGGATTCGGATTCGAGCCCGGCATGAACGCGCCACGCGTCAGCATCCTGATCCCGACTTACAACCGCGCCGACCTGATCGGCGCGGCGGTCGACAGCGTGCTTGCGCAGACCTTCCAGGATTTCGAGATCATCGTGGTGGACGACGGGTCCACCGACGGCACCGCCGATGTGCTCGCCCGGTATGGCGAACGCGTCCAGTACCTGCGCATCGAACACGCGGGTCCCGCGCCGGCGCGCAACGCCGGATTTCGCGCGGCGCGCGGCGAATACGTCTGTATCCTCGATTCCGACGACCTGTATTACCCGCACAAGCTCGCGCTGCAGGTCGCGCATCTCGATGCGCATCCCGACACCGTGATGGTGTACACCGACTTCTCGGCCTTCGACTGCGATGGTTTCTGGGACGAATTCCACCTGCGCCAGTATCACCACTCGGCGTACGGTCCCGGCAAACGCGATTACGCGACGCTGTTTCGCGAACGCTGGCCGCTGGAACGCGACGCGGTGATTCGCGCGGCGGCGTCCGATCATCCTGGCTGGCTTGCGCGTTCGGGTTACGCCGGAGAGATCTTCGACGCGTACCTGTTCGACACGGTGGTGTTCACCAACAGCATGATGTTCCGGCGCTCGCTGCTCGCGAGCGTCGGGTTGCAGAACACCTATTTCGGGCATTTCCACGACCTCGAATTCGCACTGCGGATCTGCAAGGCGGGCAAGGTCGCGTTCCTCGACAACCCGACGTACAAGCTGCGTTACCACCCGGGCCAGGTGAGCAGCCGCGCGGGCGCGGGCGGCGGATTGAACGCGGTCAAACTGCAGCGCGGCCTGCTGCGCGTCGCGCGCGTACACGGACTGCGCGACCGCCGCTACTACGACGCCAATCGCGCGCGGGTCGATGCGCTCATCGCGCGGCTGTGCCGCGCGGCCGCGGTGCCGCTCATTGCGTACGGCGGCGCCGGCCGGCACGCACGCAAGTATTTCCCGCGGCGCGCGCGCCGTTATCTCGCCTGGAGCGCGCGCCACGGCCAACCGATGCGCCTGCTGCGTCTCGTGTCCTATCTACCCGAGCTGCCGAAGCGTGCGTACTTCCGGCTGCAGAACCTGTGGCATCAGCTCATCCGTCCCGGAGCGGTGCCCGCATGATCACCGCGGAAGTATTACCGGCCTCGCAGGGACTGGAGGCTTTGCGCGCGCCGTGGGACGAATTGTTCCGCGACGATGGCCGCGAACCCTCGCTGTCCTGGAGCTGGTCGCGCGCGATCATGCGTAATCACCTGGCAGGCGATCGCGACTGGTTCACGATGGTGCTGCGCCGGGACCGCAAGCCCGCCGCGATCGTGCCGATGAGCGCGACGCACGTGCGCGCGCTGGGGCTCGACGTGGTGATGATCCAGCCCATCCAGGAACGCAACAACACGCACACGGATCTGCTCATGGGCTCCGACCCCGAGCTGATCGATGCCTGGCTCGACGAACTCAGCCGGCTGCCGCTGCGCTGGGACGTGCTCGCGTTGACGCGGGTGCTCGAAGGTTCGCCGCTGCTCGGCGCGCTCGAGCAGGCGCTGGCGCGCCGCGGTCAGCCGTATCGCGCGCGCCTGGAACAGCCGTCTTACTACCTGGCGCTGCCCGCCTCCTGGGACGATTACCTGGCCGCGCGCACCGGCAAGTTCCGCAATCACCTGCGCCGCGCGGAGAAACGTCTCGATGCCGCAGGTTCAGTGACCTTCGAGGTGGTCGGCGCCGACGCGGATGTGAGCGCGCGTTTCGAGGAAGTGCTCGGGATCGAACGCGGCAGCTGGAAACACGCGCATGGCACGGCGATCAGCGCCGTGGCGCACCAGTCCGGTTTCTACCGCGACCTGTGCGCCGGCGCGCGCGAGGCCGGCATGCTGCATCTTTCCTTCCTGCGCCTCGACGGCGTCGCGCTCGCGTACAACCTCGGCGTGATGGTCGGCGGGCGTTATTACTACCTCAAGACCAGCTATCTCGAGAGCTGGCGAGAACACGGCGTCGCGACCATCGGCCGCGCACGGCTCATCCGGCATCTCATCGAAAGCGGCTGCCGCGAGTTCGATTTCCCGGCCGAGCCCTACGAGTGGGAAAAGCAGTGGGCCGACGACGTGCGCTGGCACCGGTCGCTGCTGGTGTTTCGCAAGGGTCTGCGCGGCCGGTTCATCTCATTCGCGAGCGCGCTGCGTGACAGCCTGCGTGGCCGCGGCCGCCGCGAGATCGTTTTCAGCGATGCGCGTGCACTGCGCGCACCGGGTTCGACGTGATGCTGGGCGCCATGACAGTGGACACCTTGCTCGCGACACATTCCGACTCATCCCTGGAAGTCGCGACGTCGCGCGGCGCCGAGGCATTACACGCGTTGTTGCCGGAGTGGCAACGCCTGGCGGGCGCGGCCGCGGAGCCGATGCAGTCGCCGCACTGGGCGCTGGCCGCCGCGCGCAGCCTGCACGCCGGCGCGGAACTCGTGACGCTCACCGTGCGGCGTGGCGGTGCGCTCGTTGCGATGATGACCTTGGCCGAAACGCGCCGCGGTGCGGTGCGCTGGCTGGTGATACCGGGCGCCGATGCGCTGGGGGAACCCCTCAGGCCGCTGATCGCCGATGCCGAAGCGCGGACTGCGTTGTGCGATGCCTTGTTAGGGTTGCGCCGTCCGCTTTCGCTGCCGCGCATCGACGACGCCGAATTCGCCGCGCAGTTGCGTGCCGCTGCCCGCGGCCGTGCCGGCGTATTTGCGATGTCGGGCGGCGCGAGCCTGATCGCCACTCTCGATAGCGATCAGCCTGGCGTTCTCGAGCGCTGCTCGCCCGCGCGCCAGAAGGTCCTGCGCCGCAACCGGCGTCAACTTGCCCATGCCGGTGATATTGCATTCGAGACTCTAGTTCCCGCCCCGCACGAAGTGGATGCCGCGCTGCGCGCGGCGTTCGAAGTCGAAGCGCGGAGCTGGAAGGGCGCCGCCGGCAGCGCGGTGCTGGCGCGGCCCGCGATGTTCGATTTTTTCCGTGCGTACGGTGAAGCGTGCGCGGCGGAGGGCCGGCTGCTGGTGCGCCTGCTCAAGGTTGGCGAGCGGGTCGCCGCCGTGGGTGTCGCCGTGATCGAAAGCGGCCGCAGCTTCGATCTCAAGATCGGCTACGACGCGGCGTTCGCGCGGCATTCGCCCGGACTCACGCTCACCTGCGAGGCGCTGGCCGACAGCGCGCGGCGCGGACTCGCCGCGCATGAATTCCTGGGGTTCGCCGAGAGCTGGCAACGGCCGTTCGCGACCCGCGAACGCAATTTCACGTCACTCATGATCTATCCGATGAACATAGCGGGCTCAACCGCATTCGGCTTCGACGCCGCGGGCGCGCTGTTGCGCCGCACGCGCCGCGCACTGGGGATTTCCTGATGTGCGGCATTACCGGCATTCACTATTCCGACGCGGCGCGTATGGGCGACCGCGGTCAGCTCGAACGCATGACCCATGCGCTCGACCATCGCGGTCCCGACGGCGTGGGTTTCCACATCGAGCCGGGCGTTGCGCTGGGACACGCGCGGCTCAGCATCATCGACCTCGGCGGCGGCGCGCAGCCGATCCACAACGAAGACCAGACCGTGTGGATCACCTACAACGGCGAGGTGTTCAACTACATCGAGCTGCGCCGCATGCTGGTCGAGCGCGGTCATCGCTTTTATACCGAGAGCGACACGGAGGTCATCGTCCACCTGTACGAGGAACTCGGCGATCGCTTCGTCGAAGAGCTGAACGGCCAGTTCGCCTTCGCGCTCTGGGACCGCCGGCGCCGCCGGATGGTGTTCGCGCGCGACCGCGCCGGCATCCTGCCTTTGTATTACGCCCGCGTGCCCGGCGGCATCGCATTCGGCTCCGAGGTCAAGGCATTGATCGCGGGCGGGCTGGTGAAGCCGGAACTCGATCCGGACGGCCTCGATGAGCTCATGACGTTCTGGGCGCCGCTGGCGCCGCGCACGATATTCCGCGGCGTCGAGCAGCTGCCTCCCGGACACATGGCCGTGCTCGAGGGCGACCGGTTCGAGTCGCGCCCGTACTGGCAATGGCATTTCCCGGAGTCGGGTGCACACCGCCGCGGCGTGGTCACGGACCTGCAGGACGAGCTGCGCGGCGTGCTGGCGGACGCCACGCAGATCCGGCTGCGCGCCGACGTGCCCGTGGGCGCCTATCTATCCGGCGGGCTCGATTCCTCGTCGCTGGTCGCGCTGCTCAAGGAGCGCGTACCCGACACGTTGCAGACGTTCTCGATCGGCTTCGACGATCCGCGGCTCGACGAGTCCGAGCATCAGCGCGCGGTGTCGAAGTTCCTCGATACGAACCACAACCACGTGCAGTGCACGTTGTCCGACATCGCCCAGGTGTTCCCGCGCACGATCCGTCATTCGGAGATGCCGGTGCTGCGCACCGCGCCCGCGCCGATGCAGGTGTTGTCGCGGCTGGTGCGCCAGTCGAACGTGAAAGTGGTGCTGACGGGCGAGGGCGCCGACGAAGTGCTCGGCGGCTACGACATCTTCAAGGAATCGAAGGTGCGCCAGTTCTGGGCGCGTTTCCCCGAGTCGAAGTGGCGGCCCGCGCTGCTCAAGCGCCTGTACCCGTACCTCGACCTGACCTCCGCGCAGAGCGCGGCCTATCTACAGGAATTCTTCGGCATCGGCCTCGCGAATCCCGATGATCCGTGTTTCTCGCACCTGCCGCGCTGGGCGACCACCGCGCAATGCAAGCTGTTCTGGTCGGATGACCTGCGCGCGCGCACTTCCGGCAACCCGATCGAGCGGCTGCGCGCCGCACTGCCGGCGGAGATGTCGCGCTGGCATCCCTTCAACCGCTCCGAATACGTCGAAGCCCGTACGCTGCTGCCGAGTTACCTGCTCGCCTCGCAGGGCGACCGCATGCTGATGGCGAGTTCGGTCGAAGGGCGTTTCCCGTTCCTCGACCATCGCCTGATCGGCTTCGCGAACGCCCTGCATCCTTCGTACAAGATGCACGTCCTGCGCGAGAAGAACCTGTTGAAGGAGGCCATGCGATCGCGGCTCCCCGCCAGCATCACGGCCAGGCACAAACAACCCTATCGGGCGCCCGACGCGGCGGCCTTCCTCGGGCCCCACGCACCCGAATATGTGAACGAATTGATGGGCAGGGCGGCGATCGCCCGCTATGGTTACTTCGATCCTGACAAGGTTGGGCGCCTCGTCGCAAAACTCGGGCGGGCCAAGGTTCCGGCGGCGCGCGACAACATGGCTTTCGTGGGCATCCTGTCCACGCAGCTCTGGCATGCCCAGTTCGTCGACGGACAAACCATCAACTGAAATTTTGAGCTGACAAGATTCAACCTGGAGAGACTTTCATGACGGACGCACTGCGCGACAAAATTCGCGGCTTCATCCTCGAGAACTACCTGTTCACGGCCGACACCAAGGCGCTGGGCATGGACGATTCACTGCTCGGCCGCGGCATCGTCGATTCGACCGGCATGCTCGAGATCATCTTCTTCATCGAAGAGCAACTCGGCGTGAAGGTGAAGGACGAGGAGATGATTCCTGACAACCTCGATTCGGTGAACCGCATCGCGACGTTCGTCGAAGCGCGCCGCAAGGCTGCCTGAACTCGTCAATGAGCCTGGTCGACGCATTCACCGCCTGCGCAGCCGCTGACCCGGCCGCGAGCGCGCTCATTTGGAACAACGCGAGCTGGTCGTACGGCGAACTCGCGCGCGCGCGTGCGGGCGTGAGCGCCGCATTGCGCGGCGCGGGACTCGCGCGCGGCGACCGTGTCGCGCTGCTGCTGCGCAATTCGCCGCAATACGTGGCGGCGTTGTACGGCACGCTGGGCGCGGGCGGCGTCGCCGTCGCGCTCAACGCGCTCGAACGCTCCGAGGTGCTCGCGCGCCAGATCACGCACAGCGGTTCGCGGCTGGTGCTGGCCGATCCGGCGCACATCGAGTTCGAGAAACTTTCCGCGCTGCTCGCCGAGCGCGACGTGCGCGTAATAGCCTGCGCGACACCCGATACCACCACCGCGTTGGCGCAGTTCACGGCCGCGTTTCCCGCGGACGATGCGCCGCCCGCGCAATGCGCGGACAACGAGCCTGCGCTGCTCATCTACACCTCGGGCACGACGGGGCGTCCGAAGGCCGTGGTACTCAGTCACGGCAACCTCGAGAGCAACGCGCGCGCGATCGCCGCGTATCTCGATCTCACGGCCGCGGATCGTGCCTTCTGCGTGCTGCCGTTCCATTTTTCTTACGGCAACTCGGTGTTGACCAGCCACCTCACGGTCGGTGGCGCGCTCATCATCGAAGACAATCTCGCCTTCCCGCAACGCTCGCTGCAACGCATGTCGAACCTGCGCGCCACCGGTTTCGCCGGCGTGCCTTCGACGTTCACGCTGCTGCTGACGCGCGCGAGTTTCGGCGACTACGACTTCTCCGCGTTGCGTTACGCGACGCAGGCCGGCGGCGCGATGACACGCGTGGCGATCGCGCGGCTGCGCCAGGAGCTGCCCCGCACCCGCATGTTCGTCATGTACGGACAGACCGAGGCGACGGCGCGCATCTCCTATCTACCCCCGGAGCGGCTCGACACGAAGCTCGGCTCGGTGGGTGTTCCCGTCGCGGGCACCGAGATCGAGATCTGCGATCCGGCCGGCACACCCTTGCCGGTGGGCAAGGTGGGGGAAGTCCGGGTGCGCGGGCCCGGCATCATGCTGGGCTACTGGGAGGATCCGGCTGCGACGCGCGACGCGATCCGGGACGGGTGGCTGTGGACCGGCGACCTGGGCCACAAGGACGAGGAAGGCTTCCTGTACATCGACGGCCGCAGTGTCGAGATGATCAAGGTCGGGGCCTTCCGCGTGAGCCCGTACGAGGTCGAGGAGGCCATAGCGCTCCTGCCGGGGGTCGAGGAGGTGGCCGTGGGGTCGGTCCCCGACGAAGTGCTCGGCCAGGCGGTCAAGGCCGTCATCGTCTTGCGAGATGGCGCACAGGTCGACGCTTTGGCCGTCAAAGCCCACTGCCGCCAGAGCCTTGCGACGTACAAAATACCCAAAATCGTAGAATTCGCTGCCCAGTTGCCGAGGACGATGACCGGCAAGGTGCAGCGTATGCAACTTAATAATTAGGACCCAGCAGGAAGCCCCATGGCCCAGACGAAGACCCTAGACGCCAACGTACTGTCGATGAACAACGACGCGGTGGTCGACCACATCTGCCAGCGCGTACGCGAAATTCTCCAGAAAGACGTCATGCGCCGCGGACTCATCATCGCCATGTCGGGCGGCATCGACAGCTCGGTCTCGGCCGCGCTCAGTGTGAAGGCCGTCGGCGCCGAACGCGTGTACGGCATCCTGCTGCCGGAACGCGATTCCTCGGGCTTCAGCACCGCGCGTGGCAAACAACTCGCCGAGCACCTCGGAATCAAGTACGAGATCTTCGACATCGCGCCCACGCTCGAGGCCATCGGCTGCTACAAGTGGCGCGACGAGGCGATCAAGCGCGTGTTCCCCGAATACGGCGCGGGCTGGAAGAACAAGATCGTGATCAGTGGCGGACTCGAAGGCCGCATCAACCATTTCCAGCTCGTGGTGCAGACGCCGTCGGGCGAGATCAAGCAGGAACGCCTGGGGTTGCGCGAGTATCTGCAGATCGTCGCCGCGACCAATCATAAACAGCGCATCCGCAAGACGATGGAGTACTTCCACGCCGACCGGCTCAACTACGCGGTGGTCGGCACGCCGAACCGCGTCGAATACGACCAGGGTTTCTTCGTGAAGAACGGCGACGGCAGCGCGGACGTGAAGCCGATCGCGCACCTGTACAAGACGCAGGTGTACGCGCTCGCGCGTCACCTCGGCCTGCCGGCCGAGATCTGCGCGGCGACGCCGACCACGGACACGTACAGCCTGGCGCAGGGCCAGGACGAGTTCTACTTCGCGTTGCCGTATGCGCAGATGGACATCGCGCTGTACGCGCTCAACCACGGCTATCCGGCCGCGGACCTGGCGCGTGCGATCGGCATCAGCGTCGAGCAGGCGGCGAACGTCTACAAGGACATCGAAGCGAAGCGGCGCGCGACGCGTTACATGCACCTGAAACCGCAGCTCGTCGAGGATGTCGCCGAGCTCAAGTTCTGATGGCGGCATGGCGATAGCCATGCCCGGGAGCATCCGTTGATCGCGTTGTTCTGGACCTGCGTGGCGCTGGTCGCGTACCCGTACGCGATCTATCCACTTCTGCTGGTCGCGTTCAACCGCATCGGCCGCCGCCCCGTGCATGCGGGCGATCCCGGCTATCTACCCAGCGTTTCGGTGATCCTGCCGGTGCACAACGAGGCGGTGCGCGTGACCGCGCGCCTGGCGAACCTGGTCGCGCAGGACTATCCGGCCGACCGCATGCAGATCCTGGTGATCGGCGACGGCTGTACCGATGACACACTCGAGCGAGCGCAGGCCGCCGGCGGCGGACGCGCAACGGTGGTGCCGCTCGCGACGCGCAATGGCAAGGCTGCCGCGCTCAACGCGGGCCTCGGCGCCGCGACCGGCGAGATCGTCGTGTTCACCGATGCGGGAATCATCCTCGAGCCACAGGCCATGCGGCGCCTGGTGGCGCATTTCGCGGATCCCGCGATCGGCTGCGTCTCGGGCGAGGACTACATCGAAGGCGCCGAGACCGAAGGACTGTACGGCCGCCTCGAGCTGCTGCTGCGGCGCGAGGAGGCGCGGCTGCATTCGATCGCGGGTGCGAGCGGCTGTTTTTACGGCCAGCGCCGCGAGTTGTGCGAGCCGTTCCGTGCCGGCATGGCTCCCGATTTCCTCTCCGTGCTCAACACCGTGCGCCGCGGCAAACGCGCGCTGGCGGAGCCCGCGGCGCGCGGCTCGATGACCGCGACTTCGAGCCAGAGCGCGGAGTTCACGCGCAAGGTGCGCACCTTCCTGCGTGGCATCACGGCCTTGCTCGGCAACGCGGCGCTGCTGAATCCATTTCGTTACCCGGCATTCAGTTTCATCCTCGTGTCCCACAAGCTCATGCGCTGGCTCGCGCCGCTGCCGATGGCGGGCTGTCTCGTGAGCGCGTTCCTGTTGCGCGCCGAGCCTGTCTACTTCGTGGCATTCGTGGCGCAGCTGCTCCTGTACGCGGCGGCGCTCGCCGGCATCCTGTCACCCGCGTTCGCGGCGCGGTCCGGCATCGTGCGCCTCACGACTTTCTTCGTGCTGGTGAATGCCGCGGCGTTGAAGGCGCTGTGGCTGTGGCTCACGGGTCACCGGCTCGAAGTGTGGCAACCCACGCAGAGGCCGAAATGAGCGCCATGCCTGCGCCCGGTGGCGGAGAAGAACCGTTCTTCGACGGCGAGGGCGATACGCGGCTGTTCGGTTTCGCGCATCGTCCCGTGGGCGAGTCGCGCGGCACGGTGGTGTTCTGCCACGCGTTCGCCGAGGAGAAACTCTGGTCGCACCGCGTGTACGTCACGTTCGCGCGCGAACTCGCGCAGGCGGGTTATGGCGTGTTGCGATTCGACGTACGCGGCGAGGGTGACAGCGGTTCCGATTTCGAAGAGACCACGGTCGAGACGCGCATCGAAGACACGCTGCGCGCGCTGCAGCTCGCGCAGCAGCGTTTCGGGCGGGCCGCGCCGGTCCTGGTGGGGCATCGCTTCGGCGGCAGCATCGCGCTGGCCGCGGCCGCGCGCGTCGGCGCGAACGTGCGCGGCGTCGCGGTGTGGGATCCCGTGCCCGATGGCGCGGAATATTTCTCCGCGCTGCTGCGCACCAACCTCACTACCCAGATGGCGGTGCACGGCAAGGTCACGCGCACGCGCGACGTGCTGATCAAGTCCATCCTCGAGGGCGAGACCGTGGTCGCCGATGGTTACGGCCTCGGACCCGCACTGTATCGCGGCATGTCCGAACTCAACTGGGCGCAGCAGCCCGAATGGTTTACCCAGCCGACGCTGTTGGTCGAGGTGCCCGTCGCCGGGCGCACCGAGCCGTCTGCCGGGCTCGCGGCAATAACGCAGACGAAGCCTTCCGTGACCGTGCAGCTCGCCACCGAGCCGCCGTTCTGGCGCGAGACGCGCCAGTTCCACAGGCGCGCGGGCGCGTTCACCGCCGCCACGCTGGGCTGGCTCGGGAGCCTGGCATGAGTGAACAGATCGTTACGTTGCGCAACCCGCAGGGTCACGCGCTGCACTGCATGTACGAAGCGCCGCCCGCCGGCGTGCCGCGCCGCGATCTGGCGTGTGTGCTGCTGTCACCGGGTGTGAAGATGCGCGTCGCGCCGCACCGCCTCTATCGCAAGGTCGCGGGCGAATTTCTCGCGCGCGGTATCTCCGTCATGCGCGTGGATTTCCACGGCCTCGGCGACTCGGAAGGCGAACTTCCCGAAGAGCAGCTCGACCAGTTGTATCGCCAGGTGCAGCTGGGCCGACACATCGACGATGCACGCGCCGCGCTGCGCTGGCTCGAGCGCGAGCAGGGGATCAAGCGTTTCATCATCGGCGGACTGTGCGGCGGCGCGCTCACCGGATTGCTGACCGCGGAAGGTGACGAATCGATCGCCGCGCTGTACGCGATCGGCATTCCCGTCATCATCGACGGCACTGGCGCGCACGAGTCCGCGAACATGACGCAGGGTCAGTTGCGCGAGATGCGCGGCACCTACCTCTCCAAACTACTCGATCCGCGCGCCTGGCTGCGCCTGCTTTCGTTCCGCAGCGACTTTCGCACCATCCTGCGCGCGCTGCTGCCGAAGGCGCGTCCCGCCGGCGCGAAGGGCGCCGTCGCGGCGGCTGCCGGAGTACCCGCGCCGGCCAGCGCGCTCGCCGCGAATCTCAACCCGCGTTACGCGCCGGCGATGTTCCGGCTATTGCGGCGCGGCGCGCCGGCGCTGCTCATCTTCAGTGGCGCGGACCGGCTGCACGCCGAATACCAGGAGAAGTTCGTCGCTCCGTGGAGCGGCGCGCTCGGCGAGTTCGATCGGCTGCTGCGCGTCGACGTCGTGCCGCACGCGAACCACGTGCTCGGCGATCCGGCCTGGGTCGACGCGGCGCGCGCCTTGACCGCGGACTGGCTGGACCAGCGCTTCTCGTGAACGCGGCGCCAGACACCCTGGATGCGCCACGCCCGATCCGCGTGCTGCACCTGCGCGATTCTCCGTGGGTGGACGGCCCGGGCCGCACGATCCTCGAAACCGGCGCGCACGTCGACGCCGCGCGCGTCGAATTCCACATCGGCGCGTTCGTATCGAATCCCGACGAGGAACATCCGCTGGTTGCCGCGGCTCGCGCGCGTGGCATCCGCGTGCACGCGATCCGCGATGTCGGCGGACTCGCGCCCGTGGTCATCGAGCGCATCGTGGCGCTGGTGAATGAACACCGGATCGACGTGCTGCACACCAGCGAATTCCGTTCGAGTCTCATCGCGATGCTGGTCCGGCGCCGTTGCAAGGTGCGGCTGGTGTGCACGGCGCACGGCTGGATCGCCAATGACCTGCGCGGCAAGGTATTCCGCTGGGCCGACAAGTTCCTGCTGCGGCAGTTCGACGCGGTGATCCTCGTGTCGCGCGCGATGCGCCGGCTGGTGCCGCGCTGGTGGTTGCCGGACCGGCGGGTGACCGTGTTGCTCAACGCGCTGGTGCTCGACGCCTACGGCGCGGATGTCGTGCGACTGCCGCGCATCCGGCGCGACGTGAGTGAAGGCGGCATCCTCGTCAGCGTGGGGCGGCTCTCGCCGGAGAAAGGGCACGACCTGCTGCTCCAGGCAGTGGCCGCGCTCGCGCCGCGCTATCCTCGCCTGCGACTCAAGATCGCCGGCATCGGTCCGCTCGAACCGGTTCTGCGCGCGCGCGCGGCGGAACTCGGCATCGCCGACCGCATCGAGTTCCTGGGTTACATCAAGGACATGCCGCGCCTGTACAGCGAGGTGGATCTGGTGGTGCAGAGCTCGTTCACCGAAGGATTGCCCAACGTCATCGTCGAGGCGGCCTACCTGCGCGTGCCCATCGTCGCCACCGACGTGGGTGGCACCGCCGAAGTCATCGAACACGACCTTTCCGGCTGGCTGATTCCCGCGCGTTCGCTCCCGGCGCTGATCGACGGGATCGAGCGCTTCCATCGGGAGAACGCGAAGTTCGTCGCGCTGGGTGATGCCGCGCATGCGCGCATCCGCGAGCACTTCTCGTTCGATGCGCGCACCGCGAAGCTCATGCAGTTCTACGAGCGGCTGCTCGCGGAGCGCCCGTGAGCCGCCGGCCCGTGCCGGTGCGCGATCCCGCGCGCGACGACCGTGACTCGCGGATCTATTACTACTGGCTGCTGCTCGCACTGTTCGTCGAATACGGACGCCCCGCGAGTTACTTCTCGTTCCTGAACATTCCGCTGATCTACAGCGCGATCCCGTTGTCGCTGTTCGTCGCTTCCTTCTTCGCGAAGGGATTGCGGCCCGTCTCCGAAGTGTTCGCGGATCCACAGGCGAAGTGGATTCCGGTTTTCCTGCTGCTCATCATGCTGTCGCTGGCCCACGCCGACGTGACGCTGTACGTCACCGACATCCTCACCAAGGTGGTCGGTTTCGCGATCCTGGGCCTGCTCATCGCGCGGATCGTGATCAACGAGGCGCGTTTTCGCGGCGTCGTGATGGCGCTGCTCCTGGCTCACCTGTTCCTGCTCGCGATGAATCCGAACGTGGTGACCGATCCCGCCGCGCGAAATTACATCATGGGCGCAACCTTCCTCGGCGACGGCAACGACTTCTCACTGTCTCTTTGCATCGTGATACCGGCGGCGCTGGCGGTCGCGCTGGGCGCGAAATCGCGCTGGGGAAGGGTGTTCGCGTGGGCGGGCGTGGGCCTGTCGCTGCTCGGTGTCATCGCCACGCAGTCACGCGGCGCGACCCTGGGCCTGGGCGCGGTGTTGATCTACATGTGGTGGCTGAGCCCGCGGAAGATGCTGATGCTGGGCGGGTTTGCCGTCGCCGGCCTCGTGGTGATGCTGTACGCGCCACCCGTTTATTTCCAGCGCATGGGCAGTATCAGTGACTATCAGACCGAGGGTTCGGCGCAGGGCCGCATCATGGCCTGGAAGGCCGGCACGCGGATGGCCGTGGACAATCCGGTGCTCGGCGTGGGCGCCGGGCATTTCCCGATCGCGTTCGGCACGAAGTACCAGCCCAAGGGCATGCAGGGCATTCCCTGGCTGACCGCTCATTCCAGTTACTTCCTGGTGTTCGGCGAGCTGGGTTTTCCCGGCATCATCGTGTTTCTGATCATTGTGCTCGGCAACATCCGGTTGAACGAGAAGTTGCGCCGGTTCCTCGATGCGCGCGGTCCGGGGACGAATCCAGCCGGTCACGCCTACGACCGGCGACTGCTGATCCTCACGGGATCGGCCGCACTCGGCTTCGCCGTGGCGGGCGCATTCCTTTCGGCGGCTTACTACCCGCACGTGTACGTGCTTTCGGGCCTGCTCATCGCGGTGCGTTCGATCGTCGCGGAGCGCGCCGGAGTCAAGGTCGAACACGTGCTCAAGCCGCCGCCGAAATCGCGGCGCGCGCGTGTCAGGCAACCGGCCTCACCACCAGCCTAACAACCGGCACAGGAAGCCGCCGGCCGTCGTGGTGCCGCGTTCGGCGACGTTGATGCGGCGCACGCGCAATGGATCGTCACCGGGCCGCACGACGCCCGAGTTCGTCGTGAACGCGAGTTCGAAGCCACTCGCGCGCGCCGCGGCCACGACCGCGTCATCATGATTGCCGTTCGGATACGCGAGATAACGTGTGCGCACGGCGAGATGCTCCGCGAGGCGCGCGCGTGATTCGGCGAGTTCGCTGCGCACCCTGGCATCGTCTATCCAGGTGAGCGGCACGTGGCTGTGGGAATGCGATTCCACGCTGACCACCCCGCTCGAGGCGAGGCGTGCGGTTTCCTGCCACGACATGAAGCGGTCGTCGCCGTGTCCGAGCACTTCGACGTTGCGTTCGCGCAGCCAGCCGCGCACGCGCGCGATCCGGCCCTCGATGCCGGCATCCGCGGCGGCCTTGATTCCGGCGATCAGCTCGCGCACCGCGTCGCGGGCGGCCGCGGCTGGCAGATCGGTGAGCTGCGGGTGGCCGAATTCCGCGAACAGTTCGCGCGCGGCGGGCCCGGTCTTCCAGGCCGTGTACAGCAGCCGCGCGAGTTCTTCCTGCCAGAACGTGGCGCCGGTGCCGACGTACCCCGTGGCGACGAACACCACCGCGGGGACGCGATGCCGCTCGAGCACGGGCAGGGCATGTTCGCTGTTGTCGTACCAGCCATCATCGAAGGTGACCAGGCAGGCACGCGCCGGCCAGGGTTTCTCGCCGCGCAACATCGCGCTGAAATCCGCGACGCTCAGCGGATTGCAGAAACGCGCCAGGAAACGCATGTGCCGGTCGAACGTGCGGCGCGTGACAACGATGGCATCGCTGGAGAAAGAATCGACGGGCTGCGCGTCGTCGGGCAATACGCGGTGATACATGAGCACCGTCGCGCGCCGCCGGAATCCCAGCCACAGAAATGCCCACGCGAAGCCGCTGTAGAACAGGCTCGCGGTCAGTGCGCGTTTGACGAGTTCGCGCGGATTCATGCGAGCGCGCGCTCGGCCACCGCGCGGACGCGCGCGGCCATGCCGGGCGGGCAGTAGGCATGGGTGGGGAGCGTGACGATGCCGGAAGCCACGGCACGCGCACCCGGCTGCGGCGCCTGGCCGGGCGCGAGTACGCGCGCGACCTCGGGAACGTCGATGAGCGCCTGCGGATAGGAGGCCGTCGCGCCGATGCCCGCCGCGTTGAGCGCGGCGATCAGCCCCGCGCGTTTGCCCGGGTCGCGGACGAACACCGGGAAGCGGCAATACACGGCGCGGTCGCCGGGGATTTCGGCCGTCAGCGTCAGGCCGGGCAATCCAGTGAGCGCCGCGCGCAGCGCGCCTGCGTTGGCGATGCGCACGCCATTCAAGGCTTCCAGCCGGCGCGCCAGTCGCAGCGCGAGTCCCGCGAGCGTCCCGCTGTATCGCGCGACGGGGTAGTCGTTTTCGTAGCGTGTCTGTCCGAGCCCGAGTCCTGGCACGCGTTGCACGATGCCATAGAGTGTCGGCCGCAACAGCACGCTGTACAGGCCGAGCTTGATCGCATACGAAAGTGTCACCGCCGCGCTGGCCGGGTCCAGCCCGGTCCAGGCCTCATCGAGCGCCGCGGCGAGCGGTCCGGGGCGAGAGACGATCGCGCCGCCCTGCAACGTGGTGATGATCTTGCCCTTGTCGAAACTGTACAGGCCGACGTCGCCGAAACCGCCCACCGGCCGGCCCATGTGTGTGGCGCCGAGCGCCTGCGCCGCGTCGTCGAACATGAAGGCGCCCGCATCGCGCGCCAGGCTTTCGATCTCACCCAGCGCGTTCGGAATGCCGTACAGGTTGGCGCTCACCACGCACAAGACGCGCGACAGATCGAGGCCGCGCAACTGGCCGAGGTCGGGCGAAAGCGTCGCGGGATCGACATCGACCAACCGTGCCCTGAGACCCGCGAGTTCGACGGAGGCCGCGAGCGAATAACAGGTGTATCCGACGAGGACCACTTCGTCGCGCGTGGCGGGCGCCACCTTGCGCATCGCGCGTAACGTGAAGGTCATGCCGGCGCGGCCCGAACTCATGAGCCAGGCGCGCGCCTGTCCGCTGTGCGCCGCCAGATGCGTCGCGAGCTCGTCGAAGGCGTGGCCGCGCAGTCCGGCGCCCAGTCCCGCGGCCAGATCGCTCAGCGACAGCCGTGTGCCAGCCGGGGCGATGTACGGCATCGCGGTTACCTTGTCAGGGAATCAGGCGCGCGAGGCGCGGGCCGACGATCCGGGTGACCCACATCGGCAGACGTTGCCACGTCGCGATGGCAGCGCGGTACTTCGGATTGTCGACGTTGAGCGCCGGCATCTCCCGGCCGTCCGGCGTGTGGAAATACCAATGGAGCTGGCGTGTCGTGGCGTTCCACTTCTTCTTGAAATCCTCGGCGCCCGAATCGGCCGTGGACCTGCCCAGGTGATATCGCGTGAAGCCGCGTTCGCAGGCGTCCTTGATCATCTCCCAATACAGCACGTAGTTGGCCTGCAACGCGCGCGACTGCGGCGTGCCGCCGGCCCACATGCCTTCGACCGTGCCAGTGCCATCCGCGCCTTTGAAGTATCCGTTGAATGCCACCGCGACCGGTTCCTTGTTCCGGTGGCACACGAAAATCCGCGCGCGCTCGCCGAAGGCGTCGAGTATCTGCTCGAAGTAGCCGGGCGAGTACAGCGGCGTGCCCAGCGAGCGCCACGAGGCGGCCATCACCGCGTAGAACACCGGCAGCAGTTCGCGTCCGCCGGAGTAGACCGCGAGCTCGTTCTTGTAGCTGCGGCGGATGTTGGTGCGTTGTTTGCTGCTGAACGCGTTCCACACGGCGTCCGGATCGTTCTGCAATTGCAGCGACATGCTGATCTTGCGATGCGAAACCGGCAGCTCCGTCGGTTGCGCGTCCGCGCAGCGCAGCTCGAGGCTGCCGGCGCGGACTTCACGCGCATGGTCGACGGCTGCCGCGATCAGCGCGCGCGCCGTGGTTTCGTCATCGGCGCACGGGCCGCCATAATTCACGAAGGGCATCGAACACAGGATCCGGCCGAACAGCCGGCTCGACACGAAGGTCAGCGGCAGTACGCCACGTATTCCTTGGGTGTCGCGCGCGAGTAGATAGAACGAACGGTGGCCGAGCGCGTCGCGATTGATCTGCGACCAGGCGTGCAGGTGATAGAACGTGCCGCCGGCGTGGCGTCCCACGTATTCGTCCCAGGCGGCCGCCTCGGCCGCCGGACACAGCTCGATCTGCACGGGCTCGCGTGTGTCGCGAATCGGGGAATCGGGCCTGGAGGACGGGAATGCGGTAGCCATCATGCTCGATTCTTTTGCGCCGGGTGGGGGAAACACGGGCGGGATTCTACGGTCTCAACGCGGGTGCGTGCGGGGTGTGGTGCGGCCGGGGATGCGTCGATGTTCAACGGTTCACATATCCGCACGAAAACGGCCAGCAGGGCACCCGGTTTCGCAATGTCATAAGTACGTAAAAAACGTGATGGAGTTCAGACTTTGCAAGGCGCACTCAGCGTTCTGCTTCGGGGTCTGTATGTCGGTGAAATTCGACAGTTTCTCTCGAAGATTTAAGCCGTTACGCTGCTCTCACACTGAGTTCCGGGCATGCTTGCGCCACGGCACTCTCATCCAGGTTTCCGCGCCGACTCTCGAGGTGGCTATGAAGTTTCGCTCCGCATTTTCCGTAGTTTGTTTTTCATTGATCGCGGCCGCCGCGAACGCCAAGACGTTGTACGTCGACGGCGCAAACGGCAACGACGCCACCACGTACGCCGCCAACAGTGCAAGCGCCCCGTGGCGCACGCTGGGTCGCGCGGTGTGGGGCAACGCCTCGCGCACGTCTTCGAACACGTCTGAGGCCGCGCGCGCCGGCGACATCGTCATGGTCAGCGGCGGTCCGTTCACGGCTCCCTCGACCAACGAGCGCTACCTCCCGGCGTTCAATCCGGTCAACAGCGGTACCGCCAGCGCCCCGATCGAGATCCGCGCCGTGGGCCGTGTCGAACTGCGCACCACCGGCGGCAACGGACCTGCGATGGGCTCGTACATGCGCGATCACATCCGCTGGATCGGCCACTTCTTCATCGACGAGGCGAACTCGACCGTGCGCGCCGATACCGGCACGACGGTGATCTGGGACAACACCGGCGCCGTGATCGACGGCTGCGAAATCGTCGCGCGTCCGGTTACGTACGTGGACAACCACAACGGCATCCGTTTCGAGAACGCCCGCCAGGCGACCGTGCGCAACTGCCGCATCACAGGCGTGGTGGGTCAGGGGGGCGCGCTCCATCACAACAATGCCGGCATGATGCTGTACTACAGCAACGGCGTGACCATCGAGAACAACGAAATCAACAACGCCGGATCGGGTGTCTACCCGAAGGGCGGCTGGAACCAGAACATCACGATCCGTTACAACCGCATCAACAATACGCGCAAGGCCATTCGCATCACGTATTCGGAGCGGGCCTCCGGCGAGAACTACGTGTATCAGAACGTGCTCTCCAACGGCCAGGGCGAAGAGACTCTCGGTATCGAGATCGCGGAGGACTCGCACAACTGGACCGTGACCAACAACACGATCTACAACATCGACAACGGCATCTATCTATCGCCGCTGGTTGGTTCGGACCTGGTCCTCGGTGGCAACATCATCAGCAACACCAGCACCGCGTATAACGCGTGGGAAGTGCCGCTGGCGATCCCGGCCCCGGGCCGCAACCTGTATTTCAGCCCCGGTCAGTGGGCGACCAATGGCCGCACCTACTCGACGCTGTCCACGTGGCTGGCGGCGGCGCCCGGTGACGCAGGATCGATCGTCTCGAACCCGGCGTTCACGAACGCGGCCGGCGGCGACTTCACGATCGCCCAGGCGTCCCCGGCTCGCAATCTGAGCGTCGACGTGCTGGACCTCGATCGTGACGGCAGCCGCACGGACACCGTCGCCGCGGGTGCCTATGTCACCGGCACCGAGGTGATCGGTCTCAACACGGGCCCGACTCCGAACCCGCCGACGGCATTGACCGTTCAGTAAGGGCCTTCGAATGAACAGGCGCGGCGGTTCCCACAGGGCCGCCGCGCTTTTTCTTTGTGGAAAGAGTTAGTCCAGCGGGGAAAAGTCAGGTCCGACCGTCGGGCCTCTTTACAGTCGAGGCCCGAGTGGATAGTCCGCATTTGCGAGTTTTTGCATAACGCATCAGATCTATTCAATTAAATCAGTCACTTGCGTGCAATCCAGGGCGCTTTCGCCGGGCTGGCACGAGTGTTGCTTCCTCTTAGGCAGCTGACACGGAGAGTGACTCACATGCGACGACAGATTATTGGCCTCGTGGCCGCAGCCGGACTGATGAGCGCAGGCGCTGCGCAGGCAGACGTGCTGACCTTTGACTCGGTTCCGAGCTCGGAAACCATTTTCAGCCACCTGACCTACGGTGAATACGAATTCGATTCGGAGCACTTCCACACCTTCGGCGCCACGCCGTACTTCGACAACGTCGTTTGGAACGGCGGCACCTTTCTCGGTTATGAATCGGGTCGCGGCCATGCGATGACGATGACCCGCACCGATGGCGGTGCGTTCAACCTTGAAGCCCTCGACGTGGGTGAGTTCTTCAACTACGAGAACCGCGACCGTCCGAACGCGCAGCTGCTCGACATCACGGGCACGCTCGCCAGCGGCGGCACGGTGTCCTACCAGATCTACCTGGACTACATCTTCGACGGCCGCTACGGCCTCGCGGACTTCCAGACGTTCCAGCTGCCCGCGCTGTTCACGAACGTGACCTCGCTGGTGTTCACGGGCCTGCGCCTCGACGGTTCGGCCGGTGGCGTGAGCATCGACAATCTGGTCGTCTCGGTGCCGGAACCGGGCACGCTCGCGCTGCTCGGCGCGGGACTCCTGATGGTTGGCGTATCGCGCCGCCGCAAGGTGAAGACCGCCTGATCTGACCGACAAGTCGATCTCGACGACGCCCCCGGGTGAAAACCCGGGGGCGTCGTCGTTTGGGCGTCAGGATTTCAGCGCGTGGAATCGCGCTTGCCGGGAGTCGGGCATCCGAGGGCCGCGGCCACGGCGGCCACGTAAATGGCCGGACGATGACGGCGTTCGACCGTGGCGCGGGCTTCGGCGCCGAGACGCTCGGCCAGCGGGCCTTCATCGAAAACCCGGCGGATGGCGGCGCGTAATGCCGCCGGATCCGATGGCGGCACGAGCAGGCCGTCGATGCCGTCGCGAATGTAGTCCTCGGTGCCGGCCGTGCGCGTCACGATCACCGGCTGACCCAGGCCCATCGCCTGCAACAACACAGTCTGTCCGGTGGAAATGCGCCGATGCTGCAATGGCAGCACATTGGCGCGTGCCCGCGCCATGAGCGCGAGCAGATCGTCGAGCGCCATTTCCGTACGCAACTCGATCTCGGGCGGCAGATCGCGGACCCCGGGGCCACTGCGGCCGCAAACGATGATGGTGCGGATGCCAGTGCCGGCAACCGCCGCCGCGAGCGTCGCGTAGTCGCGATAGGAGCGGCCGGCGGCGACGATGAAATCCTCGCGCGCGCCCGTGGGCTGCGCGAGCTGACGGTCGTCCGAGTTGAGCGGCACGAACGCGACGCGATCCGCGGGCCAGCCGAAACGCGACAGGTAGTAGTCGCCTTCGGAGCGTGACGAAACGATCACCTTGTGCACCGTGCGCAGACAGGTGCGCGCGACGAAATCCTTGAAGCGCGCGCCGGCGGTGCCGGAGTTCTCGCGCGAGATGAATTGCAGGATCACGTGGCGCGGCGGACGCAGTAGCGGCAGGTACTGCATGAGACCGATGAGGTAACAGGTGGCGTCGCCTTCGAACGTGAAGACGTAGCGCACGCCGGTGCGGCGCGCGCGGCGCAGGAATTTCCAGGTGCGCCAGGCGAGCGCCGGCAACTGCGCGAATCCGATCTGGTTGGCCTTGCGCGCGCCGAACGAGAAGCGCTCGTAGCCCATGTGCGGCAGCCACGGCGATTCGGCGAGCTGCGGCCACCACCAGGGCTTGTCGTGCCACGCCCCGAGCGTGAGCACGATGCCGCGAATTTCTTCGCGGGCCGGGCTCATGCGCCGAAGGTATTGCGCCAGAGCCGCAGGTTCAGCACGCCCCACAGCAATTCACTGTGATCGGCGGTGCCCGCGCGCTGCGCGGCCAGCAGGCCCGTCAGGGTCCTGCGATCCAGCACGCCGTCGAGCGTGTCGGAATGGATGGCTTCGTCGAGTAGTTTGCCCATCGGGCCCTGGCCCGAGAACCACGGCGCCAGCGGCACGCCGAAGCCCGACTTGCGGCGATGGACGATGCTCTGGGGCAGGTAGCGCAGCGCCACTTCCTTGAGCACGCGTTTGCGATGCCGCAGCGTCTGCTTGTAATCGAGCGGCAGGCTGCGCGCGAAATCGATGATCTCGTTGTCGAGGAAGGGCACGCGCGCCTCGATCGAGGTCGCCATGCTCATCTTGTCCTGCCGGTTGAGGATCGATACCAGATAGGTCTGGAAATCGAGCGTCGCCAGGGTCGAGACGGGGTCGAGCCCGCGCGCGGCGGCGCGCGCCAGGATGCCGTTGCGATAGTCGAGCTTCGCGGGCGGCACGCCCGCGAGCACGGCGTTGACCTGTGCCGGATCAGTGCCGGTGCAGTTGTAGAGCAACACGTCCGCGAGCGGCTGGCGCGCGAAATGCGCCAGCTTGCGCAGCCGCGAATCGGGCGCGTGCGCCAGCAGCGCGAAGGCCGGGCTGCGCACGATCGCGGGCACACGTTTGACCAGTTGCAGCAGGCGAGGAATGTAGTAGCGCGGATAACCGCCAAACAACTCATCGGCGCCTTCGCCGGTGAGCACGACGGTCACGTGTTTGCGCGCGAGCGTGCTCACGGCGTAGATGTGCACGGAGTTGGCGAAGTTGAGCGGCAGGTCGTGGTGCCAGATCAGCTTCGGCAGCAGCTCGGCGTATTCGCGTTCGTCGATGCGCAACTCGTGGTGCACGCTGCCGCAGGCCGCGGCGGCTTCGCGCGCGTAGGCGCTTTCGTCGTACGCGGCTTCATGAAAGCCCACTGAAAAGGTGTTGATCGCGCGCGACGAGTGGCGCGCGGCAATCGCGCTGGTGAGACTCGAGTCGATGCCGCCGCTGCAGAACGTGCCCAGCGGCACGTCGGCCATGAGCTGGCGTTTCACCGCCGCGTTGAGCGCGGCGTCGAGCGCGTCGACCGCGTCGTTGAATGAGCCCGCGAACGGCGCGGGTGCATCGTCGGCCGACCAGTAGCGGCGCGGCGCGCTCGCACGGCCCTGGATGACTTCCATCGTGTGACCCGGCGGCACGACGCGCACGCCCGCGAACAGGTTCGCGTCCCCGGCGACCTGGCGATACAGCAAGTACTCGGCGACGTTCTCGGGCGCGAGCCGGGGTGCGATCACACCCGATTTGAACAATGCCTTGATCTCGGAGGCGAATGCGACACCGGCATCGGACTCGGCGAAATACAGCGGCTTGATGCCGGCGCGGTCGCGCACCAGCAGCAGGCGCTTGGTGACCTTGTCCCACAACGCATACGCAAAGATGCCGTTGAGGCGCGCGATGCCCGCATCACCCACGCGGGCGTGCAGGTGCAGGATCACCTCGGTATCGGAATGCGTGCGGAAGTGCGCGCCTTGCGCTTCCAGTTCACCGCGCAGCTGCTGGTAGTTGTAGATCTCGCCGTTGTAGATGACGACGAAACGGCCGTCCTCGGTGAACATCGGCTGGTGGCCGCCGCCGAGATCGATGATCGACAGGCGCCGGTGACCCAGGCCCAGGGGGCCTTCGACGTAGTTGCCGCCGTCGTCGGGACCGCGATGCACGAGCACGTCGCGCATGGCGGTGAGCACGCCTTCGTCACAGGCGCGTTCGCGATACAGGACGCCAGCGATTCCACACATGATTTACAAGCCCAGTTCGACTTCGGAGATGACCCACTTGAACTTGCCCGCGGCGGTGCGCGGCAACTCGTTGACCAGCTCGAGGTCGATTCGCATGTCATCGCCGAGCCGCGCCTTCAGATCGCTGACCAGCTTCTGGCCATGTTTCTCGTTGTAGTCGGCGCGCGGGATGAGCCGGATCACGAGGCGATCGAGATCTGTCTGCACGAGTTGTGAAGCCTCGATGCAATCGAGTGGTTTGAATGGATGCGTGAGCACCGAGGGCGGGATCAGCCGTCCGTCCCGCAGGCGCAGCAGATCCTCGGCCTTGGTCGTCACGTCTTCCATGAGCGAGAGCTTGCGTCCGCAGGCGCAAGTCTGGGTCTTGATCGCCGTGCGGTCGCTGGTGCGGTAACGGATCATCGGCATGCCGGTGTTGTGCAGTGACGTGCCGACCATGATGCCTTCGTTTCCCGGCGCGAGCGGCGTTTCATCGTCACCGAGGATCTCGGTGTAGCCGTATTCGTCGCACAGGTGGTGGCCCTGGTGCCGATCGCATTCGACCGCGAATGCCACGCGTTCGGCATGACCGTAGTAATCGAACACGCGGCACTGGAATGCTTCTTCGATCGCCGCGCGCTGGAAGTCGTACAGGGTTTCCGACGAAGTGAGCGCCGCCTTGAGCGGCAGACGCTCATTGCGATTGAGCAGCACCTTGGCGATCACGTAGAGCGAAGACGGATATCCATCGATGACGGCGGGTTTGAATTCGCGCAGCGCCTCGAAGTAACTCACGAGATTTTCCGGCGTGAGATGGAAACTCGACATCAGCAGATGGTTCAGGCTGTGATTGTGACGCCAGAACGGAGGTTTTTTCTGCGTAAGCGGCACGATGACATTGCCGCGCACCAGCGCCACGCGGTCGCCGCCGCGCTGCAGGCGTGTGTTGGCCCAGCGGTATTGACGGTCCAGGACCGCGTAGTTCATCGCGATCAGGTCGCGGCTGTAATACACCGACAGCGGCGAGCCCGTGGTGCCGCTGGTGTGGCCGTGGCCCGGCGCGAGATCGCCTTTGCGTCGCGACTTCAGGTCTTCGATGCGGCTCTTGACCGTGGCGCGCGTGAGCACCGGGATGCGCGGCAGGTCCTCGCGGCCGCGGAATTTCGCGGCGTCGATGCCGTGATGCCGGAACAGCTCACGGTAGTAAGGCACGTGTTCGTCGGCGTGACGCACGATCGCGCGCAGCCGTTCGTCCTGGTAGCGGCCGATACGCTCGGCGTCCCACCACTGGCTCTCCTCGAGCAGCGCCTGGAATTCGGGGAAGCGGCCGCCGTAACGCGAGCGCTCGAGATGTGCGCTGAAGACGCTGACGAGCGCGCTCTGAACGCCCGCGGGGGCGAGATCGTAGAGACGCTTCACCCACGCCTTCATGCGCGTGCTCCGGCGATGACGCCGCGATAGGCATCGACCAGCGTGCCGCCGAGGATCGACCACGCATACGTGTCTTCGGCGCGTGTCCGTGCTTCCGCCGCCAGCCGCGCGCGCGCGGCCGGATCGCGCAGCAGCCGCACGACTTCGCGTGCGAACGCTTCGGGTTCATCGGCCAGCACGAAATGGCGGCCGTCGTCGCCCTTGATGCCTTCCGCGCCGACGCGGGTCGCGACGATGGCTTTACCCTGCGCCATCGCGTCCACCATCTTGAGGCGTGTGCCGCCGCCGACGCGCAGCGGAACGATGTACACCGCCGCGCGCGCCACCCAGGGCCGCACGTCGGCGACATGGCCGGGCGCTTCGACGGACGGATCACGCGCCGCGGCTTCGAGTACGCGCTCGCTCGGCCGTTGGCCGATGGCGAAGAAGCGCGCTTCGGGCACCTCGCGTTTGACGAGCGGCCAGATCGATTCGAGGAACCACTCCACGGCGTCGCGGTTCGCGAACATGTTCATGCCGCCGGTGTAGATCAGCGCGGGCGTTTCCTCGCCCGGACGCGGCCGGAAATATTCGATGTCGACGCCGTTCGGTACGTTGACAGTGGCGGTGCCGGGGCACAACTGCGTGAGCGCGGCGCCATCGGTCTCAGAGACCACGACGTTGAGCGGAAACTTTCCGGGCTCGGTGCGTTCGAGCTCGGTGAGACGGCGTGCCTGCGCGGCGACGTACAGGCGCGCGGCGGCGCTGGATTCATGCGGCGCACGCCGCGCCATGATCTGCGATTCGATGTTGTGGTGACCGAGGACGGTCGGCACGAGCCCGCAATATTTGCGATACGGCGCGAGCGCAATGGTGTCGAGATGCACGATGTCGGGCCGCGTCTGCCCCGAGCAGAGTGCCTCGATGCGCCGCGCCAACGCGCCACTGCGATGCGCCAGCACGCTGAACGGCCCCGGATAAACCGCGCCGGCCGCGAGGGCCACGAGCTTGTGCGCCGCGGACTGCTTCGGCCACAGCGGGAAATATTCGATGTGACGGCAGAACTTGCCGAGTTCCGCGCGACTGCGCTCGAGCGGCTCGCCATTCGGCAGTTCGTCCGGATGGTGGAACGCGAGCAGATGCACTTCGTTATCGCGGCCGAGTTCGCGCAGCAGGTTGTAGCCGCGCTGCAGGACGCCACCGTGCGGTGGATAGGGAACGATCTGCGTGACGAAGAGGATGCGCACTAGGACTTGCCGCCGGCATAGACGGCTTCGTATGCGCGCGTCATGTGCTCCACGGCGTATTTCGCGCGCGCCTTGGCGAGCGCCGCTTCACCCATGCGCCGGCGCAGCGCCGGATCCTCGATGAGTTGGAGCAGCGCTTTCGTCATTCCGTCGATGTCCTTCGGCTCGGTGAGGAAGGCGTCGACACCGTTTTCGACCACGAACGGCGTCTCACCGACGCGAGTCGTCACGGAAGGTTTACCCGCGCCCATGGCTTCGAGCAGCGCGATGGACATCGCCTCCCACAGCGAGGGCTGGAAGAAGATGTCGAAGGCGGGCAGCGCATTTTCGGCAGCATCGGAAACCCAGCCTGCCAGTGTCACGACGCCGTCGAGTCCAAGTTCCTTGCGGCGCGCCTCGAGGCGTTTGCGCAGGAAGCCGTCGCCGATGATGACGAAGTGCACGTTCTTGTGGACGTCGTGCACCTTGCGCGCGACTTCGAGCAGGTCGAACAGGCCTTTCTGTTCGATCAGCGTCGCCATCGTGCCCACGATGATGTCGCCGGGCTTGCCGGTCTGCGCGCGGAACGCGGCGCCCGAACCCTGCGGAATCACGACGCCGTTCCAGATGCGCCCCACGGAATTTTCGCGGAACCCGAAGACCTTCAGCAGTTGTTTGCGCTGCACGTCGCCGACCGCCAGTAGATAGCTGGCCAGCCGCGAGAATACGCGGTCCATCATGAGCTCGCGCGGCGGGCGGTGCGGGTAATTGCCGAAGTGGAATGTGTGGATGAGCCGCAGGCGCGGACGGAACAGTTTGCACAACGCGGCGTCGGCCAGCGCGTCGGTGGTGTGTGTATGCACCACTTCGATGTTCCGCTGCCGGATCAGCTTGAGCAGTTTGAGGAACGACAGGTAGTTCACGCGCTTCGCATCCGGATCGCCGAGCACGACGATCTCGATCCCGGTGCGCGCGACCAGGTCGCCGACCGGACCCTGCACCTTGAGGCAGGCGATGGTGAGGTTGAAACGTTTCTTGTCGATCGTTTCGGCGAGACGCTGAACCACGACCTCGGCGCCGCCGATTCCGAGTCCGGCGATGGCGATGAGCAGGTTGATCTTGCGTTCTTCAGGGACTGGATTGGTCATGTATCAGGAGGCGGTTTCGAAAGTGAACATGACCTTGAGCGCGTCCTGCGCGCGGGCGCGCGCCAGCGCCTTGTCATACTGCTCGAGCGGGAAGGCCGTCTCGAGGAAGGGCGTGAGGTCGAGCGCAGGCAGCGTCGCGAGGGCGTCGGCGAAGTCGCGCCGCGTGTAACCGAGCGAGCCGATCACCGCGCGGTCGTGCGCGACCAGCGATTCGAAGTTGAAGGTCTGATCCGGGTACGGATAGCCGAGCAGCAGGATCGCGGCGCCCGGATGACTTTGTTCGAGCAGCGGCGCGACCACCTTGTGTTTGCCGGAAGCATCGATGAACCAGTCGAAGTCGCCGAGATTGCGCAGCGTGGTCGAGGTCTCCACCGCGCCGCGCAGGGCCGCCAGGCGCTGCGTGTCGGTATCGAATACGACCACGGAGTGTCCGCGCGCCTTGAGCACGAGTGCGGCGAGATGGCCGAGCGTGCCGGCGCCGGTCACCGCGCAACGCAGCGGTTTGTCACCCTGGCGCGCGGAGCCCAGGCGCCGCAGGCCCTTGTGAACCACGGCTAGCGGCTCGACCAGCGCTGCCTTGGCGAGCGATACGTCGGCCGGGATGCGGTGTGCGTAACGCGCGCGCGAAACCATGTATCCGGCGCAGGCGCCGTCCTGGCCCATCACGCCGACTTCGCGGCGGTCGGCGCAGTACAACGCATTATCGTCCCGGCAGCGCTCGCATTCGCCGCAGCCCTGGATGCCTTCGACGACCACGCGGTCGCCTTCCTTGAACTCGGTGACCTTGGGGCCGAGTGCGATGATCGTGCCCGACGATTCGCGCCCGGGAACGATCGGGTAGATAGTCGAGCCCTTGCGCTGCGCATCCGGTTTGCCGTCGATGATGGCCAGGTCGCTGGTGCCGATGCCGACGTGCGAGACGCGCACGAGGATCTCGCCGGGCTTGAGGCTCGGCACGTTGCGTTCCTCGAGCTCCATGCGGTTCGGGCCGCGCACGACGAGCGCCGGGAAGCCGTTGCCGAAGAACAGCTCCGAGCGGCGCGCGGGATTGAGCAACCCGCGGCTGTCGGTGATGCCACCGACCGTGCCCATCAGTTTTTCGTAGCGGAACCGCAGGATCTCCGCGGCGAGCGCGCCGAACTTGCCCTCGCGGGCCGCAATCCAGAAGTCCTTCAATCCCCACCACAACTCACGCACGATTTCGCCCGGGATGTTGCGCAGGATGCGTATGCCCACCCAGCGCGCGGCCATGCCTTCTCGGTAATAACGGCGGCGGACCTGCGGCCAGGTCTCGGTGTGTACGTGGATGATGCAGGAGCCGGGTTGATAGACGACCTTGCGGCCGTGCTCGAGCCAGTACTTCGCCCAGTCGATGTCTTCGAGCCCGGGCAGGCCCTTGTCGAAGGGGTAGATCTCCCAGAGGTCCTTGCGGATGGCCGAGTTCGCGTTGTTCGCGAAGGGCTGCTCGACGTCCACCTCGAAGGTTTTCTCGCCGAACGTGCGTTCGAAGTCGCGGCACTCGGAGAATTTCGAAACCTTGTGGCCGCGCTGATTGCCGTAGGTCATCGCGACGTCGTCGCGTCGCAGCGGCTCGACGAGTTCGCCCAGCCAGTTTTCGTCGGAGGGAATCGCATGCGCCGAAACGATGGCGATGAATTTGCCGCGCGATTCGCTCACGCCGACGTTGAGCGAATGACCGAAGGTGAAGTCCTCCGAGCGCAGCCGCACGATCCGCGCGCCGTTGGCTGCCGCGATGTCGCGCGTGGCGTCCACGGACCCGGAATCGACCAGGATGGTCTCGAAGTCGCGGTACTTCTGCTTGTGCAGCGACGCGAACACGTCCGGCAGCCAGCGCTGCTCGTTGAGCGCGCGAATGACGATGCTGGTTTCAGGCGTGGAGCTGGTTGTCATGGTTCCCAAAATAACGGTAGGCGTCCCAAGGGCTTACCGGAGGCGGCAGCATGAAGGGCCGTACCGTAAGGTCAAGGAGCGCAGCCCTCCCGGCTCGAAAATCAGTGCACATAGTCACGAAACCCGTCCGGGCCCGGGTTCAAGCCTTGCGGCTGAAAAGCTTCCTCATGGTGGCCCGGAACAGCAGCCGGCCGAAGACATACAGCGTCTCCAGCGAATACCGCCAGTCCTTGCTGTCGAGGTCGAAAAACGCCCGGGGCGCGCGGTAGGAGGCGAGCACGTCACGGAAGCTTATGAGGCCGCCGAACCAGTAGGCCGGCAGTGCATCGCCGTCGGCGCGCAGCACGATGTGCCGGAAATCATTGCCGTTCGGTTTGGCCGGCGTGACCGGCAGCCCGGCGAGGTCGCAGTAGTGGATCCAGGGCAGGTCGACGCCCGAGTAGGGCGCCGCGTCACCGCCGCCCGAGAGGCGGGGGTTGGCTTCGATGATCTTCACGCGGCCGTCGCGCACGTCGCGTTTCATCTCGATCTCGCACAACCCGACGTAGTTGATGGCGCGCAGCCAGCGATCGCAGACCTCGTCCGTTTCCGGATCGTCGACCGGTTCGCTGATGCTCGCCGGACCGAATCCGACCGGGTTGCAGCGAAACTCGCGGAACATGGCGTTCGCGATGCGTTTGCCGGACGCGTCGTAACACGACAGGTAGACCCGCTTGGCGGAGTCGGGTCCGACGATGATTTCCTGCAGGATGACGTCGGGCGTGACACTTACCGCGAGGCGGTAGTTGTCGATGAGTTGCGCCTCGTTCTCGGCAATCGCGACCTTCTGGTCGTAGAGCTTGTGGTCCTTCGGCAGCTTCTGCCACTCGCGGAAGTGGGTCGGCTTGATCAGGCAGGGGAACATCGCGCGGCGCGCGAAATCGCGCACTTCGTCCTCGTTCTTGGCGAACTGGGTGACCGGCATCGGCATGCCGAATCGTGTGGCGAGGTCATACTGCGAATGCTTGTTGGCGAGCGCACCTTGCAGCGCAGCGCCGGGTGAGAGCCGGTAGTGCGGCGCGAGCGCGGCTTCGTGCTGAGCAATAGCCGAGACGAACTTGTCGGAACTGGCGATGAGCACGGGGCGGTCGCCGACGCGGCGCGCCAGGTCGATCATGAATGCGCGCCAGGCATCGGGCTGCGCATCCGGATCCGGACAGGCGATCGCCGGTCCGTACACCGAGCGGAAGCCGGGGTTGTTGGTCACGCTGTCGAACATCACGGCGCGCACGCCGCGGCGCTGGAGGCTGCGCACACCGAGCACGCCGGTCTGGAACGCGCCGGCGAGCACGGCCGGTGGTGCGTGTGCGGGTACCTGTTCGTATTTCGGCGCGCCCATTGAGATCCGTCCGCGAAAAATGGCGCGTAGTCTACTTCGGGGGAGGCCCGCCGGTGAGCATATGCCCCGCGTCCGAAGCGGACCGTCCTCACAGTCCCGGCGTGTCAAGTGCGGGGGTGTGCGCAGAGTCCGCGAATGTGAAGCGTATCGAACGCGGGGGCTCTGCCCGTCGCAAGGTCCGATGCGGCCCGGTCAATGCACTAGAATGCCTGCGCGGTCCCACCGCACGCTTGCAACTAGTTCGGGAGTTCCATGAAACATAAGCCCTACAAGGGCATCGTCCTCGCGGGCGGCGCGGGGTCGCGCCTGTTTCCGCTGACGCTCGTCACCAGCAAACAACTGCTGCCGGTGTACGACAAGCCGATGATCTACTATCCACTCAGCGTGCTCATGCTGGCCGGCATTCGCGAGCACCTGGTGATCTCCACTCCGCAGGACCTGCCGCGCTTCAAGCAATTGCTCGGCGACGGTTCGCAGTGGGGAATGAAGATCGAATACGCCGAGCAGCCGCGTCCGGGGGGCATCGCCGAAGCGATCCTGATCGCGGGCGCGCACTACGGACCAGAGCGCTTCGCACTGGTGCTGGGCGACAACATTTTCTACGGCCACGGAATGACCGATCTGCTCAGGTCTGCAAGTACCCGCGACACCGGTGCGAGCGTGTTCGCATACCACGTCACCGATCCGGAGCGTTACGGCGTCGTGGACTTCGACGCGGCCGGCAAGGCGACCGGCATCGAAGAGAAGCCGCAGCAGCCCAAGTCCAACTACGCCGTGACCGGGCTGTATTTCTACGACGAACAGGCGCTCGCGCTGGCGAGCGCGCTGCGGCCATCGCCGCGCGGTGAACTCGAGATCACCGATCTCAACCGCGCTTACCTGGCCCTCGGCCAGTTGCACGTGGAGATCATGGGCCGCGGCTACGCGTGGCTCGATACCGGCACTCACCAGTCGCTGATCGACGCGGCCACCTTCATCCAGGCGATCGAGACTCGCCAGGCCCTGAAAGTCGCCTGTCCCGAAGAGATCGCGTACCGCCTGAAATTCATCGACGCCGACCGCGTACGCGCGCTCGCGCAGCCGCTCAAGAACACGCAGTACGGCCAGTACCTGCTGCGCATGCTCGAAGAGCGGGTTTTCAACTGATGAATTTCCTGCCGACGGGGCTGCCCGGAGTCGTATTGATCGAGCCGAAGGTATTCGGCGACGCCCGCGGTTTCTTCATGGAAACCTTCCGGCACAGTGCATTCGTGGAAGCCGGGATCGACGTGCAATTCGTGCAGGACAATCACAGCGCGTCGGCCCGCGGCGTGCTGCGCGGACTGCACTACCAGCTCGCGAAACCGCAGGGAAAACTCGTGCGTGTCACGCAGGGCAGCGCCTTCGACGTGGCGGTCGATCTGCGGCGTTCGTCGCCGGCTTTCGGCAAACACGTGGGCGTCGAGCTGTCGGCCGACAACAAGCGCATGTTGTGGGTCCCGCCGGGCTTCGCGCACGGCTTCCTCGCACTCTCCGAGCACGTCGAGTTCCAGTACAAGTGCACGGATTACTACGATCCGGTCAGCGAGCGTTCGGTGTTGTGGAACGATCCGGCGCTCGGCATCCAGTGGCCGCTCGCGCCCGGAGAATCGCCGCGCCTGTCCGCCAAGGACGCCGCCGGCACGACTCTCGCGGCCGCGGAATGTTATCGATGAGCCTGTCGCGGCAGATGAGGAATCAATGAGAAAGTTGCTCGTGACGGGCGGGGCCGGATTCATCGGCGCCAATTTCGTGCATCACTGGCTGCGCGCGCATCCGGCCGACCGCGTGGTCGTGCTCGACGTGCTCACCTACGCGGGCAACCTGGCGAATCTCGACGCGGTGCGCGGCAATCCGCAGCTCACGTTCGTACGCGGCGACATCTGCGATGGCGCGCTCGTGGATGCACTGTTCGCCGAACATGGCATAGATCACGTGGTGCATTTCGCCGCCGAATCGCACGTGGACCGTTCGATCACCGGGCCCGACGAGTTCATTCGCGCCAATGTCATCGGAACCCACACGCTGCTCAAGGCGGCGCGTGCCGCGTGGACGCGTGACGGTGGACTGCGCGACGACGTGCGGTTCCATCACGTCTCGACCGACGAGGTGTACGGCTCGCTGCGCTCGGATGATCCGGCGTTCACCGAGGAGACGCCGTATTCACCCAACTCGCCGTACTCGGCCAGCAAGGCGGCCTCGGATCATCTCGTGCGCGCGTATCACCACACCTACGGCCTGCCGGTGACCACGAGCAATTGCTCGAACAATTACGGCCCGTTCCATTTTCCCGAGAAGCTCATCCCGCTGATGCTGGTGCGCGCGCTCGACGGCGGACCGCTGCCGGTGTACGGCAAGGGCGAAAACGTTCGCGACTGGTTGTACGTCGAGGATCACTGCCGCGCCATCGACGCGGTTCTGCGCCTGGGACGCGTGGGTGAAACCTACAACGTCGGTGGCTGCAACGAGTGGCGCAACATCGACATCGTGAATCACCTGTGCGAGATCATCGACCGGCGCTTCGCCGCGGATCCGCAACTCGCACGCCGCTTCCCGAAGAGTCCCGCGGCCAGCGGCCGCCCTACGAATACGTTGATCGCCTACGTCACGGATCGGCTTGGGCACGATTGGCGATATGCCATCGACGCCTCCAAGATCAGCAAGGAACTCGGGTTCGCGCCGCAGGAGCGTTTCGAAACCGGGATCGAGAAGACAGTCGACTGGTACCTCGCCAACGAATCGTGGTGGCGCCGTGTGATGAGCGGCGAATATCGCGCTTGACTGCGGCCTTCGGGCTGCGGGGAAGGAACGAAGGGACTCAAAGTGAATCTGCTGCACGACCTCTTCGACGCCGCGGCGCGGCGCTCTCCCGATAGCCAGGCTCTGCGCTATCGTGGTACCGGCATTTCCTACGCCGCGCTGCGTCAGCGCACCATTCACGTGGCCGCGGCGCTCGCCCGGCTCGGGGTGAAACGTGGCGATCGCATTGCGATCTGCATGCAGAACCGCCCCGAGGTGATCGAGCTTGCGCTCGCGGCGAGCCGGCTCGGGGCGATCTTCGTGCCGGTGAGCCCCATCCTCAAAGTCCGCCAGCTCGAACACCTGCTCAACGATGCCGGCGCGACGCTGCTGGCCGCTTCGCAGGGCGCGACTCATGCGCTCGACGAGCTGCTCAGGAATTGTCCGACGGTGAAGACGCTGGTGTTGTGCGACGCCGGCGAGCTGCCGAAGCCGGACGGCGCCGCGCGCGCCGTCAAATACGACCAGCTCACCGTGGAGTCCGCCGCTCCGCCCGCGACGCAAGCGATTGGCGATGACGCGGCCGCGCTGCTGTACACCTCCGGCAGCACCGGGCGCCCGAAGGGCGTAATCGTCAGCCACCGCAACCTGGTTGCCGGCGCGCTCAGCGTTTCGCAGTACCAGCGCAATGGCGCCGGAGATCGCATCCTCGCCGCGCTGCCGCTCAGTTTCGACTATGGATTCAGCCAGGTTACCGTGGCGTTCGCCGTGGGTGCCTGCGCCGTCCTCACCAACTTCGCGCTGCCCGCGGCGCTGTTGCAGGAAGCACAGGCCGAACGCATCACGGGTCTCGCCGGGGTGCCGACGATGTGGATGCACCTGGCCGCGATGGAGTGGCCCGCATCGGTCGTGAAGTCATTGCGCTACATCACCAACTCCGGCGGTGTCATGCCGCTCGCCGTGCTCGCCCGTCTGCGCGGCGCGTTGCCGGACACGCAGGTGTTCTGCATGTATGGATTGACCGAGGCGTTCCGCTCTACCTACCTGGATCCGGCGGAGCTCGATCGACGCCCGGGGTCCATCGGCAAGGCGATCCCGGGTCAGGAGATCTTCGTGTTGCGCGCGGACGGCACCGAGTGCGCGCCGGGTGAAACGGGCGAACTCGTGCACCGCGGCTCGCTGGTCACGCTGGGCTACTGGGGCGATCCAAAAAAGACCGCGAATCGCTTTCGCGAGCTGCCGGCGCGTTTGCGCGAGATCCCGCGCAACGAGACCGCGGTGTGGTCCGGCGACCTCGTGAAGACCGATGCCGATGGATTCCTGTATTTCGTGGCGCGCGGCGATCATCTCATCAAGAGCTCCGGATATCGCATCAGCCCCAGCGAGATCGAAGAAGTGGTCGCGGAGGTTGCCGGCGTGGTCGAGTCGGCGGCCATCGGACTCGCGGATGATTCACTCGGTCAGCGCGTCGTCGTCGCGCTGGTCGCCGCCGCGGGCGCGCCGCGCGATCTCGCCGAGATCGTGCGCCAGTATTGCCGCGTGCAATTGCCCAGCTACATGTTGCCCGCCGACATCTATCTGCTCGAGGCGCTGCCGCGCAACGTCAATGGCAAGTGTGATCGCGCCGCGCTCGCGGTGCAGCTCGCGCAGCTGCCGCACATTCAACCGGCCACACGCTCCGCGCGCGAAAGTTAGACCGGGCGGCCGTCAGCGCAGCTGGCCGGTCGCATAACGAGTCAGGGCCGCATAACCGGCCGGGCTGACGTGGCTGCCGTCCTCGCGCGAATACTCGGCGCGGCGCGTGCCGTTGCCCGAATCCACGGCCTTCTCGAGATCCAGAACCTTGATGCGCTCCGCGGCGGCGTATTTGCGCAGGCACTCATTCACGTCCTTGACGTGCTGGTTGATGACCGCGTTGTAGTTCTCGCGGCCGCGCAGTCTGCCGATGGCGCCGCGAATCTGGTCGAGCCAGCCGTCGCCGACGGTGAGCGTCAGCTCCGTCGCGATGATCACATCGATACCGGCGGCGCGCGCCTGTTCGCTCATCGCGCGGATGTTGTCGCACGCGCCGCTTTTCGCTTGAGCCATCTTTTCCGGTGGTGCGCGAAAGATGTCGTTGATGTGGCCCCAGAGAAGCACGGCGTCGGGCTTGTTGGTGATCACGTCGCTCTCGAAGCGCGCGCGCACGGCGGAGGATTCCTGGCCCGCGATGCCCTTGTTGGTGATGCGATAACCGGGGAGTGACGGTTCGCCCCAACTCGCCGCATAGGAGGCGCCGATGATGATCAGCGAACGTGACCCCGCGCCGCCCGGAAATGAGTTGTCAGCAAAAGCCTGTGTCATTGCGAAGGCGCTCAGGAGGAACAGCAGCGATCTGATAGGGGTTTTCATTAGCGGCGCAGGCTACCCGAATCCGGTGGTTAGTTGCGACAGCGCGTGTCAGAGGCGGTCACGAATCGCGTACCAGATTCTTCCTACATATTCGTGCAGTGCAAGATCGGAATGCGACAGCGATTCGGGCCGCGGCGCGAACTCGGCGCGTGTCCACTCCCGCGGTTGTTTGTGATCGGTGGGCACCGCGATGGGATGAAGATCCTGTCGCCGCATGCTTTCCATGGCGCGCGGCATGTGCCCGCTGGAACTCACGAGAAAGAAGGGCGCGCCGCCGACCATTGGTTTGAGGTTCTCCGCGCTTTCCGCCGTGACCTGCGAGTGATCCTCCCGTGTGATCTTCGCGGCCGGCACACCCGCCGCGATGAGCGCTTCGGTCATCACACGCACGGTGATGGGCGACCCGGACACGATGATGTCGAGCGCCTCCGGCCGTTGTTCGAGCAGCTCCATGGCCATGAGCACGCGATAGGCGGCGCTGGCGTTGAGGCGCCCGGTGATCGGCATCCCGGCATCGTCGGCTGCCCATGCGCCCAGGACCACGATGTGCCGGGCCTCGGGGTGGGCGCGGACGTCCAGCACGGCAGGGTACTGGTACTCGAGGGGGCTCGAGAGCGCGGCCGCCACCTGGCCGCTGGAGAAGATCAGGGTCACGCCCGCGCCGGTTGCCAGCAGGCCCCATGAGAACCGCCGCGCGAACGGCAACAGGCGCGCGAGAAGGCCTGCGGCGAACAGGAAATAGGCAAAACCCGAGGCAGTGACCAGGTTACCGAGCAGTTGCACGTCGATTGACTCCGGATGGGATCCGACGGGGAAGGTAGCGCGAGACGGCGATTACTGCCGTACGCCTGTAGGACGAGTGTCGGGGCCATTTACAGTCCCTTCCTACTGAGATTTGACAGTTGCTGGGGATGCCGCGCAACTCATTGTTTTTCAGACTTTTTCGCATTCGTGGCATGTGACTTGCTTTGTTCCAGGGGCATCCGCGGCGCATTGCAGCGGACCACTGGGGTTTCAGATATGCGAAAGATCCTGCGCAACTCTTCCTGGGCCATTGCCGCCGTCGCGAGCTTGTTTGCCGCCGACGCCAATGCCGCTTTCATCCTGCTGGATACGACCTCTCCGACGCACACTCCGGCGTACAACGTGCCGGTCATCAATGATTTCCGCTCGCAGCTCAACGGCGCGGGTGTCCCGAGCTTCTTGCTGGGCCGTTCGCTGGGTGTCACGGGCGCGCAGGCCGGGGACGTCATCGAGATCGACCTGTTCGCTGCCGAAGCCGGTTATCGCAACCAGCTCTTCTGGGGTACCACGCTGGTCATCGACAACCAGGGCAACCTCAACTGGAGCGAGCGTGATCGCGGCACCGTCGCCGCCACCAACGGCCGGCTGAATTTCCGCTTCTGCTCCGTGAACGTCTCGACCTGCATGACCAACGCCGCGAACGACTCGACGGTGCTCGGCAGCTTCCAGTCGATCGGCATGTATCTCACCGACGGCGGCAACACCGCCTGGTTGCTGTGGGACGACTCGGGTGCCGACATGGATGACAATCACGACGATCTCGTTGTGCGTCTGACGTACCGCTCCGTTCCGGAGCCGGGCACGCTCGCACTTCTCGGACTGGGACTCGTCGGAGTCGCGCTGGTCCGCCGCAAGACGTTGAAGGCCTGAGACCTTCTCGAGGCCTCACGGCCAAAACAAAGACGGCGCCGACAGGGCGCCGTTTTTGTTTGGGGGGACGGGAGGATAGGGTGGGGTGGAGGCGCGCCGTCGCCCGTGCATGACCGAGCTCGCTTTTCGCCGGGTCATTCGGGGGTTGTTAGCGCGAGATTCGGGCCGCCGCTCTGAGAGGAAGAAATTTGAACCGTGGCCTGCGGCGACGGACTGCCTGCGTTGATGCGGCCGGGAGCCGGCTTCGCGGCTTGCGAAGTGGGTGCCCGGCCCGCTCACTCGGTCATGCACGTGCACCGTCGCGCCTCCGCCGCGCTCAGCGCCCGGCCCCCAAGACAAAGCCGCGGAGTGAAGAGAAGACGAGAGAAGAGAGGACGAGCGAGGAGGCGCGGAACTCAATGGGTGGAGTGGTCGACTTCCTCGTTCGAAGGGATCCGTCGTTCAGTTGCCGATGGTCTCGCGCTCTTCATTCCTTTCTCCGAGTACGAGGATGCGGGGGCGAGCACGGGATCGAGCGAAGAGGGTGGTGTGAGCGGAGGGCGTACGTGCAGGGGTGGGTGAGCGGGCCGGGTACCTACTTCGCAAGCTTCGAAGCCGGCTCCCGGCCGCACTAACGCAGGCACGCCGTGCCTGCAGACCACGGTTCAAATTTCTTCCTCTAAGAGCGGCGGCCCGAATCTCGCGCTAACAACCACCCGAATGGCCCGGCGAAAAGCGAATCCCACCCCTGCGCGGACGACCTCCGCTCACACCACTCCCATCACCCATCCCAAGACTCAACGCCCCTTGAAATCCTCGGGCGTCAGCTGATGACGGGAGAGAAGTTTGTAGAAGTCGGTGCGGTTGCGCTTCGCGAGGCGCGCGGCCTGGCTCACGTTGCCGCCGGTGATCTGCAGGATCTGCGATAGATAGGAGCGGGTGAACTCGTCGCGCGCTTCGTCGAAGGAGGGCAGCTTGCTCTGCGTCCCGCCCAGCGACTGCTGCACCAGCTCCACCGGAATGATGGGCGTCTGCGACAGGGCCACGTTCTGCCGCACCACGTTGGCGAGCTGGCGGATGTTTCCCGGCCAGTCCGCCGTGGCCAACAACTCCACGGCCTCGGGTGCGTAGATCTTGCGCACGCCGCTTTCATTGCTGATCTGCGCGAGGAAGTGCGAGACGAGCAACGGGATGTCTTCCCGGCGGCGATTCAGCGGCGGCATGTCGATGTGCACGACATTCAGGCGGTAATAGAGATCTTCGCGGAACTGCCCGCTCATCATGAGCTGCTGCAGGTCGCGGTGCGTCGACGAGATCACGCGTACGTTGACGGGAATCGCATCGGTGGCGCCGATCGGGCGGATGTTGTTCTCCTGCAGGACGCGCAGCAGCTTGACCTGCAGCCGCATCGGCATGTCGCCGATTTCATCGAGCAGCAATGTGCCGCCATCCGCGGCCTGGAAGAGGCCGGCGTGATCGCGCACCGCGCCGGTGAACGAACCCTTGATGTGTCCGAAGAGCTCCGACTCGAGCAGGTTCTCGGCCATCGCGCTGCAATTGATCGCGACGAACGGCTTGGTGCGGCGTGGGCTCGCGTTGTGTATGGCGCGCGCCAGCAACTCCTTGCCCGTGCCGCTTTCGCCGGTGATCAACACGCGCGCATCCGTGCCGGCGACCATGTGCGCCTGCGAGAGTTTTTCCTCGACGAGCGAGGAGCGCGTGATGATCTCCGAGCGCCAGTCTTCGTCGTTGTCCGTGAACCCGGAGATGCGCAGCGCCTTCTGCACCTGGTCCAGCAATTCTTGTTTGTCGACCGGCTTCGTGAGGAAGCCGAACGCGCCGAGCTGCGTGGCATGCACCGCATCGGGAATCGTGCCGTGCGCGGTCAGGATGATCACCTTGAGTCCGGGATAACGCGACTGCAGTTCCTTGAGCAGTCCGATGCCGTCCATCTGGTCCATGCGCAGGTCGGTGATGACCAGCTCGGGCCGGAAGCGGCTGGTGGCCGCGAGCGCGAGCGCCGCGCTCTCCACCGCTTCGACCTCGTAGTTCTCCGCGCGCAGCCGGATGGTGAGCAGGCGCAACAGGCCCGGGTCATCGTCGACCACGAGGATGCGGGCTTTGCGTTTCGGCGTGTGCGGAGTGGCGAGTTGCATGGCTAACATCAGAAACCTCTACGGTTTCCGTCCCTCGGGCGTGGTGGGCCGCCGATCATTCGACGAGCCTTCAATGTTCGCGATCGCATCCAGCTTGGCCTGCGCGTCGGCGAGTGCCTTCTTGAGACGGGCATTTTCCTCGCTCTCGGTGGTCAGGCGTCGCGTTAGTTGCGCGATTCGTTCGTTCGCGGTTCTTTCGGCGCCTGTCTGCAGGCGCCGCACATCCGCTTGTAAGGATTGCTGACGCTCGACCTGCTGCAGCTGCAGGAACGCGAGAGCGCGTTCCGCAGGAAGCAGAGTCTCGGGGCTCGCGAGTACTTCGCGCAAAAGTCGCTGTGCACCGACAGGGTCATAACCCGCGTGGCCGGGTGTCGAAAGCACCATCGCATACCGCAAAACGATGCTAGGAGTCGGCGCCGCGGCGTAATCGTTGCTGGTTCTAGTAAGGATTTCCGCCTGTTCGGCGGGTGTGCCGCGCGCCAGGCGCACGGAGGTGTCGAGATAGGAGGTGATGACCGTCGTTTCGGTGGAGCTGCGATCCACCGTCGGCAGGGATTGGGTGTCGCGTGTTTTCAGCGTGCCGCCGCAGCCGGCCATTCCCAGCGCGGTCAGTCCCACCCAGATGAGGACGTTATGCCGCATGCGCCTGGTTCCCGACTGGCTTCGTCACCGACAACACCGGCATGCGGATGCGGAAATGCGCGCCGGCGTATTCGCCGTCCATGATCTCGATGGTGCCTCCATGCGCGTTGACGAACTCGAGCACGACCGACAGGCCGATGCCCGTGCCCTTGACCTGTACCCCGGCGGGCGGGCGGCCGGTATAAAAAGCTTCGAATACGCGGGCGCGTTCTTCCGGCGGAATGCCGGCACCCGAGTCGGCGACGTCGATCACGAGCTGGGTGTCCTGTTTGGCGGCATGTAGATAGACAGTGCCGCCTTTGGGCGAGTATTTGATGGCATTGGACAGCAGATTCTCGATGATCAGGCGCACCTTGCCGCGATCGGCCCGCAGCATCAAGTCATCCACCTTAACCTCGAGCCGAACGCGTTGCGAGACTACCGTGAGTTGCTGGCTCTCGATGACCTGTTTGACCAGCGGCCGCAGCCGGAAATCGGAAAGATCCAGTCCGACGCTTTCCTTCTGCCACGCGCTGAACGACAGCAGGTTTTCGATGAGCCGATGCAGTTTGATGCCGTTATCGCGCAGGATGGCGACCACTTCGCGTTGGGAATTGTCCAGGGGTCCGACCGCACCATCCATGAGCAGTTCCGCGCCCTCGCGGATGTTGGCCAGCGGCGTTTTCAATTCGTGCGACATGTGCCGCAGGAAGCGATTGCGCTCCTGGGCGAGATCGAGCAGGCGCTGACGCAGCCACTCGAGCTGCGCACCGAGCCGCTCGAGATCGCGCGGGCCGGATACTTCGATCGGGTGTGAAAAAGTGCCGCGGCCGAGTTCGCTGATGGCGCGGTCGATGGCCCGCAACGGACGCCCGACGGACAACGTGAGCGCCAGTATCGCGACCAGCGTCAACGGCACGAGCAGGGCCGATTGCCAGAACAGGCGCCGCTGGGTGCCGGCCGTCTGTTGCTGCAGGCCGGCGAGCCGCGCGTCGATCTGCCGATTGCCCGACTGCGCGATGGCGTTCGCCAGATCGTTGAGCCGGTCGATGCGCGCGAGGATCGCGGGAAATCCGGCGCTGCCCGGCGGCGTCGCGCTCACGGCGTTGGCGATCTCGTTATGCATGGCGGCGAATTCTTCGAGACTGTGGCGCGTCGGCTCCTCGGTGAGCAGCGCCGCGAGCTGGGTGCGCGAGGCGGCGAGCCGCTGGTCGGTGGTGCGGTAGGCGTCGAGGAGTTTGACGTCGCCGAGCACCTGGTAGAGCCGCACGGTGCGTTGCAGTGAGGTGATGTCGGCGAACAGGCTCTGCGAGAGGCGCGCGCTCTGCACGCCCTCGAGCACGAGTTCCTGGCTGGTCACGCTCAGCTTGCGGATCTGGAGCGCCGCGTCGATGACGGCCACGAGCAACGGGCCCGCGATCAGCGCGAGTCCCAGCAGCATCAGGCCGCTCAGCGATTTGGGTCTCGGCCAGCGCATCGATCCAGTCAGCTCCTATCTACCAGGGTTCTCGTTGCAGACGCTTTTCCCATTCCAGCGAGGTTCGCACGATGGTGTCGATGTCGTCGAGCCGCGGGGCCCAGCCGAGTGTCTGGCGCACCCGGTCGCACTTGGCCACGAGCGTGGGCGGATCGCCCGCGCGCCGGGGTTCCTCGCGGATGTCGAGCTTCAGGCCGGCGATCTTTTCGACGCTCTTCAATACCTCGCGCACGCTGTAGCCATGTCCATAGCCGCAATTGGCGAGCAGCGACGCGCCGCCCGCGCGCAGGTAATCGAGCGCATTCAGGTGCGCGGACGCGAGGTCCTCGACGTGGATGTAATCGCGCACGCCCGTGCCGTCGGGCGTCGGGTAATCGGTGCCGTACACCGATAGATAGGGCCGCTTGCCGACGGCGGCTTCGCAGGCGACCTTGACGAGCAGCGTCGCCTTCGCGGTCGATTGGCCGATGCGGCCCTGCGTGTCCGAGCCCGCGACATTGAAGTAACGCAAGATGACGTGGCGCATCGGCGTGACCGCGCACAGGTCGCGCAGCATCCACTCGGACATGAGCTTCGAGGTGCCGTAGGCGTTGATGGGTGCGGTCGCGGATTCTTCCGAAGCGAGGCCCGACGCCGGTATGCCGTAAACCGCGGCGGTCGAGGAGAACACGAAGTTCCGCACGCCGGCGTCCGATGCCGCGGCGAGCAGCGAGCGCGTCGAACAGGTGTTGTTGCCGTAATACTTGAGCGGGTTGCTGACCGACTCCGGCACGATGGTGTGCGCGGCAAAATGGATGATGGTGTCGACCGCGTGTTCGGCCAGCACCGAATCGACCAGCGCACGATCGCCGACGTTGCCGACGACCAGCGGAACATCGCGCACGGCCTGGCGGAATCCGGTGGATAGATCGTCGAGCACCACGACCCGTTCACCACGGGCGACGAGCTGCAGAACCGTGTGGCTGCCGATGTAGCCGGCGCCGCCGGTGACGAGAACCGAGTTTCTGTTCGTTGATTTCTGGGTCATTCGCGACTTTTCACTTAGGGTTTTGGGCGGCAGGATTTTACATTAATGTGTCGGTGTGGCTGTGACGCAATCTGCACTCGCTCCGTTCGCGAACCTGACGCCTTTCGAGGTGGCCGCCGCGGCCGAAAGTATCGGGCTCGAACCGTCAGGGCGGCTCTTTGCCCTCAACAGCTACGAAAACCGCGTCTATCAAGTCGGCGACGAGGACGGCAAGCTCTGGGTACTCAAGTTCTATCGGCCGGCCCGCTGGTCCGACGCCGCCATCCTCGAGGAGCACGAATTCTCGTTCGAGCTGGCGGATGCCGAGTTGCCCGTCGCGGCGCCGCTGCGCATCGGTGGCGAGAGTTTGTTTGCGCACGCGGACCAGCGTTTCGCGGCATTTCCGTACATGGCGGGTCGCGCACCCGAAATCGCCGATAACGCCACCCTCACTTTGCTAGGTCGCACGCTCTCGCGCATCCACGCGATCGGCAGCCGCGGGCGCTTCGTGCATCGTCCCGTGCTCGAACTCGGGCGCCTCGGCGTGCGCGCGCGCGCCGCCGTGCTCGCGAGCGGTTTCGTGCCCGCGGCCATCGAAGATCAGTACGCACGCGTGAGCGAGCAGGTGATCGGACGGGTCCGACAGTGTTTCGAGAATTTCGGGGCGATGCCGCGCGTGCGGATTCACGGCGATTGCCACTCCGGCAACATCCTGTGGCGTGAAACCGGTCCCCTGTTCGTGGACCTGGACGATTGCATGTCCGGTCCGCGCATCCAGGATCTGTGGATGTTCCTCGCCGGGGATGCCGCGAGCCAGCAGGCTTCCTGGGCCGCGGTCATGGAGGGATACGAAACTTTCGGCGAATTCGACTATGCGGAACTCACGCTGGTCGAAGCCTTGCGATCCCTGCGCATCGTGCATTACGCATCCTGGATCGCCACGCGCTGGCACGATCCGGCGTTTCCGCGCGCATTCCCGTGGTTCGCCGACGCCCGCTTCTGGGAAAGGCATATCGCCGATCTGTTCGAACAGCTGGCGGCAATGGACGATCCTCCCATCCTTTCAAGGTGAACCGGCTCGCACATACGGCGCGTGATCGGCGCGGCGAATAGTTGGCCTGTTAGTATGAGTCAACGGAGGTTTTCTCGATGCCCACCCGCCGGAGTCGCATATCCCTGATGGCCGTGGTCGCCACCGTGGGCCTGTTTGCCGCGTGCGAAGACTCCTCGAAGGCGCCGGCGGCGGCCGCGCCGACCGCCGCGAAGCCGAAGGTGAAAACCGAGGCGCTGCCTCCCGACATGGTCGCGGCCGTGTCCGCCAGCCGCTCCTCGAGCGCCATCGGCATGCATTTCGCGCTCGGATCGAAACCCGAGGTGAACAAGCCTTTACCGGTCGAGATCGCCATCGTGCCTCACCAGGATTTCACGACAGTCCGCGCGCACTTCGAGAACCAGGAGGGCCTGGCGGTAACGGTCGGTGAAGACTACGGCCCCATGAAGGGACCGGCGCTGGAAAAGGCCCTTAGGCACCAGCTTGTGCTGCTGCCACGGCGCGAAGGCGTGTTCGTGATCACCGCGAGCATCGAGACCACCGATCCTGCCGGCAACGTGACGCGCGTTTTCTCCATTCCTGTAGTCGTTTCGCCGACAGCGAGTGCGGATGGTTCGGGGGAGGCCACTACGGCTCAACCACAATCGCCGAGCACCCCCGCGGCGAATTAATCTCCTCGTAAAACCGGGAGCCGCTTCACGGGGGCAACTCGTACCCGGACATATCATGCAATTTGGTCCGCAGTTGCTCTGTTATGTCAAAACCGGCTGAAGGCAACCCGCAAGAAAGCACCGAGCCTGCCGCAGGTTCCGCCGGAGGCCCGACATTTACGGCGACCGGCACACGTCTCGACGTCTCCGATTTCTCGATGCCCCGCCTGCACCCGCTGCTGCAGACGCAGTTGCGCGAGCTGCGCGCGCGCGTCACCGGCGGCCGCATCAGCGCCCACGAGATGCTGGAGATGCTGAGCCGCTACTACGACAGCGTCGACGACGAGCGGCGCGCGATGGTGCGTTCGATGCAGCTCATGTCGGACGAGGCGCGTTCGCTCGGCGTCGAGATCGCCGAGCAGGGCGCCGCCCAGCTGCAGGTCATCCTCGATCACATCAAGGACGTCGTCATCACGGCCAACGTGGCCGGCGTGATCGATCGCGCGAATCCGATGACGGAACGCGTGTTCGGCTATCCACCCGCCGAGTTGTTAGGCCTGCGCATCGACGTGCTGGTGCCGTTCATCGCGGTCGACGGCTCGGTGACCGTGGGACTCGACAAACTTGCGGGCAATAGCGACACCTTCCGGGGCCAGCGCGTCAGCCCGGAAGTTTCCGCGCGCCGCAGCGATGGCACGTTGTTCCCGGCGGAGATTGCGGTGAGCCGCGCGCGCCACGGCCGCTCCGAAGTTTTCGTGATTTGCCTGCGCGACATCTCCGAGCGGCACATGACCCAGCAGGCCTTGCGTGACAGCGAGGCGCGGTACCGCTCGCTGGTGGACAACGCGCCCGAAGCCATCACCGTCATCGACACCGACACCCGGCGCTTCGTCGAGGCGAACGAGCCCGCGTTGCGGCTGTTCAAGATGACGCGCGATCAGCTGCTGGCGTGCAACGTGTGCGGAGTCAGCGCCGAACTCCAGATCGACGGCGAGCCCACGAACGCGCCCCATCGCCAGCACCTGAAGCTTGCGGCCGCGGGTGAATCCCAGGTGTTCGAGTGGATCCATCGTGACGCAACCGGCCGCGACATCCCGTGCGAAGTGCGGCTCGTGCGCCTGCAGGGCGGCAGTTCTTCGCAGGTGCGCGCCAGCATCACCGACATCTCGGAGCGCAAGCGCGCCGAGAGCATCATGGAAAACGAACGCGCGTTCTTCGCCCTGCTCGCGTCGAATGCCGGCCTGCCGGCGGTGCTCGACGTGATCTCGGGCCTGGTGCAGGCGGTTTATCCGCGCTGCCGCTGCACGATCTCCGTGCTGGCGCCCGACGCCAGCTGTTTCTCACTGACCATCGCGCGGCAACTGCCGCCATTACTCGCCGCCGTGCTGGAGCGCACGCCGATCGAGCCGCGCCGCGGTTCGTGCGCGGCCGCGGTCTATTCGGCCTGCGACGTGTACGTGGCCGACGTCAAGAACGATGCACACTGGGCCGACCGGCGCCAGGTGGTGCTCGACTCGGGTTTCCGCGCGGTCTGGTCCATGCCGATCAAAGGCTCGAGCGGCAAGTTGCTCGGCGCCGTGGCTATCTACCGGCCGGAGCCGGGCCTGCCCGATGCGCGCGAACAGGTGCTGCAGGCGCATGCGACGCGCCTCGCCGCGCTCGCGATCGAACGCAACCTGGCCGAGGAGGCGCTGCGCGCGAGCGAAGCGAAATTCCGCGGGCTGTTCGAAGGCGTCATCGAGGGCGTGTACCAGAGCACGCGCGATGGTCGTCTCGTGTCGGTCAACAGCGCTTTCGTCGAGATGCTCGGATACGGATCGGCCGAGGAAATGTACGCGCTGCCGAGTTCGGTGATGTTGTACTGGAGTCCCACCGACCGCGCCGACTTCGTGCGCAAGGTCGATGCCGATGGCGAAGTGCGCTCGATGGAAGTGGTGCTGCGGCGGCGCGATGGTTCGCAGGTCGTGGCGCTGGAGAATTCCCGCGGCGTGCGCGACGGTTCGGGCCGCATCGTCGGCTACGAAGGCACGGTTTCGGACATCACCGAACGCAAACGCGCCGAGCAGGCCATCCTCGCCGAGAAAGATCGCGCCGCGGTCACGCTGCAGTCCATCGGCGACGCGGTGATCACGACCAACGCGGCGGGGAACATCGACTATCTGAATCCCGTGGCCGAACGGCTCACGGGCTGGTCCACCGATGAGGCACGTGGCCGGCCGATCGGCGATGTGTTGCAGCTCATCGACGAATCCACGCGCAAGCCGGTGGCCTACGCGCTCGATCGGGTGCTCACCGACGGCGAGACCTCGGTGCCTTCCGACCACAATGTGCTCGTGAACCGGCGCGGCGAGGAACTCGCGATCCAGGAAACCGCGACGCCGATCCGCAGTCGCGAAGGGGCGGCGATCGGCGCGGTCATCGTGTTCGGCGACGTGACCAAGGAACGGCGCCTCAAGCGGGCGCTGTCCTACCAGGCGAGCCACGATGCGCTCACCGGACTCATCAACCGGCGCGAGTTCGATTCGCGCCTCGAGGCGGCGGTCACGGCCGCGCAGCGCGGCGAAGGCGAATACGTGCTGCTGTATGTCGACCTCGACCAGTTCAAGGTGGTCAACGACACCTGCGGTCACAGCGCCGGTGACCGGCTGTTGCGCGACATCACCAGCCTGCTGCAGACGCGGGTGCGCGCGTCGGACACCATCGCCCGCCTGGGCGGCGACGAATTCGGACTGTTGCTCGAACGTTGTTCGCTCGAGCAGGCGGAGCGCGTCGCCGACAGCATCCGGCAGTCCATTCACAGCTACCGCTTCCTGTGGGGCGCCAATAGTTTGTCGGTCGGCGCGAGCATCGGCGTGGTGCGCATCATGCGCGACACGACCAGCGCCGCTTCGGTGCTGTCCGCGGCCGACATCGCCTGCTACGCCGCGAAGGACGGCGGGCGAAATCGCGTGCAGATCTACGAACGCGACCACGGCACCAGCCGCCATCGCGAGATGCAGTGGGTAGGCCGGATCGCCCGCGCGGTCGAGGACGGCCGGCTCGAGCTCTACGCGCAGCGGATCGTACCCATCGCGCGCATCAGCACCGACGTGCCGTTCTTCGAGCTGATGGTGCGCCTGCGCGACGAAGACGGCACGCTGGTGCCGCCGAACGAATTCATCCCGGCCGCCGAGCGTTACAACGTCATGGTCATGGTCGACCGGTGGGTCGTGAACCGCGCCATCGAGATGCTCGATTCGTGCCTCACCGCCGGCCGGCGTCTGCCGCTCGTCGCGGTCAACTTGTCAGGCACCTCGATCAACGACGAGGATTTCCTCGAGTTCGTGCTGGCGCGCCTGCGCGACGACCGGCTGGCACGCGCCTTGTGCTTCGAAATCACCGAGACCGCGGCGGTCGCCAGTCTGTCGAAGGCTACCTACTTCATGCGCGAGCTCAAGGCGCGCGGTTGCCGGTTTTCGCTCGATGATTTCGGCAGCGGCGTGTCGTCGTTCCTGTATCTGAAGACACTGCCGGTCGACTTCCTGAAGATCGACGGTCAATTCGTCGGGCGGGTCGCAAGTGATCCGGTCGACCGCAGCATGGTGGAGGCGATCGCGAAGATCGGCGCCGCGATGCAGGTGGCGACCATCGCCGAAAAGGTCGAAAGCTCCGATGTGCTCGAGGTGCTCAGGGCCATCGGGGTCGACTACATCCAGGGATTCCATCTGGCCGAGCCCTGCGCGATCGAGGACGTATTCGCCTGCGATTGACTCCGGCTAGAATGGCCGCATGCCGTCGCAGGGATCCTCCGAGCCCGCGTTTTCGCTCGGGATAGAAGAAGAATATCTGCTCGTGGATCTCGCCACGCGCGATCTCGTGGCCGATCCCCCGCCCGAACTGCTGCAGCGTTGCATCTCCGAAACCGAAGGTCGGGTGAGCCCGGAATTCCTCCGCTCGCAACTCGAGGTCAAGACTTCCGTGTGCGCTTCGGTGGCCGCGATGCGCAGCGAACTGGCGGCCCTGCGCCGCAAGGTGTGCGAGATCTCGGCCGACTACGGCATCGCGCCGGTGGCCGCGTCGACGCATCCGTTCGCGCGTCCGACTAGTCGCCCGCCGCACACCGATCACGAGCGTTACTCCGACATCGCGCGCGAAGTGCAGGGCGGGGCGGGGCGCATGATCATCTGCGGCATGCACGTGCACGTCGGGCTCGGCGACGACGAGCTGCGCATCGACGTCATGAACCAGCTCACGTATTTCGTGCCGCACCTGCTGGCGTTGTCGTGTTCATCGCCGTTCTGGCAGGGCGACGACATGGGCATGCAGTCGTTCCGGCTGATGCTGTTGTCGTCGCTGCCGCGCACGGGGCTGCCGGAAAACTTCGAGAGTTACGGCGAGTTTCGCCGGCACCTCGACGCACTGGTGCGCAACGGACTCATCGAGGACACGACCAAGATCTGGTGGGACATCCGCCCGAGCTCGCGTTACCCGACCCTCGAGACGCGCGTCTTCGATTGCTGCACGCACCTCGACGATGCGGTGTGTCTCGCGGCGTTGAACCTGTCGCTGGTGCGGATGCTTTATCGCCTGCGTCGCGACAACAAGACCTGGCGGCGATATCCGCGCATGCTCATCGCGGAGAACCGCTGGCGCGCGATGCGTTTCGGCGCCGATGCCAGCCTGCTCGACCTGGCGCGTGGCGAACTCGTGCCATTTGCCGAACTGCTCGACGAACTGCTGTCGTTGACCCGCGAGGACGCGATCGCGCTCGACTGCCTCGCCGAAACCGAACATGCGCGCGTAGTGCTCAAACGCGGCACCAGCGCGCACCAGCAACTCGCCGTTTACCAGACCGCGCGTTCGCAGGGCGCGACCGATGGCGAGGCGTTGTCGGCGGTAGTTGGATGGCTGGCAAGGACGACTTGCGCGACGAAGTGATCCTTCGGGGAGGGGTGATGACCAGACCAGTTCTGCTCGCAGCTACGTTCGCCGCTGGTATCGCGGTCGGCGCCATCGCGATGCGTGCCTGGTATGGGGAATCGAGCGCGGCCCCGCAGGTTGTCGAGACCGCCGACGCTCCAATGGCTTCCGAGCCGCGCGGCGACGCACGCGAATCGACCCCGGCCGCGACGCCGCTGTCAGCCGTGAAGCTGCCTTCAGCGAACACCACGAGCGAGAGTGCGCCGCCGCCGATGTCGGCCCCGGCCAGCACGCCCCTCGCGGGGACGAATGATGTGGTGCAGCCCATCGAAGTGGGCGACGTTTTCCGCAAGTTGATCGCGAAGGAATCGGTCCCCGGCAACGAGAATCAGATCGGCGATGCACATCGCGCGCTCGAGCGTGAGTACCGCGACGAAGGCTGGGCGTACATGATGGAAGCCGAACTCCAGAACTCGATGCTCAGCGAGGTCGCTACCAGCGGGTTCAATACCGAGCACATCGAGTGCCGCGCCACGCTGTGCGAGGTGCGCCTCTCGGGCACGGGGCAACAGCAGACCGCCGGGATCAAGCGCTGGAATGAGAGTTTCATGGGGCAGAACTCGGCGCTCGGTCAGCGGCTGTTGTTGAATTACTCGTCGTCGATCAGTGACAACGACCGCATGGACGCGTTGCTGATATTCCGCAAGCCTCCGCAGCCCGATTCTCCGCAGCCCGCGCCGAAACAGGCGCCCCAGAAGCGCGGCTAGCGTTCGAACTACTCCGCGCCGCAGACCGCGCCGCTCACCAACTGCGCGAGCGCGGTGCAGGCATTCACCGAAAGATACGGTCCCTGAGTGGTGTCGTGCCGCTGTGTCGACTGCGCGAGCAGGCTGCGCACCCGGTTCGCGCCGAGTTTCTGGTTGCGCGCCAGCAGCAATGCGACCACGCCGGTCACCTGCGCCGTGGCGAGCGAACTGCCAGAGGCGAAATCGTAGTGGCCGTCGGGCACGAGCGTGACGATATCCCGCGCGGGCGCCCGCAGCAGGTCCTCGCCCGGGCTGCGCGCGTCCTCGGACTCGATGACCGCCAGCACGCCGGGTAGTTTGGCCGGGAAGCCGAAGCGCAGGTCCGAGGATGCGGCGCCGACGACAATGACGCCGGTCTGCGCGGCCTTTGCGACCAGCGCAGTGAGCAGCGGATCTGCCGGTCCCACCAGGCTCAGGTTGATGATCTGAACGCGCGCGCCGAGTGCATCGGCAAGTGCCTGTGCAATCGTGAAGGAATTGCAGCGGCCGGTAGCGCTTGCCGAGGGCTGCCAACACGCCTTGTACGCCAGCAGTTTGACGTCGGGGGCGACGCCCACGATGCCGATGCCATTGTTCGCGGCGGCCGCGATCAGGCCCGCGACTTGCGTGCCATGACGATCCGCGCGGAACGCCGCTTGATCATCGTCGATGTAGTTGCGCGTCGCTTCGGTGCGTCCCGCCAGATCCGGGTGAGTGGTGTCCAGACCCGTGTCGATGATCGCGACCCGAACGCCGGCGCCGCGGCTGAGCCGATGCGCGTCGGCGACGTGCAGCGCGCTGACATTCGCCTGCAATTTGGCGTATGGATCGTCGAAGCCCTTGTGGTCGAGGGCTGGGGTCGATGCCGACTCGAATTCGTTCAGCGGTTGCGCGATCAGCACGCGCTTGTCGGCCGCGAGTTTCCGCAACACCGCTTCACGCGTGGTGCCCGGCGGAATCCGGAACAGCACGCAGTGCATCTGGAGCTGTGCGATGGGCCATTCGGACACCGGCGTGAGCGAATGGGCGCGCGCCAGGTCGCGTATCACCGAGGTCGCGGTCGCGCTGATGCGGTAGTTAGTCGCCGTGCCGTAGCCGTGCGCCGTGCCGCCGACCGCGGCGGCGCGGCCGGTCACCGGGTTGGCGACGGCGACGACGATGAACTGGTTCGGGGCGGTGCGGACTTCCGCCGGAGTGAGCACCGGCGGTGGCGCCGCGCGCACCCCAGGTGCCAGGAAGGCGAGCGCGGCAAGCAGCGCGGCGGCGGCCCATCGTCGAGCGAAGGGCGTGACGAGCGTGCGTGTTTCAACGGGCGACAGGCTGCGCAAAACTGACATTCGGATCCTTCGAAATCACCGCCGCGACGGACTCCGCCGTTGCGCCCGCGGCCACGGCGTCCGCGGACAGCTCCGCCGTGAAATTGCCGGACAGGCCCGGGCCCGCCACGATCGTGAGGCCCTGATGCGCGAGCAGTGTATTGATGTGTGCAACCGGGGCTTCCGGCGCGAACACGATGCGCAGGGCCGGCGCCTTGCGCGCCGGTTCAGCCGTCGCCACGGTGGTGTAACCATTGACCGGCGGGTTGTTCGAGCGCAGCGCCGCCATCCCGAGCACGCCGAGGCCGATGGCCTGCACGATCACCGCGGCCGCGAGCCAGCGCACGGTGCGCGCGCGACGCGAACCGGCCGGCAATGGCCCGGCAACGCCGCTGTTCTTCAACGCGGCGTCGGACGCTTCGACGCGCGCCCAGAGTTTGTCGAACGAACGTTGTTCATCCTCGCGCTCCGCGGGCTCGGCCAAGTCACCAGCGCGATTCATTCGTTCCGCGAGCTCGCGCTGCGCGGTGAACTCGGCACGGCAGCCGGAGCAGGACTGCACGTGCGCCTCGACCCATTCGCGGTCTGGAAGCCCGATGCGCCCATTGGCGAGCCAGGGCAGCAGCGCCCAGGCTTCGGCATGCGTGTCGGGGATGCGAGGACTCATGAACGGTCTCCATTCATTCCTGCCAGCGGCGGCAGGACTAGTTTGAGGGTTTCGCGCGCGCGGAACAGCCGGGTTTTCACCGTGTTCACCGGGCAATCGAGAATCGCGGCTACTTCTTCGCAGGAGTGGCCGAGGGTGTAGGTGAGCTCGAGCGCCATGCGCTGTTCCACCGGCAGTCGTTCGAGTCCGAGGGACAACCATTGCTGGTTGGTCTCCTCGTCCTCGGAGGATCCGACGCTGACGGACTCTTCGTCGAATGGCTCGTCCGACACCGGCCGCAACTTGGCGCGGCGCAGGGCATTCAACGCCCGGCGATAGGCTATGCCGATGATCCAGGTGGACAGTTGCGAGGCGCCGCGGAAGTCGGAGGCCTTGGTCCACACCACCCAGAAGGTGTCGTTGATCACTTCCTCGATGTCTTCGCGCCGCACCGACATGCGCGCCAGCAGGCGCGACAGGCGCTGGTAGTAGTTTGAATACAGGGCCCGAAACGCCGCCTGGTCGCGGCCATGGACGATGCGCTCGAGCAACTCGCGCTCCGGGATGTCGGAGACGGCGCCAGCTGCCCGTGGGGCCAGCGTTTCTACGGTTTTGAGGGCCACGGCGTCCGAACCTCCCGGGAGCAATGCCCATGAGTACCGGGGTGCGGGAGTTTGGTTCCCGGCGCCGCTATTTCGTGGCGGAGAAGCGCCACAGGGCGGTCAGCGCCACCCGGTCGCCGGTGGTGCTGTCGGGGAAATGTTCCGCCGCCGGGCCGTGCACCCCCAGCCAGGCCAGTTGCAGCTCGAACGGGGCGAATGTCGCGGTCACGGTCGTGTTCCAGTAGTTGTAACTGCCGTGATAGACCTGCTGGAGGTTGTAGTGCCCGAAGCCCGCGGAAACCGCCCAGCGCTCGTCGAACGCGTGTCGCGCGGACAGCTCCAGCGCCCAGGTTTCGCCACCCTGCTCGTAGCCGGGCGCGGATCCGATGGCATCGGTGTTGGGTGAGTAGATAGCTGCCAGGTACACCTGGTTGCGAAAGCCGAGCGTCGCGGTGAATTCCGTGCGGTTGTAGTTCGCGCGCCGCGGATCGTCCGGGTAGGTGTACTGCGAGACCCGCAGGTCCGCGGAATAATCTTCCGACAGGCGCCAGTAGCGGCCGAGCCAGGCGTCGATTTCGACGGCCGCGCTCGGGCCCGGGTTCGGATCGACCGTCGCGGCAAACGCGCCGACGTAGACCTCGCGCGGGAATTCGACGTCGATCGATGCCTGCGCGGCGGGTTTGCCGCGCGTCAGCGACAAGCCGCGAAACACGAAATCCGAAGTTGCCCCCAGGCTGCCCGAGAACACGAAGACACCTTCGGCATGGGCCGGGGTGGATCCCGCGAGAGCGGTCAAGACGGCAGGGATCAGGAACCAGTGGGCCCGCGGTAGCGGTCGGGGATGGCACGTCACGGTCAGGGGTTCCCTCAGGGCCTTCCGTAAGCCCTGCGCCAGTCTGACGAAGCGGTCGTGGGCTGGCAAGCGAGGTTCAAACGCGAAACGTGACCTGTCTCTGATGAACCGCCGAACCTGTGTGATTGTCTTCCGCGCGCATTTCCGTGCTGGTTGCGAGCATGTGTCATCAATGCACGCGAGCACCGACAGCTTCGTTTCCCGGCACTCACGCGCCCTGTTTTTCGTCACGTTGATTTACGGCGCGGCGAGTGCGCTGGCGCTTGCCTTCGGCTTCGGTGGCGCTCGGGTCGGTGACCTGCTGGCGGCCTGGGCGTCGTTGCCGATCGGTGCCGCCATTTGCGCGCTGTTGTGGCAGGTATTCCGCGACCCGGCGGTCAGTCGCCGGCGGCGCATCGCGTGGGGACTGATGTTCGCGGCACAGGCGCTCGACGTCGTCGCGAGCGCCGGCTGGGGTTACGGCGTCATCACCGGAAACCTCATGATCGGCGAGTGGCCGAATGTCCTGTACATCTTTTTCTATCCCTGCCTCACGGCCGGCTTCGTGCTGCTGTACCTCGAACTCGGCGGCAGACTCGATACCCCGCGCGCGATCATCGACGCGGCGACGATCGCGATCGGATTCGGTCTGTTGCTGTGGTTCACCGCGCTCGCGCCGCTCGGCCGGATGAACATCACCCAGCTGATTTCGCACTGGTCGGTGGTCGGGTACGGGATCGGGAACGCCATCGCGCTCATTGCCGGCGCGTTGCTTGCGATGCAGATCTCGGCCTGGCGCAACGAACGCGCGATCGTCTCGTTGCTGATTGCCACCGTGGTGACGCTGGTCGCCGACCTCCTGTGGGTCGGCGCCGAGTTGCGCGGCGAATACCGGATCGGCGGCGTCAGCGACATCATCTACCTGATCTATTACCTCTGCCTGCTCACCGCGGCGTACCAGCTGTCCGACCGGCGCGCGGCCGCGGCGCCCACGCACGTCTTGCAAGGTGACCTGCGCGGCTCGCTGCCGTTGGTCGCACTCATGGTCGGCATGATCGCGATGCTCCACGATCAGCTCGCGCTGGCGACGACCAACTCGGCGGTGCTGATCGCTGCAATCGTGCTGGCCATCCTGCTCGTGATCGCGGGCCAGGCATTCGCGTCGCGTGAAATGACGGCGCTCAACCGCGAGGTGTCCACCCGCCGCTTCGACGAGCGTCTCACGGAGCTGGTGCGTCGCTCGAGCGATCTCATCGCGATCTGCGACCGCGACGGCGTCGTCCGCTACGTCAGTCCCGCGTGCGAAGCACTGCTCGGGCTCGCGCCCGCGGACATCACCGGCCAGCGCCTCGAGAAGGTGCTGGGACCGGAAGCGATGCACGTGCGCGCCGTGTTCGACGAGGTACTCGACCGCGCGAACGCCGAACGAGTCGCGGCATTTTCGCGCACGCGGCCGGACGGGGAGGTTCGCTACTACAAGATGGTCGTCGCGAACCTGACCCACGTGGATTCGATCCGCGGCATCACGCTCAATATCCGTGACGTATCGGACGCGGCCCGGCTCAACGAACAGCTGCGCACGCTCGCGTTTCACGATGCGCTCACGATGCTTGCGAACCGCACGCTGTTCGCCGACCGCGTGCACGATGCGCTCAAACGTTACGCCGACGGCATGAGGCCCGCGGTGTTGTTCATCGATCTCGACAACTTCAAGACGGTCAACGACAGCCTCGGTCACAGCGCCGGGGATCTGCTGCTGCGCGAATTCGCGCAACGCCTGGTGCAACACACGCGCGCGGGGGATACGGTGGCCCGACTCGGCGGCGACGAGTTCGCCGTGCTCATCGACCACGCTCCCGATGTCGAGGCCGCGCTGGCGGTGGCGCGCCAGGTCATCGACACGGCGCGGCATCCTTTCGAACTCGACGGTCACCAGGTGCGTATCGGCGCGAGTATCGGCGTCGCGCTGTCCGATCGCGGCAGCAACGTCGAGCGCCTGCTGCGCAACGCCGACGCCGCGATGTATGCCGCGAAGGAGCGCGGCAAGGGACACGCGGAAATATTCGTCCCCGAAATGCTGCGCGCGGCGCGCCGCCGCATACGTATCGAAAACGAACTCGCCGATGCGCTCGATCTCGAGCAGCTCGAGGCTCACTACCAGCCGATCGTCGACCTCAATACTCACCAGATCGTCGGTGTGGAGGCGCTGATGCGCTGGCAACACCCGACGCGGGGCCTCGTGCCGCCCGCGGACTTCGTGCCGCTGGCGGAGGAGACCGGGCAGATCGTGCCGATGACACGCTGGATGCTGGAGCGCGCCTGCCGCGATCTCGTGCGCCTGCAACGTGCGGTCCCGCTGGGGCAGGGGCTGCGCGTCGCGGTCAACATCTCGAGCCGCTATTTGAACCACGGCGACATCGTCGCCGACGTGCGCAGGGTACTGGCCGCGCACGAGGTGATGCCCGAATGCCTGATCCTCGAAGTGACCGAAAGTCTGCTGCTGGAGAACTCGGAGCGGCTCGAGCGCATTTTCCAGGACCTGAAGGAGATGGGCGTGCGGCTGGCGCTCGACGACTTCGGCACCGGGTATTCCTCGCTCGCCTACCTGCATCGTTTTCCGATCGACATCCTCAAGATCGATCGATCGTTCGTTCAGCGTCTGCAGCGCGTCGACGACGCGCCTGAAAACCAGGATGCCGTCGCGCTCGCTCGGGCGATCCTGTCGCTCGCGTCCGCGCTCGGACTGGAGACGGTTGCCGAGGGCATCGAGGTGGAAGCGCAACGCTCGACGCTGGTCGCGCTGGGTTGCCGGACGGGGCAGGGGTACAAGTTTGGCGCCGCGATGGCGATCTCCGACCTCATCGCGCTCCAGCGCAACTCGCTTGAACAGGCCAACGCGGCTGGCGCCGCGGGCGGTGCGGACACGTCCGCGCTGCGCCGGGTTGCCGACTAACTTCCCGGAAATTGCCCAAGCGACGGCCTGCACCGCGGCGGGGCGCTCTTCACGTGACATAACACCCCGAGCGCTTCTCATAATCGGGGCGCGCCAAATGCGCTGCCCGAAACCGCGGAAAAGATGCGAAGTAGGTGGGCTTTGGGCACAGGACGCTCGTCTAATCTCCCTCCGCGCCAGGCAGGCGAAAATAACAATCGCAGCGGAGAACACCGGTGAAGTCGGTCGAAAATACATCGCTCGAAGCGGGCGCGAATCCCGAGCGCAACACTGAAAGTGTGTTGCGTGCCGTGTGCCTGCGATTGGGCTGCACGGCGGCCGCTGCGGTATTTCCGCGCGAGGACAACCGCGTGATGTGGGGCAGATCGGAAGCCGATCTCGCGTTCGTCCGCGAACAGACCACCATAGCCGGCGACGAACTCGCGCGGCGCACGATCGAGACCCGCAAGCCCGTCGCCACCAATCGCCTGCGCCACCATCGTGGCGGCGACGTCGCATGCAAACTGGTCGCCGTGCCACTGATCGCGCGCGGCGGACCGGCCGGCGCGCTGATCATTTTCAATCGCCCGGATGAACCGAGCTTCGACGAACTCACCGTGCGTCGCCTGGCAAGATTCGCGCGCCTGCTCGCGCGCAGCGCGACTCAGGATATCGATACACTCACCGGCCTGCTGTCGTGGGAAGGATTCAAGAATCGCGTCGAGGCGTGGCAACGTGCGAGCGATCCGTCCGCGATGGTGTCGATGCTGTACGGCGACATCGATCGACTGCACCTGATCAACGACCTGGCGGGCTTTTCCGACGGCGACCGTGTGATCGCGCGCTGCGGTCGCGCCATACGCGGTGCGCTCATCGGTTCGGAGAGTTTCGCGTGCCGCCTGTCGGGGGACCGCTTCACGGTCTTCATTCCGCACATGAATCTGTCGCAGTCCCGCCAGCTCGCCGAGCGCATATGCCGCGAAGTGAGCGCCGCGCCGGCGCAGCAGGAGCCTAACCACCCGGTCTCGATGTCATGGGGCGCCGTATCGACCCAGTCGGCGGACCTGCATCTCGACCATCGCATCGCCGAGGCGGAAATTGCCTGCAAGACCGCGAAGGATCGTGGCCGTGGCCGCGTCGAGGTCTACCAGGATACCGACCAGAGCATGATCCGCCGGCACGACGAGATCGGTCTCATCGGCGCCGTGCGCGAAGCGTTGCGGCTGCAGCGCATCGTCGTGTTCGCGCAGCCGATCACGCCGCTGATCAACCAGAATCTGCCGACGACCTACGAACTGCTGGTGCGCATCATCGATGCGAAGGGCAACATCGTCGAGGCGGCCGACTTCATGTCCGCGGCGACGCGCTACCAGATCCTGCCGGAGATCGATCGCGCCGTGTGCGAACGCGCGTTCGAGCAGCTCTCCCGCAATACGGCTTCGTCAGGTCCGCTGCGCGTGTCGATCAATCTGTCCGGCCCGTCACTGTCCGACCCGGAGTTCCTCGAGTGGCTGCTGTCGGCGATGGCGAAGTACCGCATCGATGGCACGAGTCTCGTGTTCGAAATCACCGAGGCCGCGGCCGCCGCGAACCTGCAGCAGGTGCAGGAGTTCATCCGCCGGCTCACGACGCATGGCGTGCGTTTCGCGCTCGATGATTTCGGCACCGGCGTGAGCTCGCTGGCCTATCTCAAGAATCTCGAGATCAACACCATCAAGCTCGATGGTTCGTACGTACGTGACGTGCTGACGAATCCGCGTTCGCAGGCGCTGGTGCGCGCGATCGTGCAGCTTGCCGAGGCAATGGGCATCACCACCGTCGCCGAGTACGTGGAATCGAATGGTGTGCGCGACCGGCTCGCGTCACTGGGCATCCAGTTCGGCCAGGGATTCGCGCTCGGCCGCCCCGGCCCGCTCGACGATGTTCTCGCCGCCGTCGCGGATCGCGCGCCGCAGGGCCGCGAGCGCCCCTTTACCGGCGATACCTCGTTCACGACCGTGTCCGGCATCCCCATCATGTTCAAGCACGCGTAATGGGGACATTCCTCGTTTCCTAACAAACGGGGACAGGCCTCGGGGCGTGTGCGCCGATGCGGCGATGAATGAGTCCCTGTTTTGATGTGTGCGCGAGCGGAGAACGGCCAGGCCGTCGCCCCCGCGATGGGTTTCGCTCCCGCGGCGCCTTGTTTGAATTGTTGTCAGTGCCTTGATGTACGCCGGCCGTGCCAGCGGGAAATTTGGGTGTGCCCAGATCGATGCGTTGGCGGTGCGCGGGATGGGTCATCGATTGCCGGCTCATCAGCTTTCGAAGTGGCAGGACGCCGCGTCCGCTCAGCCCCATCGCGTGTGCACCGTCCTGGCCGTTCTCCGCCCTCGGGCGTAGCGCCAGGGACTCATTCATGGCCGCACCGGCGCACTCACCGCCGCCGTCAGTTCCCGCTTGCCAGCAAGTGAGGGATGCCCACGTCGCGCGGACTTCAAGAGTAAAGAGTCACGGGATATGGCGGCGTACGTCGCATGCGCGCCGCGTGAACTCACGCTCCTTTCTCCGCGCGCATCAATGGGCACATTCCCCCAGCTACTGGCATCCGGGAACGGAGCTGAAGACGTTCGGCGCGCGGGTGCGGCTGCAACCTTTCGATCCCGAACAACCTATGCACGCAGATCGGCCAGGCCGGTGCACACGCGATGGGGCTGAGCGGACGCGGCGTCCTGCCACTTCGCAAGCTGATGAGCCGGAAAGCGATGCCCCTCACTGCGCTCGCTGACGGTTCAATCTTGGCAGTCCCAAATTTCCCGCCACTGCGGCCGGCGTACTGATCTCTTGCGCCGCCAATTCCCGAAAGACGCCGCGGGAGCGAAACCCATCGCGGGGGCGACGGCCTGGCCGATCTGCGCACGCGAACGATGGGAATCGAAAGGTTGCAGCCGCACTCGCGCACCCCAGCGCCTCCAACCCCCATTAACCATTTGCTAGGACAAACAGGAATGTCCCCATTTACACTCGCGCGCCATGATAAAACTCTCGCGCTACCAGTGGACCGTGTTCGCAGCAGCCTGGCTCGGTTGGGGCTTCGACATCTTCGACGGATTGCTCTTCAATTTCGTCGCGCCGAACGCCATCCCGACCTTGTTAGGTCTGGAGATCGGCGGCCCGGAGGCACGCGCGGCGTTACCCTACTGGACCGGCATTCTCAATTCGCTGCTGCTGCTCGGCTGGGCGGCGGGCGGTGTGTTGTTCGGACCCATTTGCGACCGCTTCGGCCGCAAGCGCGTGCTGATGATCACGATGATCCTCTACGCGGTCGGCACGGCCGCCTGCGCCTTCGTCACCGAGATGTGGCAGCTCATCATTTTCCGCATCATCGCGAGCCTGGGGATCGGCGGCGAGTGGGCGGCTGGCTCGGCCATGGTTGCCGAGGTGGTGCCTGAAGATAAGCGCGTCGAAGCGGGCGCCTTGCTTTATACCTCCGCGCCGCTCGGGTTGTTTCTCGCTATGTTCGTGAACTCGCAAGTTGCGGGCGACTGGTTTGCCCACGATCCCGCGATGTCCTGGCGCTACGTGCTGATGTTCGGCCTGATTCCGGCAGGCGTCGCGTTCGTGGTGCGCGCATTCGTGCGCGAACCGGAACGCTGGAAGGCTGCCACCGCGAATGCCGTGCCGGCGCGGGTACGCGAGATCTTCGCGCCAGGGATGCGCGCGCGAACGGCGAGCGCGCTCATCGTGACGCTGGTCGCGCTGATCACCTGGTGGACCTGCAACGCCTTCCTGCAGACGCTCGCGAACAGCCTCGCGGGCGTGGAAGCTGCAAACCGCGGACTCGACGCGGTCGCTACCGCAGCGCTCAAGCAGGATTGGATCAAGCTGGCCACCACCTGTTTCAACTGGGGCGGACTGATCGGCACGCTGCTCACGATCCCCATTGCCAAGCACCTCGGCCGGCGCAAACTTTTCGCCATCTACTTCGCCGGCAGCGCGCTCGCAATCATGGCGGCCTGTGGCCTGGATCTGCCGTCCGAGACGCGTCTGTACCTGTGGTTCTTCGTCGGCCTGACGGTCTTCGGCGTGTTCGGCTGCTTCCCGTTCTATCTACCGGAGCTGTTCCCGACGCGACTGCGCTCCACCGGCAGCGGCTTCTGCTACAACATCGGCCGGGTCATCACGGCCGGTGGTGTGTTCGCGGTCGGCGCCATCGCGCAGGCTGCGAAGGGCGATCCGCAGATCATCCTGCAGACGCTGTTCGTGATCGGCTTCGTGCCGATCGTGGGTCTCCTGCTGCTGCGCTGGGTCATCGAGACACGCGGCCAGAAGATGCCGGATTGAACATCTAGGGTTGGTAGACGAGGAAACCGTCGTATTCAGCGGCGGACTTGTACGTCACCGCGCCCGATTGTCCGCTCGCGTGGGATGAATCCGTAGCCTGGACCACCAACGTGCCATTCACGTAGCCACGCACCTGATTGCCTATCGACTCGAGTTTCAGGTCGTACCAGCTGCCGGGCGTCACGGTGAGCGGCGCGCTGCGCAACACGCTGATGTTTCCATTCACGAGCTTGCGCAGCGACACCTGGTTGGAACTGCGCAAGGACAGGTAATAGTAGTTGCCGGTATTTCGATAACGCGTGGTCAATCCGAACCAGCGTTCCTGCGTGCCAGCGGGCGCGGCGAACGAGGTCGCGCGCACGCGTGCGCTCACGACCTGATCGTCGGTCGGCACACCGGTGACTGCGCGCGCATCGCCGGTCAGCGAGGTCTGCAGCAGTGGGCCGCCGTCGCAGGTCCATGCGCCGCCGTTCGTCGTCCAGTCCGCACCGATCCGGAATTGCGCGCAGGCGTTCCCCCGAAACTCGTAGATGGAGCTTTGGCCGATGTCCTCGACGAGCACGTTGTCGAAATCGGCGCTGGTCTTGTAGCCCACGAGGGCGACGCGGCCAGCGGGCAGCTCGGCGTCCTCCGCCCAAAGCAACAGGCGGCCATCGACGTACACCCGCAGGTTTTCGCCCAACGCCTGCAGGTGCACGCGGTAGTTGGTGCCCGCAGTGACGGGCAAGGCGCGTTGCGCGAGTGTCGAGAACGTGCCATCCACGATGCGGCGGAGCTGGATCGTTCCGGAGCTGCGCAGCGTCACGTAGTAATAGTTAGAGGAATCGACGTAGCGTACCGCAAGGCCCACCCAGCGATCGTTCCCGGAAAACGCCGTCGGGCGGATGTTCGCCTCGATCGCCTGGTCGGTTCCTTCGCTGGTCTCGAGCACCGAGCGCGAGTCTCCCGCGAGGCTCGACTGACGATAGATGCGATTGCCGGCGGTCGAGGCCACCGCGAACTGACTTCCGGCCGCGGGCGTCCAGCCGTTCGCGTTGCCTGACTCGAACGTATGCTGCCGAATGGGTTCGGGATCGAAACTGGCCGGCAGATCGAACGCGTAGACGGCGGTGTTGCTGGTGTGAAAGTCGTAGTACCCGCCGGCCAGCACGCGCCGGCCGCTCGCCGCGAGTCCGTTCCCCAGCGAGCCGTTTCCCCGAGGCGACAGAATCGCGGCGTGTTCATACGAGCCCGCCGCGGTCTTGCGATGCGCGTTGACCACGAGGGCGGCCCGATCCATGTCGTCGATTCTTTGCAGCATCGCGTCGCTGGTCCTGCGGATCAGGCTGGCTCGGCCGGAGTCCAGGTACAAGGCGCCAACCGAACGCAGGTTGTCGACGACCGTCTGCGAGGCGTCGTTTCGATAGACGAGCGTTCCGTTTCGCCCCGAGGTTGCGACGAATATCTCGTCGCCGCGCAGGGCGACTTCGCCACCGTGCCCTGGAAGCGTGAATGCCGGTTGCCAGCCGCTGGTGCTTCGGCTGTAGACGCGGATCGGGGGCACGGGATCCAGGTAGTCGCTGGGCTCGCTTCCGACCGCAAGCGAATTCCCGTCGATATCGAGGGCAACCGGTATCTCGCGAGCGCAGCCGATGTCGCCGCTGGAGAGCCGCTGCGGTGTCGGCCAGGTTCCATTGGCGGCGCGCGTCCCGACGAGCACGCCCCAGTCGAACGGGAAGGGTCCACCGTCGGCGAAACACGAGCCCGCGCCAACCACTGCAGCGAGGGTCGATCCGGACCACTGCAACAGCGAGCCGCTCACCCAGTTCGCGGTGTTGGGCGGCGCGTTGAACGGATGCGCGACCGGCGTCCAGGTGCTGCCGCTGCGCTGGAAAATGCGCAGCGTGGACAGCGAGATCGCGGCATAACCGTTGGCCATGACGACGCGTTCGCTGGAATACGGATTGGCCTCGTCCACGCGATTGCGGAACAGCTCGCGGACGAAGCCCCAGCCCGAACTCGAGCGCCGGTACAACAGCGCGACCTGGTCGTACACGTCGAACGATTCGGACGGGTACGAAACGGCCGTGATGATTGCCCAGTCGCCATCGACGGCGACTTCGGTGCCGAAATATTCGTACTGGGAATCCGGCGCGAGGAGCCGCTGCGTTTCGTGAATCAGTACGGGACGCGCGAATGTCGTGGTCGCGGTAAACAGCGCCGCACAGGCAACGAGGAATTTCATGGTCCAACTCCCGGTGGTTGTGCCACCGCTTCGGATTAGGGGACTGACTTCCTGGGGCGGGTTGGTGATCACATAACGGCGACACCGGGCGTGCCGGCACCGGGTGCGGCCGTATCTGGGAAATGAAATCGGGTCGAGACCTCGCGGAGCCTGGTCGTTAGTAGTTAGTTAACGGAATGCAATATGCGGGCCAGGCAGATGCGGACGCGCGACGCACGCGTGCGGCGTCCGGTAGTGTCGACGAGGTGACGGAACCACGCCTCGACGCGCCCTAAGAGCGCAACGCTTTCAGCGGACGCGGAACAATTTGCCGCGCTACATCGCGATGGCGATGTCGGCGTGATACGTGCGCATCGAGTAGGGGTGGAAGGCCCAGTAACGCTCGTTGCCGAGGTTGTCGATGCCGAGGGCCGCGGTCCAGTGTTCGCCGAACGCGCAGCGCACGCGCGCATCCACGACCAGGTAACGACTCGTGCCGGTGAACGTCGTGCCATGCGGGTCCGCGTTGTCGAGCGTGTTGTACTGCTGACCGCTGTAACGCGCACCGAGGGTCGCGCTCAGACGCTCGTTCGGGCGCCAGGTCGCCAGTGCGTTCGCGCGCCACTCCGGTACGCGCGGCTGCCGGGCGCCGACGCTGGCCGGAAAATTCTGGTTCGCAAGGATGCGCGAATGCGCAAACGTGACGCTCGCGACGAGTTCGATCGCCGCCAGCGCCTGCATGCGCCCGGCTAGCTCGACGCCGCGCGTGCGGATGTGATCGACATTCTGCACCGTGCTCACGGTCGAACCATTCGCGACGTTCACCTGCGAATACAGCGCATCGCGCGTGTCTTCGAAGAACAGCGTCGAGCGCAACTCGCCGTGATCGAACACCTGCAGCGCGGTGAGCTCGCTGGTCCACGATTTTTCGGGCGCGAGATCCGGATCATTGTTGACGATGCTGTTCGCGGCAATCGAGCCCTGGTACAGCTCGGCGACCGTCGGATTGCGCACGGCGCGCCCGAGCGACGCCTTGATCGTCAAGTCAGGTGTGGCGCCCCAGGCGAGCGCGAACTTCGGAGAAAGCTGCGTCCCGCTGCGCGCGGGAAAGGGCAGCGGCGGCAACGCGCGGGTTGCGATCGATCCATGGTCCGCGCGCCAGTGCTCCACGCGCGCGCCGAGTGTCGCCTGCCAGTCGCGAGCGAACTCCCAGGTGTCCTGCGCGTAGAGGCTCGTCAGCTGCGTGTCGCCGCGGAACGCCGAGAAACGGGCCGTCGCGGGCGCGTTACGCCAATCCGCGGCGTCGCCGACCTCGGTGCGCAGCCGGTAGCGCTCGTGCTGGACTCCGAGCTCGAGTGTATGCGGCATGGGGCCGCGCGTTTCGCGCACCGCGCGCAATGCGAACGTCGACCAGCCCGTGCCAGACTGGTCCGCGATGCGACCCTGGTTGCCAGACGCCGCGGCCGGTAGCGCGACCAGCGGTGAACGCGACTCGTCCTGCGCGTAGGCGTAGTTGCTGGCCGAGGCTTCGAGATCCCACGCGCCGAGATTGCGGCGCCGGATCGACAGGCCCTGCATGACGTGTGTGAGCGCGCCATTCGAGGGCCCCATCTCGGTAGCGCCGATCGTGAATGCCCGGCCCGCGATGTTCACGGTGCCGTCGTACACGGGCGCGCCATTGGCATCGCGCAACCAGGTGCCGGACTCCCGTGTTGCCTCGTTGTGCCACAGGCCCAGCGTGTAACTCGCGCGCCAGCTGTCGCCGAATTCCCGGGCGATCTTGATCTTCCCGTGATCCTGCACCGTGTGGATGGCGTTCGTGTCACCTAACAACCACCAGTCGCGGTTGCGCGGATCGCGTCCCGCGACGGCGCCCGTCACGGGAATGCCGTTCGCGCCGGTCGTGCCCGCGGATACTAGTTTGTTCGCGAAGGCGATGGGGTGGCTCTGGCTGTCGAGTCGATTGAGATTCACGCTCCACGCGGTCGGGCCGCGCCGGTCGCCGTAGGTGGCGCTCGCCAGCCAGCCGCCATAACGGTCATGCGCGCCGTAGACGTCGAAGTCTTCCGTGAAAGTGGCCAGGCCCGCGCGCATCTCGAGCGAGTCCGGCATGCGGGTGACGTAGTCGACCACCGCGCCCACCGAGTTTCCCGGATAGGCGGCGGAAAACGGGCCGTAGAGCACGTCGACGCGTTCGATTTCTCCGGGCGTCACCATGCCCCAGCGCGGCGTGTACGTGGCGCCGTTGCCGAGCAGGTTCGACAACAGGATGCCGTCGGCATAAACGAGCGAGCGCGCGCTGTTGCCGGTCCCCGAGGCGCGGCTCGCGAGCACCGCGTGATCGAAGTCGCCGATGTAACGCTTGCGCACCGTGAGACTCGGCAGGTACTTGAGGGCGTCTTCGGCGTCGGTCGCATTGACCGAGCGCGCGACCGCCTCACCCGTGATGCCTTCGATCGTCGTCGGGATCTGCGTCGGCAACGAGCTGGGCCGCCGCGCCACCACGGTCACGGTGCCCATGGTCTGGGTCATCGAATTCTCCGCGGCCGGCGCGGCGTCGCGCGCTTCGATGGCCAGTTCGACTGTGATCTTGCCGGCGGCGCGGAACTCGAGTGTGAGCGGAATCGACTTGCCGAGCTCGAGCGGCGCCTCGAGTCCGACCAGCATCAGATGGATACCGCCCGGCTGGATCTTCACGGTTGCACCCGGCGCGAGCGAGATCTCGGTGAGCGGCCGCATGCGCGCCATGCCGCCGTCGATGCGCGTCTCGTGGAATTCGACGCGGGCCGCGGCCGGCGTCGAGGCGGCGATGAGCGCATCGGGCGCGGTTCCGTGGTTGGTGATGGATAGATAGCCCACGCCCATCGGCATGCCGGGCATCGTGGGCCGGGACCACGGGTGGCCGATGCTCAACTTGCCGTGGGTGTATTCGTGCGCGCCGACGACGCCCGCGAGCAGGCAGGCGAAGAGCGCAAGGAAAGAACGAGACATGAAAACTCCTGGCGAAAACACGCGACGCGCGCCAGCGCGTACGCGGAATGCGCGGAGCGGGCTCCGCGCGCTCAGTCGTCAGGAAGCGGTGGGAGGAGCGCGCGCCGATTGGGCGCGAAGCAGGGAGGAAGGAAGCGAGACGGTTGGTGGCTGCACCGAATGCAGCAGCGCAACCGGCGCCGGCAGCGAGAGTCGCGGCAGGGCGAGCGGCGCGCCGAGCAGCGGCGCTACGCAGTATTCGCAATGCGGCGCGTTCGAATCATCGCCGGGGATTTCGATGACCTCGGTCTTGCCGCGCTCGTTCGAGCACACCGTCGAGGTGAACGCGAGTCCTTGCGAGGTCGGCGCGACATCCGACGGAATCAGCACACGCAACGTCAGTGCCGCGAGCACCAGCGGCAGGAAAAGGAAACGTGAATTCTTGAGTCGCGTCAGGGTCACGAAACGCAGTCTAGCCGATCCGCGCGGCACCGGGCTTTCTCTCTGGCGCGGTCCGCAAATGAGCTTTTGCCGCTTCCAGGAACCGGCGCCGCGCGAAGCCGTGTTCGACGATCGGAGGCGGATAGGGGACAGCGCCCGGTGCATTCCAGGGTTCGTGGATGTACCGCGCGGGCAACGCCGCGAGCTCCGGGATCCACGTGCGCACATAGGCGCCGTCCGGATCGAACTTCTTCCCCTGTGTGACCGGATTGAAGATCCTGAACCAGGGTTGTGCATCGCACCCGCATCCGGCGGACCATTGCCAGCCCGCGTCGTTGTTGGCCCAGTCGCCGTCGGTGAGCAATTGCAGGTAATGACGCTCGCCGCGCCTGAAATCGATCATCAGATGTTTGGCGAGGAAACTCGCGGCGATCATGCGCGCGCGGTTGTGCACGAAGCCGCTGGCGTTCAACTGACGGGCCGCCGCATCGACCACTGGATAACCGGTGTGGCCGTCGACCCACGCGCGCCATCCGGCCTCATCGTCGCGCCACGGGAAGCCACGCCAGTCCGCGCGAAACGGTTCCTCGAGCAGTCCCGGCCGGTCGAACAAGGTCGAGTGCGCGAACTCGCGCCACAACAATTCGTTGTGGAACACGCGCAATGCGTCCGGCGAGAGATCGGCAAGCGCGTGTTGCGCGGTGTGCCACACGGTGCGCGGTGAAAGTGTGCCGAACTTGAGGTCCGCGGAAAGTCCGCTCGTGCCGGCAAGGTCCATGCGATTGCGCAGCTCGTCGTAGTCCTTCGCATCGCCCGCGAGCCAGCGCCGCAGCCGCGCTCGCGCATTTCTTTCGCCGCCTTCCGGTACCCGTGGATTGCGAGACAGCCCGAGTTCCCCGAGCGTCGGCAACACCGCGCCACGTGTTTTCACGTCATGAGGCAATGGTGGCAGCGAACGCGGCGCGGCCAGCGGCGGCGGAAGCGGCGCCGCTCGCGCAAACGCGCGCGCGAAGGCCGTGAACACCGAGTAGGGCTCGCCCGCGCCGGTGCGCAAACTACCCGGCGGGCGCAACGTCTCCGTATCGAAGCGTTCGAAGGGGACACGCAGCGCGGCTTCGATACGCCGGTCGCGTTCACGTCCGACCGGTGCAACCCAGCTCTGGGCGACGACACGATCCACTCGCCACAGGTTTGCGAGCCGCGGCACTTCCTCGACGCTGCGGCCCCGTACGCAGATCAGCCGTGAACCCAGGTGTTCGAGATTGGCGGCGAGCGAGGCGAGCGAATCGAGCAGGAACTGGATGCGCGTCGGCGTACGTCGCGCGGTCTCGGGCCGCAGGAAGTGTTCGTCGAGCACGAACAGCGGAATGATTTCGTCCCGCTCGTCCAGGGCGGCCCGCAGCGGCGCGTGATCCGCGACGCGCAGATCCTTGCCGCGGAACCAGACCAGTGTGCGTCGGCTTATTTGGAAACCACGCGCATCTTGCGCAGCAGTTGGCGATCGACGTACGTACGGCAATCGAGGATCAGGCGATCCTGGAACTGCTGCAGCTGGTGCATCCAGAACATCACGATGATGCAGGACACGAGCGCGACGAGCGTGGCGTTGAACGTGATGCCGAGGCCCATCGTGACGCCGGAGATGTCACCACCCATCGCGCCCTGCGCTTCCTGCAGCGCGGCGCCGATGCCGCGCACCGTGCCGACGAAGCCGACCGCCGGAATGGCCCACGCGGTGAATCGCACCATCGAGAGTTTGGTGTCCATGCTCGAGGTTTCGAATTCGCACTCGTCGCGCACGGCTTCCGCGGCGTCCTGCACGCTGCGCGTGGCGCCGAAGCGGTTGTACGCGACCATGAGCAGGCGCGGCAGGAAGCTTTGCTGTTCGTCCTTGGGCAGCGCCTCGAGAGGTCGGGAATGGACGCGCGCATCCTCGGGCAAGACGACCTGCGAGTCGGCGATCTTTACGTATTCCCGGTCGAGCAGCGCTCGGCTCTTGCGCGTTTCCTGCCACTGGCGCCCGAGCAGCAGCAGCGCCCACATGCACAGCGTCACGCACAGCTGCTGTTCGTGATCCTTGAGGATGACGTAGATGGAACGCAGCTGGATGACCTGCGCCTTCACGTTGCTGGAGTTCGTGACGGTGACCCGCTGGGACAGCACCGCCTCGGCGCGCGGGCGGATGACCAGCGTCCAGATGCTGTGGATGACGATGAGCGAAAGCAGCAGAGCTGCGATGCTGTAGATCGCGTCGTCCAGTACCCAATTGGCCCGGTCCTTGCGGCGTTCGGCGGTGGTCTTGTCGACCGCTGCCCTGTCAAACGAACCGGGCGCATTGTTCTCGGTGGCCATGCAGGAAACCTGGCGGGTTGGCAAGTAGGGAGAAAAGTGTACTCGTTAGTCGAGGCGGCCCCGGTTTAAGTTCCGCCCCGTTGTGACCGGATTGTAACCGCCGCGATATTCGGGCGGCCACCGTTCTGCTGATAGCATCACCGCCGGTTTTTAGCCTCCATTCCTTGCCACGGCCCATACATGTCTATTGCGCTCGACCAAGTCACCAAGCGGTACCAGGACCAGCCGGTCGTAAACGACGTTTCAATCGAAGTGGGCGAGGGCGAGTTTTTCGTATTGCTCGGACCCTCGGGTAGCGGCAAGAGCACCCTGTTGCGGGCCATCGCCGGCCTCACGGGTATCGATCACGGACGCATCTCGCTGCACGGCAAGGACGTCACGCACGTGCGCGCGCGCGATCGCGGGGTCGGGCTGGTGTTCCAGAACTACGCGTTGTTCCGGCACATGACGGTGGCGGACAACATCGAATTCGCATTGCGCGTCCGGCGCATGAAGGCCGCAGAGCGGCGCGCCCGCCGCCAGGAACTGCTGAAGCTGGTCGCGTTGCAGGGCATGGACGAGCGTCTGCCCGGGCAGCTTTCCGGCGGTCAGCAGCAGCGCGTGGCCGTGGCCCGTGCGCTCGCGCACAAGCCACAGGTGCTGCTGCTCGACGAGCCTTTCGGCGCCCTGGATCTGAAGATTCGCGAAGAACTGCGGCGCACGATCCGCGCCGTGCAGCGCGAACTCGGCATCACCACCGTACTCGTCACGCACGACCAGGAAGAAGCCTTCGCGCTGGCCGACACGATCGGCGTCATGAATCACGGCCGCCTGCTCGAAGTCGGCCATCCCAACGATCTTTATGCCCAGCCGGCGACCCGCTTCGTCGCGACCTTCCTGGGCGCGGCGAACCTGTTGCTCGCACGCCAGACCGCCGACGGCATCCGCTTCGGCACCACGCCCGTCAATGCGGAAGGCAGCGAGCCGGTGCAGGCGGGCCGCCAGCACGAGGTGGTCGCGGTACTGCGTCCCGAGGAAGTCGAGGTCGCCGAAAAGCGCGAGCAACTTACATCGGATTTCATCGCGCGCGGTTCGGTCGAAGAGATCGTCTTCACGGGCGCGCTCGAACGCCTGCGTGTGCGCCTGCTCGACGAGCCGAGCGCGGCCCAGCTCCTCGGCAGCGGCGCGGCGGGCGATGCGCGGGTCGAAATCACGCGCACTCAGCCGGAGCGGCGCGAATTGCCCTTGAGCACCGGCACCCAGATTGCGCTCGGCGCGCGCCGCCTGCACGTGTTGCCGACACCGATTTCGAGCTTCCTGGCCTGTGCGCCCACCGAGGCCCAGGCCGCGGAGCTTGCGAAGGAGCCCTTGCTCGAGAGTCTGTCCACGCGCATGAAGACCCGTGTCGGTTTGCGCGCGATCGATGGCCTGGTCGGCAGGCCCGACCCGTTCGCCGGTGTGGCCGCGATTGCCGCCGGCCCGGACGCGGGACCGACAGTCGAATGGCTGATCCGGCACGGCGCCGCGGAAGTGCTGGTGCTGCCGCGTAATGCGCCGAGTCCGACGCGGGTGTTCATCCACTGGACCGACGAGGCCGTGCGCCGCGCGACGCTCGCGGTGTCGGCGAGCCTGTTGCGCCACGTGAATGCCGAGGCCGTATACCTGGGCATCGTTGCGGATGACGCAGCGAGCGCGGGACGCGCGGCGCCGATGCGCCAGCTGCTCGACGCGCGCTCCGAGGCGCACACCGATCACGGCCTGGAGATGCGCACCGAGCTTGCGATCGGCGAGACGGTGACCGCGCTCACGCGCAATCTGTCCGCGGGTGTGACGCAGATGCTGGTGCTCGGTATCACGGAAATCACGGAGGCCGGCAGCGCGTATAGCAGCCTGCTCGCCGCCCAACCGGGCTGGCCGGTGCTCATCGTGTATCGCCCCGCCGAAGCGCGCATCACGCCCGAGATCGCGGCATGAAGAGGCCGGCATGAAAAACGTCGGCCGGCGCGAGCCCAACGTCATCCCGGGATTCGGGATCACGCTGGGTTTCACCACATTCTTTCTATGCGCCATTGTGCTCATTCCACTGGCGGCCCTGGTGCTCAAGGCTGCCGGCATGGACTGGGAGCGTTTCGTCGCCGTCATCGCGAGCCCGCGCGCGCTGGCCTCATACAAATTGTCGTTCGGCGCGTCGCTGATCGCGGCGCTGGTCAACATGGTGTTCGGGTTCGCGATCGCGTGGACGCTGGTGCGCTACGACTTTCCGGGCCGCAAGATCATCGATGCCATCATCGACATGCCATTCGCGCTGCCGACGGCCGTCTCCGGCATCGCGTTGACGACGGTGTTCGCCGGAAACGGATGGATAGGCCAGTACCTCGAGCCCCTCGGCATCCAGGTGGCGTACACGTGGATCGGCATCACGGTGGCGCTCACCCTGATCGGCATGCCGTTCGTGGTGCGCACGGTGCAACCCGCGCTCCAGGAAGTGCAGCGCGACCTGGAAGACGCCGCCGAGACACTCGGCGCCGGGCGTTTCTACGTGTTCCGCCGCATCATCGTGCCGACGGTGCTGCCGGCGTTGCTGACCGGCTTTGCGCTCGCGTTCGCGCGCGGCGTGGGTGAATACGGTTCGGTGATCTTCATCGCCGGCAACATGCCGATGAAGACCGAGATCACGCCACTGCTCATCGTGATCCGCCTCGAGGAGTTCGACTATGCCGGCGCCGCGGCGCTGGGTGTGGTCATGCTCGCCATTTCCTTCGTGATGCTGCTCGCCATCAACCTGTTGCAGGTGTGGGGACGCAAGCGCACCTTCGTCCGGTAGAGGCTAACTACCATGGGTGGTCCTTCCTCATACGCAGAATTGTCCGCCGAGCTCGCCTCGCGGCCCGGCCATACCAGTATCGGCACCACGCTGGTTCGCTGGTTGCTGATCGGCACCTCGCTCGCGTTCCTGGGAGCGCTGCTCGCCGCGCCGCTGTTCGCGGTGTTCGCGATGGCGCTCGAGAAGGGCTGGAATGCCTACTTCCAGAGCTTCGCCGATCCCGACACGCGCGCGGCCATCCGCCTGACCCTGATCACCGCCGCCATCGTCGTGCCGCTCAACACGGTCTTCGGCATCACGGCCGCATGGTGCATCGCGAAGTTCGAGTTCAAGGGCAAGAGTTTCCTCATCACGCTGATCGATCTGCCGCTGGCCGTCTCGCCGGTGGTGTCGGGCCTGGTCTACGTGTTGTTGTTTGGCCTGAATGGCTGGTTCGGCGCGTGGCTGCAGGAACACGAGATCAGCATCGTGTACGCGCTGCCCGGCATCATCCTCGCCACCATGTTCGTGACCTTTCCGTACGTGGCGCGCGAATTGATTCCGCTGATGCAGCAGCTCGGCAACGACGAAGAAGAAGCCGCGATCACGCTCGGCGCCGGCGGCTGGTTCACGTTCTTCCGTGTTACGCTGCCACGCATTCGCTGGGGCCTCGTGTACGGCGTCATCCTGTGTAACGCCCGCGCCATGGGCGAGTTCGGCGCCGTCTCGGTGGTCTCCGGCAACATTCGCGGACTGACTACCACGATGCCGTTGCACATCGAGATCCTCTACAACGAATACAACTTCGTCGGCGCCTTCGCCGTCGCGTCCATGTTGTCGATGCTCGCGGTGCTCACCCTCATCATCAAGACGCTGGTCGAGCGCGGCACGGGATACCGGCGCAGATGAAACGCGACAGTCTCGGGTGGTGGCTCGCAGCCAGCAACGTGATCATCGTGCTGCTGGTCGCCGCGGGGCTGTCCTGGTTCGCGACCGGCATGTTGCGCGGACTGGCCGACAGTCAGCAGAAACTCCACGTGCAGCTCGCGGGCGCCAATGCCCGCGAAGAAATCACGCGCATGGCCGAGGACACGCTCACCTACGCGCGCGTGCTCGCCGATCGTCCGCCGTTGCGGCGCCTGATCTCCGAGCCCGGCCGCGAAGGTCTCACGCCTTTCCTGCGGCGCTTCTGCGAAACCAGCGAGCTCGATGCCTGCGCGGTGCTGGATGGCGCGACCGTGGTGGCGTCCACCGGCGTGGCGCTGCCGTGGCCTCAATTGCACGCCATCGCCGCGGAACAGGGCGACCGCTTCATGGCCGTGCCGCCGGGAACGCAGCATTCCGTGGTCGGCGCGGTTGCCGGCCTGCCGGGGCAGTACACCTCGTTCAGCGTCGTCGTGGTCCATCTACTCGACGACCGGCTCGCCGAGGTGCTGTCGACGCACAGCGGACTGCCGGTGAAGCTGATCAACTACCGCGCGTTCAACGCGTTGCCCGAGAACGAATTCACCTCGTTGCATTCGCAGGCATTGTCCGATGGCCGCTTCTCCGTCCAGCGCATCAACGCGCTCGGTTTGTATGCGTCGAGTTTTCCGATCTTCTCCGGCAGCGGCGAAGGCATCGCGCTGATCGAGACGCGCGCCTCCGCGGCCGAGACGGACCGCGCGGTGAAAGCGCTGGTGTGGCGATTCATCACCACGGCCGTGGTGTTCGCGTTGCTGGCGCTGGTCGCGGGCATCCTGCTCGGCCGGCGCATCACGAAACCCACCGAGGCGCTGACCGACGCGGCGATACGGCTGGGGCAGGGCGATTTCGCCACCTCGATCCCGACCGCGGGTCCGGCCGAGATCGGCCAGCTCGCGCGCACGATGGACGACATGCGCCGCAATCTCGTCGACCTCAATTCCGAACTGCGTCATCGCGACGCCGAAGCGCAGGTCGTGCTCGAAGCGGTGGTCGAAGGCGTGTACGCCGTCGACCAGGAGCGCAACATCCGTTACCTCAATCCGCAGGCGGCGCGGTTGCTGGGCATCGAGCCTGCCGAGGCGATCGGCAAGTTCTGCGGTGACGTACTCAAACCCTGTCCGTCGCCGGGATCGCCGGGTGGCACGCGTCCCTGCGCAACCACCGCGTGCCCGATCCTGCGCGCGCGCCAGGCGGGCAGCGCCCAGGCCGTCGAGCAATTGCAGACCCGCAGCGGCAACCGCCAGACGGTCATCACGAGCTCGCGCATCGTGAACGGCCTGCAGGTGCAGGTGATGCGCGACGAAACCGATCTCGAAGGCGTACGCCGCGCGCGCGACACGGTGCTCGCCAACGTCAGCCACGAATTCCGCACGCCGCTCGCCGCGCAGCTCGCGTCCATCGAACTACTGCGCGAAGGCCTGGCGAGCAAATCACCCGGCGAACTCACGGAGCTGGTGATGTCGCTGGAACGCGGCACGCTGCGGCTCACGCGGCTCATCGACAATCTGCTCGAAAGCGTGCGCATCGAATCCGGCCAGCTCGAGGTGCGCCGCCAGACGATCGCCATCGCGGACGTCATCGACGACGCGCGCGTGCTCGTCGAGGCGCTGCTGCATCAGCGCCACCAGTCGCTGCGGGTCGACGTTCCGGAGGAACTCACGGTGCAGGGCGATGCGCCGCGCCTCACGCAGGTGTTCGTGAACCTGCTCGCCAACGCCAGCAAATTCGCCCCGGAGGGCAGCGCCGTGCGCGTCGGCGCGCGCGCGCAGGACCCGCTGATCAGCGTGTGGGTGGAAGACGAAGGGCCGGGCGTGCCGGAAGGCGACGCGGGCAGCATATTCGAACGCTTCAAGCGCGGCGGCACGCAGGAGCCGGAGCCGGGTGGCCTGGGGCTCGGGCTGTGGATTTCGCGTTCGATCGTCGAACGCCATGGCGGTACGTTGACCACGACCCGCACCGCGGAAGGATTCACGCGCTTCACGCTCACGTTGCCCATCGAGGCGGGTGAATGAAGATCCTGGTCGCCGATGACGATCTGGACCTGCTGGGCCTCGTGGCCTATTCGCTGTCGCAGGCGGGTTATCTCATCGTGAAGGCCAGCGATGGTCCCGGCGCGCTCGCGACCTTCGACGCCGAATCGCCGGACCTGGTGATACTCGACATCAACATGCCGGGGACGTCCGGCTTCGAGGTGTGCACGGCGATCCGCGCGCGCGGCGACGTTCCCGTGATGATGCTCACGGCGCGCGGCGAGGAGCAGGATCTCGTGAAAGCGCTCGAGCTCGGCGCTGACGACTATCTCACCAAGCCCTTCAGTCCGAAGACGCTGCTCGCGCGCGTGAAAGCACTGCTGCGGCGCGCGAGTGCGGACCGGGCGCATGCGCCGCTGACCGCGGGCCGCGTCACACTCGACCTCGAGAACTACAACGTGCGCATCGGCGACGGTGCGCCCATCGCCTTGACCAAGCTCGAACTGCGGTTGCTGCAAATGCTGCTGGCGCAGGCGGGCCGGGCGGTGAATTCCGATCGGCTGCTCGTCCAGGTGTGGGGACATCGCGGTTCCGGCGACCGCCAGCTGCTGAAACAGCTCGTGCACCGGCTCCGCCACAAGATCGAAGCCAATCCGGCGGTGCCGCAGCTGCTGCAGACGGCGGCCCCCTCCGGCTACAAATTGGTTGTTGAATAGTTAGGGTAAGCGAGACGCTGGAGCACACGCGCCCGGGTGCAATCGCGAGATCCTGGCGGCGGCATGCGCGGCGCTCCGCGTTTGTTCGACGCGCGACGGAACTCTCTTGTCGGTGAAGCCGACGGATGCGCCTTCCGGGTGCGCACATCGACCATGCAAGCCCTGGCGCCGCGCGGACCGGACGGCTGACCTGCTAGTCTTGCGCCCCCGTATGTCGCCCGAGAATCCGTGATGTCCAGATCGGTGTTCAAACTGGCGTGCTGCGCGCTCCTGGGCGCAGTGCTCCTCACGTCCTGCGATGACGGCGCTCCGAAAGAAATCGTCTTGCTCAACGTGTCCTACGATCCGACGCGCGAGTTGTACGAGGACATCAACACAGCGTTCGCCAAGGAGTGGGAAAGTACTCACGGGCAGAAAGTACGCATCAGTCAGTCGCATGGTGGCTCCGGGCGCCAGGCGCGCGCGGTCATCGACGGCCTTCCGGCGGATGTCGTCACGCTCGCGCTGGCCGGCGATATCGATGCGATTGCCCAGAAGGGGAAGATGTTGCCGCTCAACTGGGAGGAGCGGATGCCGTACAACAGCGCGCCGTACGTCTCGACCATCGTTTTCCTCGTGCGCGCCGGCAATCCAAAGAATATCCGTGATTGGGACGATCTGATCCGCGAGGACGTGCAGGTCATCACGCCGAATCCGAAAACGTCGGGCGGCGCGCGCTGGAACTACCTGGCCGCCTGGGCGTGGGCCGAGACGCAGCCCGGCGGTTCACAGGAAAGCGCGCGGGAATTCGTGCGCAAGCTCTATCGCAACGTGCCGGTGCTGGACACCGGCGCGCGCGGGTCGTTGACGACTTTCGCGCAACGCGAGATCGGGGACGTGGCCATCTCGTGGGAGAACGAAGCGCACCTGGCCCTGCGCGAGTTGGGGCACGACAAGCTCGAGATCGTCGTCCCGTCCATCAGTGTGCTCGCGGAGCCTTCGGTGGCCGTGGTGGATCGCGTGGTCCTGCGGCGCGGCACACGCGCGGTCGCGCAGGCTTACCTGGAGTTTCTGTATACGCCCGAAGGGCAGGAAATCGCCGCGAAAAATTTCTACCGGCCGCGCGATCCGGCGATCCAGGCGAAATACGCCGCGCAGTTCCAACCGGTGAAGCTGGTCGACATCGATCACTTCGGCGGCTGGACCGCCGTGCAGAAAACCCATTTCGCGTCCGGCGGAATTTTCGATCAGGTCACGGCTACCGGCGCCACGGTGAATCACCAGCGCTGATGCGGTCAGCCGGTGGCGTGGCGCTCCCGGTGCCCGGCATCCCGCGCGCCGGTCTGCGCGAGACGGCGCGCGAGCGCCGCCGCGTGCACGCGCAACTCAGGCACCGCAGTGGCCTCCCAATCCCGCGCGCGCAACCAGGGACCGACGTAGTACAGACGGTCCACGGGATTGCCATCGCGCGCGATCACGCGGCCGTCCTGGGCCACATCGATGCCGACCGACAATTCGTCGCCGCGGATCAGCCCACCCGACAACAGCGAACGCACGAGCGGATTGACGAGGTTGGTTGTACGGCCGTCGGGTCCCGTGCAGTTGACGACGCGATCCACCAGCCACGCGCGCGAGCGCGCCGCGCCACGCGGGCGCCACTGGATTTCGACGGCATCCTCCACCAGCCGCGCCGACTCGATCCTTCCGGCATGCACGTTGAGCACACCGGCGCGCGCCAGTGATTGCACCGCGGCCAGCGGGCCGCTGGGCGCGCGATGGCGATGCACATCCCAGAGCGCGCGCGCGTGCCGCAGGAAGCGCGCTCGTTCGTGACGATCGAGCGCCTGCCATTGCGCGGGAAGCTGGCTGCGCGCCAGCGCGAGAACCTCGCGCCAGTCGCCACCGGAGGCCTCGACCGCGCGGATCAGCGTGCCAAAGGCGTGGACCAGCCGGCGCGTGGAGCCGCGCGCGTCATCGAGCGCCGCGCGTACGTCGGGTTTGCGGGCCGGCCGTGATTCGGCGGTCTGGGGCAGGGGCAGCCAGCCGTGACGCGACAAAACGTGGATGTGCCGCACTCGCGGCCGTATGGCCGCGAGCCGCAACGCGGCATCGATCATCGTGAGGCCGCTGCCGACGAGCAGCACGCTGTCGATCTCGCCGGATGCCCCGATGCTCCAGGGATCGTGCACGTAACGATCGCTGCGTTCGATCGGCGCCAGTTCGCGCAGGCCCGCCGGCGGCGCATTGCCCAATGCGAGCACCACGTCATCGGCGCGCAGCGCGCTGCCGTCGTCGAGCCACAACTCCCAGTGTCCGCCGGCGCGGCGCAATTGCAGCGCGGTGGCGCGTTGATGCACGCAGCTCACGTGCGCCGGCGCCGCCGCGCGTGCCGCCTCGAAGCGGGCGCGCAGGTAATCGCCGTAAACCTGGCGCGGTAGATAGTCGCCTTCGGCGGCGTGGATTCCCTGCAAGCGCGCGAATTCCAGGAAATCACGCGGTGTGTCTGGATCGAGCGACATCTGTCCGGCGGCCACGTTGAGCGGGTACGGATAGTCACGCGTCGCATAGACCACGCCGGCGCCGATCTGCGCGCGCGGCTCGATCAGGATGATACGGGTCGCGTGGTCCGGCGGGTTCCGCAGAAGCCCGATCGCGACCGCGGTGCCGGAGAATCCCGCGCCGACGATGGCGATGACTCGCTGCGCATCGGGTGAAATGACCGAATGGCGAGCGGGTTGCGCCGCTCCGTGGCTGGGGACCTGCATGCGCGGAAGTATCCCCAGCGCGTGGTGACACCGTCGATTCTGGCCGGGTATGAATTGGGTTATGCCGCGCCGCGCCTTAGAACTTTTTGAGTTGACCGACGACCAAGGCATACGCAGGTTGCATTGCCCGGGCGAAGTCCGGTTTGATGCGCAAGCGTTCGCGTCGTCCCATTCGACGAATTCCAAGGAGTGATTGCATGCGTTCGATCTTTCCGGGCAGCCTGGCGCTGATTCTGGGTTTTTCCGCCATGAACACAGCGTCGGCCGCGCCGGAAAAGATGCGGGCCGTGGAGATTCGCCAGAGTGGCGCACTGACCGTGGAGACGCGCCCCGTGCCCAGGCCCGGCGCGGGCGAAGTCCTCATCAAGGTACGCGCGGCGGGTGTGAATCCGGTGGACTGGAAAAGCGCGCGAAGGCGCGTGGGTCTCGTCGCCGGCACCGACGTATCCGGCACGATCGATACGCTGGGTGAAGGCGTCACCGGCTGGAAGGTGGGCGATCCGGTGCTGGGTTTCGCGCGGCAGAGCGGAAGTTATGCCGAATACGCCGTCGTTCCCGTGAGCGCGCTCGGCCGGAAACCGAAATCACTGACCTTCGAGGAAGCGGCCGGCATTCCGATCGCGGCGGAGACCGCGTATCGCTCGCTGCACGAAGCCGCGAAAATCGCGCGCGGCCAGACCGTGCTCATCCATGGCGCGGCAGGCGGCGTCGGTACCGCGGCCGTGCAGATCGCGAAGGCCGCGGGCGCGCGGGTCATCGGCACCGCGTTGCCCGACAATCACGATTTCCTGCGTTCGCTCGGCGCCGATCAGGTGATCGACTATCGCGGCCAGAGATTCGAGGACGTCGTCAAGAACGTCGACATTGTGCTGAATACCGTGAACCCGGAGGCCAATGCGCGTTCGATCGCGATCGTGCGTCCGGGCGGAGTGCTCGTGTCGATCATCGGACCGCCGGACGCCGTGGCCTGCGAAGCCGCGAAAATCCGCTGCGCCCGGCCGGATCGCGAAACGGGCGCGAGCATCGCGGAGCTGCTCGCACGCGTCGCCGAGCTGGCCGATGCGGGCAAGCTCAAGGTGCCGGTGCAGAAAACCTTCGCGATGGCGGACGCCGGAAAGGCCTGGGAGATCTCGCGCACCGGTCACGCGCGCGGCAAGCTCATCATCAAGATATCCGACGGCGCCGCGAAGCCGCGGTAGATCGTGGCAAGCTTGTCTGGCGCGCCAGCCCGGCGCGGAGGGGACCTCATGCGAAAAGAAACGTGGCTCGTCACGGCCGCGATGATTGGCGTCCTGGCCAGCGCCGGAGTTGCGGCGAATCCGCTGGACGAAGCGGCCGTGCGGCTCGGCGTGGAACGCATCCAGAGCCTGGAGTTCGAGGCGCGCGGAACTTACTACCAGTTTTCACAGGCGCCGGCGCCGGATCTGCCGTGGCCTGCCTTCACGGTGGACAAGTACATCGCGACGCTGGATTACCAGCGCCGCGCGGTGCACGCGAAATACCACCGCGTGCAGGTGCAGGAGCCGGGACGCGCGCGGCCGCATGCCGAGGCGACGATGGACCAGTATGCGCTGGACGGCATGAGCTGGAATCTGACGCCCGCGCCGATCGCGATGCCGACCAATGTCGCCGAGCGCAATGCGGAACTGTGGGGTTCGCCGCAGGGGTTCATCAAGGCGGCGCTGGCGCACTCGGCCAGCGTGAACTCGCATCCCGATGGCACGACGGTGAAGTTCAACATCGGCCCGGACCGGTTCGAAGGCATCGTGAATCGGGCAGGTGAAGTCGTCGCGGTGAAATCCTTCATCGATTCGCCGGTGCTCGGCGACACGCCGATCGAGTTTCGCTACAGCGACTATCGCGACTTCAACGGCGTGCGGTTTCCGGCGCGCATCGAGCGGTTCGTCGCGGATCTGCCGTGGTACGTGCTCGAGGTGAGCTCGGTGCGCGTGAACCAGGCCGCGGCTTTCGTCGTCCCGGCGGAGGTCGCGGGAAATCCGGCGCCGTCGGTCGCGCAGGTGGACGTCACCGAACTCGCGCCGGGAGTGTGGAATTTTGGCGGCGGCTCGCACAACAGCGTCGTCATCGAGCAGCGCGCGGGTATCGTGGTCATCGAAGCGCCGCACAACGAGCAGCGTTCCGCGGCGGTCATCGCGAAGATCCGCGAAAAGTTTCCGCGGCGCCCGATCACGCATGTCGTGAACACCCACGCGCATTTCGATCATGCGGGCGGCTTGCGCACCTACGTTGCCGAAGGCGTGACGGTGGTTACGCACGAACGCAACGCGAAGTATTACGCACGGGTCTGGCAGCAGCCGCGCACGCTGAATCCGGATCGCCTCGCGAAGTCGCCGCGTGCGCCGAAGTTCGAGACATTCACGACCCGGCTCGTGCTTCCCGATCCGTCGCAGCCCATCGAGCTGCACGCAATCGAGGGCAGCGGCCACAACGACGCGTTCGCCATGGTCTATCTTCCGGCCGCGAAGTTGCTCGTCGAAGGGGATGCCTGGACACCGGCGCCGCCGGGCGCAAAACCGCCCACCGTGAACCCGCTGTGGTTGAACCTGCGGGACAACATCGAGCGACTGGGGCTCGACGTGCGCCAGATCCAGCCGCTGCACGGCGGGCTGCAGAGCCGCGAGGATTTCGAGCGGGCGTTGGGACGGGACGGAAAGTGAGACCGGCGCTCGAGCGGCGCGCGTCCAGGTCGACTAACTAGAATGCCGGAGGGCGGAAGCCGCGGCTGCCGCCCTCCGGTATCGCATCAGTTCGACGCTGCCGTCACACGGACATCCGCGGGAGCTTTCTCGGCGAGCAATTGCTCGATGCGCTGGGTGAACTCCTTGTCCTGGCGGGCATAGAAGTCACCGGCGGAAGGCGAGGCGAACCCGGCGTGCACCGCGCGCACCGTGCCGTCACGTCCCACGAACACCGTGGCGGGCCAGGTGTTGAGGTTCAGCAGCTGCGGCACCTTCTCCCACATCTCTTCCGGCGCGCCGGCGAGTAGATAGGGATACTTGACGCCGTACTGGCTGACGAACGCCTTGGCGCGCTTGAGTGATTCCTGCTGCTCGACTTCCTCGAAGTTGAGCGCGACGATGGACAGGCCCTGGTCGCGGTATTTCTTGTCGAGCTGAATCAGGTATTGCGCCTCGTCGTGGCAGTTCGGGCACCAGGTGCCGGTCACGATGGCGAGCACGACCTTGCCCTTGTGCGCGGGGTCATCGTTGCTTTCGACTTTGCCGTCGAGGTTCGGGAACGCGAACGTGAACTTCTCGTTCGGATCACGCGTGGTGGTGTGGGCGAGGGGGTTGGACGGTTGCGGCAAGCCCTTCGCGCGCGCGACCGCCGGACGATACGCCGTCAGCGCCGGTGCGTAGCGGCCATCGGGCGCGGTGTCGTAGCTGCCCGATGCGGCATTACGCGGCGCGCGTTGTCCGACCTGCACGATCTGCAACGAACCATCGGCGGCCGGCGTCACTTCGATCACGCCGGGACGCGAGCCGTCGAAGTGACTGAGCACCCACTTGCCGTCCTTGTAGAGACCGCTGTAGGCGCCGGTGTCGCCGTCGATGCGCAGGATCGACGCGGCAACTTCCGCGCCTCGCTGGTCGACGATGAAACGGAACGCCTTCTCGCCCTTGGACGAGGGCTCACGCAGCGCGATTTCCCAGTCACCCGCGATCGACGGAGCCGGTACGGATTTCGCGGCGTTGAATGCGGCCGCGTCATGCGGCGCGGCCTTGAAGCCGTACTCCGAGCGATTGCCGCGATTCTGCGCGACCACGTCGCCCACGAGTTTGCCGTTCTCGAACTTCGCCGTGATCGTGGTGAGGTAGTGGTCGATGTTCAGCACGAGCTCACCGTTCTTGAAGCTGGCGCTGGTGGTGTATTCGTAGGCGCGGAAGCCGTCGTACAACGTTCCCTTGAGCGTCGGGCCCGATCCGCTGATGTCCAGCCGGAAGGGGATGACGGTGTCCTTGTGAACGAGTTGGGCGTCCCAGCGTCCCTCGAGTTTGTCGCCGGCCAGCGCTGTCGCGCTGCCCGCGATCAAGACCGCGAGGCTCGCGATCCGGGTGGTCACTTTCATGTCTCTCATCTCCGTTTGTTTGAAGCTGTGGGCGTGAACAATCGAGTCGGCAAGCGGTTGGCGAGCGCGTAGTCATGCCATTCGCGCGGCAGTCCGGGCTTGGTCTGCAGCAGGATTTCCAGGATCGCGCGCCGGTCCTGTGACGACAGCGACGCGAAATCCGGGTGCTGGTCCTGGCCGCTCAGCACTTCGAGCAGGCGGCGATAGACGTAGCCCTTCGAGGGTTCGGGCAGCGCGTCGAATGCATCCGAATAAACCAGGTAGCTGAGCGGGTAACGGAACAGCCGCGTCTCGAGGTCGAACTCACGGAGTGAGCGGCCGCGCGAATCGAATGGTCCGCGCGCCGCGAATTCGCGCGCGAACGCGGATTCGCCGATCACCTGCGCCGCATCGAGATCCGGCAACCGCGTTTCGTTGACGAACAGCAGGTAGCGCAACAGCTGTTCCGCGGGTTTCTTGAGCTGCGTCAGCGCCGCCTCCGACAGATCCGCCGGGGAGCTGGCGCCCTGGTCGTGCAGCGCGATGCGCGTGCGATAGTTGGTCAGCGTGATGAGGTTGTGCATCTGCGTCTGGTGACCGAGCACCAGCAGCGCGACCCCATCACTGGTCGGCGCGAGAAATGTCCCGGGATCGAAAGCATCGGCGAAGTTCGCGAGCGGCGCCGACTTCGCCGATGCATCCGCGGCGGCCACCGCGTTGGCCATGGTCTTCGCGGCAAGCGGTCCCGAGACGTACCAGCCACCCCAGCGCTCGGCGAGCGCGCTTTCCTGGTCGGTGATGTACGCCCGGGCGCCCGGCACCGGCGTGCCATTTGAATTGGGATGCACCGAGCGCATGAGCACGCCGGGAACTCCACGCGTACCAGCGGCGATGTGGCATTGCGTGCAGTCGAGTTCGGCGCGCTCGAAGCGGGGTTTCTCCGTCTGCTGCTCGTGCAGGATGAAAAAGATCGCTCCCTGCTGCTTGTCGAAGGAGACCACCTCGATCTCCTTGCCCTCGTGCACCACGCCGATGTAGATGTCGTCGTTGAAGTAGAGTGCACGCGGAAACTGCGGCGAGATCTTCGGGTACTGGAAACTGGTTTTCGAGAACACCAGCGTCTGCGAGCTCACCGGAATCTCCAGCAGCTGCAACACCGATTTCAGGTAGCCGTGCGCGCCCGCCTGGTATTCGAGCCGGGCCTTGCCGGCGTCGAGCTTCTTCTGCAGCAGCGTGACCGCGTCCGAAATGTCCTCGGAGCGGTAGTAGATAGGCGCGTCGCTGTAGGGAATGTAGCCCTGGTTGCGCACGGCGATCTGCGCCGACGCCGGCGTCGCTGCCGCCAGCATCGATATGACCAGCGCAGTGGTCAGCGCGAAGCTTCTCCTCACGGAAAATACTCCGGCGGGCTGCTGCGTCCCTGGTGGCAACTGCCGCAGGTGACCGGCAGTGAATAGCGGCGGTCGCCGCCGAGCTGCGCGAGGTGTTTGCCGTTGATGTCATCGAGCATGGAAATCATGATCCTGGCGATGTGCTTGCGGGGGTTCTCGTCGGAGGCGTAATCGATCACGCTGGTCTCGCGGTCCTCCACGTGGCAATAACTGCACGAGACGCCGAGCTCGCGTTCGTATTGCTTCATGAGTCCACGGACGTCCTGCCGCGTGAGCGTTGCCGGCAGCACCTGCAGGTTCGTGAGGGCTTCACCGGAATTGCCGGGCGCCTGTTTCGCGTACGTCGCCATCGCGGCCGCTGCGAGCGCGATGGTCGCGAGCGCCGTCGCCGCGGCTCGTGTCGTCATCGCCGGCGCCACGATCAGCCTGCCGCGATACGGATGTTCTGGCGGATCAGGTGGCAGGAGCCGTTCACTTCGTAACAAGCCTGACCGCTCAGCGTGGCCTCGATCGGCCCGCCGTCCGCGGGCAGGCGGATGCGCTGGCGCAGTTCAGCGCGCTCGCTGAAGTATCCGTATTCCGCGTTGATCGATGCGTCATGTTTGCGTTTCGCGCCGACGGAGCGCAGCGCATCGATGAGCTCGAACGAGGAATTCGGCGCGCGCTTCAATTTCGCGGGCAATGGGCCGAGCTCCGCCTTGAAGTCGGAGGAATACACGACCCAGTCTGGCGCGACCTTCGCGACGAGCACGAGCACAGCTTCGCTGCCCGGCTGCGCCGTCGCCGGCTCGAGGTACCAGCTCCATTCAATGGCCTGATGCGCGTCTTCCTGTGCGCCCACCGGAATCGCGGCGATCAACGCGAGTACCGCGAGCGCCAATACGATCCGCAGTGCGTCGTTTTCCCATCGCCCGCGAGTCTTCATCGCAATCCCTTGAGTGGTTAGTCAGCTGGACTGCGACGCTAACGGCTGGACGGAAGAGCGGGAAATTGCGTTATCGAATTCGCTTATGCGCGGAGCGCGACGGAGAGGCTGCGGTTACGGCGCTGTTACCGGCTGTGCGGGAAATCGCACAATTGCATTCGCTTATTCCCATTCCGTCGTTCCACGCGGGAATGCCGCGTGGTGTCGTGGGCATCCCGAAAACGTTTGTTAGGGAGACACGAGACGATGTCCAGCAGGAAGATGTTGACGAAATACACGGCCGTGGCGGCACTGGCTGCAAGCGGCGCAATCGCGGCGATTGCGGTCGCGCAGACACCCCCGGCCGGCCCGACGCCCGCGGAGCGGGCGATCGAGTACCGCCAGGCCGTCTACAAGGTCGTCGCGGGCAATTTCGGTCCGCTCGCGCAGGTCGCCCAGGGCAAGGCGCCGTTCGATGCGGCGAAGGCCCGCAGGAACGCCGAACGACTGGCGGCGATTGCTGCTTTCCTGCCGGACGCGTACCCCGACATCTCCAAGGAAGGCAAGACCCGCGCCAAGCCCGAGGTGTGGACGAATCGCGCGGAGCTCGACCGGCGCATCGCGGAATTCGGCGAGCACACCCGTGCACTGGCCGTGGTAACCGCGCGCAGTGAAACTGCCACGGACGAATTCAAGGCCGCGATCGGCGCCGTCGGCAACGACTGCAAGGGTTGCCACGAGAATTTCCGCAGCCAGTGAGCCGCTGACGTGGGCGAGACGCGCCGCGTCTGGGAGTCCTCGCGGCTATGGCTCGCGGCGATCCTGGCCGCCGCGCTCGCCGGCGGATCGTGGTGGTCGGTCGCGAACGCCCCGGAGGTCGTGATTTTCGGCTTCGACTGAGTATCCGATACCCTAGCGGGGTATGAATACGGATACGGCGCAGCCGCATTGCCAGTCGCCACGTTTCGACGCGGGCAATCCGCTCGCCGAACGGGGCATCCGCCGCGCGCTGTGGCTGACGATCGCGATGATGATCGTCGAGATCGCGGGCGGCTGGTGGTTCAACTCCATGGCGGTGCTCGCCGACGGCTGGCACATGAGTTCGCATGCGCTCGCTCTCGGGCTGTCCGCATTCGCATATTCGTTCGCGCGCCGCCAGGCCAGTCACCGGCATTTCGCGTTCGGCACGTGGAAGGTCGAGGTGCTGGCCGGCTACACGAGCGCGATACTCCTGCTCGGGATCGCGGCGCTGATGACTTACCAGTCCATCGAGCGATTGCTGCAGCCGCAGACGATTCATTACACCGAAGCCATGACGATCGCCGCGGTTGGCCTGGCGGTCAACCTGCTGTGCGCGTGGTGGCTGCGGGGCAGTCACGTGCATTCACATGACCATGAACACGAGCATGGACATGCCGGCCATGTCGATCTCAACGTGCGCTCGGCGTATGTGCATGTCCTCGCCGATGCCGCGACGTCGGTGCTCGCGATCATTGCCCTCGTCGGGGGTCTCTATTTCGGCGCGGCCTGGCTCGACCCGGTCATGGGACTGGTGGGCGCGGCGTTGGTGTCAGTGTGGGCCTGGGGCCTGTTGCGCGATTCCGGCCGCATCCTGCTCGATGCGGAGATGAACGCGCCGGTCGTGGCCGAGGTGCGCGCTGCGATCGAGCAGGGCGCGGTGCCCGCGCGCATCACCGACCTGCACGTCTGGCGCGTGGGCCGCGCACAATACGCGGTGGTCGTCAGCGTGACGTCGAATGAAACCGCCGACTACTTCCGCCGCGCGCTCGCCGTCCACGAGGAACTCGTGCACGTGACAGTCGAGGTGGATTAATGGGGACATTCCTCATTTCGTTGTAACAATGCGAACTATCGCGCGCATCCAAACGAATTCTGGATTGTTACAACGAAATGAGGAATGTCCCCATTAACGTAGATAGGGGATCTTCACGCCAGCGAATTCCCGCTCGACAACTTCCTGCGACTCGGCGCGTTCGGCCGCCTGCACCTGGCGCTGCGTGAGATGCGGCGCGAGCATCTGCAGGAAGTCGTACATGTAGCCGCGCAGCAGCACGCCGCGGCGGAATCCCGCCCAGGTCGTATGCACCGGGAACAGGTGCGAGGCGTCGCGCACTTTCAGATCGGAATCTTCGGCGCCGTCGATGGCGACGTTCGCGATGATTCCGACGCCGAGTCCCTCGCGCACGTATTTCTTGATGACGTCCGAATCCCAGGCGGTCAACGCCACGGTCGGCGTGAGGCCCTCGTCGGCGAACAGCTCGATCAGCGACGAGGGACCGGTGAAACTGAAGGAATAGGTGATCAGCGGATATCGCGCGAGGTCGGCGAACGTGGGTTTGTTCACCTCGCCGAGCGGGTGGTCCTCGGGGACGATGATGGTGCGATGCCAGCGATAGCAGGGCATGCGCACGAGCCCGGAAAACACCGGACTCGCGCCGGTTGCGATCGCGAAATCGATGCGGTCCGTCGCGGCGAGATCGGCGATCTGCTCGGAATTGCCCTGGTGCAGGTGCAGTCGCACCTTCGGGTACTTCTCGCGGAATAGTTTGAGCACGGGCGGCAACACGTAGCGCGCCTGCGTGTGGGTGGTCGCGATCGACAATGCACCCGCGTCATCCTTGCGCAGGTCGGCGGCGAGCGCCTTGATGCTGCGCGCCTGGCGCACGATCTGCGATGCCCGGTCGATGACCTTCGCGCCCGCATCGGTGGGCCGCACCAGCGCGCGGCCCTTCCTCTCGAAGAGCTGGAAGCCGAGCTCGTCTTCGAGCTGCTTCAGCTGTTTGCTGACGCCGGGTTGCGCGGCATGCAGCGTGCGCGCGGCCTGCGTGATGTTGAGATCATTTTCAGCCACGGCCACGAGGTATCGCAGCTGTATGAGCTTCATGGAGCGGTCGTAATTCCTGGGTGGTGGGCCATCGAAGGCAGTGAGGGTGAACTCGTCGAGGGGGCGCGCTTCATTCCTCTCACTGCCTCCGCGGCCCGAAGAAGCAGGGTACGCCGCATTCCGCGGCGTACCCACTAACTATTGGTTATTGCGCGTAGATCTGATCGAATATGCCGCCGTCGCCGAAGTGTTCCTTCTGCGCCTTGCCCCAGCCGCCGAAGTCCTTGATGGTGACCAGCTCGAGCTTAGGGAACAGTTCCTGGTGCTTCGCGGCGACCGCCGGATCGCGCGGGCGATAATAATTGCGCGCGGCGATTTCCTGGCCTTCCGGCGTGTACAGGTACTTGAGGTACTCCTCGGCGACGGTGCGTGTGCCGCGGCGCAGGACGACCTTGTCGACCACCGCCACCGAAGGTTCGGCGAGGATGCTGATCGACGGGATCACGATCTCGAACTTGCCGACGCCAAGTTCCTTGGTCGCGAGCCAGGCTTCGTTTTCCCACGAAATGAACACGTCGCCGATGTTGCGCTGGGCGAAGGTCGTGAGCGAGCCGCGTGCGCCCGTGTCGAGCACCGGCACGTTCTTGAACAGCTTGCGGACATAGTCCTTTGCCGCGGCTTCGTTGCCGCCCGGCTGCTTGAGCGCCCAGGCCCAGCCGGCGAGGTAGTTCCAGCGCGCGCCGCCCGAGGTTTTCGGATTGGGCGTGATCACGCTGACTCCCGGCTTCACGAGATCGCCCCAGTCCTTGATCTTCTTGGGGTTGCCCTTGCGGACCAGGAACACGATCGTCGAGGTGTAGGGCGCCGAGTTGTTAGGCAGGCGCTCTTCCCAGTTGACGGGCAGCAACTTGCCATTGGTCGCGATCGCGTCGATGTCGCCGGCCAAAGCAAGCGTCACGACGTCGGCCGCGAGGCCGTCGATCACCGAGCGCGCCTGGCGGCCGGAGCCACCGTGCGACTGGTTGATCTTGACCGTATTGCCGGTCTTCTTCTTCCAGTACTCCGCGAACGACTTGTTGAAATCCACGTACAACTCGCGCGTCGGGTCATACGACACGTTGAGCAGCGTGGTCTCCGCGGCCTGCGCCGCGGACGACGCGCCGCCGATGAACACTGCGCTCGCGATGGCGAGCAGCAGGCGGCGATTCCAGTTCGGTTGATTCATTTTCATTGCTCCAATTCTTCAGAAGTTGATCGCGAAGCGCGAGAACAGCGCCTGCTCGTCGTCACGGTCACCCGTTGCGGCGCCGCCTTCGAATTCGGTCAGGTCGTAGTTGATGGACAGCTTCACGGTGTTCCAGGGATACCAGTTGAGGCCGACGCCATAGGCGGTGGCCTTGCTCACCGCGGTCAGCGGATTGGCGAACGAAGTCGCGCCGCCGATGAACGCGGCGTTGTCGACGTCGAGCACCTGGTAACGCGCGACCAGCTCGAAGGCGCCGCTGCCGGTCTTGCCCGGACGGAAGGTGCTGTTCGGCGTGAAGCCGCGGTAGGCCTCGTCTTCGCCGGTGAGGAACCAGGAGAACTGCGTCTGCCAGGCGGTGTTGGTCAGCGTGTCGGAACGAGTGACGCCGCCGACGGTGCGCGACACGTCCTGTTCGACCTGCGTCCATTCGCCGAGGATTCCGAACTGGCCGCGCGAGTAGTAGAACTGTGGCGCGAGTCGCAGGCGCTGGCCGTCGGCGAACGTCGCGTTGTTAGGCGTGACGCCCGTTGCCGTGTTCGCGCGATAGCTGAAGATGGACTGCTGACCGGGTGAGCGGTAGGCGGCCAGGTAGGTGTTGGTGGGAAGCCCGTCGACATCCTGCCAGGTGGCGCCGATGCCGAATCCGAGACCGCGCAGGCTGAAGTTTTCCGAATTCAGGAAAGGCTGGAAGAACACGCGCGCGGCGAAGTCGCCGGCGGTGTCGGATTCCACGTCCGGGGTCGGGAGGCTTTCACTGCTGCCGCCATCGGTCACGCCATTGAAGTAGCCGACCTGGTAGCTGAAGACACTGCCCGCGATGTCACCGGAGAGCTGCACGCCGATGTCGCGGTTGGGGACGAGACTGGTCGGCAATCCGCGCTCGATGAAGCGCAGGTCCGCGCCGCTCTGCAGGCGTTCCAGACCCACCGACGGTTTGAACTTGCCCAGCGTGATGACGGCGGCGGGATTGAAGCGGGCTGCTACGTAGGCGTCGATGATGACGCTCCTGCCGCCGCCGAAGTCCGGCGTAAAGCGGAAGTCGTAGATGTTGCCGAAGGTGCCTTCGAAGGTCGGACGCACGCGGCGCAGAAGGAAGGTGTCCGCCGTCTCCGGAACGGAGTCGCCGCCGAAGGCGCGATAGTCCGCGTGCAAGGTGCCGCGGAAGCGCACGAAGTTGGCGCCGTCGGCCGAACCCACCTGGACGCGAGAGGCATTGGCCGTGATTTTCGGCGCGCTGCTGGCGGCCGACTTGGCGGCTTCCTCGGACAGTTCGAGCTTGCGCTCGAGGATCAAAAGGCGTTGCTTCTGTTCTTCGATCTCACTGCGCAGATCGTTGTCGGGGGCGGGCGCCGTCTGCGCCAGCGCGATTCCCGCAAAAGGCAGCAACGCTGCAATCGAAGCACGCGCCGCTGCACGTCTGATGTTCACTCTCGTTCTCCTGGATTCGTGTGTGCCACAAGGCCAGGAGAGGGTAGGGAGGACCGGGTAACGGGGTCAGTCGCAACCCGGTGACGTGCCGGTTATGAGCCTGATTTTCTGGTTATACCCATATGACTCGTCGGCCTGTTCTTACTGCTGGCGCAGGCTCTCGGCATAGGAGGCCAGCAGGTGCGCCGTGCGGCTGTTGTCGCCAAGCGGCACCGCGCTCCCGCCCGCGCCCAGCGCGGCAAACAGTAGTTTGAGATCCTTGAACAGCGACAGTCGATGCTGCTTTTCGACACGGGTGGCCTGCTCGTCAGGGGTCAGGGCCTGCGATGCTTCGACATCCAGGTCCTCCAGCTCCACCGGGCTGCCCGAAAAGGGGGACAGACGCGCGCCCAGATTCGCTTCGACGGTGCCGGGAATTCTGTTGCGAGTGCTCATTTCACTGTCTCCTGAGGCAAAATTGCCATGTCGCCAATCTGCGCTAGAGTGCCGGCACGAACAAACGCGCTTCCTGAAGCGCCCATAAGGAAAAGTGACGTGACCACTGCTTATGCCCGGCTGCCGCTGAATGCGCTGCGCGTTTTCGAAGCGGTGGCTTCGCGCCTGTCGTTCGCGGATGCGGCCGAGGCGCTGCACGTGACGCCCGCCGCGGTCAGTCAGCAGGTCAAGTCGCTCGAGGACTATCTGCAGGTGCAGCTGTTCAAGCGCTCGGGCCGGCGCATCGAATTGACCGCCGAAGGCCAGCAACTGCTGCCCGGGGTACGGCGGGGGCTCGACGAGCTCGAGGCCTCGATGCAGCACCTCAAGCAGCACCGGGCCGAGGGGCCGCTGCAGATCACCTTGCTGTCGTCGTTCCTGCAGCGCTGGTTGTTGCCGCGTATCGGCTCTTTCAACGCGCTCGATTCCGGCGTGGAGCTGCGCTTCCATACCGGCCGCGATCCGGTGGATTTCTCGCGCTCGGAAATGCACGTCGCGATCCGCATGGGTCTCGGCCGCTGGCCGGGCCTGCACGTGGAAAAGTTGCTCGACGAATGGGTGGTCCCGATCGCCTCTCCGGCGCTGCTCGCCAAATACGGCCCCGTGCCGCGCGGCGAAGACCTGCAGAATTTCCCCTTGCTCGGCAGTGTCGATGAGCCCTGGCAGGCGTGGATCGAGAAGGGCCAGGAAGGCCAATGGCTGGCGCGCGCGCCGATCATCGACGACTCCGCGGGCGTCATCGCGGCCGCCGAAGAAGGCATCGGTTTCGCGCTGGCCCGCTGGTCGCTGGTGCAGCGTTCGCTCGAGCAGGGCCGCGTGGTGCTGGCCGGCGATGCGATGTTGCCCTTCCGCTTCTCCTACTTCTTCGTGTGTCCCGAGCCCTACCTCGTCATGCCCAAGGTGAAGCGTTTCCGCGACTGGATCTTCGACATGGCGAAGTCCTTTTCGAAGCCGCACACGCTGTTCGAAAAGCGCGCGGTGCCCGTGATCAGAACGGCGAAGAAGACGTCGTAAGTTTTGTTGATGCCGGATTCAGGCATCGCGTTTGTTAGTCGCGGAGTTCGCGCGCACCATTTCGCACATGTAATTCACTCATTGGAGTAGCGAACATGTGCATTGAGAAGATAGCGCGCAACGCCGGCTTCGCCCTGGCGTCACTCGGGATCGTGACCGGCCTCGCGGCGGCCATCGAATACCTGCCCGTCGTCAACGCGCTGGCACGCTGAAAACGTGCCCGCGCAATGAGACCGCTTTTATGAGCGCCCAGACCTGCATGCCTTCCGTCAGCGACAGTTCCTGCGCCGCCCCCGCCGTGATGCGGGCGAGCAGCGTGGAAGTTCGCCCGATATCGAGTTCGACGAGCACCGCCCGGCCGACGTCCGGCGTGATCGACACGACTCGCGCCGGAACCACGTTGCGCACGGACAAGGCGTGCGGGGACTCGGTGGCGAGAATGACGTCTCGCGCCAATACCTGGATCTGGATCCGCTGACCGGCGGCGGCGGCGTCATGTTCGACATGGAGCAACGCATCGCCGATGCGCAGCTGGGCGAGGCCCGTGCCGTCGACGCGTTCGACGACGCCCGAAACGACCGCGCCCACGGCATCAGGCCCAACAATGGCGCGCAGCGCGGGATGGCGGCTCACCGTCGCGATGTCGCCTTGCGCGACCGCTTTTCCATCATCAAGCAGCACGACGCGGGTCGCGAGCCGCAGGACCTCATCGAATTGATGGCTCACGTAGATGACCGGTATGGCGAGACTGTCGCGCAACCGTTCGAGCCATGGCAAAACCTCTTCGCGGCGCGCGGCATCTAGCGACGCCAGCGGCTCGTCGAGCAGCAACAGCCGCGGCTGACGCAGCAGGGCGCGCCCGAGCGCGACGCGTTGCTTTTCGCCGCCCGACAACTCATGCGGCCGGCGTGAGAGCAGTACATCGAGGCCGAGTAGTTGGACCACGTCGTCGAAGCGGATGGGCTGCGCCGCGCCGCGCGGCAGGCGCTTCAGGCCATATTCGAGATTGCCGCGCGCGTCGAGGTGCGGAAAAAGACGCGCCTCCTGGAATACCACCCCGATGCGGCGATGGCGCGCATCGACGTCGATGCCGCGTTGCGTGTCGAGCAACACATCCTCGTCGACCTGGACGTGTCCCGCATCCGGTGACAGCAATCCCGCGATCAGCGATATGGCGGTCGACTTGCCGCAGCCGGAGCGGCCGAACAATGCAGTGACGCCCGGCGTCGGCGCTTCGAATTCCATGTCGAGCGTGAAATCGCCGCGGCGCTTCGTGAGCTTGACCGTGAGCATCAGGCCCGCCCCAGCCGGCGCCGCAGGTGGCGCGCGAGGAATTCGGAGGCGAGCAGTCCGGTGAGCCCGAGCGTGAATGAAATGAGCGCGAGCCGCGCCGCCAGCGAATCGCCGTCCGGGGTCTGCAATGCGGTGTACAGCGCGAGCGGCAGCGTGCGCGTCTCGCCCGGGATGTTGGACGCGAACGTGATCACCGCGCCGAATTCGCCCAGTCCGGCCGCGAAGGCGGTGACGGCGCCCGCGAGAATTCCCGGTGCGATCAACGGCAGCGTGATGGAGAAGAAGCGATCGACGGGACCCGCGCCCAGCGTGCGCGCCGCATCCTCGAGACCGCGATCCACCGTTTCGAGCGAAATGCGGATGGAACGCACGACCAGCGGGAACGACATCACCGCCGTGGCGAGCGCGGCGCCCGTGGTCGTGAAGGCGAGCTGTATGCCGAAGTTCTCGTGCAGCCAGCCGCCGAGCGGCCCGCGGATGCCGAACAGCACCAGCAGTAGATAGCCGACCACGACCGGCGGCAATACCAGCGGCAGATGCACGAAGGCGTCGAAAAGTGTGCGGCCGGTGAAACGCGTGCGGGTGAGCAGCCAGGCCACCAGCACCGCGAACGGCAGGTTGAACGCGACGCTGCGCGCCGCGACGGACAGGCTCAGGAAAAGGGCGTCGGCTTCGGCGGGCGAGAGCATCGCGCGCAGTATACCGTTTGATATCCCGCCGGCTCGCGCGGCTGGCGCCTCACAACCACTTGGCCTTGCGCAGCCGGAAGAACACGTACAGGTCCACGACGATCATCGATCCAACGGCGGCGAGATAGCCGTAGCGCCAGGACAGTTCGGGCATGTGTTCGAAATTCATGCCGTAGATGCCGGCGATCAGAGTCGGCACCGCGACCAGCGCGGCGTAGGCCGCGAGGCGCTTCATGGTCTCGTTTTCCTGCAGCGACACCATCGAGAGATTCACGGAGATCGCCGTGCCCACCGAGTCGCGGATGGATTCGATGGTCTGGTTCAGGCGCAGCAGGTGGTCATAGATGTCGCGGAAGTACTCGCGCAGCCCGGAACACAGGGCCGGCACACGCGCGCCGGACAGGTTGGAGATGGCTTCGAGCAGCGGCGCCACCGCGTGTTTGACGGTCGTGAGACGGTTCTTGAGTTTGTAGAGCGCCTCGATATTGGCGCGCGGCGAGCCATCCGCGAACAGGCGTTCCTCGATGCGTTCGAGATCCTCTTCGAGAGAATCGAGCAGCGGAAAATAGCGATCGACCACCGCGTCGATGAGTGCATAAAGCACGAATCCGGAGCCATTGCGCAGCAGTTCGGGTTCGCGTTCGCAACGTGCGCGCACGTCCTGGAAACCGCGCTGGGCGTGGCTGCGCACGGTGAGGATGTAGTTGCGGCCCGCGAACACCGCCACTTCACCGGTGCGCAGATCGTTGTCTTCGTCGGGTTCGACCACGTGCAACACCGCGAACAGCGAGTCGCCGTAGTCTTCGATCTTGGGCCGCTGGTGGCCGTTGCGCGCGTCCTCGACCGCGAGCGAATGCAATCCGAATTGCGCCTGCATCAACGCGAGCGTGTCCGCATCGGGTTCGCGTAATGCGACCCAGACGAGGATGTCCGGCTGGTTTACGTAGTTATGGATCTCGTCGACCGGGATGTCGGCGAGTTTCATTCCGTCTTTGTAGGCGACGCAACTTATCAGCATGCTGGTATCCGGCTGCCCTTCGTTCGAACTACCGTTTTCAGAGACCTTGCGATGACGTAAAGCGCATCAGGTGCCTTCCGGATTTATCTGACTGTCGTGGCCGACGATCGCGCGCGCACGTTCGGGCGGCACGCCCAGGCTGCGCAGCGAGTATTCCAGCATGCCACGCGCAAGTTCGCGCTCGCCCATCACGACCCGGTTCGCGCCCAGCGCTTCGAGCTCGGCGAATTCACTTTCCTTGTGCGTTCGCACGACCACGTCGATGGTTGAATTGATGCCGCGCGCGACTTCCACGATGCGCCGCGCCTGGAAGCTGTCCGGAGTCGCGACCACCAGCAGGCGGGCGTGATTGATGCCGGCCGCCCGCAGGATGGCCGGCACGGAGGCATCACCTTCGATGGTCGGTACGCCCTGCGCCTGCGCGGAAGTGAGCATCAGGTGATCGCGTTCGATCACCGCGATGGGCAGCCCTTGTTCCCGCAGCACGGGTCCGATGGCGCCGCCGACGCGACCGTAGCCAATGACGATCGCGTGGTCACGCAGCGCGAGCGCGCTCGCGACCGGCCTGCGATGCCTCCCGGCGCCGCGCCTTTCGAGCAGCGTCAGCAGGCGTGGATAGGACTCCAGGATGCGCATCATCGGCGCTATGCCGGCAAAGGTGATCGGGTTGAGCGCGATCGACAGCAGCGCGCCGGCGAGAATCAGATCGCGGCCTTCCGTGGGCAGCAGGCCGAGCATCGTGCCGAGTCCGGCCAGGATGAAAGAGAACTCGCCGATCTGGGCCAGGCTTGCCGATACCGTCAGCGCCGTGCGCACCGGGTGCCGGAACGCGAGCACGATCAGGAACGCGGCGAGCGACTTGCCCACCATGATGATCGCCAGCACCGCCAGCACCGCCAGCGGTTCGCGCACCAGGATGCCGGGATCGAACAACATGCCGACCGAGACGAAGAACAACACCGCGAACGCGTCTTTCAGCGGCAGTGAATCATTGCCGGCCTGATGGGAGAGTTCCGACTCCGACAGAATGACGCCCGCGAAGAATGCGCCGAGCGCGAACGAAACGCCGAACGCCGCGGAAGATCCGTACGCAATACCGAGTGCGATGGCGAGCACACACAAAGTGAACAGTTCGCGCGAGCCGGTGTGCGTGACGCGTTTCAGCAGCCAGGGCACGACGCGAGTGCCGACCACCAGCGCGAGCACGACGAACACCGTGACTTTCGCGAGCGTGATCACCAGTGTCAGCCAGGTGCTGGATGCGACGGCGGGAATGCGCAGGCCCGAGGCGTCGCCACCGAGCGGTTCGGCGAGCGCCGGCAGCAGCACCAGCGCGAGCACCATCGCCAGGTCCTCGACGATGAGCCAGCCGACTGCGATCTTGCCTTCGGAGGATTGCAGCGCGTTGCGCTCCTCGAGCGCCCGCAGCAGTACCACCGTGCTCGCCACCGACAGCGACAATCCGAACACCAGTCCCTGGCCCAGCGTCCAGCCCAATATGTGCGCCATGCCTGCGCCGATCGCGGTCGCCGTCAGGATCTGGGCGACGGCGCCGGGCAGGGCGATGTCGCGCACCGACAAGAGGTCCTTGATGGAAAAATGCAGGCCCACGCCGAACATCAGCAGGATCACGCCGATTTCCGCGAGCTGACCGGCGATGACCGGATCAGCGACGAATCCGGGCGTGAAAGGTCCCACCGCAATGCCCGCTACCAGGTAGCCGACGATGGGGGAGATTTTCAGCGCGCTCGCCAGCAGACCGAACAGCAATGCGAGGACGAAACCGATCGCCAGCATCGCTATCAGCGAAGTTTCATGTAATCCCTCGGGCATACCGCAGGGTACCGAAAAACCCGGGCGGCAGGGACGCGTCTCCCGTTTTGTGAAAAATGCAAGTGGGGCCGCGCACCGCGGTCGTGCGGCTAGCTAAGTTCCGTGGAAATTCGCGGATATACGCAGGTCGGCCCGCGCGTGGTAACAAAACCCGTGTGGCGCGCGCTTAGAATGCGCGCCTTCGTATGACGGCTCAGCAAGCTCTGCGTCCCGCATTCATCGGCGCCATCGGCGTCGTGTTCGGTGACATCGGCACCAGTCCCCTGTACGCGTTCAAGGAATCACTGAGCGCGGCGGGATATCACCCCGGCGACACGGCCACCGTGTTAGGCCTGTTGTCGCTGATCTTCTGGTCGCTCGCGGTCGTCGTCAGTGTCAAATATCTCGCGGTCATCATGCGCGCGGACAACGCGGGCGAGGGCGGCATCCTCTCGCTGGTGGCGCTGATCCAGCAGCGCTTCGGCACCGCCGAGCCCTGGGTGCGCCGCGCGGTCGCGCTCGGTGTGCTCGGCGCCGCGCTGTTTTACTGCGATGCGTTGATCACTCCCGCCATCTCCGTCCTCAGCGCCGTCGAGGGACTCGAGATCCTCGACCCGCAATTCCATCGCGCCGTGCTGCCGGTGACCATTGGCGTGCTGGTGGTTCTGTTCGCGATCCAGCGGCGCGGCACGGAACGCGTCGGGCGGTTGTTCGGGCCGGTGATGATCCTCTGGTTCGCCACACTCGCCGTGCTAGGCGCCATCGAAATCGCACGGATGCCCGGTGTGCTGGTCGCAGTGAACCCCTGGTATGCGGTCAAACTGTTCGCGACGCATCCGGGACTGTCGCTGATCATCCTCGGCGCCGTGTTTCTCGCGGTCACGGGCGCCGAAGCGCTCTATGCCGACATGGGCCACTTCGGCAAACGTCCGGTGCGGCTGGCGTGGCTCACGCTGGTGTGGCCCGCGTTGATCATCAACTATTTCGGGCAGGGCGCTCTGCTGCTGTCTTCGGGCGCGGCCATCGGAAATCCTTTTTATGCGCTGGCGCCGCAGGCGCTGCTGCCGCTGCTCGTACTGCTCGCCACGGCCGCCACCGTCATCGCCTCGCAGGCGACGATCTCCGGCGCGTTCTCGGTCACGCGCGAGGCGGTGCAACTCGACTTGCTGCCGCGCGTGCGGGTGCTGCAGACCAGCGCCACCACTGTCGGACAGATCTACGTCCCGGCGGCGAACCTGTTCATGTTCGTCGCGGTGGTGCTGTTCGTCATCGGCTTCGGCAGCTCGAGCGCATTGTCGGCGGCGTATGGCGCATCCGTGGTCGGCACCATGTTCATCACGACGTTGCTGGGCGCGCTGGTCGCGCGCTTCATCTGGAGCTGGTCGTGGCAGCGGGTCGGTGCGTTGTTCGGCGCGTTGCTGATCGTGGATTTCGCGTTCATCGCGGGCAACTTCACCAAGATCGACGACGGCGGGTGGGTGCCGCTGGCGCTCGCGGGGGTCATGTTTGCGATCTTCGTGACCTGGCGCGACGGCCGTCATGCGCTGCGCGCGGAACTCGAGTCGCGCGCGGTGCCCGACAAGAAACTGCCCGAGCTGCTCGCGTCGGTGACACGCGTGCCGGGTACTGGCGTGTTCCTCGTGAGCCAGTCGGGTTACGTGCCCACCGCGATGTTGAGAAACCTCGAGCACAACAAGGTCTGCCACGAGCAGATCGTGATCCTGCACCTCGAATTCCTGCGCGTACCGCGCGCCGATCCCGCGTGCCGGGTCGTCATCACGAAACTGCATCACGGCGTGTACGATTTGCGCGCGAGGTTCGGATTCATGGAGACGCCCGACGTCGGCGAGGCGCTGCGCAGCGCGCGCCGCCATGGGCTCGACGTGTTCTCCGAGGACTCCTCATTTTTCCTGGGCTGGCACCTGGTGCGGGCGCGGCCCCGCCCGGGGATCGCCGGACTCAAATCGCGCGCGTTCGCGTTCCTTCAGCGCCGCAGCGCCCAGGCCGCGGAATTCTTCCGCATGCCGGCGCGCGGCGTGATCGTCCTGGCCACCGATATCGAGCTTTAGCGGCACCACGCCGGGTAATAATGCATCGATTCCACCGGTCTCCTGAGCAGAGGCACTGAGGAGGTTTTCATGCCCTGGACAAAGACCGCCCTGCGAGTCGTATTCATGTCGGTGTGCGCGCTCGTTGCGGGCGGCCCGGCTGTTGCCGCCGAGGAACCCGTCAGGATTCCCGCGCCCGCCCTCGATGCTCCCGTGGGGCCCGGAAAACTGCAGACCGCGGTGGTTGCGGGCGGCTGCTTCTGGGGTGTGCAGGGCGTGTACCAGCACCTGAAGGGTGTGAAGAGCGTGTGGTCGGGATACGCCGGCGGCACGAAAGCCACGGCCGATTACGAGTCCGTCAGCGGCGGCAATACCGGCCATGCCGAAGCCGTGCGCATCGTGTTCGACCCGGCACAGGTCACGTACGGGCAGATCCTGCAGGTGTTCTTCTCCGTCGTGCACGACCCGACACAGCTCAACCGGCAGGGGCCGGATACGGGCAGGCAATACCGCTCGGCGATTTTCTACGCCGACGAGATGCAGCAGAAGATCGCCACGGCCTACATCGCGCAGCTCGATGCGGCGCGCGCCTTTCCGCGGCGCATCGTCACGCGGGTGGATCCGCTCAAGGGGTTCCACGAGGCCGAGGCGTATCACCAGGACTATCTACTGAACAACCCGAAGCAGCCGTACATCGTGATCAACGATCTGCCCAAGGTGCGGAACTTCGAGAAGTTTTTCCCGGCGCTGTACGTGGCGCGTCCCGTCACCGTTGCCGCGACGAAAGAGACTCCGGCGCCGGCGATGCGCGCGAACGCCGCGCCCGCGGCGCCCGCCGGCGGCGCGATGATGATGTCCGCGCAAGGGGCGGAAGGCCCGGCGAAGACCGAAGGCCCCATGCCGCCGCTCGCCGGCGCCAGCGGCTGGCTCAATACCGCGCCGCTGACCACCGAGAGCCTGCGCGGCAAAGTCGTGGTCGTCGACTTCTGGGCGTACTCCTGCATCAATTGCCTGCGCACGATGCCGTACGTGAACGCCTGGTACCGGCATTACAAGGACTCGGGCCTCGTGATTCTCGGCGTACATTCCCCGGAGTTCGCCTTCGAGAAGGACACGGCGAACGTGCGCGCCGCGGTCAAGAAGTTCGACATCCAGTATCCGGTGGTCCTCGACAACGAGCACCGCATCTGGAAGGCGTTCAACAACAAGTTCTGGCCCGCGCATTATTTCGTCGATGCGAAAGGCCAGATCCGCGAGCACCATTTCGGCGAGGGCAAATACGCGCGCTCCGAACGTGTGATCCGGCGGCTGCTCACCGAAGCCGGCGCGAAGAATCTGCCGGAGCCGCTCGATGACGCCGCGGGCGAGGGTGTCGCCGCGCCGGCCGACAGCGCGAACGTTGCATCGCCGGAAACCTACGTGGGTTACGCGCGCGCGGAGAATTTCGTCTCGCCGGGCGCGTTCGCGCGCGATGCGAAGAAAACGTACGCGATCCCCGAAAAACTCTCGCTGAACCAGTGGGCGCTCGGCGGTGCATGGCAGGTCGCGACGGAACACGCGCGGCTCGCGGGCGCACCGGGCCGGGTCGCATTCCGCTTCAAGGCGCGCGACCTGCACCTGGTGCTCGGCACCGCGAAGGCCGGCCAGCCGGTGCGTTTCCGCGTGACGCTCGACGGCGCGGCGCCCAAGCAGGATGCGGGCATGGACGTGGACGCGAACGGCATCGGCACGATCCGCGAACACCGGCTCTATCAATTGATCCGGCAGAAAGGTCCGGTGGCCGAGCGGGAATTCGTCATCGAGTTCCTCGACCCCGGCGTCGATGTCTATTCATTCACGTTCGGTTGAGGAGTGAACTTGAAAGACTCAGCATTTTCGCGCCGCAGATTCCTGCTGGCGGCGCCGGTGGTTCTCGGTGTCGCCGCCTGCGCCGATGCGGCGGATGCGCCGGCGAAACCCGCGGGCGATGTCGTCATCGAAAACTTCGACGCGGCCGGCAAGAGCCTCGGCAAGGTGACCGTGCCGCGCATCGTGCGCAGCGACGACGAATGGAAAAAGTTGTTGCCGAAAGAGTCGTACGAGGTCACGCGCCATGAAGGCACGGAACGCGCGTACTCCGGCCAATACAACGACCATCACGGCGATGGCCTGTATCACTGCATCTGCTGCGACACGGCGTTGTTCGATTCGAAGACGAAGTTCGAATCCGGCACGGGCTGGCCGAGCTTCTGGAAGCCGATCTCGAACTCGAACGTCGCCGAGACCGCCGATCGCAGTCTCATGATGGAGCGCACCGCCGTGTCGTGTAAGCGCTGCGACGCGCATCTCGGCCACGTGTTCGATGACGGGCCGGATCCAACCGGGCTGCGCTACTGCATGAACTCCGTTGCGTTGAAGTTCGCGGCGCGCGGGAAGTAGCTAGGCCATCAGCGGCTCGCTGCGGGCAGCGCGTACGCCAGGTAGACGCCGCCGCCCGATCCGCCGCGCTCCTTGCCGCCACTGGCGAAGATCGCGACGTATTGCCGGCCATCGATCTGGTAGGTGATGGGAGTCGCATCGGCGGAGAAGGGCAGAGCGGTTTCCCACAGCAACACGCCGGAGCGCTTGTCGAAGGCGCGCAGTCTGCGGTCGTGGATAGTGGCCCCGATGAACAGCAGTCCTCCGGACGTCACCAGCGGGCCGCCATAATTCTCGCTGCCGGTATTCTTGATTCCGCGCCCGGCGAGCTCGGGAAATTCTCCGAAAGGAATGCGCCACGCGACGCGCCCGGTGTTCACGTCGATCGCATTCAGCGTGCCCCAGGGCGTGCCGACCGCGGGATATCCTTCCGCGTCGAGCCAGCGGCGGTATCCCGTGAAGCGGTATTCCTGGTGGTCAGGCGACGCGCCCGCGATGCCGGCGGGGATGTCACTGCCGTCCGTGAGAAAGGCATTCATGGCGTTGATCGCCTCGTTCTGCAGATGCGCGAACGCGGGCATGCGCCCGCCGCCCTTGCGCACCACTTCGGCGAACCGGTCGGCGGGCATTCGCTTGCCGATCCCCGAGATCGTGGGGAACTGCGGTGGTGAGCCCTGGCCGGTGTCGCCGTGGCACGCGGCGCAGTCGCGCAGGTAGAGCGCCTTGCCGCCGCGGCCGAGGTCGTTGCGCGCGAGCGATCCCAGCCACGCCATCTCGTTCGAGTTCACGTACACCAGGTTCGTCTCTGGATCGTAGGCGGGGCCGCCCCATTCCGCGCCGCCGTCGAAGCCGGGGAAGATGGTCGTGTCGATGCCGACCGTGAGCGGCTTGAACGGGCCATCGCTGCGCAGCGTCGCGAACTGTTCGCGCACCTGGCGCGCGGCTTCCGGCGTGCGAGTCGTGAGGTCGTCCGCGGTGAGCCGCTGGCGCGCGAAAGGTGCGTGCAGTTTTGGCCTCAGGTACGTCGGATGCGAGGCTTCGCCCGGCACGTCGGACGGCGGCGCCGGCACTTCCTCGACCGGGAACACGGGCTTGCCCGTGTCGCGATCGAGCACGAACAGGAAACCCTGTTTCGTGGTCTGCAACAGGGCATCGACGCGTTTGCCGCGCACGCGGATCGTCGCCAGTGTCGGGGCCGAGGGCAGATCGCGATCGAGCAGGTCGTGTTTCACGAACTGGTAGTGCCAAAGTAGTTTGCCGGTGCTCGCGTCGAGCGCGAGCAGGCAGTTCGCATAGAGGTTGTCGCCCAGCCGATCGGCGCCGAAAAAGTCCGCCGCGGCGGAACCCGTCGGTACGTAAACGACACCGCGGCGTTCGTCGAGCGTCATGCCGGCCCAGCTGTTCGCGCCGCCGATGTGCCGCCAGGCCTCCTTGGGCCAGGTCTCGTACCCGGGTTCGCCCGGCTGCGGAATCGTGCGGAACGTCCAGCGCAGCGCGCCGCTGCGCACGTCGTAGGCGCGCACGTGTCCCGGTGAGGCGGGCAGGCTCTCGCTGACACGGCCGCCGACGATCATGAGATCCCGGTAGATGACGCCCGGTGTCGTTAGCCGCACCGATTGCGTCGCGGGGTCGCGGCCGAGATTCTCGCGCAGGTCGATGCGGCCACCGCGCCCGAAGGAATCGATGGGTTTGCCGGTCGCGGCATCGAGCGCGTAGACGAAGTTGTCGACCGCGGCGAACACGCGCGCATTCCCGGGACCGCCACTCCAGTACATGAGGCCGCGATTCGCGCCGCTGCCGCGGATGCCGGAGTCGAATGTCCAGAGCGGCTTGCCGCTGACGGCGTCGAGCGCGAACGTTTTGTGTTGTGGCGTGTAACCGAAGAGCACGCGGCCGACGACGATGGGCTGGGTCTGCGTGTCGCCTTTCTCGCCGGTGTCGAAGCGCCACGCGAGCTCGAGCTGCTGCACGTTGCCGCGATGGATCTGCGCGAGCGTCGAGAAGCGAGTTTTGGCCGGATCGCCGCCGTAGGCCGGCCAGTCCGCATCCGAGCCCGCGTGTGCGGGCGCCATTACCAACGCAAAACAAAACGCCGCGATGCGACGTTGCCATCGATTCATGGATCCCCCCGCAGATTGCCTGACGCAATCTACGGGAGACGGGTCGGCCGTGTCACCCGGCGCGGCCGGGGAACTTCAGGAACATCTCCGTAACGACCTTGTCGACCGCGGTCTTTGGATCCTTCATGACCTTGTCGTTGAGCCGGCCTTCGACGATGCCTTCCCAGACGAGCTGCTTCTTGCTGGCGTCCACGATATCTATGTTCGCGGTCCCGACCTTGTATCGCACGGTTTCGACATCGCTTCCGCCGCCGTAGCCGTAGCCCATGCCACCGTACATGCCGCCGCGATAGCCGTAATACCCGTACGTTGGCGCCGGCGTGCTGCGCACGTCGACGTTCTCCCGCGCGTTCGCATTGAAGTTGATCAGCAGGTCCGCGTCACCGCTTTCGACATAGCGAAATCCGCGGGCATCCATTTCGCGGCGGACCGCTTCCTTGAAATAGCCGGTGAGCGGCGTCGAGATTCCGCCGCGATCCGTGCCCGGATTCGGCACGAAAGCGTAGGTGCGGTACGCGGAAAGATTGGCGCCGGGCGCCGTGTTCGAGCGGATTTCCGGCTTCGATGCACAGGCCGTCATGAGCCCGAGCGCAAGGAAGGCGAGTGGCTGGAGAAATCTCATGGCAGGGCTCCGGCGATTTGTACGTTGATCCGGGTGTCGGGTGGTCCGGGGTATTAGGCGATGCAGACGGAATTGTCGGTCCGCGCCGAACGGCCGGGCATGGGACATTGGTCGGATCAGGAATCCGCCGGCAACCACTCGGCGCCGATGGAGAAGCCGCGCAGGGCGCGCGCCTTCGCGGCGCTGTCTTCGCCCAGGTCCGATTGATAGACCACGCCGTCCTGATTCACGAGAAACGTCATGACGCCGCTGGTGCCGTATTCGGCGGGATAAGCCACCAGCGCGTAACCCTTGCGCGCGTCGTCGCCCGAGGCTGCCGGAATCGAACGATAGTAGTAGCCGTGATACGGCGTCGATTTCTTCCCGACCTCGTAGCCCTCCGCCGCCGCCAATGCGAGCAGCGGGCCCGCGGGCGAAGTTTCCGCCCCTTCCGCCGTTTCCCAGTACAGGCCATTGTGTTTGCCGGGGTCGCTGAGCACCTTGGTTGCGTAAGCGCCGTTCTCCGCTTCATATTCGAGCTGGGCGGCGACCACCCCGTGACAGACATCGATGGCCGCGAGTTCGTTGCGTCCGATGCGCCGCAGGACCAGTTCCTCGACGCCCCTTGCGGCATCGAACTGCCAGCGATCGTCGCGGCGCACGAGCGGGATCGGCAGCGGCCAGTTCACGGCGCCGACCTCGAGTGTCATCTGATCGGGTTGAGTGGCGACGAGCTCATGATGCTGGTCGAATGCGTGCAGGAATGCCTCGCGTTCCCGGGCCGCCTGCACTTCATCGCCCGGATCGAGGAGGGCATCCGCTTCGGGGCCGAGGATGCCGCGCAGAGCGGCACGATCGTCGGCGCGCAGCGCCTTGACGAATGCTTGGACAGCCGCCTCCGGTGTGTCGAAGCGCCCCATCTGCGCCGGCTGCTGTTTCGCGCAACCACCGAACGCGAGCGCGCAGATGGCGAAAATCGACGCCGCGACCCGCCGCCCCATGTGCAAGGTGATCATCGAGTTCTCCTGGCGCGATTGCCGGCGCTCTGGTGTCCACGCTGACTGGCCGCCCGTTCCATCCCGCCGCGCGAAACATTTGATAACGCGCCAGGAGACTGCGAGTTTTCTCGCGCGGACGCGGCGGCGCCCGAAGATTCAAAGCCACGATCCGCGCGCGGCTGGTGCATGCCGCCCCCGGCTGCGTTTGCGGCGCGATGTTCCGCATTGTCACGCGCCGCGCCGCTCGTGGACCCGCTGCGTTCCTGCGCGCCCTTGTATTCGCCGGCGACGGCGCGCGGTTCGGCCTGGTCGCGTGCACCTTTGTACTCGCCCGTGACGGCGCGTTGTCCGGCCTGGTCGCGTGCGCCTTTGTATTCGCCGCTCACGGCGCGTTGCCCGGCCTGGTCGCGTGCGCCTTTGTATTCGCCCGCGGCGGTGCGTTGTCCGGCCTGGTCGCGTGCGCCTTTGTATTCGCCCGCGGCGGTGCGTTGTCCGGCCTGGTCGCGCGCACCTTTGTATTCGCCCGCGGCGACGCGTTGTTCCGCCGTGTCGCGCGCGCCGCGATACTCATTCGCGCCCGCGCGGTCCTGCGCTCCGGCGTATCCGGTGTTGCCGGGGTACTGCTTCGCATTGGCATTGTCGCGATTCACCGCGCGCGAATTGTGGGTGACGCGATTGAAGTAGTTGTCGTTGTCGATGTTGACGTTCACGTTGCCGCGGTGCACGTCGTTGTACACGCGGTTGTAGTCGTATCGGTAGTTAGCCGGACGCGCGTACGCGCCCGCGGGACGGTAACCGGGATACACCGGACGATACGGAGGAGGGTAATAGACAGCCCCGCCGCCCCAGTGCGGGTAGTAATCGTCGTGGTCGTCGAAGGCCTCATTGAGGATGATGCCGGCCGTGAAGCCGATGAGCCCCGCGGCGATCATGTCGCCGGTGTTGTCTTCCTGCACGACGGTTGTCGTCGTCGGCGCGGGCGGCGGCGGCGTGGTGTACACCACCTGCGGATTGTATTGCGGCACGTAGACGACTTTCGGATCGGCCGGCTGCACCACGATCACTTCCTTGCCTTCTTCCTGCGTCTTCTCGACCTTCTGCTGGGGAGTCGATTTCAGGTTGCCGACCGCGGCCGCCTGGGTGCGCAGGCGCTGGATGGAATCGAGCACAGCTCTCTGATCGGCGGTGTATGCCTGTCCGACTTCCTTCGTCCAGTCGAGCTGCGAGCACATCATGTCGAGCACGCTCGGGAACTGCACGAGCGAGCGCACCGCGGGGCTGAAGCCTAACTTCCCGGCTGCGGCGTCGAGTTCGTTGCCCTGGAGGTCCTGGTTGTCGAGCAGCCAGTTGCCGGCATCGAGAACCTCCTGCGCGTTCGCCGAAGCGGCCAGGACCTGCCCCACGAGCGCATCGGGATACAGCGCGATCGGCGCGAGCAGTTCGTCCAGCGCTGACGGCTCCCATGATTGCGCCGCCTGCGCCTGCGCCTTTGCCAGGGCTGGATCTGCCTGGCCTTCGACCGGTGCCGCTGTCGTGGCCGCCGGCTGCGCGCCGTTTGTATTCGCGGGAGGCGTGGCCGCGGTTTCGGGGGATCTGTTGCAGGCAACCAGCAACAGCGCGGTGGCGACCGCGACTAACTGCAGGTTGGCACCGGAAGCGCACATGGCGGCGACGCTAGCGAGTCCGCGGCCTCCGGCCAATCCAACCTAGGTCTGATGGAGGCGTGGGAGGCGGCGCCTCGGCGCGGCGTCGCGTCTATTGGGGCTGGCCGATGGCGTCGCGAATGGAGCGGATCAGGATGTCGCCGCGCAACGGCTTGCGCAGGTAGGTGCTTGCGCCGTCGGCGATGCACTGGTCGCGCATGCTGGATTCGTCATGCGCGGTGACGATCACGACAGGTAGATAGACATTGGCGGCCGCGAGCCGCCGCTGGACCTCTCGCCCGGTGATGCCGGTCATCTGGAGATCGAGGACCACGCAATCGGGGCGGCCTCCCTCTAGTGAGTTGAGAAAGGCCTGTCCCGAGGCGAACGCCTCGACGTCCATCTCCGAGGCGCGCAGCAGGCGAACCAGCGCCCGCCGCACGGATTCCTCGTCGTCGACTACCGCGACGAAGGGGCGTTTCTTTTCCATGCGAGGTTCAGTAGGCGTCCGCGAGTCGTTCGATGACAGTGGACTTTCGTCTCACTCGGGCCGCGACGATTCGCCGATCTGCGCCGCCAGGCGCACGAGTTCCGCGACCGAGCGCACCTGCATCTTTGTCATCACTCGACCGCGATGGACCTTGACGGTTTTCTCCGCCGCGCCGAGTTCGGCGGCGATTTGTTTGTTCATCTTTCCGGCGACGACGAGATTGAGCACTTCGCGCTCGCGGGCCGTAAGGGCGGTGAGGCGCGACTCGACCAGCGCGCGGCTCGCGCGCGACTTGCGCATGTTCGAGTCGCGTTCGAATGCTTCGCGGATCGCGTTCACGAGTTCGGCGAGACGCACGGGTTTGGGTAGAAAGGTCACCGCGCCGGCGCGCATGGCATGCACGCTCATCGGGATGTTGCCGTTGGCGGTGATGAAGACGATCGGACGGCTGCAGCCACTACGGGTCAGGAGCGACTGCAGTTCGAGTCCGTTGGTGCCGGGCATGGTGACATCCGCGACCAGGCAACCCGGAGTTTCCGGATCGTGGTCCGCGAGAAAGGCGTCCGCGGACTCCCATGAGCGCACCTGGAGTCCTTCGGCCGTGAGGCCGCGAGTAAGGGCGGTGCGCACCGAGGTGTCGTCATCCACGAGAAACACCACGGGGCCGTCGTCGTTTCTGTTCGGTGCGAAGTTCATGGCAGACCTCGATCTATAGGTAGTTTCATGTGCATTTCAGCGCCGCGCCCCGGCGGGCTCTCCGCCCACAACTTGCCACGGTGGGATTCCGCGACCGAGCGGCAAATGGCGAGTCCGAGACCGAGGCCGTTCGCCTTGGTTGTGATGAAGGGCTGAAAAATTCTTTCCAGATCGCCGTCGGGAATGCCGCCGCCGCTGTCGCGCACGACGATCTCAACGGCCGCTTCATTCGCGAACAGGCGGGTCGCGACATCGATCCGCCGCGGATCGCCCGCGGTCGCGGCGATGGATTCGCAGGCGTTCATGACGAGATTCAGCACGACCTGCTGAATCTGGATGCGATCGCCCATGACGAGCGGCAGCTCGCTGTCGAGTTCCGTGTACACGGTGACGTTGCGCGAAACGCATTCGCCATGGGTGATGTCGAGTGATTCGCTCACCACCGCATTGACGTCGACCGGCTTGCGTTCGGTTTCGCCCTTGCCGAGCAGCGCGCGCAGGCGCTGGATGACCTGCGCGGCGCGTTCGTCGTCCTGCACGATGTCATGCAGGATTTCACTGAGCTCGGCCGGATTCTCCGTGCCTTTCTCCAGCATGCTGAGCGCGGCCTCGGCATTGCCGAGGATCGACGTCAGCGGCTGATTCAACTCGTGCGCGAACGCACCCGACAACTGGCCGAGCACGGCGGCACGCGCCAGGTGGGTGAGTTGCTGTCGCTGGTTGCGGGCTTCGATCTCGGCGCGTTTGCGCGCGCTCACGTCGGTGCGCGTGATGATCGCGCCGCCTTCGGCGCGTCGCAGGCGCTCGATCGAAACCTCGAGCCAGGCCGGATCATCGCCGGTGGTCTCGCGATACTCGAGCTGACAGCGCACGCCGGTGCCGTCGAGAATGGTACGTATCGCGCGCAACTGTTCGGCGGCGCCGCGTTCTCCCCGTTCGGCGGCGCGTGCGCAACTCTCGAGCACGTTGTCGCCGGCGGCGACGCGGTCGAAGCGCGCGCTGTGAGCCGAATCCACCGCGCGCTGCCAGGAATCGTTGACCTCGACGACGACGCCGTTGCTGTCGATCACGGCGATCTGATCGTGCAGGGAGGCCAGCACCGCCGAATGCAGCGACTCGGCGCTCTTGCGTTGAGTTTCCGCCCGGCGGAATGCCGATAAATCGAGCACGTAGATGACGCCGCCGTCGTCGGCCGGAAAGCGGCAGTGGCCGAGAATCACCGGCACGCGGCGTCCGTCGGACAACGCCAGTTCGTGTTCGGAGCTGTCGAGCTTGCCGAACAGTTCGCTCGTGTGCGTGCTCTGCGTGCCGGTCACGCCCGTCCAGCGCGCGAGCTGATCGAACCGCAACTTCCCGCCCTCGATGTCCGCCCAGCTGAACCCGGTGAGGCGCAGGAACGCGTCGTTTGCTTCGCTGATGCGCAGATCGTCGCGCCAGATCGCGGTGGGAATGATGTTGTTCTCGAAGATGCTGCGGAAGCGCGCGCGGCTCACGACCAGCGCCCGACCGGCATTGCGCCACTCTTCGAGCAGCGCTGCGAACGTGACCACGGTGGCGCACACGATCACGTTGAACGACACGACGCCGAGCGCGTTCTCCAGCGGCGTGCGGTTCGCGAACGGTCCGAAGCCGTTGATCATGCCGTAGGTGGATACGGCGCCGACCAGCAATGCGGCGCCGCAAGCGCCCGTGACGCCGAAACGCATCGCGGCCCAGGCGAGCAGTGGCAACGGCGCGTACAACAACATCGGCGTGTGATCCGGTGTGCTGACCGGCATCGCGAACACGAGCACGCAGATTGCGGCGAACGGGACACCGAGGGTAATCGCCTCGACGCCGCGCGTGAGCTGGATTCCCGGGTCAGCACTGCGCAGGCGGGATGCCGCGTTCATGATCAGCGGCACCAGCGCGATCACCGCGAAGGCGTTGGTCAACGTGCGCACGACCACCGTGAGCCAGAACTCTTCGGACACGCCTAACAAGGCGAACGCCGCGGCCAGGCCCATGCTGGTGACGAGTGGCGCGAGCAACCCGCCGAACAGGATCAGGATGAACGCGGTACGGATGCGATTGAAGGACAGCGGGGCGGCGGAGAACGTCTGGACGGCAACCGCGCCTAGCACCGCGAGTGTGACGTTGGCGAGGTATTGGACCGCGACCCGCGGGAACGGGAACTGGGGCAGCTGCGCGGCGAAGTGAAAAAGCAGGATCGTGAGAAGATAGACCCACCAGCGCCGGCGCGGAGCAAGCAGCAGGGCGGCCATGAGGATGGCGTTCGGCGCCCACAGTGCCGAGACCGGTGCCGACGGAAATGCGATCAGTTCTCCGATGTGCGCGGCGAGCAGGTACACCATGCCGACGCCCAGCGGCACGGCCAGTTGTCCCTTGACGTGACTGGACACCCTATCCACTGGCGGCTAGCCGGCGTGCCATGCGCACGCCACGGACTTTACGGACGGCTTCGCGAAAGCCGGAACTACCTGCCGAAATCGGAACATCGGAAGCACTCCCTGCGTCAGTACACTGCATCAGGACGATGAATCGACTTTCTAGGACCGGAAATCCATCCCTTACAGATCTCCGGTCAGACAGAACAAGCAACTCGGGGGCGGATTATGGCGTCTCGCCCTAGGACGCGCCACCGGGGCATGCGTTGTTGGCTGAATCGGACCAAGGTCCGATGACTTAGTTAGACAGGGGTGTGGATAGTCCACAGCATCCGGGGGTGTGCCCGTGCAGCCGGTTGCGATGATTTCCTAGGGATCGCGGGTTTTGGCGCCCCCGCGTTGGTGCCGCGCAACGTATGGAGCGAAGAATGCACACCCTTACCGGCGGCGCAACAACAATCGCGTTCTCAATTGTCGCGGCCCTGGTCATCCCGGCCTGCCAGACCAAACTACCGGAACCGGTCACGAGCGAGCGGCTGGTCGAGAGTTCGGCCGTTGTTAACGCTATCGACGTTCCGGCCCGCAGGCTGGATGTCACGACGGCGGATGGCTCGCACGCGAACGTGATGCTCGATCCGACGGTCAAGAACATAGACCGGATCCGGATCGGCGATCAGGTGGTGGTGAGTTACTACCAGGGCATCGTCGCCGAAGTGAAAAAGCCGGGCGAGGGCATCGGGACCACCGAGGTGACGGGGGCCGAGGCGGTGGCGCCGCCCGGGCAGGGGCCAGGCGCGGCGGTGGGCACGCGGGTGCGTACCACGGTGAGTGTCGTCTCGATCGACGATCGGCAGAACAAGATCACGGTGCGCCGCAAGGACGGCAGCTCGCGCACGCTCGATGTAGTTAGCGAGGAAGGGCGGCAGTTCATCAGCCAGTTGCGCGCGGGGGATGAGGTCGAGATCGCGTACACCGAGGCCGTCGCGGTCGCGGTGCGCCCGGCGAAGCCTTGACGGCTATCTTTCGATGCGGAAGTGGATGCCGCCGCGCTGGTCGTCCGGCGAGTCGGTGGCCTCCAGCGACCACCGTTCCGAGATTTCGTAACGCAGCGTGATGACAGTGCCGGGCTCGAACAGGCCGACGCCATAACTCACGAACAGCCCGGGCGAGAGATAAGTTCCCACCGTGAACGCGCTGCCGAGATCCTCGCTTTGTTCGACGCCCACTGCATCGATACCGAACTTGCCCGCGAATCGCCGGGCGAAGCGGTCGCCCAGCACGCCACCGAGCGACTGCGCCGCGGCCTCCACTCGTTCGCCTTCCGCGCCGCGCAGGTCGTTCATCGACTTCCCGGTGATCAGGTAGGACATGGCTTCGGTGGCCGAGGTGGGGGGTTCCGTGAACACGTCGAGCTGCGGGCGGCGTGCGCTGCCGGTGACGCGCACTTTCGCGGTGATCTCGGATAGTTTGCGCGCCGCCAGCAGGTCGAGTTGCGGGTTGTCGAGCGGCGTATTGGCGAACAACATCTGTCCGCGTTCGATGGTGAGCGTGCGTCCGAAGGCTTCATAAGTTCCTGCCAGTCTGATCTCGCCCGCCCCGGTGCTCGGCATCCCGGGCCGCTCGATGACCCGCAGTTGTCCGTCGACGCTCGCGTCGAGACCCAGCCCGGCCATGCGAACGTCGCGGCCGAGGATCACCCGGACATCGGTGTTCAGCGCGAGCTGCCGCGACTGGCGTTCCGGGCGATCCACGACCACGACGTCGGGCGAAATCTGGGCGCCGCCCGTATTGGTGAGCTTCGCGAGGTCGATGGCGGCGCGCGGAATGGTCAGTGTGCCGCCGAGCGACAGGTTGTCAGGGCTGCCGGTGAGCGTGAGCTCCGGGCTCATCGTGATGTGGGCAGCGGGGAAGTTGGCGGCCAGGAAATTCTTTCCATTGATCGCGAGGTCGAGTTCCCGCAGCGACGCACTCGTGCCGCTGAGTTCGATCGCGCCGCTCCCCGAGGTGACCTTGGCATGTGTTTCGAGGGAGCCGTCGTCCGCGATCCGACCATCGAGCTCGCCGTCCTCGAGCCGGATGCCCAGTGCCGGGATGTCGGAATGGAACTCGCGAATGGCGAGTTGCGCTTTCGCGCCCGGCTCCCGCAGCGTACCGCTGAGCGAGGCGGCCAGCTCGCCGCGGCCACTGACGCTTGCGAGCTGGGGAAAGATCCATTCCAGCGGTGCGAGGTCATGCAACGCGATGGTGAGTTCTCCGCGCAGCGATGGATCGTCGCCGAGCAGGTGGGAAACCGACGCCGCGCCCTTGATGTTTCCGTCCGGCACGAGCGTCGCGGCGACGTGCGCATTCGCCATGTCATTCGCGAATACGGCCTCGAACTCGAGCCCGTGGTATTCCAGCCGCAATTGGGCGGCCTGGCCGGATTGTTCGACCGATCCGGACGCGGAAGTCAGAGTCGCCTTGCCGGAAATAGCCCCGTCCCGAGTTCGGGTCACATCGCCATCGCCATCGATGTGGCCTTCGATCGACAGGTCGTGGCCGGGTTGCGCCACCTGCACGAGTAATGCGAGCGGCAGCGCGCGCAGTGAATAGTTAGCCGTGAAATCGCCCGCGGCGCTGCCGCGCCCGGCGGCGCACACCCGGATATCGCCGCCCGACAGGCAGGTCTTCCCGGCATCGAATGCATCCTGAGCGAATTCGAGCGGTACCTTGGATTCGAGCGCGAGTGGCGGAGCGCCGGCGAGATCCAGCTTCAGCGTGTCGAGCGTGCCGGTCCAGCGCGCCGCCGCGTATCCGCCGCGGGCCCGCAGATCGACGGACAAGGGGCGGCCCACGCCGAGAAGTTGCAATTCGTGTGCGGCATCGGTTCCGGATCCGGCGACACGCAGCGTTTCGAAATGCATTCCCGAGAGCGTCGCGTCGCGCGCCAGCAGTGTCGCGTCGAAACTCGGCGTCCGCGGTGTCCGCAGGTGGAATTCCAACGTGGCGTTGTCCACGGCGCTCCCGCCGAAGCGCAGGTCGCGCGCATCCGCGGCCGCATCGAAGGCCGTCTCCGGCCAGCGCCCGGTCGCCTTGACCGTCAGGCGCACGCTTCCCTGCAATTGCGAATTCCAGTCTTCGAGTGATGCGATGTCGAGTTTCGCGGTCAGCTGGGTGGTACTTCCCCGCGCGCCCGTGATATCGAGAACGCTCTTTCCGGACGCCAGGCGCAGTTGCCCTTCGAATCGCATGTCCGGCGCGAGCTGCAGCGCACCGCCGCCGGTCAGCGGCCGGTTGCGCAATTGGCCGTGCAGGTCCCGCAATACGAACTGCGCGCGCGGACCGGACGGGGAGAGATCGCCGTGGGTATCGAGCTTGAAGTCGAGCGCTCCGGGCCACGCGGCGGCGAGTCCCGAAGGATCGAAGCGGCGCGCGGCGGCCGAGAGGCGCCACGACAGTGGCGTTCCGAGTCCAAGCTCCCCGGCGACCGTGAGCTCGCCGAGTGCCTGCGACACGCGGCCCTCGCGCAGATGAATTTCCTCGCGTGATCCATCCGCTTTCCAGGAGATCGACGATCGCAGGCGCTCGCGCGCGATGTCGAGCGCGCCGTGTGTTTCGAAGTGCTGCAGATCTCCGTCGAAGAACAGTTGGCCGGTGGTCACGACCGGTTCGCCGACCCAGCGCGTGGGCAGGTCGAGCGACTCCCAGTGCAAGTGCGCGAACACGCTGGATTGCGCCTGCGGCGATGCCAGGCGCAGCCGCGCATTCCCGCGTATTTCGCCCGGTGTATCCGGCAGGCCGATGCGCAGCGAATCGATCGCGATTTCTTCCTTGGAAAGCGTCATCGCGAGCTCTCGAAGCGACAGACGCTCGTCATTGAGGTCGACGTCGCCGTGGAGTTTCATCGTGTTCCGCACACCCTGTGCTTCGAGTTCGGCCGCGAAAGATTCCAGCCGGGAGTCCGGCAGAAAATCGCGGCGCGGATCGAAGCGTGGTACCGCCGCATTCAGCCTCCAGGTGCGTTCTCGGCGCGAGACCTCGCCCGCGAGGGTCAGTGGAAATGGCGAGTCGAGGTTCCCGCGCAACGCAACACTTGCCGACTGACGGACACTCGCCAACGAACCCCGCCAGCGATGTTCGCCCGCGCGCCAATCGAAGACGCCGGTCGCGTGTTCGAGCCACGGTGCCCGCGATGCGAGTCGCGCCTCGAGGCTGACTTCTCCATTCGGCGCGACCATGTGCGCGCCGCCCAGCTCGATGCCGGATTTCGTCCATTCGCCGCGGAACACGAGACGGGTGATCGAGAACGACGCCGTTCCATCGCGCCGCAGTTCGCCACAGTCCAGCGCGAAGGCGTCGATGACGATGTCGATGGGCGGCGACAGCGAATCCGCACCGCTCTCGGGGCGCGGCGCAACCGTGGTGAGGTCGACGCGCAAGTCGTGGAGAGTGAGATTGCGCAGCCGCACGGTCTTGCCGAGCAATGCACCCGGCACGAGTGTCGCGCGTATTTCGCCAGCCTGAACTTCGATCCCGGCCGCGGCATCGCGCCAGTGCAATTGGCGGATGCGAAGGCCACCGGCAATCGTGCCGTCGACGGCGCCGGTCGAAAGCCTGCCCTCGAGAAAACGCTCCGCAAGATTCACCGCAAATCGCGCGCCACTCGCGGTGTTGAGAATCCACGCCAATGCGATTGCCAGGAGCAGCAGCAGCGCGGCGAACGGCAAGAGGATGCGCCGCAGCGCTTTCACAGGTCGGGGCCCATCGTCAGGTGTATGCGAAACGAGCCGTCCAAGTCCGTCTGCACCGGAAACGCAAAATCGAGACGCAGCACTCCGACCGGCGACTTCCAGCGCAGGCCAAGGCCGGCGCCGACGTTGAGACTGAAGTCATTGCCGCGAAATGCATCGCCGGCATCGACGAACGCGGCGACGCCCCAGTCCGAATCGAAGTAGTGGTCGACCTCGATGCTGCCTTCGATCTTGTTGTTGCCGCCAATGACGTCACCCGCGGAATTGACGCTGCCGATGGACTGGAAGTCGAAGCCGCGAATCGAGCGGTCGCCGCCGCAGAAGAAACGCAGCTCCGGCGGTAGTTGGTCGAAGTCGTCGACTTCCATCGCGGCCGCGGCCGCGCGCAGCAGGACGCGTGACTCCCTTCCCAGGTTGCGCACCCACTTGGCTCGGAAACCCACGCCCGCGAACGTCGTGCTCGCCACCGCGGAGGCCGGCGCCACGCGTCCGCCCAGGTACACCGAATATCCGCGCGTCGGGAACGCCGGATCATTCGAGCGGCTGCGGGCAAGGCCGGCCTCGGCGAACAGCAGTGTGGAGTTGCCCCGCTCGCTGCCGATTTCGAAGTCGCCGGAGAGGAATTGCACGCTCAACGTGCGCGTGAATCCCTGCCATTCGCGGGTTTCGCCCAGCACCAGCTTCTCGGTGCGCGACACGCTCGAGTCCGTCGTCTCGTCGCGATAGGAGGCGCCAATGTTGTAGCTGTGCCGGTCACGTCCCGGCAACGGGATGCCGTAAGTGAGCTCGGCGGCCTGCAGCCGCTGCGCGATGTCGACGGTGCCGCGGAACTTGTGTCCCCGCGAGTTGATCCAGCGGCGCTCGACGCCGAGTTTGACGCCGGCGCCGGTATCGGTGCTGGCGTAGATGCTGCCGGTGTAGATAGTTCGTTTCGCCGGCGTAAGGTCGACGTCCACGGGGACCGTGGTGTCGCCATTCTTCGAGACACGCGGCTGCACGATCGCGCTCGCGAAATAGTCCGCCTGCACGAGCTGGCGTTGCAGGTCGATCAAGCGCTCGCTCGAGAAGTAGTCGCCGGGTTGCCAGCCGACGAAACGCTGCAGGAATTCTGGCGAGAACTGCGCCTCGGAGAAACGCGCCTCGCCGAAGCGGTAGCGAGGTCCACTGTCCCACGACAGGTCGATCGCCGCGCTGTGAGAGGCCGAGGTGACCTCCACGCGATGCGTGCGCAGCTCGGCGCCGAGGAAGCCGGACTCCGCGAGCGCGTTCTGGATCGCGGTCTTGCTGGCTTCGTATAGTTCGTGATCGAGCCGCTGGCGGAGCCGCGGAACGAATTCGCCGATTGCCCGCTGCACCGCGGCCGTTCGTTCCGCATCTCCTGCGACGCGCACATCGCTCGACTGCACGAGCACCGGTTTGCCGGGAGTCACGTCGAAGATCGCGCGCAAGTTGCCGGAATGCGTTTCGAGGCGGCCGACCGCGCTGGCGTCGTAGAAGCCGTGTGCTTCGAGCGCGAGACGGATCTCGCCTTCCGCTGGCGCAAGCAGGCGACGTGCGTGGGGCTCACTGAGCTCACGCCCGACGAACTGTCCCAGCGTGACGTTCGCCCGTACGGACTGCTCGATTTCGTGCCGCAGTCCGTTGATCTCGAGCTCGAATGACGCCGCGGCACCGAATGCGCCGGAAGTGAGCAGGGCGAACGACACCGCGATGATGGTGTCCCGCTGACGCATGTCAGCACCTTGCGGTGGCGCTGCGGGAGTCGCCGTGGGACCTAAGGACGATTGATGGGCAACATTCGCGGCCCGAGAGTGAACGGCGATAACACGGCCGGGGCGCGCGGCAGCGCCGCGACGTATCGCCGGTCGTGTGCTTCACACAGGTCATTCAGCTAACTAATAAGGTACTTCCATGAAACATCCGCTCGTTGTCTTGTCGGTCACGGCCATCGCCGCGGGGCTCACGGGTTGCACGAATCTCAAGCCCCTGCAGGCGAAGGTCGACGACCTCACCAGCCAGGTCGCGCGCCTGACCTCGGATCTCGCATCGGCCCGGCAGGAATCGTCGAGCGCCACCCAGGCGGCGACCCAAACCGCGAACTCGGCGCAAACCACCGCCAACCAGGCGTTGGCCGCCGCGCAGGGCGCGCAGGGCTGTTGCGACGCGACCAACGAGAAGCTCGACCGCATGTTCCGCAAGAATCTCGAGAAATAGTCGCTGGACCGACGGCGGGCCGCCTCGTCAGAACGACGTGATCACGAAGATGCGGGCTCCGCTGTAGCGCCACTTGAGACTGCCGTGGAAGTCGTCGCCGGTCACGTCCACGCGCGTGGTGAAGCTGTTGTACCCGGCGCCAAAACCCACGTGCCGGAACGCCTGCCAGACGAGGGACGCATTGAGGTCGGTGAGGCGTCCGTCGTATGGGTCATAGCTGATCTTGAAGAACTGCACGGCGGCTTGTAGATAAAGCTTGTCGTTGAAGCGCCAGATTCCGTTGAGTCCGATCATCGGCAGCGGGCCGTTGGCTTCGGCCGTCGCGGATTCCGAGGCATTCACATTGTTGCCCGTGACTTCGATGCCGAGCCGGAACTTGAGATTGTGGATGCCGGCCGTCGCGTTCAATTCGTAATTGTCACCGCGCAGGAATGCGAACTCGTACGCCAACTCGGCCACCGTCGTCTGGAAGACGACTTCTAAGTCGGTATTGACCGCGTAGGTCTGGTCGTCGAACACGATGTCCTGGTCGATCGTCGTGTTTTCGGTGCGCTTGTTGTCGAAATACATGACGCGGATTTTCTGGCGCGGCGTCATGCGCCAGTAGCCGTCGATGCGGAAGCGGTCGATGTCATCGAAACCGAGATCGTTCTCGATATCGACCGTGCTGCCCTGTGTGGTCTCGCCGTCGACCCGCACTTCGGTGTTCGTGTTGAGCAGGAATCCACCGAGGCTTATCGAGAATCGATCGGTGAGCGGATTGCCCGCCTCGGCATTGGCGACAGTCGTGCCGGAGGCAGCGAACGCGACGAGCAGGATTGTTAGCGAGGGCTTGATCATGTTCGTTGCCACTGTGCCGTGCCCGGCGAGTCTTCGTTTCGCCAGCGGGTTTTTCTCGAGAGGGTTAAAACGGCCGCAGCGGCCATGGCCGGAATTCGTGCAGGTACTGGCATCGCAGGGAGGGATTTTGACGATGCTATGGATTCCGGTCAGAGGTGCGGCTGCGGCGCAATTTCCTTTTACGCCTGCGGGTGTCCGGTGGCGGTAGGACCTAGGTCCGATGGTTCGATGGTGCACCGCGCACGATCCTGATTTGGCTAACTATTGGCGGAGGGCGCCCCATGACGAAACGCAGTTTGCTGCCTGCGCTCAAGGTCCTCTGCGCAACGGCGGTGCTGGTGTTGTCCGGAACCGCAGCCGCGAAGGATGCTCCCGAAGAATGGGACGGGCTCCAGCCCACCAAGGTCAAGGGCATTCAAAAGGCATACGTGCGTCCGGATGCCGACCTGTCGCGGTACGACAAAGTCATTCTCGATCCCGTAGTGGTGTCGTTCGCGAAAAACTGGAAGCCGGACAGACCAGGCTCGTTCCGGGAAATCAGCGAGCAGGACCGCGAGATGATCAAACGGAAGATCGGCGAGCTTGCCGAGCAGACGTTCACCGAAACGCTCAGCAGGAACGACGGCTACCCGGTGGTGTCGCAGCCGGGTCCGGACGTCATGCGCGTCACCGCGGAACTGACGGACGTCTACATCAATGCGCCCGACACGGATGAGCCGGGCCGGATCGATACCTACACCAAGGGCGCGGGCCGCATGACGCTGGTCGCGGAATTGCGCGATTCGGAAACGGGGGCGTTGTTCGCACGCGTCGTCGACAAGGTCGAGAAGGACTCCGACATCTGGCGTTACGCCAATTCGGTGCAGAACACGCAGGAGGCGCGGCTCGCGGTGCAGGAATGGGCCGGAATCCTGCGCAAGCGCCTCGACGCCGTGCACGAGGCCGCGGGGCCGAAGAGCCCGTAGCCGCGCCGCGCTGGCGCATGCCCTGGGGGCTGTCAATGAACACACGTCGTCTGAAAGCATGGTGCGCCTGGGCCAGCGCGGGATTGTTGTCGCTGAGCCTGGCTGCGCAAGAACCGGCGCCGGTGCCGGCGCCCGACGAAACACCCTGGCCGTATGAGATCACGAGTGGCGATACACAGATCGCCGTCTATCAACCGCAGCTCGACAGCTGGGACGGCATGACATTGAAAGCGCGCGCGGCCGTGGCGGTGAAGGAGGGCGCGAAAGATGACAAGAACGCGAAGTCCAGCTTCGGCGTGCTCGACATCACCGCGCGCACGCTGGTCGACAAGAACACACGGCTCGTGACGCTCGATCGATACGAAATCGTCAAGGCCGATTTTCCGACGGCGGCGGACAAAGAGGCGGCGTGGGCGCAGTTGATTCGCAAGGATGCGTTGAATCGCACGCGCACGATCGCGCTCGACCGGCTCGAGGCCAACGTGGCCATTGTCGAGGCCGCGGACCGCGCGCCGCTCTCGCTGCGGAACGATCCACCGGCCATTGTCTTCTCCACCGTGCCGGCGATGCTCGTCTACATCGACGGCGCGCCACAGTTCCGCCCGTTGCCGGGAATGGCCTGGCAGCGGGTGGTCAATACGCGTCCGCTGCTCGTGCGCCAGGACAAGGGTGCGCACTATCTACACGTGTTCGACGGCTGGATGACCGCCACCGCCATCGATGGAACGTGGAGCGTTTCGAGCAAGCCGCCTGAGGAGTTGGCGAAGATCGCGCAGGCGGCCATCGATTCGCGTTCCGCGGACATGCTCACCGGCCAGAGCGATCCGGAACAGCCCGCGCCTTCGCTCAAGACGGCGCGTCCGCCGGCGATCAAGGTCGCGACGCGCCCGACCGAACTCATCGTGTTCGAGGGCGAACCGAAGTGGACGCCGATCGCGGGCACGCAACTGCTCGCGGCGGAGAACACAACGGGCCGCGTATTCAAACTACTGACCGACCAGAAGACCTACGTGCTCATCTCGGGACGGTGGTTTCGCGCGGCGAACACCGCCGGGCCGTGGCAGTTCGTCGCGGCCAACGCGCTCGCTCAGGATTTCAGCGCGATCCCCGACGACAGCAAGTACGAAAACGCAAAGGCTTCGGTGTCGGCGACGCCGCAGGCGCGCGAGGCTGCGATCGCAGCGGGTATTCCTTCCACCGCGGTCGTGAACGCGAAGGAGGCGAAACTCACGCCGCCCGTCATCGACGGCGAGCCGGCCTTGGCGCCGATCGAGGGAACGCCGCTGCATTACGTGAAGAACACGGCGACACCGATCATCCAGGTGAACGCGACGAGCTGGTACGCCGTCGAGAACGGCGTGTGGTTCTCCGGTAGTTCGGCGCGTGGTCCGTGGGTCGTCGCGACTACGGTGCCCACGGTTATCTACACGATCCCCGCGACGTCGCCGCTGCACTATGTGACTTACGTGAAGACCTATTCGGCGACCGATACCTCCGTTTACGTGGGATACACGCCGGGTTATCACGGTGAATACGTCGACCCAGTATCGAGCGTCGTGGTGTACGGCACCGGCTATTACTACGACCCGTGGATCGGTACGGCGTGGTATGGCCCGCCGGTCACGTACGGCTTCGGCGTCGCGACCACGTACACCCCGTGGGCTGGATGGGGACTGGCATTCGGCATCGGCTGGGCCTGGGGCGCGGCGACGGTGTACAGCGGATGGGGTTATGGCTGTTATCCGTGGTGGGGTCCGTACGGCTGGGGTTATGCGTGGGGACCGCCTGTCTACTGGGGCGGCGCCGCCGCTGGTTACCGCGGCGCCGCGGTCTGGGGTCCGGGCGGCTGGGCCGCGCGGACCAACAACGTCTACACACAATGGGGCAACAAGGCGCGGGTGTCGCATGCGTCCGCCGGCTACAACGCGTGGACCGGAAATGCCTGGGCGGGACAGGCGGGTGCGTCGTACAACTCGCGCACCGGCGTCGCTTCGGCGGGCCAGCGCGGCACGGTGCAGAACGTCTACACCGGCAACTACGCGTCGAGCGGCCGCGGCGTCGCGCGCGATACGGACACGGGCGTCGTCGCCGGCGGCCGCGGCGGCACGATCGGCAATGCGTATACCGGCCGCGAAGTCTCGGGCGGCTCGGGGACTATCTACAACCCGAACACCGGCAACTCCACTCATGTCTCCGGCATCGGTGGCGACAGCGGCAAGATCGTCAACGTCAACGGCGACATCTATGCCGGTCACGACGGCCAGGTTTATCGCCATGGCGATGATGGTTGGGAGCAGGTGAATCGCGGACAGGGTCCGACGCAGTCCCGCGCCAACGCGGAACAGATGGCGCGCGACTCCGTTGATCGCAGTCAGATCGACCGCAGTCAGGTGGATCGCAGTCAGATGGAACGCGAGCGCCTCGAACGCGATCGCGTCGCGCGGCAGGAAGGAGCGCGGCGCTACGAGAACCGGCAACGATCGATGGGAGCCATGCGCGGCATGGGCGGTCCGCGCCGCCGTTGAGCGCAAACCTCGACCACAACTCGTGGAGTGAAGATGGAAAAGTCATTCGCGCTCGACCGTGAAGATGCGGTGTTCATCCCTGGCGGGACGTTCACGATGGGGTCGGACTCTCACTACCCGGAAGAGGCACCGGCGCATCCGGTGACGGTTTCATCGTTCTGGATGGATGCCACCACGGTGACCAACGCCGCATTCGCGGCGTTCGTCGCGGCCACGGGTTACGTGACACTTGCCGAGCGACCGCTGGATCCGGCGATGTACCCGGGCGCCGACCCCGCCTTGCTGAAACCTGGTGGTCTCGTATTCCGGCGCGCGCGGGGTCCGGTCGACCTGCGCGATTTTCACAACTGGTGGGAATATCTTCCCGGCGCGAGCTGGCGTCACCCGGAAGGGCCGGGTAGTTCGATCACCGGGCGGCTCGATGAGCCCGCGGTGCAGATCTCGTTCGAAGATGCGGAAGCCTACGCACGCTGGGCACACAAGGAATTGCCCACCGAAGCCGAGTGGGAATTCGCCGCGCGCGGCGGGCTCGCCGAGGCCGACTATGCGTGGGGGAACGAGTTCGCGCCGGACGGCCGGCAAATGGCGAACACCTGGCAGGGCGAATTTCCCTGGCAAAACCTCGAGCTCGACGGCCATGCCGGCGTCGCGCCCGTGCGCAGCTATCCACCCAACGGCTATGGCCTCTATGAAATGACCGGCAACGTGTGGGAGTGGACCACGGACTGGTATCGCGACCGGCACAAGTCAGCGGCGAAGAAGGAATGTTGCATTCCGCAGAACCCGCATGGGCCGTCGATCGAGCACAGCTACGACCCATGCATGCCGAAGAACCGCATTCCGCGCAAGGTGATCAAGGGCGGGAGTTTCCTGTGCGCGCCCAACTATTGCCGTCGCTACCGCCCTGCGGCGCGCCATGCGCAGATGATCGACACGGCCACCTGCCATCTCGGCTTTCGCTGCATCGTGCGCGGGGAGGCGTGATGTCCGCCACGCACCTCGACGAAGGCACGCAGCTGAGCCTGCAACGCACGCAACTCGCGGTGGAACGCACGCTCATGGCGTGGATCCGCACCGCGTTCTCGATGATCAGTTTCGGATTCACGATCGGCAAGTTTCTGCAGTTCCTGCACGAGAAGCCTGGTCACGAAAGCTCGACGCACGGAAGCATGCTGCCGCCGGCGCTGGTCGTGCTTGGCCTCGCGTCGCTGATCATCGGGCTGTGGGAGTTCCGGCATACGATGCGGGCGCTGAACGTGAAGTTCGACAAGCCGCGGGGACACTTTCCGGTTGGATTCATCGCCGCGCTGGTGGCGCTGATCGGCATCCTTGCGCTGGTCGGCCTGTTCGTTCGCTCTCCCTTCCTGTGAGCCGCCGACATGCAAATCGTGGATCTCATTCATTCCGCCTTGCCGATCAGCCTCATGTTGATCGTGCTGGCCCTGGGCTTGCGCTGCAGCTGGAGTGACGCGACGTTCCTGTTTCACGAGCCGTCGCTATTCGCGCGTTCGCTGCTCGCGATGAACGTCGTATTGCCCATCGCCGCCGTGTTGATCGCAACATCGGTCGCACTCAAGCCACCGGTGGCGATCGCATTGATCGTGCTGGCCATCTCGCCAGTGCCACCGGTGCTGCCGCCGAAGCTGCTCAAACTCGTGACCCGCGACGACTACGTGTATGGCCTGCTGGTCGCAACCGCCTTGCTGGCCATCCTGCTGATTCCGTTGTCGCTCGCGATCATCAGCGGCGTCAGCGGTCGCGACCTGTACATCGATCCGATACTGGTCGCGCGCTCGGTCGCGATCTCGGTGCTGCTGCCGCTCGGCGTCGGACTCCTGGTCCGGCAGTTTCTGCCGGGCTTCGCCAATCGCATCACGGGCGCGGTGAGCATGATTGGCACGTTGCTGCTCGCCGTGTCGATGCTCGCGATATTCGCCATCGGATGGCGCGGATTCGGAGCGCTCATCGGCGATGGGACTCTGCTGGCATTCGTGGTGTTCACGCTGCTCTCGCTCGCCGTGGGACACATGTTCGGCGGGCCGCGGGGCGACGATCGCACGGTGCTCGCGTTGTCGTGCGCCTCGCGGCATCCCGGCGTCGCGATCGCGATCGGCGTGGCGCTGTTTCCCGGCCAGAAAAAGCTCATCGCCGTTGCCGTGTTGCTCGACCTGATCGTCGCGGCGCTCGCGTCTATTCCTTACACGCGCTGGCGCAAGACGCTGCATGAGCGGACCTTGGCCGGTCGCGAGCCGGCCTCGCCGGGCAGGTCCCCGGATCGCTAGCCTCTGTATGGAGTGGCCCATATATATAGAGTGGACCGGCGGCGGGCTCACTCGTCGTCCCCGCGCTCGCGCACCTCGGCCAGGTCTCTTTCGAGAAAGTAGTTGAGGAAGGTGCGGATCACGGCGATGGCGCCGACGCGTGCGATGGCCATCCAGTCGGTGGTGACGGAGGTTTCGATGATGTCCGCCGCCAGTTGAAACGTCAGGGCGGCGACCAGCCAGCGCGCGTAGCGCAACCAAGTATCCCGCTTCCGGTGTCCGGTGGGCGAGGTGAACATCATCCGCACGCCGTTGATCAGCGCTTCGCCCGAGCCCAGCAGCACCAGCAGCAATGCGATCGCGTCAAGGGCGATGATCGACCATTCTGTCGCGACAAGCAGCAGTTCTTTCACCGGAATACCGTTTTCCAGTCCTGTTTCATGCTCACGACAGTCACGCCCAGATCCTCCGCACGGTCGAGTGCGTCAGTCAGCGGGCTGAGCGCAAAATCGCGGTCGTAGGCGAACTCACGCTCGGCATCGTCGTGATGCAGCAGCAGCGCGAGGCGCGGACCGGCTCCATTACGCGCGTACAGCATCATCGGCAGGTCGCCGTCGGAATTGCCGAAAGCAAGCAGCGGGCGCCGGCCGATGTGCAGGCCGATGTTCTCGGGTTTAGCCTCGCGGTCGTCGAAGCTGTTCACCGCGTTGCTTTTCCACAGGATCGCGCGGCCGGGCCGCAACTCGAAGTGCATCTTCACGCTCGAGCCGATGACTCGTTCGCGCGCGATTCCGTAGGCCGACTCCGAAAAGCTACGCACCAGGTCCATGCCGCCGCCGGTCACGATGAAATTCCGGAACTCGTGTGCGCGCAGCAGTTCGAGCAATTCGAGCTGCGGTTGATAGGTGCAGTCGATGAAGCGGCGGCCGAGTTTCGGATGCCGCGCCCGGTCGAGCCACGGATGCGCGAGCCGCTCGAATTCCTCCTCGCTCATGCCGGCATGGGTCGCGAAAAACACTTCGGTGAGACCGCGTTTCCCGAGACTCGAGATTCCGGCCTGGTCGTGTTCGAGGAATGCCTTGAACGGCTGCTGCTGCGCGAGTTGTGGATCCTGCGCCGTGAGTTGTTTGATGCGATCGAACAGGAAGAACCCCTGCACCTGCATGGGCTGCTCGCACCACAGGGTGCCGTCGTTGTCGAAGACCGCGACGCGATCGGCGGGCGCGACGTAGTCGCTGCTCCCTTCATCGGTCACGCGGTCGAGAAAACCAAGGATGGCGGATCGTGCGCGGCCGCTGTTCCACGACGGCAGGCGGAGCGGCTGCTGGGTGAATGCGAGGGTAGTCATGCTCTGGCTCCCTTGTGGCGCGGCGCGCCTCCGCTGCGTGCCTCGCGCGGCGACTTGCCGGTCCAGCGGCGGAACGCCTTCGAAAACGCCGAGACGTCCTGGTAACCGAGCAACCACGCGATCTGCGAAATGGTCGCCTCGCCGTCGGCGAAATATCGCTGGGCGAGATCGAGCCGCAACTGGTCCATCAACGCGGAAAAATTGATGCCTTCGCTCGCGAGCCGGCGGGTGAACGTGCGCTGACTCATGCCCAACTGGCGTGCGATTTCTCCGGCGCGCACTTCACCGTGCGGCAGCAGCGGCACGATGGCGTTTTCGATGGTCGATCGGAACGAGGTGCGCGCCGCGTTGCGTTTCGCCAGCGCCTCCTCGCAATAACGCACGAGTAGTTCGTTGAGGAATGGATCCGCGCTCACCACCGGCGATTCACCGACCGCTTTCGCGAAGATCACGTCATCGTCCGTCGCGCCGAATTCCAGCTCGCCGCCGAAGAATTCGCGCAGCTCGGGCGGCTGCGCCGCGCGCGGATGAATGAAGCGCACGCGACGCGAGTGAAAGGTCTGGCCGGCGAGTTGCCGCAGTATGCGCGTCGCCGCGGTGAACCAGAACTCGGCCTGGTGACGATCGATGTGCCGGCTGACACCGATGTAACGCAGGTTGATGCCGAAGTGCCGTCCGTAGATGCATTGCTGTGCGATGCCCTCGTTGCCGAGGCCGCTGTAACGCGCGGTGCGGCGGGCGGCGTCGTACAGCGTCGCCGACGTGGCGCCGACGTAGTAGAGCAGCCCGAGTTCGCGCAGCTCGCAGTCCTGCGCGAGGTGGAATCCCAGCAGCTCGTCGTCGAGTTCGTCCGCGATGATGTTGAGCAGCCGGATCTGGTCGCGCACCGCGAGCCGGACACCGGCGTCGCCGATGTGCCGTGGAGTCAGGTTCGCATGGCGCAGCAGCGCCGGCATCGCGATTCCAGCCTTGCGTGCCCGCGCGCAGGCCAGGCGGGCGATGGTGCCTTTGGCGTAGGGGATTCCATTCGTGGACATGAGGTTTTCCCGGAATTCGTGAGCGTGCGTCGCGGGGTTCGGCCGGTGGCCGTTGCGGCAAACTTTTTGGCTGGCTGTGACAACGCATGGGGACGCGCGGCTCCGTAATCTGCACGCCGCAATGTCAGGCTCCCCCAAAGTAGTTGCATTCGTCGACGACGATCCCGGCGCGCGCAAGGCGTTCAAGCGAATGCTCGCGGCCTGCGGATACCAGGTTCTCGTGTACGAGTCGGCCGAGCGATTCCTCGTCTGCCCGAATGCGGCGGCCGCGCATTGCCTGGTCGTCGATATCGATCTCGGCGCGGGCATGTCGGGCATCGCGCTCGGCGAGAAGCTCGCCTGCGCGGATCGGCGCCCATTGCCGATCATCTTCATGACCGGCTCCGACGATGCGCTGCTGCGGCGGAAAGCCACGGATCTCGGCTGTGTCGCATATCTGCAGAAGCCGTTCACCACGGAAGAGCTCAATGCGGCGCTCATGAATGCGGGTGGTTAGGGAAGGGAAAACGGCTTGCCCACGGGCGCGGGAAGCCGGTACGAATCCAAATCGCCCGGAATCGCATTTCGCCCGGCGGAAATCCGCGAGGAACCGCCGGGCCGCTTCTTCAAGAGTGGATGAATCATCTGGCAGAAGATGAGCGCGTGTGGCGGCCCGTTCCATAAGCCCTAGGTCCATTTCGCAGGCGGATTTTGCGATGCGCAACACACAGCGCCGGCGGAACGAGGTGGAATATGAGCGCATGCCAAAAGACAACGTGATTCCGTTTCGCCCGCGTCCGCCCTCGGACAACGAGCTCGATGCTTACCGCACGATGACGCGCCTCTGGCATCCACAGATGCGGCAGCTCATGTTCCCGAAGTACTTCGAGCAGGACCGGTCCACGCCTCCGGAGAACAAATCGCCCGAGGGCGGCTGATTCAATTCAGACGTTCGATGTCAGGCAGGATCCACTGCTTGTCGAAGAAGGCCTTCTCCGGGCCGTACAGCCGGAACATCACTTCGAACTCACCGTGCGCGCTCGTCGGTACCCAGTTCGCTTCACGGCCGGGTGGCGTCTTCGCGCTGAAGTAGAGCGTGGTCGAGCCGTCGGTGTTCTGCTGAATCCCTTCCGAAAGCGACGACCGGCTGCACCAGGGTGTGTTGCGGATCAGTGAATGTGTAGCGCGGTCGTACGCGGTGGCGGACCAGTAGAGATTGACCGGTACGTTGGCCGGAACTGTCAACCGGTAGTCGTGCGCGCCGTCGAGGGATTTGCCGTTCTTGTCCTTGATGGTCATCAGGTAGTACTGGCCGGCGCCGAGACGTTTGGGGCTGAAGTACACGTAGCTGTAGGTCCGGCCGCGCGCGTCGATGGGATAGCTGTCGGTCTCGGTGAACGAGTTCTGGATACCTCTGGCGAGCTCCGGCGACGTGGGCAGCGCCCAGCGCGCGCCCTCGGCGAAGGGCGGAAAGAATTCATCGTAGATGCTGTCCATCCAGGCATGTGCTTCGCGTAGCGCGGATTCGAGGCATTTTTTCGTCGCCGCATCCGGGGCGAACGTTTTCCCCTTCTCGATGCCGATGTTCTTGAGGATGTCGATCATCGCGCGGTCGCGCTCGATCCACGGCTCGTACTGGATCACGCGGTCGAGGGATTCGAAGAAACGCAGATCAAGCGGGATGGTGGCGTCGAACATCTCGTCGATGGCATCCACGTAAACAGTGTCGGGCGGATTGCCCATCTCGCTGAGTGGATAGACGCGCACGCGTTTCGCGTAGGCGACGGCCGCCGCGACATCGGCCGCGGCCAGGCTCTTGAGAGAGGAGCGCAGCACCGCGTAACTCTGGTAGGTAGGGCAGGGCAGCGGGATGTATCCGTTTGGAACGGGGTCGGCATATCCCGGCGAGAGGATCACATACTTGCCGCCCTTTCCCAGGTCCGCACCCGCCGGGCCGACGTCCTCGAGCGCCGTCTGCCAGGCGTCGTCGACGGAGCCCACGAATGAGCCCTCGTCCGCGGGCGGAATCTCCATGACCATCGGACCCGCAGTCGTCGTGTCGAAGAACGGCATGAGGTAGATAGTGTCCGGGTTGGGCGTCAACGTCTGGTTCTTCCAGATGAAGGGCCGCGACCAGTACACGATCTTGTTGCTGCCGGGAATTCCGGCGACGCGGTACATCGCCTGCAGCATCAGGTCGAAGTTCACCGCCGGCATGCCCCAGCTCACGGCCTCGATGGCGCGCCGTTCGATCGCCCGCAATGCGAGTTCGGGCGCCTTGCGCCGCGTGGCGACCTGCACGGAGGGTTTGCGCCGGTCCGCGCGCCGCAGGTTCATGCTGACGATGCCGGGGCGCGACGGTGCGCGCGCCAGCTTGACGGCGATCACGGCCTTCGCGGCGCGCGCCTTGCCGCGGGACTTTCCGGGGCGTCTGCTTTCTGTGCGCATGGTGGAGTCCTTCGGCCGGATGGAGAGTTACGGGGGCAGGATCCGGTTCCAGTCGTCCTTCATGCTGACGACTGTCCAGCCCTTCTGTTGCGCCTGATCGAGCGCCGCGGAAAGTTTTCCGATCTTCGATTCGCGGTCGTAGGCGTACTCGCGTTCGGCATCGGTGTGACGGACGAGCAGCGCGAAGCGCGGCCCCGCGCCCGCGGTGGTCCACTCGAGCATCTCCCGATCACCGTCCGAATTGCCGAATGCCGCGATCGGGCGGCGCCCGATGAAACGTTGAATGCCGGCGGGTTTCCCCGGGCCATCGTCGACGAATTCGACTTCGGCCATCTTGAGCAATACGGGTTCATCGCCGCGCAATTGATACTTTTGCTTGCCCACGCTGCCGACCACCTGCTCCGGCGGAATGCCGTAGGCTTTCTCAGAGAACGCGCGAATGAATTCGACGCCGCCGCCCGAGACGATATAGGTCTTGAACCCGTTGGCGCGCAGGTGCGAGAGCACCTCGAGCATGGGCTGATAAACGCATTTGTCGTATGTGCGCCGATATCGCGGATGCTGCGCCGTGCGGATCCACTGGCGCACCGTGTTTTCGAATGCCTCGGTCGTCATGCCGGCGTGCGTGGCCGCAATGATATCGGTCCCGGCATGATCGCCCACGGCGAGTGCATCCTGCGGGCGGCCATCGATCAGCGACGCGAACGGTTCCTTCTGCTTCCACTCCGGATGCAATGGCGCCATGAGCTTCACCTGGTCGATCGCGAATGCGAGCTGCGCATAGACAGGCTGTTCCACCCAGAGTGTGCCGTCGTTGTCGAATACCGCGATGCGTTCGGCGACCGGCACGAAATCCTTTCCGCCCGCCGTGGTGACACGCTCGACGAACGCGATGATCGCGCGCTTGGGGCTGGTGGCGTTCCACGAGGGCAGCGGGTCGGGGCCCGCCCCGAAGCCGGGTGCGGCGCAGAGCACCAGCAGGACGAGCAGTGCGGTCCCGGGCTTGCGGTAGTTAGTGAGCATGCGAGCGCCGTTGCTGGCTAGGGAATGATCAGCCGCTGTCCTGGGCGCAGCGCTTCGGGCCCGGGAAGGGTGTCGCGATTCGCTTCCAGGATCTTGCCGCTGTACTCCGCGCCGCCGTAGAAATACTCCGCGATGCTCGCCAGCGTGTCCCCTTCCGCGACCACGTGGAACTGCGTGTACGGATTCTCGTCGGTGGGGTCGTTTGGCCGGTGGCCTGATTTCATTCCGGCTAGCTTCCGGGTGGTCCGCGGGGCGACGTATGGGACGAAGGGCCCATTGCCGCCCTGCGCCCAAACGCGAAGATTTGACCGGAATCGAGCATGGAGCTGTCCGGTGATTACGACACTGACGTCGAAGGGAAGGCTGGCGACCGCGGGACTGAATACCGTGGAGCGCGCCAGCGTGCCGATGTTCATGCGCTGCGATCCGGCCCGGCTTGCGTACGTCGATCGCCGCTGGGAGTGGGCCTTCTCGAGCTTCGACTCCTGCTACCTGTGGGCTATGCAGGACGCGGGCCGTGAGTTGCTCGACGGTGAACAGGACTACCGGTTGTCGCTTCCCGGCCCGGTACCGGCGGGGCGTTGCTTCACCGTCGCGGCTTGCGATGGTCGCGGCTGGCCGCTGGTGCGCAGCGAACTGAAGTTCGCGACCGATGAGGAAGCAATCGACGCGTGCGCGGTTCGCAACGGGGTCGAGATCTGCTTCGGGCCGGAACGGCCGTCCGACCCGAATGCTCACTGGATTCGAACCACGCCCGGTATAGGCTGGTTCGCGCTGTTGCGCCTCATGAATCCGCTCGAACCGTTTTTCAATCAGAGCTGGAAACCCAGCGACCTCGTGGCGGAGTGAACCTTGCGACAGACGCGCACCTCGCTCGAGTTCATTGCCTGGATCGCGGGCGGCGCGCTGCTGGTCACCTGGCTCGTGCTGCGGCTTTGGACCGCGCAGGCTTACGCCGCGGGCGTCGCGCAGATGCGCGCGGAAATGCAGGCGGCCGCCGAAACCCGGGGGCCAGCTAACAAACCTGCCAACCAGGAGTTGTGGTCGCCCGAACGCGTCATGGCTTATGCGCAGGCGAAGCAGGCGAGTGGTGGTCCCGACGCGCTGCTGCGTATTCCCTCGATTTCACTCGAGGTGCCGGTCTACGGATCGGTCAGCGAAATCAATCTCAACCGCGGCGCGGGACTCATCGACGGGGTGGAATCGCTCGCCCATGCGGGCAACGTGGGTATCGCCGCGCACCGTGACGGTTTCTTTCGCGCATTGAAGGACGTCGCGCTCGGCGGCGAGCTGTTCCTCGACTTCAACGGACACACGCAGCGTTATCGCATCGTGGATCTGCAGATCGTTTCACCCGATGACAACAGCGTGCTGGCGCCCACCGGCGTGCCGAGCGTCACCCTCGTCACGTGTTACCCGTTTTACTTCGTCGGCTCGGCGCCGCAGCGATTCATCGTGCGCGCCGAACTCGACGGCGCGAGCAGCATTCGCCCCCCGGACAGTGAGTATTTACAGGTCATCAATTGGAGAAAACCATGAAACGTTACGCCACGACGATCGCGGCCGTGCTTGCCCTCGCGGCGGGTGGCGGCGCATTCGCACAATCGGATTCGCTCGCCAAGGCGTTCACCGCCAACAACGCGGAGAACTGCACCCAGATCGTATGGTCGCAGGAGACGCTGGCGAAGTACCCGCGTATCGCCATCGCCTGCAAGGAAGTCGTCAAGAAGGATGGCAGGACCTTCGTGAAGTTCGAAGGACCGGTGACCCGGGTTGCAAGGGGCGGCGAGGAAATCGACGTCAAGTTCAACCCGCGATTCGATCCGCTCACGCTGACTCCGCCCGAGGGTATGGAGATCGAGGTCAGTGGCCGCAAGACGCCGGTCTCGCGACTGCGCCCCGGTGACACGCTCACCTTCTACGTTCCGGAAGATCGCCTTTCGGCCAACTTCTACTCGGAAGCCGCGCCAACCGCGCCACCACAGGTGGTCATGATCGTCGCGCCGGTCCCGCAGCGGGTCGCCGCCGCGCCGCCGAGCGAGGACTATTCGAGTTTGCCGCGCACGGCCGGCACGCTGCCGCTGCTCGGTCTGCTCGGTGCGATGCTGATAGCGCTCGGTGCGGGACTCACCGCACGCCGCTGGATGAGTCGACTGTAGTTAGGTTGCCCCGTCCGCGTGCCGTCGTTCCCCGGAAAGCGAGGCTGGGGTGCGGCGGTGCGCGGACTCTCCTTGTGCCGCGCTGCCGCATTGCACTGAGATGGGGCCGTTAGAAGTCGAGGATGCATGTCGGCGTCCCTTGCGGCACTCTGCGGACATGAGTAGCCCAACGAACGGTGGCCGATCCCGTAGTTACCAGGCATTACGCGAGTCCGAAGAACTACATCGCGCCACGCTGAGCAGCATCTCCGACGCCGTATTCATGACCGACGACGCGGGCACGTTCACCTACGTGTGCCCGAACGTCGACGTGATCTTCGGCTACACACCGGACGAAGTGCACGCGATGGGCCGCCTGGAGCGCCTGCTCGGCGATCGACTGTTCGAGATGTCCGAGCTCGTCGCTCGCGGCGAGATCCGCAACGTCGAGCGTGATGTCACCTCGAAGTCGGGTCAGCCGCGCGCGGTGCTGATCCATCTCAAGCTCGTATCGATCCAGGGTGGCACGGTGTTGTGCACTTGCCGCGACGTCACGGAACTCAAGCAGGCGGAGCGCGAACTGGCGATCACCCGGCAGCGCCTTGTGCACGCGGGACGACTGGCGTTGCTCGGTGAGCTCACCGCGATGATCGTCCATGAAGTCAAGCAACCCTTGTCCGCCATTTTCGCCAATGTGAGCGCGGCGACGATGAGCCTGAGCCGCAATGGAAATCTCGACGTTGTCGAGCTGAGATCGATTCTCGACGATATCCAGGAAGCCAGCGGCGCCGCGGCGGACATAGTCGACCGGCTGCGTGCGCTTGCGACGCAGCGGCCGCGCGAACCTGTCCCGCTCGACCTGAACGACATCGCGCGCGATACGCTGCGCATGCTTGCGGCCGAGGCGCGCCGGCGCAACGTGTCGCTGCGGGAAGACTTGCACGCTGGACCGATCGAATTGTCGGGCGATCGTGTTTCGCTGCAGCAATTGGTGACGAACCTGATTGCGAACGCGATCGACGCGGCCGAGGACTCGGGTGAGGAAAACTGCCAGGTGATCGTGAGCACGGGTGTCGACACCGGAGCCTGGGTGCTCTCGGTGACCGACAATGGGCGCGGCATCGCGCCTCAACATCTGCCAAGGTTGTTTGATGCGTTTTTCACGACGCGCGACGACGGCGTCGGCCTGGGTCTTGCGATCGCGCGTTCGATCGCCGAAGAACACGGCGGCCGGCTGAGCGTTCAGAACAATCCCGGCCGCGGCGCGACATTCCGTTTCGAATTGCCGGCGCGCTGACTGACTGTTGTGTTTGTGCAATAGGGCGCGCTGCGAGTGCGCGCTACGATCGATGCGCCTAACAGCAGTAGCTTCCCTCGTCGCGACGCGCAGTTACGATGGATTCCTGCGTCGCGTGTTTCATCGTGACCAACTCCTCGCCAACTGAACGCAAGCTGAATCGCAGATCCGCGGCGGATTTCATTCGCAGTTGTCGCGCAAACGCATCGTGACGGTTCATGCGCAAGAGATAAAAATGATTTCTTCGCGGACAGACGTATTCCTGTTCGCGAAACGCTCTTACAATAAGTTCGCGTCGGATTTCGGCCAGACTGGTGGTGCGGATTCACGAGGAGGCGACGTGTTGCACGAACACGCATATCTTTTCTCTGCTCTTCCTCCTGCCCCTGCGCAGCAGCGCTTCATCAGGGCCGTGCTGGTGCTGATGATCGCCACGTTCGTCCTCGTGTTGCCGTTCCGCGAGTCAGACTGGACACCCGTCGAATCATTCATCCCGGTTCTGAACACACTGCTGTTCGTGATCGACCTGCTGACGGCCATCCTGCTGTTCGCACAGTTTTCATTCACGCGTTCGCGCGCGTTGTTGGCGCTCGCGTGCGGATTCCTGTTCACATCCTGCTTCATGGTGCCCCACCTTCTGACCTTTCCGGGCGCCTTCTCCGATTCCGGGTTGTTAGGGGATTCAAGTGATACGTCCACGTGGCTATACGCGATCTGGCATCTCGGTTTGCCCATCGCGGCCATTACGTACGCGTCGCTGCGGGATGGCCGGCACCGGCTGCTTCTGCTCGCCGACTCCAACGCGGTACGGTCCACCATCCTGCGGTGGTCGGCCGCAACGATCCTGCTGGTCGGTTTCGTCACGTGGATGGTGATCGGAAACCGTCTGGGTCTGCCCGAGTTCATGATCGACGGATTGCGCGTGGACCAGGGCGCATCGGGCGTGGTCGCCACGATCATCATCGCGGCGAGCTGCGCCGCGCTGCTTGCTGTCTGGAATCGCCGCGGCACCATGATCGACCTGTGGCTCATGGTCGTCCTGACCGGCTGCGTGCTCGAAATGATCCTGCTTGGCCTGACTGACAGCCGCTTCACGGCCGCCTGGTACATCGGCCGGATGATGGGACTGTTTTCCTCCAGCCTGGTGCTGGTGCTGCTGATTACCGAAGCGACCAAGCTCTACGCCCGGCTCGCGATCTCGGCGGCTGGCCGCGCGCGCGATCGTGAAGGAAAACGCATGACGCTCGAGGTGTTGATCGAGTCGATCGCCCACGAGCTGCATCAGCCACTGAGCGCGGTGATCGTCAACAGTGATGCTGCAGCGCGCATCCTCGAGCGGGATCCGGCGGACGTGGATGAGGTGCGCGCGGCGCTCGCGGACATTTCCAAAGAGGGCCACCGCGCCGGGCAGATCATCGATTCGATGCGCCTGGTGTTGGCCGGATCGCAGACCGCGGCTCCGGTAAGCGTCGAGGAACTGGTGAACGAATCGCTGCTGTTGCTGCGCGCCGAACTGGAGGCGCACGACGTTTCATTGCAACTGGAGGCCGATCCCGATCTGCCGACCGTCAAGGGCGATCGCGGACGGTTGTTGCAGGTGCTCGTGAATCTCGAGATGAACGCCCTCGAGTCGATGCAGGCGGTCACGAACCGGGTGCGGCGGCTGCGTGTGCGTTCGACGCTCAATGGAACTTCGGGCGTCGCCATCAGCGTGGAGGATTCCGGCACGGGAATTCCGCCCGAGAATGCCGCGCGCATCTTCGACCCCTTTTTCAGCACGAAGCCGCGCGGCGCGGGACTGGGTCTCGCGATCTGCCGCGCGATAGTGGATGCGCACGGCGGCAAGATTTCACTGACGTCCGGCGGCGACGGAGGATCGGCGTTCCGCGTCGTGTTGCCTTCGATCTGAACGCGCGTCATTGCAGCGGACGAGAATCGGTCATTGGTCCGATTGCTCGCGCGGGGCGCGACATTAGAATCACGCGCGCATGAACGGTCGGGGCATCGAATCAGGTCTGCACGTCGCATCGCGCGACCGGGTTCCTGCGGATCCCGCGAAGTTGCCCGACGAGCGTGCACCGATCGCGCAATCGAACGAAGCCGCCGCGCGACGCTCGATCTTGCGCAAGCCGCGGCGCGATGCGCACTCGACCTTCATCCTGCACACTGAAAAGTGGCGGTAGCGATTCGCGCGCCGCTCGCACTACCGCAGATGGCGAGAAGTTAGTCAGCCGCGCGACGCGGCGCCGTGTCGGCCCAGGCGTACGTCCAGAAGATGCCCCAGGTATTGAAGTCGCTGCCGATGCGCGTGGTAGCGCCATCGCTCCAGTTGAGCTTGAGCGATTGATTCGGTGTCAACGGCACGGACAGCGTCAGGCCCGCCCGGGTGTTCGACTGCCGATCCAGGCGCGGCACACCATCGAGATGTGTCGCGCCGCCGGCGTACCAGGTTGAATTGAAGGCGAGCCACAGGCGTGGACGGAACGTGTAACTCACGTGCGCCTGCACGCTGGTCATCGGATCCTGTTCGCGCCGTTGGCCACCATAGTAGTCATCGTTCGTCGTGAACAACCACACCCCCGCGTATCCCTCGAATAGCCATTTTCCGTACGGATACGCCACGCCGATTTCCGGTTTGAAAGCCCAGCGGTTGGTGCCGATGTTGATCAGCCGGTCGGGGTCGTACTGTCCGGTCGGCGACGCCACCAGGACACTTGCGCCGAATGTGAGACCGGGTTTCTCGCGCGCGAATTCCCGCGGGGTGCGGGCGGGCGAGCCGTAGATATTCATCGCGAGCCGTACGCGTACATCGCCGCGTCCATTGCGTTCGACGTGACCGCGTGTCGTGCCGCCCACAAGTCCGCTGATTTCGCCGCTTACGAACGGCGCGACCACTGCGATGCTGGACGTGCGGTTGAAGATGCCGAAGGTCCGTGCGTACCCCAGCAGTGCAGCGTCGATCCGCGCCTCGATATCCTCGATGGGTGCGCTGGGATCCGGCAACACTTCGCCGCTGGAGCGGGCGAATCCCGCGACGGCCAGATTGAGTCCCACGGGGCTCGCGGCATAGGAGCGCGGCTCGAGCTCCTGAGAGCGGGCAAAGCCTGCCGGCAACGCCAGGCACGCCGAAAGAAACGCGGCGAGGCAGGGTGCTGGACATCGCATCGCGGCGAGACTGCGACAGGATCGTAGGGGCGTACATCGGCCGATGGGCGTACGCACGGACCGACTACGGATAAAGTCCCATGCCCACGGCGGCTGTCCCGGATTAGCGTGACCATGACGCCGGTCGGCTCCTCGCTCACCGGCCTCGAAGTGCGGGTCAATCGGGAGTAACTACCATGTTGCGAGAGCTGGCAAACAACTGGTGGGCGCTGCTGGTACGCGGCGTCCTTGGAATTCTATTTGGCGTCGTCGCGTTGACACAGCCGGAGGCAACCCTCTCGGCGCTGGTCGTCGCGTGGGGCTTTTATGCGCTGATCAGCGGCATTGTCGCCGTCGTGGCCGCGGTATCAGGCGCGCCGACCGGACCGAGGTGGGTGCTGGCGCTCGAAGGCGCCATTGGCATCGCCGCCGCGGCCGTCACGTTTCTTCAGCCGCGTCTCACCGCGGCGATCCTGCTGTTCCTGATCGCATCCTGGGCGGTGGTTGGAGGCGCGTTGCTGGTTGCGGCGGCGTTCCGCCTGCGCAAGGAAATCTCCGGTGAATACTGGCTGGGCCTCACCGGATTGATTTCGGTGGCGTTCGGCGCGCTGCTGTTCGCGCAGCCGAACGCCGGTGCGATGGCGGTGGTCTGGCTGATCGGCGTGTACGCGATCACGTTCGGCATCCTGTGGTGCGCGTTTGCGCTGCGAATGCACAGCGTCAAGAAGCGCCAGACGCAGGAAGAGATCGAGTTGCGAGTCACGCGGCTCGCGATTGCGGCGGCCGAGCACGATCGCGCCGGCGGCAAGCCGGCGTAACGGACGATGTCGCGCGTGCGATGAGAGTGCGCGGATGCGCATTCTCTTCGCGCGTGCGTGGTGAGTAGTGCCATCAATGGGCCATTGGTCCGATCGCTCCGGCGTGCGCGGCGCGCAGAATAAAGCGCCATCGAACTACCGCCATGCAAGAAAGATTCACACTACTGGTGTTGAGCGCCGCCGCACTCACGGTATTCGTGGGTTGTGAAGCCACGACCTCACGCGTCGGACAGACCGCGACCGTCGACTTCGGCGTCGTGCGCAGCGCCGATCCGGTGCAACTCAATTCGACCGCGGCCGAGGGCGCCCTCATCGGCGGAACGCTGGGGCTGATTGCCGGCAGCGGAAATTCCCGGGTCGGGACCACGATCGGCGGCGCCGCGCTCGGCGGCGCCGTGGGCGCTGCCGCGGGAGGCGATCGCACGGGAATGTCCATCACCGTGGCGATGGCAAATGGTTCATCGACGCGGGTCGTGACCGACCAGCGTGAAATCCGCGTGGGCGACTGCGTGGCCGTCGAACGAGTCGGGCAGGGCGCGAACATCCGCCGCGTGTCGGCGGGGTATTGTGAACCCGCGTACGCACCGGCCGTCAGGTCCGTGGACGCATCATCGAGAGCAGAAGCGGTCGAGTGTCAGAACGCCAAACAGGAACTTGCGAAGGCATCGACCAGCGAAGCCGCCGATCTGGCGATCCGCAAGATCGAGTTGTTGTGTAACGACTAGCGCGCGTTACCGGCGCGCGTTCTATTTTCCGCGGGCTGCGACACAGTCCTGCATGGCGGGCCGCGTAATTTAGCGGCATGAACTTGCGGGAACTGGGCGCGACTGAAATCCAGACGACAGCAGACGGACACGAAATCGGCCGTCTCGGGTGGGGCTACGAAATCTTGTGGGTCTGCAATTGCGCGGGCTTTCGAGCCAACACACGATGGCGGGACGATCCACGCTGTGAACATACGGATTCGATCAGCGCAATACGCGAAAAAGCTATCGTCTGATATCGGTCTGACACCGGCCTTTATCCGCGCGTTGCTGGTAACTTAGCGCGGATGTACGCACGAATTATTTTTCGCTATCTCCGTGACTGACCAGGGTTCAGCGCCGATCATCCATTGGCTCGAGGCGGGCAGGGCATGTGAAGCACGGTGGCACTCCCTTAGTAGTGCGCCTCCCGCCACCCGCATCGTGGTCGCGGACGGAAAAATGACCGCCGACGAGGCCTATGGTCTCGCGTGCCAGGGAACTGCACTGCTGTGGCGCGGCGACTTTCAAGAGGCGCGCCAGATGTTGACCGCGATGGGAAATCGCGCGGATCGTCGCAGGCGCGGATCGCGAACATCGGCCGCAACTTCTCCGGCCGGCGAATTCCATCTTTACCGATTGGCCAGGTCGCAACGCGCCCGCACGCTGAACTCGTTGTTGATACCGCTCAATGACGACTACTCGATTCCGTTGCGTCGGGCACCGGATATCCGGCAAGCCTGCGAAGAGGCCTTTGGCCCTCCGGGGGCTGCGTCGATCACATCGTTGCGAGCGCTGCTGGGTGCGATCGGTGCGCACGAGTGGCGCACGAAAGGCATCGAGATTCCGGAAGCCGGCGGCCGCATTCATCCGCACTTTGGAGTCTTCGCGCCGATCCGCCGTGAGTACGTGGATCTCATCGCAACGACGCCACTGCCGGCGGCGTGCGCGTCATCCAGCATCGCCTTCGATATCGGCACGGGCACCGGTGTGCTCGCCGCGGTGCTTGCGCGCCGAGGCATCGAACGCGTGATCGCGACCGATCTCGATCCGCGCGCGCTGGCGTGCGCGAGAGAAAACGTTCGACAACTCGGGCACAGCGAGTGCATCGATGTCGTGCAGGCGGATCTTTTTCCCGAAGGCCGCGCGGCGCTCGTGGTCTGCAATCCGCCGTGGATTCCCGGACGGCCAAGTTCGCCCATGGAAAGCGGAATCTACGATGCCGAAAGCGGGATGCTGCGCGGATTTCTGGCGAAGTTGCCGGAGCATCTTGCGCCCGGTGGTGAGGGATGGTTGATCCTTTCCGACCTGGCGGAGCATCTGGGTCTGCGGACTCGTGCGCAGTTGCTCGAAGAGTTCGAAGCCGCGGGGTTGCGTGTGCTGGGCCGTAACGATGTGCCGCCGCGACATCCGCGCGCCGCCGACAAGACAGATCCGCTGCATGTGGCGCGAGCGGCCGAGGTCACGTCGCTGTGGAGAATTGCGTCGCGATGAGCGCGACGACGGAGACTCGCGTCGCGATGAGCGCGACGACGGCGACTCAGAACTTCTCGTCGGGCCGCATGTAGCGCCACTTGCCCACCGGCAATCCTCCCAGCGGCACGTTGCCGCTGCGGACGCGTTTCAGACCGGTCACGAACAGACCCACGAGTTCGCACATGCGACGGATCTGGCGCTTGCGGCCCTGGCGCAGCACGAAGCGCAGCTGGTGTTCGTTCTGCCATGACACGATGGCGGGTTTGAGCTTCACGCCATCGAGCGTGAGCCCGTACTGCAGACGTTTCATGCCATCGGGAGTCAGGTTGCCTTCGACCCGCACGAGGTATTCCTTCTCGATCAAGGAGTCTTCGCCGATCAACTGCTTCGCGACCCGTCCATCCTGTGTAAGCACCAGCAGTCCGGTGGAGTCGATGTCCAGCCGGCCCGCGGGCGCGAGCGAACGCAGATGTGATTGCTGAAACTGTATGGGCGAGGGATCCGCCGCCCAGCGATTCTCCGGACGGATCAGCACGATCGCGGGTTCGTAACCGTCTTCGGCCTGGCCCGAGACATAGCCCACCGGCTTGTGCAGCAGGATCGTGACCTGTCCGCTCTGGTGTTCGCGCGCGGCCGGGTCGATTTCGATGTGCGCGTCGGGCGACACCCGTACACCGAGAGTGTCGACGACTGCGCCATCCACTTTCACCCAGCCGCTGGTGATCCAGCGATCCGCCTCGCGCCGCGAGCACAGGCCGAGTTCACCCATGCGTTTGGAGAGGCGCGGGTATTCAGCGTTTTCGGGAGATGTGGGTGGGCGTGTCATGCGGAAATGTGCGGGCGAGGGGCATTGTAGTCCCAACTCCAGGCCCCGATCTTCGCGCCGGACGCGGAG
>JAKFFF010000035.1:0-42877 GCA_036677145.1 Alcaligenaceae bacterium
GCCGGACGCGGCCCGGTCGACTCGCGGCACACCATGCGATACGGAATCTCGATGCTTTTCGGCGGCAGTTCGTCGCCCATCGAGCGGAACAACATGTCCGCGGCCTGGTGCGCCATCTCGTAGGTCGGCTGGTGCACCGTGGTCAGCCGCGGCCAGATAACCTGCGCGACGTAGCTGTCGTCGAATCCGGCGACCGACAGGCGGTTCGGGATCGACAATCCCATTTCATGCGCCGCCATGATCGTGCCGGCCGCCATGTCGTCGTTGCTGGCGAACACGGCCGTCGGGCGCGTGGCGCGCGAGAGCAGGCGGCGCGCGGCCGCGAGTCCCGAGTCGAACGTGAACGCACCGCGATCGATGAGCTGCGGATCCACTTCGAGCCCATGCGAACGCAGCGCGAGCGTGTATCCCAGATAACGCTGCTCGGTGACGGGATGTCCCACCGGCCCGTTGATGAACCCGATGCGTTCGTGTCCGAGCGCGATCAGGTATTCGGTCATCTCGCGCGCGGCGGCCACGTCGTTCATGTACACGCACGAAAACGCGTCGAGATCGACGGTGGGCGCGATGCGCACGAAACGGATGCGGTGTTTCTGCAGCTCGGCGAGCACTTCGGTGGAATCCGACAGCGGCGGCGCGAGCACCACGCCGTCGAGGTGCGATTCGAGCACGAGGCCGGCCAGGTCGCGCACGCTGGTGATGTCGTTGCCTTCGCAGGGGTGAACTAACAACCGGTAACCGCGCGTGTGGCAGCGCTCGAGCGCGCCGCGCTGCAGGTCGACCACGTAGTTGGCGCTGGGATTCTGGTAGATGAGCCCGATCAGGTTCGAGCTGCGCCCCGCGAGACTGCGCGCCGAAAGGCTCGGGTGATAGTTGAGTTCCTCGACGAGCTTCAGGACCCGCTCGCGCGTTTCGCTGCGCACATTGGGTTCGCTGTTGAGGACGCGCGAGACCGTCTTGATCGACACCCCGGCGGCTTTCGAGACGTCGTGTATGGTTATACGGCTCATAAGGGAGGCAGATTGTCTTGTTGTCAGACAACGGTGTCAAACCCGGACACGCGTGACTTAACCCGCAGCACTTTCGTGGTAAATCCCCGGTACAATCCGCCACCCAAGCTATTGACAGCGCTGTCTTTGCCGGCGCAGACCTGTGGACTTTCTGGAGCGAAATGGTGACAGGCATTACGGCGCCCACTGGCGCGGACTCTGAGGGTGGTGAACATTTCGACCGTTCAGCGGTGCTCGGATTGGTCGCCGACGTGGGTGGTACGCATATCCGGTTCGGCATTGCCGTTGCCGGTGAAAACTCAGGTCCGGTCAATGTTCATTGCGTCCGCCGCTACGCGGTTCGTTCCCATGAATCCATCTCGCATGCAGCGCAGCATTATCGCGATGCGACGCCTGGCGTCCCGCCGGACCTGACGCGCGCCGCCGTCGCCGTGGCGGGCCGCGTCGATGCGGATCGCGTGCAGCTCACCAACAGCGCCTGGTCTTTCTCGGCGCGTGCCTTGAGCGAAGCGCAGTCCTTCAAGGACCTGCAGGTCATCAACGATTTCGAAGCCGTGGGTCACGCGGTCGGCGCCTTGCGCGGCCCGGACCTGCAGCCGATCGGTTCGCGGCGCATCGACCTGCCGCTCTCGCGGGGCGTCTGCGCAATCGTGGGCGTCGGCACGGGCCTGGGGGTCGGCGGTGTCGTCGCCAACGCCGGCGTTTACAACGTACTCGCGACCGAAGGCGGGCACGCGAGCTTCGCGCCCACCAATGAACGATCGATCGAGCTGCTGCGCTGGCTGCGCAAGAAATACGGCCGCGTGTCCGCGGAACGGGTGTTGTCCGGCGCCGGCCTCGCGAATGTTTATCAGGCTTTGTGTGACACCGATGGTCAACACGGCCCGGAGCTGTCCGCCGCAGAGATCACCGCGCGCGCGTCGGCCAACAGCGATCCGCATTGCGTGGAGGCCGTCGGCCTGTTCTGCGAGTTGTTAGGCTCGTTCGCCGGTGATCTGACGATGACGCTGGGCGCGTGGAACGGCGTGCTCATCTCCGGCGCGATGCTGCAACATTTCGACCGTGACACGCTCGAGCGCCGCGTGCGCTCGGGATTCGAATACAAGGGCCGATTCACGCCCGCCATGCGCAACGTACCGCTCGAGTCGATCCTGCATCCGCACGTGGAGTTGCTCGGCGCCGCGCGCCTGCTTATGAGTACCTGATGCCAGCCGTGAAACATCCCATTCAGAAGTTCGTATTGTTCGGCGCCACCGGCGATCTTTCCCAGCGCATGGTGTGGCCGTCGCTGTATCACCTGTGCCGCGAAAAACTCGTGCCGCCGACGCTCATGTTCGTCGGCTCCGCGCGCAATGCGATGCCCAACGATGAATTCCGCACGTTCATCGAGGCGTCGTTGCGCAAACACGTGTTGCCCGATTACCTGAAGGAAGATGCGCTGGCCGACTTGCTGACGCGTGTCACCTACGCGCCGTTCGAAGCGGGCGACGGCAGCGCGAAGGGCACCGAGGCGCTGCAGAAGGCGCTCGCGGGCAGCAACCGCATCCTCTATTTCATGGCGACGTCGCCGAAGATCTACGGCCCGACCTGCCTGAGTCTCGGCGCCGCCGGCCTCGCCTGCGAACTCTGCCGCGTCGTGCTCGAGAAGCCGATCGGCCACGACTTCGCCTCGAGCGTCGAGATCAACGAAGCCGTGGGAAGCGTGTTCCACGAAGACCGCATCTTCCGCATCGACCACTACCTCGGCAAAGAGGCGGTGCAGAATCTGCTCGCGCTGCGTTTCGCGAACTCGCTGTTCGAGCCGCTGTGGAACGCGTCATCGATCGACAATGTCCAGATCACGGTAGCGGAAACCGTCGGCCTCGAAGGCCGCACGGGTTATTACGATGACGCCGGCGCGTTACGCGACATGGTGCAGAACCACATGCTGCAGCTCCTGTCGCTGGTCGCGATGGAGCCGCCACACCTGTTCGAGCCGAACGAGGTGCGCAACGAGAAGACCAAGGTCATCCGCAGCCTGCGACCCATCAATGCCGCAAGCGTCGCGGCGAACACAGTGCGCGGCCAGTACACCGCGGGCAGCGCGGGCGGGGCCGCCGTGCCGGGTTACAACCAGGAGAAGGGCGCGAAAGGCGTCAGCGAGACGGAAACCTTCGTGGCGCTGCGCGTGGAGATCGACAACTGGCGTTGGGCCGGCGTGCCGTTCTACTTGCGCACCGGGAAGCGCATGCAATCGCGCCGCACCGATATCGCGATCCAGTTCAAGACGGTGCCACACAACATCTTTGCCGCCGACGAACCGAATCTGCAGGCGAACCGGCTCGTCATCCGCCTGCAGCCCGAAGAAAGCGTGACGCTCGAGATCCTGAGCAAACAACCCGGCCTCGAAGGCGTGCGCCTGCGCGAGGTGCCGCTCGAGCTGTCTTTGCCCAAGGACGAGAGCGGCGGCCGCACGCGTATCGCGTACGAGCGCCTGCTGCTCGATGCGCTGAAAGGCAACACGACGCTGTTCGTGCGTCGCGACGAAGTCGAAGCGGCCTGGCATTGGGTCGACGGCATCCAGACGAGCTGGCGGTCGACGCGTCAGCTCGTGAAGCCTTATCCTGCGGGAACCTGGGGGCCCACGGCTGCGATCGCTCTGACCGAGCGGCACGGCCACAGTTGGTACGAGTAAAAAATGTCCCAGAAGATGAACGACGCCGTCGTTGAAGTAACGGAAAGAATCGGCGGCCGCTCGGCCGCGGCGCGCGGCGAATATCTCGAGCGCACCCGCAAACGAAAACTGGTCGAACCCGCGCGCGGCAAACTCGCCTGCGCGAACCTCGCGCACGTGATGGCGGCGTCGGGCGTCGACAAGTCGCAGCTGCAGCAGTCGGTGATCCCGAACATCGGCGTCGTCACGTCGTACAACGACATGTTGTCGGCGCACCGGCCGTACGAGCCTTACCCCGAAGTGATTCGCGCGGCCGCGCGCATGGTCGGCGCCACCGCGCAGGTCGCGGGCGGCGTGCCCGCGATGTGCGACGGCGTGACGCAGGGCCGCGCGGGCATGGAGCTGTCGTTGTTCAGCCGCGACGTCATCGCGCTTGCCACCGCGGTGGCGTTGAGCCACGAAGCGTTCGACGGCGCATTGTTGTTAGGCATCTGCGACAAGATCGTGCCGGGACTGTTCATCGGCGCGGCGTCGTTCGGGCAGATGCCGATCGTGTTCGTGCCCGGCGGGCCGATGCCCTCCGGCATCGCCAACAAGGCGAAGGCCGAGGTGCGGCAGCGGTTCGCGGAAGGCCTCGCCACGCGCGACGAATTGCTGGCGGCGGAGATGGGTTCGTACCACGATGCCGGCACCTGCACGTTCTACGGAACGGCGAATTCCAACCAGATGTTGATGGAGCTCATGGGGCTGCACGTGCCCGGCGCCGCGTTCGTCGCGCCGAACACGCCGCTGCGCCATGCATTGACCGTGGCGGCCACGCAGCGCGTGGCGCAGACCACGGCGGTGGGAGCTGACTACCTGCCGTTCGTCGAGGTGATCGACGAGCGCTCGTTCGTCAACGCGATCGTGGGCCTGATGGCCACGGGTGGTTCGACGAATCACGTGATTCACCTCGTTGCGATGGCGCGCGCGGTGGGGCTCACCATCACCTGGGACGACATGGCGGATTTGTCGAAGGTCACGCCGCTGCTCGCGCGCGTGTATCCGAACGGTGAGGCCGACGTGAATCAATTCCATGCCGCGGGCGGCATGGGGTTCATCACGCGTGAACTCATCAACGCGGGACTCGCGCACGAGTCCGCGATGACGACCTGGGGGCCGGGGCTTTCGGCCTATGCCAGGGAACCGTTCCTGCAGGATTCGAAACTCGTGTGGCGCGATGCGCCCGCGAAGTCGCTGGACGAGAAGATCCTGCGGCCGGCGTCGAATCCGTTCTCGGAAGATGGTGGCCTGAAATTGCTGCGCGGCAACCTGGGTCGATCCGTCATCAAGACTTCTGCGTGCGATCCGAAGCTGTGGGATATCACGGCGCCGGCGCGAGTGTTTGAAAGTCAGGAGTCGCTCGCGGCCGCGCTCAAGGTTGGTATCGAGGGTGATTTCATCGCCGTTGTGCGCGGCCAGGGCCCGCGCGCCAACGGCATGCCCGAGCTGCACAAGCTGATCCCGGCACTGTCGGGTTTGTTAGCCAGGGGACGGCGCGTCGCGATCGTGACCGATGGCCGCATGTCGGGAGCGTCCGGCAAGGTGCCGTCGGCCATTCATCTCACGCCCGAGGCGGCGGCGGATGGGCCGATCTCGCGGCTGCGCGATGGGGACATCATCCGGCTCGACGCGCGCGCGGGCGTGCTGGAAGTGCAGGTCGATGCGGCCACGTTGCAGTCGCGCGAACCCGTGAAGCCGGAGTTGTCCGATGCCACCTATGGCGTGGGGCGCGAGTTGTTCGCGCGGCTGCGCGAGGGCGCGACCCCGGCCGATGAGGGCGCGTCGATCCTCTAGGCGTTCCCGCCGGTACGACTTTTCTTCGCGCTGGACTGTTGCAACAGCACCTAACTGCTGGCGCGGATCAGTTCCGCGGTCCAGTTGGGCTGCCAGTTCTTGCTGTCGCTCGAAGTGGCCTGTTCCCAGCGTGCGGAGTTCGGCGTGATGCCGGACCACAGCGAACGCACCTGTACCTTCTGGCCGCCTACGACGTCCTCGCCAGTCAGCGTGCCCACACCATTCGCGAAGCCGCCGCTCAGCGAAGGGGCGATGTCCCGCGGTGTGCGGCCGTCCAGCCACCAGCTGCGCCACAGCTTCGCGCCCGGGTCGAAGGCGCGCATGCTCACACCGCGATACGTGCCGGACGGCGCCTCGAAAATGTTGTCTCCAACGTTGCCCAGGCCGCCCATCACCGGGCGATTGATCAGGGTGCTGTTGAATTCCTCCCAACTACCGTCCGGCCTGCGCTTGCGGTTGCGCACTCGCCATTGCCCCGCCAGGAAGGCCCAGTCCGCGGCCTCGGCCGCGACGGTCTCCCCGGCATCGAGCGGAACGCTGGTCGGCTGGGCGCTGGTGCGCGTGAAGTAATTGCGCCAGTTGGTCTCCCAGCTTTTGCCCTGATCGGTGGAGAAGCTCTGGTCCCAGTGGGGACGCTGGCTGTGCGTCTCGTGCCAACGGAAGCGCACATCGACCGGCGTGCCCTTGTGCACATCCACCCCGTGGAATTCGCCTTCGCTTCCCGTGAAGCCGCCGCGCACCGGCGGGTCCAGCTTGCCGGCCATGCGGCCGTCTAACCACCAGATCGACCATTTGCGCGTGGCCGGATCGAATGCGCGCGGGGCGAACGCGCGGTAGCTGCCCGAGGGTAGATACAGCAGGCAATCGTCGATGTTGCCCAGGCCGCCCAGCGTCAGGAAGCTGCTGCATCTGCCACCGAATTTGTCCCAGGTGGTGCTGCCCACCAGGCGTTCGCGCAGGCGCTCGTGCCACACGTCCCAATTGCCTTCGAGCCATTTCCAGTCCTGCTCATGACCGCCCGCGGCGGAAACGAGGCGCGGCGCACTCAGCGCGCAGGCCGCGCCGGCGATGGACAGGTTTTGCAGCAGGGCACGTCGGGTCAGTTGCATGAACGTCTCCGGTGTTGAATGCGCGTTGATCTTCGACGTTGCCGGCCGGCGTTGACCAGTAGGCAAACCGGCACGTAGCCTAAGGCAGACTTATGGTGTCCCCTGACAAGCTGCCATCGCTGGCCTCGATCCGCGCTTTCGAGTGCGCCGCGCGCGCGGGCAGCTTCGCGCAGGCCGCGGCCGAACTCGGGACAACCGCGGCCTCGGTCAGTTATCACGTGCGCCAGCTCGAGCAGCAACTGGGCATGCCGTTGTTCCACCGCCATGCGCAGCGCGTGGAACTCACCCAGACCGGCGCGGTAGTTGCCCGCGAGGCGATGAATGCCTTCGCCGCGTTGCGCGCCAGCTTCGTGCGTGCGGTCGAAGTGGACGAGTCACGCTTGGCTCTGACCACTTTGCCCAGCTTCGGTACGAGCTGGCTCACCCCCAGGCTCGGCGATTTCCGTGCGCGGCATCCGAACATTTCCCTGCGCATCGACGTATCCGGCGATGCCGAGGACCTCAACGACGGCCGCTTCGATGGCGCGATCCGCAATGGCCACGGCCGCTGGCCGGGCATGCGTGCGGTGAAACTGCTGCCCAGCATCTTCATGCCGCTGTGTTCGCCGAAGCTGAAGAGCGCCGCCGTGGCGCTGGCCAATCCCAAGCGCGCGCTGGAAGTGCCGTTGTTGGGACGCCCGGACTGGTGGACCATGTGGTTCCGCGCGCGCGGCTTCCATGCGGGACCCTCGCGCGACAAGTTCGGCACCAGTCTCGCGCATGAATACCTCGACATTGCCGCCGCCGTTGCCGGGCAGGGTATCGCCATCGGTTCGCCGCTGCTGTTTCGCGCGGAGCTGGACTCCGGGAGATTGGTTCCGGCGCATGACTTCGTCGGCAGCGACGATCGCGCGTTCTGGTTTCTCTATCCGGCGGCGCGGCAGCACAGCCGCAAGCTCAAGGCATTCGGCGAGTGGATAGAAGCCGAGGCTGCGGCGGCACGCACCGCCGGCGCGAGTTTCATCCGGCGAGCGAAGAGTTAGTTACGGTGCGAGCGCGTGGCACCAGTAGGCGCGCGTCAGATACGGGAAGCTGACTTCCCGATGCCCCGCGAGCGCCGGCGTCGAGGCGATGAGCGCGCGCACTTCGTCGAGCACGCGTGCACGCGTTGCCTCATCCAGCGCCGCGATGAAGCTCACTGACGCGACGCGATCGACGATGACTCGTTCGGGCGGGCCGATGTGCCGGTGCGGGAAGCTGCGCTCCTGCAACGGTCCGAAGCCGGGGGAGGGAAATGCTCGCCGCCACTCTCCATGTTCGTAGCGGGGAGCATCACCCTCGTGGGGCGCCATGATGCGCGTGAGCCTCGCAACCCAGTCCACCGAGAGATCGCGCACGTTCCAGATGAGTCCCAGCGCGCCGCCGGGCCTGAGCACGCGCCGGATCTCGGCGAGCGATTCGGCGTTGGCGAACCAGTGAAAGGATTGGGCACAAACGACTGTGTCGGCACAGGCATCCGGGAGTGGGATGTGTTGGGCCTGGCCGTGCAGCGCGGTCACGTCAGGCAGATCGCGCCTGAGTCGGTCGAGCATGCCGGCGACCGGATCGACGGCGCTGACCGTCGCGCCGGTTTCCACCAACAGGCGCGTGAATTTGCCCGTCCCCGCACCCAGGTCGACCGCGGTCTTGCCGTTCCGGAGGCCGAGATCGTCGCGCAGCCAGTCGAGCGCAGCGGCTGGAAAGTCCGGCCGTCCGCGCACATAGGTGTCGGCGCCGCGGCCGAAGCCTTTGGTGGCCGCAGGATGGAGGTCACGCATGAGTAAATGCTACTGCCCCATACGACTGAGGGCTGACCCCTTTTGCTAGGAAATGGGGGCTGCCCCCTTTACCATCTGGCGCTCCACGAGACAGGCGGTAACGATGAAAACGCGCGCAGCGCTGGCCTGGAAGGCTGGTCAACCTCTCGAAGTCACCACGGTCGATCTTGCGGGTCCGAAGACCGGCGAAGTCCTGGTGGAGATCAAGGCCACCGGCATCTGTCACACCGATGAATTCACGCGCTCGGGCGGCGATCCGGAAGGATTGTTCCCGGTAATTTTCGGCCACGAAGGCGCGGGTATCGTCGTCGATGTCGGGCCGGGCGTGACGACGCTCAGGAAAGGCGATCACGTCATACCGCTCTACACACCGGAATGCCGGCAGTGCAAATCCTGCCTGTCGCGCAAGACGAACTTGTGCACCGCGATCCGCGCGACGCAGGGCCAGGGCGTGATGCCCGACGGCACCAGCCGCTTCTCGATCGGCAACGAGAAGATCCATCACTACATGGGTTGCAGCACCTTCTCTAACTACACCGTGCTGCCGGAGATCGCGCTCGCCAAGGTGCGCGAGGACGCGCCGTTCGAGAAGATCTGCTACATCGGCTGCGGCGTCACCACCGGCATTGGCGCGGTGATCAACACGGCCAAGGTCGAGCCGGGCGCCAATGTCGTCGTCTTCGGGCTCGGCGGCATCGGCCTCAACGTGATCCAGGGCGCGCGCATCGCCGGCGCCAACAAGATCATCGGTGTCGACATCAATCCTAAACGCAAGGCCATGGCCGAGAAGTTCGGCATGACGCACTTCGTCAATCCGCAGGAAGTGCAGGGCGATCTCGTGCCGTATCTCGTCTCACTCACTGACGGTGGCGCGGACTACAGCTTCGAGTGTGTCGGTCACGTCGACCTCATGCGCCAGGCGCTCGAGTGCTGCCATCGCGGCTGGGGCGTGTCGGTCATCATCGGCGTCGCGGGCTCGGGCCAGGAAATCAAGACGCGTCCGTTCCAGCTCGTCACGGGCCGTGTGTGGAAAGGCACGGCGTTCGGCGGCGCGCGCGGCCGCACCGACGTGCCGAAGATCGTCGACTGGTACATGGACAAGAAGATCAATATCGACGACCTGATCACACACGTGATGCCGCTCGACAAGATCAACGACGCATTCGATCTCATGCACAGGGGCGAATCGATCCGATCCGTAGTCACCTTTTGACCAACTAACATCCTCTGTTGAAGAGGACCGGGGAGAAGTTTCATGGCGATCAAGCTTCATCCATCGATAGACAAGGGCGTCAAGGCGGGCAACAAGAAGTTCAAGGGCGGCACGCTCACCTGCCACTGCACCGAAGATCCGGTTTCCGTCACCCTCAAGGGGAACGTCGCCCACAATCACGCCTGCGGCTGCACCAAGTGCTGGAAGCCGGACGGCGCGGTGTTTTCGGTGGTCGCGGTGATTCCCAAGGAAAACGTGGCCGTCATGGCGAACGCCCAGAAACTCACGGTGGTGGATTCGAGCGCCACCATCCAGCGCCACGCCTGCGTGAAGTGCGGCGTCCACATGTACGGCCGCATCGAAAACACGAACCATGCGTTCTACGGCCTGGATTTCGTGCACGTGGAATTGTCGAAGGACAAGGGCTGGAACAAGCCCGAGTTCGCGGCGTTCGTGTCCTCGATCATCGAGGCCGGCGCGGCGCGGCCGAAGGACATGAAGAAAGTGCGCGACCGTCTCAAGAAGCTGCGCCTGCCGCCCTACGATGCCTTGTCGCCGGCGCTCATGGATGCGATCGCCACACATGTCGCGAAGCAGAAAGGAACGCTGAAAACCTGATGGTGATCGAAACGATTTCGCGGCACGCCTGCCACGGCGGCGTGCTGGGGTATTACAAACACGCCTCCACGGCCAACCACTGCGAGATGCGTTTCGCGGTGTACGTGCCGCCGCAGGCGGCGGAACGCCGCGTGCCGGTGCTGTATTACCTCGCCGGTCTCACCTGCACCGAGGAGACCTTCGTCACGAAGGCCTGCGCGCTCGAACATGCCGCGCGCCACGGCATCATGCTGGTGGCGCCGGACACGAGCCCGCGCGTCACGCTGCCCGGCGATCGCGATTCCTGGGACTTCGGCATCGGCGCCGGCTTCTATCTGGATGCGACGCAGGCGCCCTGGTCGAAGCACTATCACATGTACAGCTACGTCGTGAACGAGCTGCCCGGCGTGATCTCCGCGAACTTCAGCGCCGATCCTTCGCGCAGCGGCATCATGGGCCATTCGATGGGCGGGCACGGCGCGCTGACGATCGCGCTGAGGAATTCCGGCAGTTATCGGTCGGTGTCCGCGTTCGCGCCGATCTGCGCGCCGATGCAGGTGCCCTGGGGCAACAAGGCGTTCAGCGGATATCTCGGCGCCGACCGCGCGGGCTGGGCGCGGTACGACAGCGTCGAACTACTGCGCACCGGCAACAGGTTTTCCGGCACCCTGTTCGTGACGCAGGGCACCGCGGACAAGTTCCTCTCCGAACAGCTCAAGCCGGAACTGCTGGTGGAAGCCTGCCGCGCGGCGGGGCAGGAGCTCGAGATGCAGCGGCAGGCCGACTACGACCACGGCTATTTCTTCATCCAGACTTTCATCGCGCAGCACATGGACTGGCACGCGCGCGCGTTGAATACGCGCGACTGATCAACCCGCGTTCGGATCGTCGTGCCGCTCCCGCAGCCGCGCGAACTCACCCGTGCGCACCGCGGGATCCGGCAACAGGTAACGCCGGCGCGACAGCGGGATATACAGCAGCACGAAGATCGCGAGGCAGATTCCGGTCGCGATGAGCACGGGGCCGCTCGACCACGCGATGACGAAGATGCAGAACGCACCGCCGATCGCGGCGAGCGCCAGCTCGCCTTTCACGCGATAACGGAGCGCGGCCGCGCAGGCGCCCAGGTACGTGAGCAGCGCGAACAAGGTCGAGGCTTCCGCCAGCAGACCGAACTGCTTGCTGAGCGTGGGCGCGATGGTCAGCACGATCGCGATCGTGCCTAACAACCCCGCGACGATGAGCCCCGCCACCGGCGTGTCGCCGGCGCGGGTACGCGCGAACACCGGCGGCAGCAGCCCGTGATCGGCCGCCGCGCGGCTCACCTGCGCGGTGAGCAGCACCCAGCCGGCGAGTGTGCCCAGGGCCTTCAGGCCGCCGCAGACCGCGACCAGCGGGCCCGCTACGGGGCCGAGCACTTTCGCGGCCACCAATGCGAACGGCGCGTTCGATGCCGCGAGCTCGGACGCGGGCGCGAGCCCGAAGATCACGATGCTCGCGCCGATATAGACGAGCGCCGCGATGAGCACCCCGGCAATGGTCGCGATGCGCACGTTCCGCTCGGGATTCTCGACGACGGCCGCGGCCACCGATGCGCTCTCGAGCCCCGTGAAGGCCCAGAACACCAGCACGAGGGATTGCGGCAGCGCCTGGTACAGGGACTGTCCGCTGACGTTCCAGGACTCGCGGAACTGCGCCGCATCGAACGCGCTCCAGCCGATGGTCACCGCGAGCAGCAGCGGGATCATTCCGGCGACGAGCAGCGGTCCGTCGACCTGGCCGACGAAGCGCGGACTCACGAGATTCACGAAGGTCACGAGCCACAACAACGCGATCGTGAAGAACGCGCTCATCGCGGGTCCCGCCTGCCAGCCGAAGAACGCCGAGAGATAACTGGCCGCCGCGGTGGCGATGGCCACGTTGCCGATCAGGCACGCGGCCCAGTACCAGAGACTGGCTTGCGAGCCCACGAACGGACCGAAGGCGTCGAATGCGTAGGTGGCGGGCCCGCCGGCCATCGGCTTGCGGTGCGCCAGCTTGCCGAACAACAGCGCGAGCGCCAGCGCGCCGAACGTGGCGATGACCCAGCCGAGCACGGTGAGACTGCCGACGCCCGCGAGCGTCGCGGGCAACAGGAAGATGCCGGAGCCGATCATGTTGCCGGCCACCACGACGGTGGCGAGCACGGGACCCAGCTTCCGGTGCGTGGTCACTAAGCGGTGCGCCGCGACCAGCCGGCAGCGGGTGGCGCCGCCGAATTGCACTCCGGAATCAGAGTGCGCAGGCGCTTGCCGAAGCTGCGCAGCGCGACCTCGCCATTCGCCAGGGGTCCAACGCGATAACTCGCCGATGCCATGCCGTTCTGCACGCGTTCGATCAGCACGCGGTCTTCTTCATTCACCTGGCGGTTGATGCGCCAGTTGAGATACCGCGCGACGCGCATTTCGCGGCGCGTATCCGGGCGCGCATAGCCGATTTCGCGGATCAGCGTCTGTGTCGGCGAGATCGGAATCCACTGCATGATGTCCACCTGGTCGGGGTAGACGTCGAACGCGAAGTTGGGCCAGAGCTTGAAGTACACCCACGAGCGGCGTTTGCCGGCGGCGAGGTGCGGCGCATCGGGCAGGTACTTCTGGTACGCACGTTCCACCCAGTTGCGCGAGGGCTTGTCGCTCACGTCGCCCACCATGCGATCGACCCACTCGTGTGATTCCACCCGGTAACTCGCGCCAAACAACCGCGTGAGTCCGGGATGCGCCACGGGGATGTGCAGCGCGTCCGAATAATTGTCGCCGACGTTTTTCCAGTTCACGCTGCGCGGCCGCAGCGTCACCCGGCCGATGGGCTGGAGCTCTTCGAACTTGTGGGTCGCAATCTCGTCCGCGTAGGGCGCGAGCATGTCGGCGACGCTCGGTCCGCCGCGTTCGAGCCGCGCGAACACGAAGCCGGCGTAGATTTCCGATTCGACCGGCGCGAGTGATTCGCGCGTGATGTCCAGATGCGGAAACGCGCTGCGCTCACCGACCGAGGCGAGCTTTCCCTCGAAGTCATAGGACCACGCGTGATACGGGCAGACGATGCGTCGCGTGCACGAGCCGCGTGGTCCGTCGAGCAGGCGCGCCGCGCGATGGCGGCAGACGTTGTGCATGACACGCACTACGCCATCGTTGCCGCGCATCGCGAAGAGCATCTCGCCGATGAAATCGAAACACTGGTAATCGCCGGCCTTCGGGATTTCCGATACGTGGCAGATGATCTGCCACGAAGGGCGCAGCACACGTTCGCGTTCGAGCGCGAGGAACTCGGCGTCGGTATAGGCCCAGGCGGGCAGGCTGAAATCGTCGGGGGAAAACTCGGGCATGCCGCTTGATAACAAGACGGCGGCAGCCGTGCAATGGGCGCGCCCTGATTGGGCGCGGACGCTCAGTGCTTGGTGGCGAAAGGCGCGCCGGAAGGCGAGAAAGCGGAGCTCTGGGCGCGGGCCGGCTCGGCGATGACGCTGCCGTCGCGCACCCGGTCGATGAGCTGCGACATGTCGTCGTTGAGCGTGGCGTTCTGCTTGTTGAGGTCGATCCCCTGCTGCAGGAATCCGATGCAGCTCTTGAAGTCGTCGCGGATCAGCGCTTCGAGTCCGCGTTTGAATGCCTTCAACGCGGCGGATTCCTCGAGCTCTTCGAGCGGCGCCCAGATCGCCAGTGAATCGTCCGGCTGCGACATCGTGAGATACAGCAGGCCGAGTTGCAGGCGCGCGAAGTGCAGCCTGGGATTGATGTCGAGGGCGGTGCGCATCTGCGTAACGGCCTCGGGATACTCGCGCCGCTCCGCAAGCTCCGCGCCGAGCAGATAGTGGAGTTCGGCGTTGCCGGGATCGCGGATGATGGCGGCGCGCAGGCGCAGCAGTTCTGAAGGTTCCATGATGCTGGCCGGTAGCATAGCCCAGGGTTCCCCCGGGAGTGGGCAGTTTTTGTGCAGTCGCGCCGCGTTATGCAAAGACGATGACACGGCCCGGTGGTTAGTTCAGGGCGCGCGCCGGCGGCATCGTCCGATTGTCAGCCCGCGCGCCGGGGCAGCTCCCATCCCGCGCGATACGTGCGCTTCAGCAACGCATCCGAGTCCGGGACGTTCGTGACCCGCATGTTCGCGCCGTCGTATTCGATCTTCCGGCCGGCGTTCAACGCGACCACGCCTAACAACATTATTTCCGTGAGCTTCGCGGAATACTCGAACGGCGTCGAGGTTTTCTGTGTGCCGCGGATCGCATCGACCCAGTTCATCTCGTGGCTGGTGGCGATGCGCGCATGGGTTTCCGGTGGCTTGCCGACGCTGTCGTGGAGCGCCTTCGGCAGCAGCCGCGGGTTGAATCCATAGGTGTCGTGCAGCAGCTTGCCTTTCGTGCCGACGAACAAGGCGCCGCCGCCCTTGTTCAATTCCTCCGCGCCCAGCTCCGTGGGCTTGGGGGGCGTGAGACCACCGTCGTACCACGTCATCTTCACGGCCGGGCGCGCGCCCCGCGCGGGAAATTCGTAGTACGTCGTCGACGCCAGCGGATAACTGTCGCGGTTGTAGGGCGTCGAGGTGGTCTCGACGGTCGTGGGGTAATCGAGATCCAGCGCCCAGAACGCGGAGTCGATCAGGTGCGCGCCCATGTCGCCGATCGCGCCGGCGCCCCAGTCCGTCCAGCCGCGCCAGTTGAACGGATGGTAGATAGGGTGATAGTCGACGTGGCGCGAGGGCCCGAGGAACAGGTCCCAGGCGAGCTTGTCGGGCGGCGCGTACGCGCCGAACGAGCCGGCCGCGCGTGTCATCACGCCATTCATGTTCCACGGCAGATCCTGCGCGTTCGGTGGCAGCGGGGCGGGGCGCGGAATACCCTGCGGCCAATAGGCGAGCGGACGATTGGTCCACACGTGGATTTCGGTGACCGTGCCGATGGCGCCGGACTGGATGTATTCATTCACGAGCCGCGCGTCGCTCGATGAGTGCCCCTGATTGCCCATCTGCGTCGCGAGCTTCGTTTCGCTCGCGCGTTTCGCCAGGCGCCGGCATTCCTCGACGGACCACGCGAGCGGCTTCTCGACGTACACCGGCTTGCCGAGATCCATGGCCGCCAGCGCGATGTGCGCGTGCGTGTGGTCGGGCGTCGCGATCATCACCGCGTCGATGTCTTTGTGCTTTTCGAGCATCACCCGGTAGTCGGTGTGACGCTTGGATTTCGGGATCTGCGCCTGCAGGGCCTGCCAGTCCTTTATCTGCTGGAGCGCCTGGTCGCGCTGCCTGGCATCGGTCGCGTCCGCGACTCGCTTCTGCGCATTCGCGATCTGGTTGTCGATGTCCTTGAAGCGGCTGTCGGCGTAAGCCCAGTCGACATCGCACATCGCGACCAGGTTCTGGCTCGACATCGCCGCCATGACCGAGCGGCCCCGGCCACCGACGCCGACCGCCGCGATGTTCACCTTGTCGTTGGGCGAGATGCGCCTCTGCTTGCCGAAACTCCGGCCCGGCAGCAGCGTGAGAGCCGCCGTGGCCGCCGCGGCGCCCCGCATGAAGTCCCGCCGCGGCAGGCCAGTGTCGCGAATGCCGTTCTTCTTCATGGTTCACGCACCTTGACGAAAAGAGGGTCCAACTCTAGCCCGCCCGGCCGGGCAATTGCAGTGGCAACTGCGGCGATCGGCGTCACCGATTCGCTGGCTTGGAGTGGCGGGCGCTGCGGCGCAGGCGTTATTTCACGAATGAGTAACGCGCCGGCGGCTTGTCGACGTTTATCCCAGGGCCCAGGTGCGTCCACAGGAATGAACCGATCGTCGACAGCATGACTTTCGACGCATCGTCGTCGAATCCGCCATGCCCTTCCTTCTTCAGCCGCAACAGTTCGGTCTTGCGGCCGGATTTTTCGAGCAGCTCCTGCATGTCTTCCGATTGCGAATAGGGAACGCTTTCGTCTTCATCACCGTGGATCAACAGGATCGGAATCTTGATCGCGTCGATGTGATGCGCCGGTGACACGGCGCGCATGTACGCCTGGTCCTTGTCGGGGTCGCCGATTGCGCGCACGAAGTGTTCGAATACGTCCGAATCGGCGCCGTATTTCTTTTTCTTCCAGCGCACGAAATCCTCGAGATTGGCAACGCCGGCCAAAGACACGGCGCACTTGTACGCGGTCGGTGTGAGCGCGGCGCCGGCCAGCGCCGCGTATCCGCCGTACGAAGCCCCGACGATACACACGCGGCCGGCATCGACGATGCCCTGATCCGTTAGGGCTTTTACGCCGTCGCCGAGATCGTCCTGCATCTTCCGGCCCCATTCGCGATGCCCGCTGTACTCGTAGGCCTCACCGAAGCCGCCCGAGCCGCGGAAGTTGGGCTGGAACACCGCGTAGCCCCGCGCGGCCAGGTACTGGACCCAGGGATCGAACTCGAGCCGGTCGCGTGACTGCGGGCCGCCGTGCGGCATGAGCACCAGCGGCAGGTTCTTCGCGTTCTGCGCTCCGGGTGGATAGGTCAGGTAGCCGGACTGGTCCTGCCCGTCGCGCGTCTTGTACTCGAAAGTCACGGCGGTGGGCAGTGCTTTTCCGGCGAGCGCGCCCTGCCTCAGGCCGACGAACTCGATTTTCTTCTGATCGACCAGGTAGTAATAGAACGCGGGCGGCTCCGCGGGGCCATTGACCGAGAGCAGGAGCACGTTGCCGTCGTCTGATGCATCCACGACGTACACATTCGCCGTCTGATCGAAATACTTGCGCAGGCCGCGCATGTAGGCGTTCTGCTGCGCGTCGGAAAAATTGCAGATGCGCACGTGTTCATCGTAACAATGAAATACCAAGCGCTTGCCGTCGTCCGACGCGCGGGCGGTGATGATGTCGAAACGCGGATTTTCGAGGATCGCCTCGCCGAACTGCTCCTTCGGCAGGTCGTATAGATAGACACCGATGCGGTCCTTGCCCGGCGGCCGGGCGCGCACGTAGAACTTCTCGGGATTGTCCGATGGCCCGACGAGTTCGAAGTCCAGCAACTCCTCCATGTCGCGTCGCCGGACCTGGTAGTACTTCTTCCACTTGTGGTCTTCGAGCCGGCGGTAGAAGCGCAGCGTTCCGGCGGAGTACTCCACGCGGACGATCGCGTCGCCGTTCACGTCGAGCCACCAATCTATGACTCTTTCCGTCTGTTTCTCGACGACCTTGCCCCGGCCCGTGTCCACGTCGATCTTGAAGAGGCTGCGGCCATCCCAGCCGCCGATGCGCAACAGGATGTGTTTGGGGTCTTTCCACAACATCGAGGCGATGTCGCTGGTATCGAAAGCGCCGACCAGCGCTTCGTCGTACTGATCGCCGAGCATTGGCACTACGTTCTTGCCGTCGCGGTCCACCGCGAACAGGCGATTGCCCAGCTTGAGCAGACTGCCGCGCGACAACCTGGAGAAGTCGCTGCCATCGTTGACATCGCTGTTCAGCTGGAAGAGCAGCCGGTTCTCGGTCTTCCAGAATACGAAACCCATGCGCACGTCGATCTGCTTGCCGAAGGCATCCTTGTTTATGCGCGTGACGAGCTTCTTTTCGCCGCTGGCGAGATCCAGCGACACGATCGCATCATCGTCCTTGCGGCGTATGACCGCGGCGATGGTCTTGCCGGATGGCGAGATGTCGGCATCGATGACGTTGTGTTCGCCGTACAGCTCTTCGAGAGTCAGCACGGCCTTTGCCTCCTCCGCCGGCACGGGCTGCGAAAGCAACAGTCCGCAGGTGACCAACAGGGCCGATAAGGCGCCGGCACGGCGCGCCAGGAAAGTTGAATACAAGGCTGCTCCCTCGTCTTGCGTATTGAATCGTCGGGTCATGGTTTGCACATCAATCGGGTTTCGCGCGTGACTCCGGCGGAGTGCTCACGCCGAATCCCGCGCCGAGGTGTTGCCAGAGAAACGCGCCGATGTTCGACAGCGCGTACATTTCGTTCTCTTTCGACCAATACGAATGACCTTCATGCTCGAGTTCGATGAGCGGGGTCTTGTGCCCGGCCTGATCGAGCAAGCGCTTCATCGTTCGCGACTGCGCGATCGAGACGATGAAATCGTCGGTGCCGTGAACGAGCAGCACCGGCGCCTTGATCTGCGAAATGAGCTGCAGGGGTGATACCTCCCGCAGCTTCTGCGGGTCGGTTTCCGGGTTGCCGATCGCCTTCAGCCAATAGGTGTAACCCGGCGATTCCCGGCCCCAGGCCTGCTTGCGCCAGCCGATGAAGTCGTCGAGGTCGGAAATGCCGGCCACCGACACCACGCATCTGTAGAGATCCGGCGTGAGCGCCGCGCCCGCGAGCGCGGCGTATCCGCCGTAAGACGCACCGACGATACAGACGCGCTTCGGGTCGGCGACGCCCTGGTCGACGAGTGTCTTGACGGCGTCGGTGATGTCGTCCTGCATCTTGCGGCCCCACTGGCCGTAGCCGCTCTCGGCGAAGGTTTTGCCGAATCCGTCGCTGCCGCGGAAGTTAGGCTGAAACACCGCGTATCCGCGCGCGGCGAAGTACTGCGCCCAGGCATCGAAGGCGAGGCTGTCGCGCCGTTCCGGTCCGCCATGCGGAAAGATCACGAGCGCCAGGGGCGTGTCCTTCGGCGCCTTCGCCGGCACCGTCAGGTATCCCGAGAGTTGCTTGCCGTCGCGGGCCGCGTAGTTCACCACTGAGGCGCGCGGCAGCTGCACCTGCGTCATCGCCTTCTGCACCGGGCCCACGGTTTCGATGCGCTTCGATTCGGTGACGTAGTAGTAATAGGCCGGCGGATCGCGCGGGCTATCGACGTACAGCACGAAACTGTTGCCGTCCTCGGAGGAATCGCGCACCTGGAGATTCGCCGAATCCTCGAACAACTTGCGCAATCCCTTCATGTGCGAATTGAGCCGGGCGTCGGAGAATTCGCAGATCAGCACGTGGGAGACGTAGCAGTAGCTGATCACGCGCTTGCCATCGCGCGAAATCCGCGCGGACTCCAGGTCGTATTCGCCATGCTCCACGATCGGGTCGCTGTAGGTTTCCTTGTCGAGGTCGTATAGATAGAGCCCGGTGCGGTCATGCCCCGGTGGCCGCGCCAGCACGTAGTACTTGCCCGCCTGGTCGGAAGGACTGACCAGTTCGTAGTCGGCCCGCTCGCTCATTTCACTGGCGCGCATCTTGAGGAACTTGACCCACTTGTCGTCCTTCTTGCGGAACAACGTTATGGTTCCCGAACTGGACGTCATGCGGACCACGGGATTGCCGGCGATATCCAGCCACCAGCCGACGATGCTGCCTCCGGGTCTTTCGAACTGCTCGCCGCGGCCGGTCGCCAGGTCGACCTTGAAAAGGCTCATCCCGTCGAAGCCGTCGACCACGAGGAGAATGTGTGTCGGGTCGTTCGGCAGGAAGCTCGCGACGCGCCCGAGATTGAAGGCGCCGTTCAGCGCGCGATTGCGGTTGTCGCCCAGCAGTGCAACGGCATCGCTGCCGTCACGGTTCACGGCGTAGAGGCGATCACCGAGCTTGGCGACGGTTCCCGCGGGCAGGCCGCCGTGGAATCCCGGGACCGTGCGCACCCGCAGCCGGAATATCAGTCGATCGTCGGATTTCCAGTGGACGTCCGCCATCCGCACGGCGAGCAATCTTCCTGAGGAATCCTCGCGCGTGGACTGGATGACCTTGTGCTCGCGCGTGGCGAGGTCCATGACCATGAGGAGGTCGTTGACCCCGCGTCGCACGACCGCGGCGAGGTGATGGCCCGAAGGCGAAATCGCCACGTCGACGACGTCGAGCTCCGAGTACAGGTCCTCGAGCGTGAGCGGGCGCAGCGTGGATGAAGCCGGAGCGGGGCTGGCCGAGGCATTCGCCAGGTCGGCCGGCGGCATGGTCTGCGCGAACGCGCCCGAGCACGCCAGCAACAGCGGTAGTAGTTTTCTGGTCACTCGGGTGCCCTCCCGTGGCAATCACCCGCGACTCATTTTATGTGCGTCCGGATGCTCCGGCTACCGGTAGTTCGAGTCCGATGCGCGCAAGTTCGAAACCGCGACGGAAGTCACGAATGTGCTTCGCCATCCAGTCGGCCGCTTGCGTGCCATCGCGCGCCTCGATTGCCCCGCTGATGCGCTTTTGCGCCGTGCCGATACGCGCGGCGGCCTGGGGCACCTTGTCCATCATCGCGCCGAGCGCCGGCACGAGCAGTTCGAGCAACGGTTCGTGCGCGAGCATGAAAACGCCGTTGTGTGTCGCCTCGCCGATCGCGCGGAAGAAGTCCGCGGTCTGCGCGACGCTCACGTCGGCGGCAACGATACCGGCGAGGCGCTCGAGGTCCCTGGCCGTGCGTTCGCGCGCGGCGGCGCTCGCGATCGGCGGTTCGAGCGCGGTGAGCGCCTCCCAGATGTCGTGATAACTCACGTCGTGCATCGATAGCGCGCGCGAGACGTTCGCGGAGACATCGCCGCGTTCCGGGCGCGTGACCATCATGAGCTTCGAGCCGCGTTCGCGTTTGAGCAGGCCGTTGGTCTGCAGCTCGCGTAACGCCTCGCGCACCGTGCCGCGATGCACGCCGAACTGGCGCGCGAGCTCGGTTTCCGGCGGCAGGCGATCGCCGGCGTTGATCGTGCGGTCGGTGATGCGCTCGAGCAGCGCCGCGGCGACCTTGCGGTAGGCAGGCTCGATGCGAATGGGTTCGAACTCGGTGGAGCCGGCGCGGGTGTTGATTGCCTTGGTATTGACGCGGGCCATGGTTCAGGCGGTCTGTTCGTAAATTTCGCGGCCGATGAGCATGCGGCGGATTTCCTGCGTGCCCGCGCCGATTTCGTAGAGCTTCGCGTCGCGCAGCAATCGCCCGGCGGCGTAGTCATTGATGTAGCCGTTGCCGCCGAGCGCCTGGATGGCTTCGAGGCACATCTGCGTGGCGCGATTCGCGCCGAACAGGATCGCCGCAGCCGCGTCGCGGCGCGAGCAGCGGCCCGCGTCGCAGGCGCGCCCGATCGCGTATGAATAGGCGCGCGCGGCATTCAAGGCCGCGTACATGTCCGCGAGTTTTGCCTGCATTAGCTGGAAGGTGCCCACGGGCTGGCCGAACTGTTTTCGCTCATGCAGATAGGGCAGAACGAGATCGAGCGCCGCGGCCATCAAGCCGAGCGGCCCGCCGCCGAGCACCGCGCGTTCGTAGTCCAGGCCCTTCATGAGCACGCGTACGCCCTGGTTGAGGTCGCCCAGCAGGTTTTCGTCGGGCACGAAGCAGTCTTCGAACACGAGCTCGGATGTCGATGAGCCGCGCATGCCGAGCTTGTCGAGCTTCTGCGCGGTGGAGAATCCCTGGAAGACTTTCTCCACGATGAACGCGCTGATGCCACGCGCGCCGGCGGCCGGATCCGTTTTTGCGTACACGACGGCGACGTCGGCGTCGGGTCCATTGGTGATCCACATCTTGCGGCCGGTGAGGGCGTATCCGCCCGGGCGTTTCTCGGCGCGCAGTTGCATGCTGACGACGTCGGAGCCGGCGCCAGGCTCGCTCATCGCCAATGCGCCGACGTGTTCGCCCGATACGAGTTTCGGTAGATAGCGGTCGCGCTGCGCGTCGGTGGCGTTGAGCACGATCTGGTTCATGCAGAGATTGCTGTGCGCGCCGTAGGAAAGTCCCACGGAGCCCGAGGCGCGCGAGATCTCTTCCATCGCGATGATGTGCGCCAGGTAGCCGAGGTCAGCGCCGCCCCAGCGATCCGGCACCGTGATGCCGAGGAGTCCCGCGGCGCCGAGCTCGGGCCACAGGTCGCGCGGGAATTCATTCGAGCGGTCTATCTCTTCCGCGCGCGGCGCGATCTTCTCGCGCGCGAAGCGCCGCACCTGTGCGCGCACTTCGTCGAGCTCCTCACCGAGCCCGAAATCGAAATCGCAGCGATCGAGTGTGTACATGTCGCTTGCCTTCAAATCTCGGGTTGTACTATTGTCCGACAATCATGCCGCTGCTGGAAACCAAAGTCGATAGGACGAGCGCTGAATTCGCCGCCAATGCGGCGGCCATGCGGGCCCTGGTCGACGAATTGAAGGCCCGGCAGGGACGGATTGCGCAGGGCGGGGGCGAGGCGGCCCGGGCGAAACACGTGGCGCGCGGGAAGTTGCTGCCGCGCGACCGGGTGGAAATGCTGCTCGATCCCGGCGCGCCGTTCCTGGAGTTGTCGCCGCTCGCGGCCTTCGGGATGTACGAGGATGAGTCGCCCGGCGCCGGCATCATCACCGGCATCGGCCGGGTCGCGGGGCGCGAATGCCTGATCGTCTGCAACGATCCGACGGTGAAAGGCGGCACCTACTATCCCGTCAGCATCAAGAAGCACCTGCGCGCGCAGCGCGTGGCCGAAGAGAACCGGCTGCCGTGTATCTACCTGGTGGATTCGGGCGGCGCGCACCTGCCCAGCCAGGACGAGGTGTTCCCCGACGAAAATCACTTCGGCCGCATTTTCTTCAACCAGGCGAACATGTCCGCGGCCGGCATTCCGCAGATCGCCGTGGTGATGGGTTCGTGCACCGCGGGCGGCGCGTACGTTCCCGCCATGAGCGATGAATCCATCATCGTGCGCAACCAGGGCACGATCTTTCTCGGCGGTCCGCCGCTCGTGAAGGCCGCCACCGGCGAAGTCGTGAGCGCCGAGGAACTGGGCGGCGGCGAAGTGCACGCCAAACTATCCGGCGTCGTCGACCACCTGGCCGAAAACGATGCGCATGCCCTCGGCATCGCCCGCCGCATCGTCGCGAGCCTCCCGTCGGTGCCGGGTGGGGGAAGTGGGGAGTTAGCCGGTCGAGCGATGGGTGAACCGATGGCCTTCGCCGCTAACTCCCCACTTCCCCCACCCGGCACCAACCCGCCCAAACTACCGGTCGACGATCTGTACGGGCTCATTCCCGCCGATCCGCGCAAGCCGTTCGACGCGCGGGAGATCATCGCGCGTATCGTGGACGGCAGTGATTTCGACGAGTGGAAGGCGCGGTTCGGCACCACGCTCGTCACCGGTTTCGCGCGTATTCATGGCATGCCGGTCGCCATCCTCGCCAACAACGGCATCCTGTTCTCGGAGTCCGCGCAAAAAGGCGCGCATTTCATCGAGCTCGCCTGCCAGCGAAGGATTCCGCTCGTGTTCCTGCAGAACATCACCGGATTCATGGTGGGCAAGAAGTACGAGAACGAAGGCATCGCGCGCCATGGCGCGAAGATGGTGACCGCGGTGGCCTGTGCGAAGGTGCCGAAGTTCACCGTCATCGTGGGTGGCAGTTTCGGCGCGGGCAACTACGGCATGTGCGGACGCGCGTACGCGCCGCGTTTTCTGTGGACCTGGCCGAACTCGCGGATCTCGGTGATGGGCGGCGAGCAGGCCGCGAATGTGCTCGCCACCGTGCGGCGCGACTCGATCGAAGCCAAGGGTGGAACCTGGAGCGCGGACGACGAGGCCGCCTTCAAGGCGCCCATCCGCGACCAGTACGAGACGCAGGGCAATCCCTATTACGCCACGGCGCGTCTCTGGGACGACGGCGTCATCGACCCGCGCGATACGCGCATGTGCCTGGCGCTGGGTCTCGCGCTGGCCAATCAGCAGCCGATCCCGGAAACTCGCTTCGGCGTGTTCCGCATGTAGGTACCCGTGCCTGACTACCGACACATCGAAGTGGAGCAACGCGGCGCGGTGCGCTGGCTGTGGCTCAATCGTCCCGAAGTACGCAACGCGTTCAACGATGTGCTGATCGCGGACATCGCCGCGGCATTCGCGGACATCGAGGCACATGCCGAAACGCGGGTGGTCGTGGTCGCCGCGCGTGGCCCGGCCTTCTGCGCGGGCGCCGACCTCAACTGGATGCGCGCCATGGCGGACTTCAGCCACGCGGACAATCACGCGGACGCGCTCAAGGTCGCGCGCATGTTCAACGCCGTGCATGCCTGCTCGAGACCGGTGATCGCGCGGGTGCAGGGTGACGCATTCGGCGGTGGCGTCGGGCTGGCCGCGGCCTGCGACATCGTCGTTGCGATCGACTCCGCGAGTTTCGTTTTGTCCGAGGTCAAGCTCGGTGTTGTCGCGGCGACGATCTCGCCGCACCTGGTGCGCGCGATGGGACCGCGGCATGCGGCGCGTTACATGCTCACCGCCGAGAAATTCGGCGCCGTGCGCGCCCGCGAGACAGGCCTCGTGCACGAAGTCACCGGCGGAGGGGAACTCGACGCGGCCGTGGATGGCATCGTCGCGGCGCTGCTCGCGGCCAGTCCCGCCGCGCTCGCGTCGACGAAGCGCCTGCTCGCCGACGTCGTCGAGATGCCGCTGGACGACGTAATGCTCGCCGCCACCGCGAAATGTATCGCCGATGCGCGCGTGTCTCCCGAAGGCCGCGAAGGCATCGCGGCATTTCTGGAAAAACGCCGGCCCGCCTGGGCGCCGCCCTCCCGCAAACGGGATTAGCGGTGTTCACCCGGCTGCTCATCGCCAATCGCGGCGAGATTGCCTGCCGGATAGCGCGCACGGCGCGGCGCCTCGGCATTCATACCATCGCGGTCTATTCGGACGCCGACACGCACGCGGCGCATGTCGCCGCCTGCGACGACGCCGTCCATGTCGGCGGACCGCTGCCGCGCGACAGCTACCTGCGAGCCGACGCGATTCTCGCGGCCGCGGACAAGACCGGTGCGCAGGCTGTCCACCCGGGTTATGGCTTCCTTTCCGAAAACGCGGAATTCGCGCGGGCATGCGCGAACGCCGGGCTCGTTTTCGTCGGGCCGTCGCCGCAGGCGATCGCCGCGATGGGTTCGAAGTCCGCGGCCAAGGCATTGATGGAGAAGGCCGGTGTGCCGCTGACGCCGGGATACCACGGCGAACGCCAGGAACCAGACTATCTACTCCAGCAGGCGGAACGCATCGGCTTTCCGGTGCTCATCAAGGCGATTGCGGGCGGCGGCGGCAAGGGCATGCGGCGCGTGGATCGCGCCGGGGACTTCATGGCCGCGCTGGCAAGTTGCCAGCGCGAGGCCGCCGCGGCATTCGCAGATGCGCGGGTGCTCGTCGAGAAATACCTGACGACCGCGCGCCACATCGAAGTGCAGGTCTTCGGCGACAACCACGGCAACGCGGTCTATCTATTCGAACGCGACTGCTCCGTGCAACGCCGGCACCAGAAAGTCATCGAGGAGGCGCCCGCGCCGGGCATGACGCCCGAGCGCCGTCGCGCGATGGGGGAGGCGGCGGTTGCCGCGGCACGCGCCGTGAACTACGCGGGCGCCGGCACCGTGGAATTCATCTCCGCCCCGGATGGTGCGTTTTATTTCATGGAAATGAACACGCGCCTGCAGGTCGAGCATCCCGTGACGGAGATGATCACCGGCCTCGACCTGGTCGAATGGCAGTTGCGGGTCGCGGCGGGTGAGACGCTGCCGTGCCGCCAGGACGAGCTCCACATCCGCGGTCATGCCATCGAAGCACGCGTGTATGCCGAAGATCCGGCGCGCGAATTCCTTCCTTCGACCGGGCTGCTCGAACACCTCGCGACTCCTCCGGAGTCGGCCGTCGTGCGCATCGATACCGGGGTACGCCAGGGCGATTTCATAACGCCTCATTACGACCCGATGATCGCCAAACTCATCGTGCACGGCGAAACACGCGCCGCGGCGATCGAGCGCATGCGTGATGCGCTGGCGCGTTATGAAATCGTGGGCGTGCGTTCGAACGTGGAATTCCTTTCTCGCCTGATGACCGCGCCGGCATTCGTGCAGGCCAATCTCGATACCACGCTCATCGAGCGCGAACGAGCGCATCTGCTGGCGCCAAGGGCCGAACCCGGCCGTGAGCAATGGCTGCTGGGACTCGCGGCGCTGCTGTTCGCGCCCCGCGCCGCTTCGCACGACTCACCCTGGGGTGGCATCGATGGCTGGTCGGCCGCGACGCGCGGCGCGCGCCATGCGATCCTGCGTCACGGCGACCAGGAGCGGCGCGTCTCCTGGACGATTCGCGAAGATGGATTCTCCGTGCGTCTCGCCGAAGAGACCTGCCCGCTGCGCGGGCGGCTCGATGCCGATGGAACTCTGTTCGTGCGGTGTGGCGCCGAAGAACTCTCCGCCCGCGCATATGTGCGTGACGGGCAGGCCCACCTGTTCCACGCGGGCGAACACGACGTCTTCGAGATGCCTGATCCCTATCTACCGCCGCCCGCCATCGCCGATGCGCACGGCGGGTTGACGGCGCCCATGCCCGGTCGGGTGCTCGCGGTGCTCGTGAAGACCGGCGCGGCGGTCGAGCGTGGCGCGCCATTGCTGGTGCTCGAGGCCATGAAAATGGAGCATACGGTGACTGCGCCGCGCGCTGGCGTGATCGAACGTATCCTGTGCGCGGTGGGCGACCAGGTTCGGGAAAGCGCGGAGTTGCTGGTTCTGACCTGAGCGGTACTATCTATCTCGATGCACAATCCGTACACGCCGCCGAAGGCGAATGTCTCCGTCTCCGCGCGCGAGGCCGGTGCGGCCATTCCTCGAGCCCGTCCGGCCGCCGTCAACATTGCGCTGTTCCTGATCGGCGTCGCGATCCTGCTGTCGCTGATCGGGGTCGTTAGCGCCGTGGGCCCGGTCAGTGCGGGAGAAGCACCGGCACTCGGCCTCGTGATGGGCGTGCTGAAAGCGGTGATACACACGGTGCTGTGTGTGTTCATCGCGCGGGGGCGGAATTGGGCGCGTATTGGCTTTCTCGTGATCTGGGTCGTTGCGCTGTTCTCGGTGGGGGCGTGGATCTACACGGCCCTGTACCTGTTGCCGGAGCAGATTGGTTACGTGCCCAGCTGGGAGTCGGTCCCATGGATTGCGATTCCGCATGCGCTGTCGTTGACCGTCGTGATCCTGCTGTTCGGTCCCGGCCGCGAATGGTTTCGCAGACCCGCACCATTACCCGAGTGAGATTTACGGTGAAGGCGATTGCCGTGGGGTGATCGTGGCGCGCGGCGCCTCCGGACTGACCCGATCAGCCGCCCGGAAATTCCAGCATCGCATCCTGCACGTTCGCCGCCTTGCCGGGCGCAAACGTCGCGCCCGGTCCGCCGCCGGTGTAGACCAGCGCGACGAGGTGATCGTCGACCGCCAGGCCCAGCGCCTTCTTCACTTCGGGGTCATAACAGGCCTCGCCGGTTTTCCATGCCGCGGCGTAACCCAGCGAGTGCAATGCCAGCAGGATGTTCTGCGCGGCGGCGCCCGCGGCGAGAATCTGTTCGATGACGGGCACTTTCGTGCCGGTGACGGCGCGACAGGCCACGACGATGATGAGCGGCGCGCGCATCGCCTTGTCGCGCTCGCGTTTGAGATCGCCTTCGGACAGCGCGGGCGTGCGGCGCAACGCAGCTGACGCGAGGATCTCACCGAACTTCCCGCGCTGCTCGCCCTGGATGAGCATGAAGCGCCAGGGGCGCAGACGTCCGTGATCGGGCGCACGCACCGCGGCCTGCAACACGACAGCAATTTCTTCCTTCGACGGCGCGTTCGCGCCATAGGTCTTGGCGGAGCTGCGCGTGTTGAGCGCTTCGAGTGAATCCATGTCAGATCAGCGAGTGATAGACGTGTTGCACGTCGTCGTTCTGCTCGAGGCTGTCGATCAGCTCCAGCACTTCGGTGGCCTGCGCTTCGGGTAGTTCGATCGGCGTGGTGCAGATGTATTCGTGCGTCGCGGAGATCGGATGGATGCCGCGCTTCTCGAGCGCTTCCTGCATGTGGCCGAACTCCGGGAACAGGCAGCGCGCGACGATCTGCGGTTCGCCTTTCTCGCCCGTGCTGTCGCCCATTTCATCGAGCCCGTGATCGATCAGGTAGAGCTCGAGATCGTCGTGATCGATGCCATCCGGTTTCAGACGGAACACACCCATCTTGCGGAACTGGAACGCGACGCTGCCCGCGGTGGCGAGATTGCCGCCGGCCTTCGAGAAAATGGTGCGCACCTGCGCGACGGTGCGGGTCGCGTTGTCGGTGGCGGTTTCGACGAGGACCGCCACGCCGTGCGGCGCGTAACCCTCGTAGATGATCTGTTCGTAGTTCGTCGAGTCCGTGCCGAGTGCGCGCTTGATGGCGGCTTCGACCTTGTCCTTCGGCATGTTGATGTTGCGGGCGTTCTGCACCTGGCGCCGCAACGCGGGGTTCGAATTGACGTCGCCGCCGCCGGCCTTGACGGCCATGTTGATGTCTTTCGCGATGCGCGCGAACTGCTTGGCCATGCGGTCCCAGCGCGCGAACATCGTGTGCTTGCGTACTTCGAAAATGCGTCCCATAGGGGCGCGGATTCTACAGGACCTCGTCTTTCAGAAGACGGAAATGCGCTTGAATCATCGCGAAATTGGGGTCATGTCCGGCGCGCGGCACCATGACCAACTTCTTGCGCGGCGCCCGCAACGAATCGACGAAGGAGCGCGTGACGGAGGCGCGGGTGAGGAGGTCCTCCTCACCCTGGACGAAGTACATGGGCAGCGCGTATTCCGGACCGAGCGCGGGCAGGTCCACGCGCGCTGCCATGCCGTCGCCCTTCAGGCCGACATACTTGATGAAGGAGATCTCCTCGCCCGCATCGTAGGCCGCGCGTTCGGCCTCCGAGGCGTACTCCGCCGCGGGCTGGAACGCGGGTCCCGGCGACGAGACCTCACCTTCGTATTTGCGGATGACGCGGCGCATCCGGCCGAAATTGCGTGGATTGATCCAGGGTGGCGGACCGATTTCCTTGAGCGTGACGAGGGCGGCCTCGTCATTGCGGCGCTGCGCCGCCTCGAGCGTCGCGGCGAAACTCGCCGCGAGATTGGCGCGTTCGTTCACCAGCTGCGAGACGCCCACATAGGCGGCAAACAATTCCGCACGCTCGTGCGCCATGTGCGCACCGAGCACCGATCCCCACGAGCTGCCGGTGAGAATGATCGTGCGCTTGCCGAGCCTCTTGCGCAGGTACTCGGCCACCTCGATGCCGTCGGCGACCAGTAGATCGATGCTGAGCCGTGTGGCCGCGAGGCGCTCTTCGGTGACTTCCGTCACCGGCTCGTTGCGGCCATACGTGCGGCCGGAAAGCCGCTGATCCCAGGTGGCGATCGTGAACGTCGATTTCCACGCGCCGTAGAGTTCTTCGAAATACGGCGATAGCGGATTGCCTGGCCCGCCGTGCACGAACAACACGACGGGATTCGCGCAGTCCGATCCTTCGATGACGAGCCATTGTTCGATGCCGCCGATGGGTACATAGGCCTGCTCGTGCAGCGCGGGATCTTTCGCGTTCGGAGCGCAGGCGGGCGACAGCGCGGTCTCGGCGCGCGCGCCGCCGGTCAGCAGGCAGATCGAAAGGACGGCGGCGAGGCGGAGCGCGGACATTGTTCTCTAACTACTTCGCGTCGCGCACCGGGATCGCGACGTTGCAGACGTCGATGTGTCCGGCCGGTCGCACGAACCACGACTCGCGACGGTTGCGCCGGGCCTCGACGTATTTCGCGAACAACGGGGTGTCGGTGCGCAGGATTTCGACCGCGCTGCGCTCTGACTCGGGCAGATCCGCCGCGAGGCGCGCGCGCCTGATGAGGGCGCGCTGCGGCTTTTCTGCGTCGCTGTAGAAGCCGAGTGCATCGCTGCCGCGCGGCAGGGATGACAGGTATTCCGCGCCGCGCAACACGCGGCCGAACAGGACGATGTTGCGATCGAGGTGGCGCGGGGCCTGGCCGATCACGGCATAGAGCTGCGTATCGTCGCCGGTGTCGGGCCAGTCGCCGCGACCGACGCCGATCGTGCCGTAGCAATGGGTCATCCAGGCGCGGGCCGCCGGCTTGCGTTCGACGCCCACGGGAAAGCCGTCGATCCAGCCGGTCTCGGGCGCGTAGCCGTCCGTGTCGGGTAGTTTGACGAAGGGCAGTGCCGCGCTCCACGCGAAGGTGGTTTCGTCGGGCAGACTGGGTTTGCCCGCGAGTTCCCCTCGCACCTCGTCGATGTCGCCCCACTGGGTGACGTAGTTGTCCTGCACGCGGCCCACCGGCAGGCCGTCGAAGAAGTTCTTGCGCACCAGCGTCTTGAGATTCGCCACGTGCCGTGGCGCGAAGCGCGGCGCGAGCTCGATGATCACCCGGCCGGCCGGGAGGTCGAGGTACAGCGTGTTCGCCGGATCGGGCCGGCGCCAGTCCGCGGGCATGGCCGCGGCGAGCACGTCCGCCGTCAAGGGAGGCTTGTCGGCCGCCGGAGCCGCCGCGAATGCCGCGCCGGTGGATAACCAGGCCGCCAGGAGAAGGTGGGTGCGCATCGCGTCAGCGCCGGATCTTGCCGCCGATGCGCAACGATTTCGTGGCGATGCGCACTTCGACCAGGAACATCAGGAACGCGATCGCCAGGCACGCGGTCGCCGCGACGAACATGATCGCGACGATGGGACCCACTGAAATCGGCGTGAACTCGCTCGCGAACAGCAACGTCACGACCAGGGCCGTGAGCAGGCCGGAGGTGGTGGACAACGCGATGGCGCTGTTGATGTAACGCGTGCGGTGCACGATGAACCTGAGGTCTTCGTCGATGTGCGTGCGCTGCGCATCGCTGGTGGCGGCCTCGCGCCGATCCTCGAGCGTGCGGGCGCGATCGACGATGCGGGCGAGTCGTTGCGTCAGCATGTTCAGGGTGATGCCGACGCCCGAGATCAGGAACACGGGACCCAGCGCGAGCTGGATGAGATGTGCGACGTTTTCCGTCTGCAGATCGAGGTTGGTCATGGCGGGCGAGTGTGCCACAACTCGGCAAAAGTCAGCGCCGGGCCCGCCCCGGCGGGCGGCCTCGAGCCGCCTCGTGCGGGCTAACAAGCCGACCCCGCACCGCGACGCGCCGGGCTACCCCGGCGGCTTGCGGGTTCCGTCAGGCCAGCAGGGCTTCGTCGACGCGCGAGGCGCGCTTGCGCTCGTGCTCGAGCAACATGCGCTTGCGGATGCGGATGTTCTTCGGCGTGACTTCGACCAGCTCGTCGTCGGCGATGAACTCGACGGCATACTCCAACGTGAGCTCGATCGGAGGCGTGAGGATCAGCGCGTCATCCTTGCCGGCGGCGCGGATGTTGGTGAGCTTCTTGGTCTTGATCGGGTTCACGACGAGATCGTTCTCGCGCGAATGGATGCCGATGATCATGCCTTCGTACACCGCCTCGCCGTGCGAGACGAACAGGCGGCCGCGTTCCTGCAGAGAGAACAGCGAGTACGCCACGGCATGGCCGGGTTCGCTGGAGATCAACACGCCGTTGTGGCGGTCAGGAATGTCACCGGCGAGCGGCGCGTAGCCGTCGAAAATGTGGCTCTGCAGGCCGGTGCCGCGAGTCGCGTTCATGAACTCGCTCTGGAAGCCGATGAGCCCGCGCGCGGAGACGCGGTACTCGATGCGCACGCGGCCGCGGCCGTCGTTCGCCATGTCTTTCAGCTCCGCCTTGCGGCGGCCGAGCGATTCCATGACGCCACCCTGGTGGGCTTCGTCGATGTCGACGGTCAGCGCTTCGAACGGCTCGTGCACCACGCCGTCGATGGTCTTGGTGAGCACGCGCGGCTTGCCGACCGCGAGTTCATAACCTTCACGGCGCATGTTCTCGATCAGGATCGTGAGATGCAGTTCGCCGCGGCCCGACACGCGGAACACGTCGGCATCACCGGTTTCGTCGACGCGCAGCGCGACGTTGCTCTCGAGTTCGCGCATCAGCCGCTCACGGATCTGGCGGCTGGTGACGAACTTGCCTTCCTTGCCGGCGAGCGGCGAGGTGTTGACCTGGAAACTCATGACCAGCGTCGGCTCGTCCACCGCGATCGGCGGCAGCGCATCCGGCTGGTCCACGTCGCAAATCGTGTAGCCGATGTGCACGTCCTCGATGCCGGTCACGGCGACGATGTCGCCCGCGACGGCTTCGGGAACCGACTCGCGCGCCAGGCCCTTGAACGTCAGCACCTGCTGAACCTTCGCGGTGCCGTGATCTTCGCTGCCGTTCCACAACTGGATGGTCTGGCCGGCCTTCACCGTGCCGCGGCGGATGCGGCCGATGCCGATGCGTCCGACATACGAGTTGTAGTCGAGGGTCGAGATCTGGAACTGCAGCGGCGCCTCCGGCTCGCTCTTGGGCGCCGGTACGTGGTGCAGGATGGCTTCGTACATCGCGCGCATGTCGGGCTCGCGGCGCGTGTGATCGGTGCTGGCCCAGCCTTCGAGCGCCGAGGCGTAGATGACCGGGAAGTCGAGCTGCTTGTCGGTCGCGCCCAGCTTGTCGAACAGTTCGAAGGTCTGGTCGATGACCCAGTCGGGGCGGGCGCCCGGACGGTCGATCTTGTTCACCACGACGATGGCGTTCAGGCCCAGCGCCAGCGCCTTGCGGGTGACGAAGCGCGTCTGCGGCATCGGGCCTTCGACGGCGTCGACGACCAGCAGCACGGTGTCGACCATCGACAACACGCGTTCCACTTCGCCGCCGAAGTCGGCGTGCCCGGGGGTGTCGACGATGTTGATCCGGGTGCCGCCGTATTCGATGGCGCAGTTCTTCGCCAGGATCGTGATGCCACGTTCCTTTTCGATGTCGTTCGAGTCCATGACCCGTTCGGTCACCTTCTCATGGGCGGCGAAGGTGCCGGACTGCCGCAGCAGACAGTCGACCAGCGTGGTCTTGCCATGATCGACGTGCGCGATGATGGCGATGTTTCGAATAGGGCGATTTGCCATAGAACTCATGGGCTTACGGGGGAGGGAGGGTCGTAAAGCCGGGTCAAAGGGGCGCGCAGGGTACCAGACGGGCCCCAAAAGACCAAAGGAACTCGAAAACAGGCTCAGTCGGCCAGCGGTTTCCAGTTCGGGAAGGTTTTCGCCAGGTGGCGCTGCTCACGCATGACTTCCTGGCTGCTCGGACCGCGATCGAGCCGGACGATGTAGCAGTCGTCTTCGACCCGCAGCACGCTGCCCTTGATCTGGCAGCGGGCGCCGTTCGTGAACGTCAGGGTGCCTTCAATGATCGCGTCGACCGCGAAGCGGCCCACGCCCGAAACGATGCGCAGCCCACGCTCGGAAACTTCGCCGACCTTGTAGTGGGCGCCCTCGACGTCCAGCACCGCCCCGCTGGTGATCGGATACGGCAGCCGGAAGTATTCGCGCCGGCTCGAGAGCTTCGGAATGCGGTACTGCGTAGCCACGCGAACAAGATACGGATAACCCCGAGGTGATTCCATCGGGGTCGCCGCACGCAGTTCACGATTCAACGCCTGACAACCTTTTCGATCGGCCGGGCCTTGCCGCCCGAGTGCGAACTGCGTCGAATAATTCCTACCAATTGAACATTAGCCGGGCGTACAGGAACCGGCCGTTGAAGCCGTAGGGCGAATACCGCGAAAAGCCGAGCGCGTTCGTCGCGTTCAGGTTCACGGTTCCGCCCGGCGGGGTCGGCAGCACGCGGTTGTTAGGCAGGCGATCCGGATACTGGTCGAACACGTTGTCCGCGCCGAGAGTGATGCCCAGTTTGTTGTCCATGAATTTCGCGTTGAGCGCGAAGTCCACGACCACGTCGCCTTCGATGACGACGTCGCGCGCATCGGCGAGGCCCGCCGCGATTTCGGCATTCGTGGGTGCGCCCGGTTCGACGACCTCGCCGTATTGCGTGCCCTTGAGATTCGCGCCGAAGGTCGAGGTGCCGAGCGGCATCGACCAGTCGATGGCGAGGCTCAGCTTGCTGTCGGGCGTGCCTTCCTCGAAGGTCAGCGTATTGATGCGCCCGAACAGCACCGGCGGGACGCAGCCCGCCGGCTGGCCAACGCAGATGTTGTCGATGACATTGGTCGTCGGCACGTCTTCGACTTCAGTGTCGTTCCAGTTGCCCGCCGCCACGAACTCGAAACGTCCCGCGGCTTCACTGCGCAGCGTGTAACGCGCGACCAGGTCGATACCCTCGGTCTTGGTCTCGACGCCGTTGATGAAGAAACGCGCGACGCTCGCGCCGAACGGTGCGATCAGCGCGGCGACCTGCGGCGTCTGCAGATTTTCGGAGAGGACGATGCGGTCGCGGATGTCGATGCGGTACGCGTCGATCGTCGCCTCGAACGAACCGAAACGCAGCACGGTGCCCAGCGAGTAGTTGCGCGACTTCTCGGCATCGAGCGGCTGCGCGCCGAGCACTTCGGCGGTGGCGGACGTCGCGGGGAACGTGCCGACTTCGAACGGCACGCCGTTGATGAAGTTGGTCGCCGTCGATGTGAAAAACGCCTGCTGCAGTCCCGGCGCGCGGAATCCGGTCGACACCGCGCCGCGCAGCGCGAACGAGCTGGTGAAGTCGTAACGCGCCGCGACCTTGCCCGTGACGGCGCTGCCGAAGTCGGAATAGTCCTCGCCGCGCACCGCGACGGATGCGAGGAATTCCTTGGTGATGCGCGCTTCGAGATCGACGTAGGCGCTGTAGGCCTTGCGGTCTTCGTCGAGCTCGTTGCTGGGCTGGAATCCCGGGAAGCCCTGCGCGCCGGCGGGCGCGCCCGCGACGGGGCCGCGGTCATACGAGGTCGGCTCGCCGGCCTCGATGCTGTAGTTCTCGCGGCGTGCCTCGACGCCGAACGCCAGGTTCACCGGCTCGGCCAGGCCCCAGTCGAATCCGCGCACGATGCCCGCGTTGAGCACGAGCTGGTTGTATTCCATGCCGCCCGCGTCGAAGGCGGTCTGCGAAGCGGCGCCGTAGGAAGTGTTGAGGCTGTCTTCCACGCCGTAGTCGATCTTGTTGAGTCCATAGACCAGGCTCACGTCCGCGTCCCATTCGCCGAGTTTGCCGCGCGCGCCCCAGCCGACGGCGAGATCGTCGATGTCGGTGGTGATGAGCGGCAGGAATCCGTTCGGGTAGATAGCCGGCACGTTGCGCGCGTCGTTGAAGATGCGCGGGAACGCGGCGGAGTTGCCTTCGCGTTGCTGATAACCCGCCCAGCCGTACAGGTTCCAGGTATCGCTGACCGGAATTCCGGCGTTGACGTACGCGGTGATGTCTTCCATCTGGCCATCGCCGTAACGCGACGTCACGGGTGCCCCGGGAACGCGATTGTCGAAATCGCCGCGGCTGGTCGGATCGCGATCGCGGTATTCACCGGACAGCGTGAGGAAGCCTTCGGGTCCGAGCGGCAATCCCACCCAGCCCGAGGCGGTCATCGTGCCGCCGTCGGTGGCCTTTCGTTCGCCGCGCTCGGTCTCGACATTGGTGTCGTATTCACCGTAGGTGAGACTCACGTCGCCGCCTTCGCGCGCGTCGCGCAGGCGCAGGTTGATGACGCCGGCGATGGCGTCCGAGCCGTATTGCGCCGAGGCGCCATCGCGCAGCACTTCGACGGTCGAGATGGCGGCCAGCGGAATGGCATTGAGATCGACGGCGGCGGAGCCGCGGCCGATCGAGCCGTTAACGTTGACCAGCGCCGATTGATGGCGGCGCTTGCTGTTGACCAGCACCAGCGTCTGGTCCGGCGCGAGACCGCGCAGTGTCGCGGGGCGCACGTGATCCGTGCCGTCGGTGATCGACGGGCGCGGGAAGTTGATGGAGGGCGCCGCGGTGGACAGCGCTTCGGCGAGTTCGGTCGAGCCCTGCGAGCTCAACGTTTCTCCGGTCAGTACGTCGACCGGCGCCAGCGAATCGAGGCGCGTGCGCGTCGCAACGCGAGTGCCTGTGACGACTACCTCGTCGATGTTGTCGTCATCGGCGGCGGGTGGGGAAGATTCCTGGGCGCGAGTGGCGCCTGCGAGCGCGAGCAGGACACCGGCTCCCACTGTCGAGACTCGTCGAGTCGAGACCATACGTCGATCATCCATGACCTTTCTCCTTCCTTGGTGTCGTCCAATAGAATGGCAGTCTATGCGCTATTTCAAATCTGACAACACGGCCGCGGTGAGTAGCGAGATTCTCGAGGCCATCGCCGCCGCGAATGATGGAGTGGCGCTCGCGTACGGCGCCGATCGCTGGTCAGAGCGGCTCGACGCGGTGTTCGGTGAATTCTTCGGCACGAACGTGCGCGTGTTCGCGGTGTCGTCCGGCACCGCCGCGAATTCACTCGCGCTCGCGACGTTCTGTCCCCCGTGGGGGACCGTATTGACGCACGCCGAGGCGCACATCGAACGCGACGAGTGCGGCGCGCCGGAGTTCTTCACGGGCGGCGCGAAGCTGTCGCTGGTGGAAGGCGCGGGCGCGAAGATCCAGCCGGCGGACCTGTTGGCCCGGCTGGCCTGGTTCGAGCCGCACGTACACGGCGTCCAGCCGCGCATGTTGTCGATCACGCAGGCGACCGAGCGTGGCGCGCTGTACACGCCGGCGGAGATCCGCGCGCTCGCCGAGATCGCCCATGCGCGCGGCATGGCCGTGCACATGGACGGGGCGCGTTTCGCGAACGCGCTGGTGGCGCAGGACGTGTCCGCGGCGGAGCTCACGTGGAAGTCGGGCGTCGATGTGCTGTCGTTCGGGGTCATCAAGAACGGCGGCATGAATGCCGAGGCGGTCGTGTTCTTCGATCCGACCCGGGTGGCTGATTTCGAGTTCCGCCGCAAACGCGCCGGACAGCTGGCTTGTAAGGGTCGTTATGCCGCAGTGCAGCTACTCGCCTACATCGAGAGCGGACTGTGGCGGCGAAATGCCGAGCGGGCGAATCGCCTGGCGGGACGGATCGCCGCCGCCGCGCCCGGCCTGCTGTGCGAGCCGCAGGTGACCAACCAGGTGTTCATGAAGTTAGGCGAGGCGCGGATCGCGTCCCTGTCGCGGGACTTCGGGTTTTATCCCTGGGGACCCGCAGGTTCCGGCGAAGCGCGTTTCGTGTGTTCGTGGGATACACCCGACGAAGACGTCGATGCCCTGTGCGCGGCGCTCTCGAGACCGGAATGACGAAGGACGGCGTACGGCCTAACTACCAGCTCAGGCCGGGTTTCCCCGGAACATGAAGTAGGCGGCGGCCACCAGGCAAAGACCGGCCCAGAGGAAATCCAGCTTGAGCGGCTGCTTCATATAGAAGATGGCGAACGGCACGAACACCGCCAGCGTGATCACTTCCTGCATGACCTTGAGTTGACCGAGCGACATCGCCGTATAACCGATGCGGTTCGCGGGCACCTGCACGAGGTATTCGAACAACGCGATGCCCCAGCTCACGAGGGCCGCGATCACCCACGGCTTCGCGGCCATGTTCTTGAGGTGCGCGTACCACGCGAAAGTCATGAACACATTGGAGACCACCAGCAGGCCGGCGCTCTGCGCCCAGACGGGAATGTTCATGCGCTGCCACCACGCAGCGCCGCCAGGCGCGCCCGCAGCTCGGCGACCTCCGCCTCGAGCGCCGCGACACGCGCCACCAGTTCCGGCGTGCCCGGTGCGACGGGCGCGGGCCGCGGTGTCGACGGCTCCTGGATATCGGTCGCCGCGGCGACGTCGGGCAGTTCTTCGAACAGCTGCGCCCAGCGCGAATCGCGTCTTCCCGTCTCGCGCGGCAATTGCTGCACGAGCGCGCCGCCCGGATGATTCGCGAGGCCTTCGAGCACGGCTTCGATCGCGTTCGGATCCGGCAGCTCCGCCATGCGCGGCACGCGGTTGCGCAATTCGCCCGGGGTCTGCGGTCCGCGCAGCAGAAGTTCGCAGACGACCGCGGTCTCCAGCGGAGTGAACTTCAGGCTGCCGAATTCCGTGTTGCAGAAGATCTGCTGGTACTTCGGTACGCGGCTGCCGAAGCCGGATTTCTCCACGACCAGGTGCCGCCGCGCGAGGCTGTCGACGACGAACTTCACCGTGGGCTCGTCGATCTGCATCAGCGGTTCGCGATTGCTCTTCTGATTGCACGCATTGATGAGGGCGTTGAGCGACAGCGGGTATTGATCGGGCGTCGTGATCTGCTTTTCGATCAGCGATCCGATGATGCGCGCTTCCATTGCCGACAGTTTGATGTTCATGCCCGAAGTATACTGGGGCCCTCGTGACCCGCCGCCTCATCCTCCTTGGAATACTGTTTTTCGTGGCCGGCGCGCTGCTGTTCGTGCCGATGCCGATTCCGAACAACGTCGCCGGCCGCACTGTCGAGAACGCCGGACACATGCCGTTGTTCGTGCTCATCACGCTCGGCTGTCTGGCGGTGTTGCGGCGCGACTTCGGCCTCGAAGGGGTGCGGCTATATACATTTGCCGGCGTGATCGGAATCGGCGCCGGGATTCTCAGTGAGGCGATCCAGCGGCCATTGCGGCGCGATGCTTCCTGGGACGACGTGCTGGCGGATGCGATGGGCGTCGTCTGCGCCCTCGCGTTGTTTGCGTTATTCGATCGCAAGGCAGCGATGCGGCGGCCGGTGCGCATCGCGGCGTTCGCGGTGGCGTTGGCCTGCATCGTTGCGTATGCCGCGCCGTTGTTGCGCATGACCCGCGCGTATCTGCATCGGAACGGGCAGTTCCCGGTGCTGGCGGATTTCCGCGCGGACATCGAACAGTTCTGGGTGGTCGGGTACGGCATCAATCGCGTGAAGGTCGGCGATGCACTCGAAGTCGAATTCCTGGCCGACGAATTCCCGGGCGCGTCTCTGCACGAGCCCGTGGCCGACTGGAGCAAGTACCAGACCCTGGTGATCGACGTGGAGAATCCCGAGCCGCTCGACCTGCGCCTCGCCGTGCGGGTGCACGACGACCATCACAACAAGCAGTTCAACGACCGGTTCAACCGCGTGTTCGATCTGCGTGCGGGAGAGCGGCGCGAGATCCGGATTCCACTCGACGAGATCCGGCACGGTTCTCGTAAACGCCTCATCGATATGCACCATATCTCGGATATCACACTGTTTCGCGGCGACAACCACGGCTCGCGGCGGCTGCGTATTTACACGCTGCGGCTGGAGTAATCCGCTGCGTTGAACATAGAGCGGCCGGGCCGAATTCGGGCATTCCGGTTCCTCGCCCGGGTGCCTATACTCCGCCCCATGGAACCCATCGCCGACACCTTCGACGCCGCCTTTTCCAAGACCGTTGATCTCGCCAACAAGATGGCGGACAAGGACAAGGATGCGGATTTGTGGGACATCGCCGACGGCCTGCTTGCCGGCGCGATCCAGTACTGGCTGTATTCCCGTCAGCCCTGTGGCGATACGCGTTGCCAGGACTGCATGCCGATCAGCACCGCGGAAGGCCGCATGTCCGAACTCAAGCGGCTGATCGAGCAGCTCGCCTCCGAGAGCGAGTACTTCCACACGCCGACCGACTCCAACGCCGGAAGGGCATAAGACTGTCGGTGCCGGGTGAGAAATCGCTGAGTTAGCTCGGCGACGTGTGCCGATCGGCACGAGCGACACTAACTCAGCGATTTCTCACCCGGCACCAACTCTTCGGCACCAACTCCTCAAGCTACCGCGGTGGTTGCGGTCACTTCCGCGAGTGATTGCTCGAGCAGCTGCAGCCCCTCGTCGAGTTGTGCTTCGGGAATCGTGAGCGGCGCGAGAATGCGGATCACGTTCGAATAGAGTCCGCACGACAGCAGGATCAATCCGCGGCGGCCGGCGGCCTGCACGACGGCCTTGGTCAGATCCGCGTCGGGCATGTCGGCGCGGCGGTTCTTCACGAGTTCGATCGCCACCATCATCCCGAGCGCGCGCACCTCGCCGATACACGGGAAACGCGCCTGCATCTGCTTGAGCCGCGCCGCGAGTTTCGCGCCTAACTGCTCGGAACGTTCGTTGAGTTTTTCTTTCTTCAGCACCTCGAGCACGGCGAGTCCCGCCGCGCAGGCCAGCGGCGAGCCCGCGAACGTGCCGCCCAGACCACCGACCACCGGCGCATCCATGATCTCCGCCTTGCCGATCACCGCCGACAGCGGCACGCCGCCCGCGATGCTCTTTGCAACCGTCATGAGGTCTGGTTCGACGCCCGAGTGTTCGATGGCAAATGTCTTGCCGGTGCGCGCGAACCCGGTCTGGATTTCGTCCGCGATGAGCAGGATGCCGTGTTTGTCGCACAACGCCCGCAACGCGCGCAGGAACTCCGGCGGCGCGATGTAGAAACCGCCTTCACCCTGCACGGGCTCGATGATGATCGCCGCGACGCGCGCCGGATCGACATCGGCCTTGAACAGGTTGTCGATCGCGGACAGCGAGTCCTCGTTGCTCACGCCATGGAACGGCATGGGGAACGGCACGTGGAACACTTCCGGCAGCATCGGCCCGAAGCCGGCCTTGTACGGTTGCACCTTTCCCGTGAGCGCGATGCAGGCGAGCGTGCGGCCATGAAAGCCGCCGGTGAATGCGATGACCGCCGAACGTTTGGTCGCGTAACGCGCGATCTTGATCGCGTTCTCGACGGCCTCGGCGCCCGTGGTCAGAAAGATGGTCTTCTTCGGCGTCGGTCCCGGCGCGATTGCGTTCAACGCCTCGGCGAGCGCGATGTAACTTTCGTACGGCGTGACCTGGAAACAGCCGTGCGTGATCTTGTCGAGCTGCGCGGACATCGCCGCCTTCACTTCCGGATGCACGTGCCCCGTGTTCACGACGGCGATGCCGCTCGCGAAGTCCACGTAGCGGCGTCCTTCGACGTCCCACAGTTCGGAGTTTTGCGCGCGCTCGGCGTACACGGCCAGTGAATTTCCGACGCCACGCGGGATGGCGGCCACACGCCGCTTGTGCAGATCAGCGTTTTTCGACATGGAGGTTCTCTAAGCTAGTCTGTGCCGCGCGAGCGGCAAGGACCTCAGTCTACGCCCCGTCGCCGCGTAAATAGCATTACAGACGGCCGGCGCCACCAGTGCAGTTGCCGGTTCTCCCACACCACCGGGCGCCTCGGTGCTCTCGACCACATAGGTGTCGATGCGCGCCGCGTCCTGCATGCGCAGGATCTGGAAGTCGTGGAAGTTCGTTTGCTGGACGCGCCCGTTCTGGATGTCGATGTCGCCGTGATAAAGCGCCGACAGGCCGAAGTTGATCGAGCTTTCCACCTGCGCGATGACGGTATCGGGATTCACCTGCTGGCCGCAGTCGAGCGCGCAATACGTGCGGCGGATCTTGACCTTGCCGTCCTTGAGAAAGATCTCCGCGACCATCGCCATGTAGGTGCCGTATCCCTCCATGACCGCGAGCCCGTGATAACAGCCCTTCGGCGGAAAACCAAAACGCGATTCCTTCGCCACGATATCGAGCACGCGCAGGTACCGCGGCTGCTTCGCCAGCAGCGCCTTGCGGAACTCGAGCGAGTTCTTCCGCTGCGACACCGCCAGTTCGTCCATGAAACTTTCGGCCACGAAGCAATTGAGCGCGTGGCTGACCGAGCGCCAGTAGCCGACGTCGATGCCGATCTCCTGGCGCTGGAAATCCACGCGCACGTTCGGCACGTCGTACGGATAGTTAGCCGCGGCTTCCACCGCGAACGGGTCGACGGCCTTTTCGGTCGCGCCGGGGAACATGCGCTCGGTGATCGACGGGCCGGTCAGGTGCAGATGCCAGGCGGTGAGTTTGCCCTTGGCGTCGAACGCGCCCGTGGCCTGGTTGAACGCCGGCGGCCGATACGCGTCGTGCGTCATGTCGTCCTCGCGTGTCCAGACGAGCTTCACCGGTTTGCCGATGGCCTTGGACACCTCGACCGCGGGCGCAATGAAATCGACTTCGAGGCGCCGGCCGAAACCGCCGCCCAGGAACGTCGTGTGCAGGCGAACCTTCGACGCATCGAGGCCCGCGGCTTTCGCCGCCGCCGCCTGCGCCATCTGCTGCACCTGGGTGGGCACGTAGACGTCGAGTCCATCCGCGCGGTAATCCGCCGTGCAATTCTGCGGCTCGAGCGTCGCGTGCGCGATGAGCGGCAACTCATAGTCCGCGCGCACGACCTTCGCGGCCGACTTGATGGCCGCGGCGACGTCGCCGTCTTCGCGCGCCACGCGTCCGGGTTGCTGCGCGCCGCGGCGCAGTGTCTGCATGATTTTCGCGTTGTTGAGCGTGGCGTTCGGGCCCGCGTCCCACTCGATGCTCAGTGCGTCGCGCGCCTTGTGCGCCTGCCACCAGGAATCCGCCACCACCGCGACACCGCGCGAGGTCTGCACCACCGCGCGCACGCCGGGCATGCCCTTGGCTTTTTCATCGTTGAACTTCTTCACGGAGCCGCCGAGCACCGGTGGCTGCGCCAGCGCCGCGTACAACATGCCCGGCAGTTTCACGTCGATGCCGTAGATGGCGGTCCCGTCGACCTTGGCCGGCGTGTCCTTGCGCTTCTGCGACTGGCCGATGATGGTGAATTCGGACGCGGGCTTGAGCGCCACTTCCTTCGGCACGGGTAGTTTGGACGCCGCCTCGGCAACTTCGCCGAAGCGCAGCTTCTTGCCGTGCGGGGAAATGATGACACCATCCTGCACGCGGCAGGTGCGCGCATCGACGCCCCAGTCGGCCGCGGCGGCACTCACCAGCAGCTGACGCGCGGTCGCTCCCGCCTTGCGCAGCTTCTCCCAGGCATCGCGCACGCTGGTGCTGCCGCCCGTGATCTGTCCGCCGATCATGTTGTTGATGTACTGATCGCCCGGCGGCGCGAATTCGACCTTGATCTGCTCGAGTTTCACGCCGAGTTCTTCGGCGATCAGCATGGGCAGCGCGGTGTAAACACCCTGGCCCATCTCGGAGCGGTCACAGAGGAAGGTGATGCTGTCGTCGGTGCCGATGCGCAGCCACGCGCCACTTTCGATGATTTTCTTTTCGCCGAGCGATTTCGGCGATTGTTTGCAG
>JAKFFF010000036.1:0-52704 GCA_036677145.1 Alcaligenaceae bacterium
TTCAGCGTCTTCGGGCCGTCGGTGGGCAATTGCCAGCCGAGCGAGCGATTGATCGCGCGTACCGTGGCGCTCGCGTTGATGATGAACACGCCCGGCGCTTCGCGGTGCACGTGTTTGTGTGTGATGGTCGCCGGATCGGTGGTGAATTCGCCGACGATCTCCTCGAGGATGTCCTCCAGCGTGACGAAGCCCTGGACGTCGCCATATTCGTCGACCACGAATGCGAGCCGACGGCGATTGCGCTGGAACTGATTGAGCTGCACGGTGAGCGAGGTGCCTTCGGGCACGAAATACGGCTCGCGCGCCCGCGCGAGTTCGATGAGCCGTTCGCGCGTCAGCGTGTCGCGCGCCAGTTCCTGCGCGACGCGTTTCATGTGGATGATGCCGATGAGATTGTCGAGTTCGCCTTCGTGCAGCGGTAGACGTGTGTGTGGGGTCTGGCGCAGCTGATCGAGGATGTCTTCCCAGTTGTCCTCGGCATTGATCGACGCGATTTCCTGGCGCGGGATCATGATGTCGTTCACGGTCACGTGTTCGAGGTCGAGGATCGACAGCAACATCTGGCGGTGGCGCGTAGGAATCATCGGCCCGGCCTCGGTCACGACCGAGCGCAATTCATCGGGCGACATCGCGCCGCCGCTTTCCGTCACGGGCTTGACGCCGAACAGGCGCAGGAATGCGTATGCCGCCTTGTTCGTGAACCAGGTGATCGGCGTCGCCAGGAACACCAGCACCTTGTAGATGTAGGTGGACGACAGCGCCACGGGATCGGGCTTGAGCGCGGCGTAGATCTTCGGCGCGAGCTCGCAGAAGACGATCATGAACACCGACAACGCGGCCATCGTGATCGGGATCGCGTGTTCGTAGCCGGTGCGCTGGGCTAACAAGGTTGCGATGGACGATGCGGCGACGCTCGCGAGCGCGAGCACCACGAGGTTGGCGCCGAGCCAGCTGTCGGGTTTGGCGAGCAGGGCGTCGAGGGCCTTCGCCACGCGTTTGCCGGCCTTGGCGGCGGCGCGGATCTTGTAGCGGTTCGCCGAGAGCATGGCGACTTCGGTTCCCGAGGAAAACGCGATCAGTAGGAGCAGAACTACGAGCGCGGCGACCAGAACGGACGAGGGTGCGTTTTGCATATGGGGCATAGGATAATCTGCACCCATGGCACTTTTCGAAAACCTGACGACGCGCCTGTCGCGAACCGTCGATTCTTTGCGCGGCCGCGGCCGGATTACCGAGGAAAACGTCGGAGAAAGCCTGCGCGAGGTGCGCATGGCGCTGCTCGAGGCGGATGTCGCGCTGCCGGTGGTCAAGGCGTTCATCGAGCGGGTGAAACAGAAGGCGCTCGGGGCCGAGGTCACCGCCAGCCTGTCGCCTGGTCAGGCGTTCGTGGGCATCCTGCACAAGGAACTCATCGCGCTGATGGCGGGCGACCGGGGGCGCTTCGAGCTGCGCGCACAGCCGCCGGTCGTCGTGTTGTTAGCGGGTCTGCAAGGCGCCGGCAAAACCACCACCGCGGGCAAACTGGCGCGCTGGCTGATCGAAGATCAGAAAAAGCGCGTGTTGCTGGTCAGCACGGATATCCGCCGCCCGGCCGCGGTGCTGCAGCTGCAGCGGCTGGCCGAGCAGGTGAATGCGGGGTTCTTTCCGACCGATGTGAAGCAGCCGCCCGCGACGATCGCGCGCGATGCGCTCGACGCCGCGCGCAAAGGCGTCTACGACGTGCTGATCGTCGACACCGCGGGCCGCCTGCACGTCGATGCCGAGCTCATGGACGAGGTGCAGCAGATCGAACGCGCGGTGGAGACACACGAGCGTTTGTTCGTCATCGACGCGATGGCCGGTCAGGATGCGGTGAATGCCGCGCGCGCGTTCGGCTCGGCGCTCGATATCACGGGCGTGATTCTCACGAAGGCGGATGGTGATGCGCGCGGTGGCGCGGCGCTGTCGGTGCGCGAAGTCACGGGCAAACCCATCGTGCTGGTCGGCGTGGGCGAGAAGCTCGATGCACTCGAGCCGTTCGATGCCGAGCGCATGGCGGGACGCATTCTCGGCATGGGCGACGTCGTCGCGCTGGTCGAGCAGGTGCACAAGCAGGTCGATCTCGACCAGGCGCAGAAGCTCGCGAAGAAGGTCGCCAAGGGCAAGGGTTTCGATCTCGCGGACCTCAAGATGCAGCTCGAGCAGCTGCAGAAAATGGGCGGCGTGGCCTCGCTCATGGACAAGCTGCCGACGGGCGCGATGAAGGGTGGCGGGCCGCCCCCCGAGCAAGGCGACAAGGACGTCCGCCGTCAGATCGCGATCATCAATTCCATGACCAAGAAAGAGCGCCGTAACCCCGGATTACTCGACGGCTCGCGGCGCCGCCGCATCGCGGCCGGCGCCGGAGTGCAGGTCCAGGACGTGAACCGCCTGATGAAGCAGTTCCTGGATATGCAGAAGATGATGAAGAGCTTCTCCGGCGGGAAGCTCAAACGCATGCTGGGCGCCTTCAAAGGCGGCATGCCCCCAGGCTTCCCGGGAGGCTAAGTGCCCGTCCGGCCGCCTGTTTAACGGACGGCGCCGCCCCGGCGACGTTTTCCGACGTGGGGCGCAAGCCCCTGAAAACACTTCCACCAAGTCACTGATTTGCGTAGAATCCGCGCTCTTTTTTGGCCGGCCGGGACGGGCAATTCGCCCCGGCGCTACGCAACTTGAAGGTTTAATGACATGGTGACAATTCGCTTGACCCGCCGCGGTGCCACGAACACGCCGTTTTATCACGTCGTCGTGACTGACAGCCGCAAGCGCCAGGGTGGCAAGAGCCTGGAGCAGGTCGGTTTCTTCAACCCGAAAGCGGTGAAGAACGAACCGAAGCTCAAGCTCGACATCGCGCGCATCGACTACTGGGTGTCCAAGGGCGCGCAGCAGTCCGATCGCGTGAAGAATCTGGTGAGCACGTTCCGCAAGGCGAACGCCTAACTATCAGCCGCCGGCTGGTGACCCGGGGAGGCATGCCATGAGCGAGCCCCGCCGTGTCGAGGTAGGCAGATTGGGAGCGGCGCACGGAGTGCGCGGCTGGCTGCGGGTGCAATCGTTCACCGATCCGCCGCAGCGATTGTTCGAATGGAAGCGCTGGCGCCTTCAATCGGAGCAAGGCGCGGCGAGCGAAGTGACAGTTTTGGAGGCGCGGCAGCAGGGCAACGGCTGGGTCGCGCGGCTCGAGGGCATCGACGATCGCGACGCCGCGAGCCGGTTGACCGGACAACTCGTCCTGGTCGAACGTGAAGAGTTGCCGCCGACCGAGGGGCGCGAGCATTACCGCGCGGACCTGGTCGGATTTTCGGTGATGAATCTGGATGGCGCGTTGTTAGGTGCGGTGGATCATTTCATCGACACGCCTGGCAATGCGGTGATGGTGGTGAAAGGCGATCGCGAGCGCTTGATTCCGGTGACCGAGCAACATCTGCTCGTCATCAACAAGGGCCAGCGATTGTTGACGGTGGATTGGCCCGAGGATTTTTGAAGGGATTTTTGACGGGGATTTCTGGCACGACATGCAAATAGAAGTCGTGACATTGTTCCCGGAAGTCATCCACGCGGCGTTGGAAGTGGGTGTGGTCGGACGCGCGGTGACGCGCGGAATCGTGAAAGTGGGTTGCGAAGATCCGCGCGCCTTCACGAGCGACGTGCATCGCACGGTGGACGATCGGCCGTATGGCGGCGGACCCGGAATGGTCCTGAAGCCCGAGCCGCTGTCGCAGGCGATCGACGCCGCGGCGGCGAAGCTGCCGGCAGGATCGCCGCGCATATATATGTCGGCGCAGGGCGTGCCCTTCACGCAGGCGCTGGCGAGAGAGTTTGCGACGCTGCCGGGCATGGTGCTGGTGGCGGGGCGGTACGAGGGACTCGACGAACGGGTCATCGAATCGCGGATAGATAGAGAAGTATCGATTGGCGATTACGTGTTGTCGGGGGGTGAATTCCCGGCGCTCGTGATCATCGACGCGGTGGCGAGATTGCTGCCGGGAGTGCTCGGCGACGAGCGCTCGAGTGTCGAGGAGTCATTCGATGCGGGTTTGCTCGACTGGCCGCATTACACGCGGCCGGTGGAGTTCGAAGGCCGGATGGTGCCCGAGGTCCTGCAGGGTGGGCACCACGCTGACATTCAGCGCTGGCGCTTGAAGCAGGCGGTTGCGCGCACCTGGTTGCGCCGGCCGGATCTGATTGCACGGGGCGGCTTGTCCGCGGACGCGGCAAAGTTGCTCGAAGAATTTCTCGCTGAACGCGAAGGTGACTGACATGGCTAACATCATTCAAGAAATCGAAAAGGCGCGGATGACGCGCAGCGTGCCGGAGTTCAATCCCGGCGATACCGTGGTCGTACAGGTCAAGGTGACCGAAGGCGATCGCGAGCGCGCGCAGGCGTATGAAGGCGTCGTGATCGCGAAGAGCAATCGCGGCCTCAACTCCTCGTTCACGGTGCGCAAGATTTCGCACGGCGAAGGTGTCGAGCGCGTGTTCCAGACCTACAGCCCGGCGATCAGCGATATCGCGGTGAAGCGCCGCGGCAGCGTGCGTCGCGCCAAGCTGTACTACCTGCGTGATCTGTCCGGCAAGGCCGCGCGCATCGAAGAAAAGGTCTAAGCCGCAATTGGGCGGCTGGCAGCGATGATCGGCCGGATCGCAATGGGACTGTGGCGCGGCCTCGATGGGCTGCGCAAGTTCCTGCACCTGTTGTTGCTGCTGCTGATCTTCGGCTTCGTCGTCGGAGCCCTGCGTACCTCGATTCCGCGCATCGCGGACAACTCGGCGCTGGTCATCGCGCCGCAGGGCAACGTGGTCGAGCAGCTCTCGGGCAGTCCCGTCGACCAGGCGATCGATCGCGCGCAGGGCAAGGGGCAGGGTGAAACCCTGCTCTGGGACCTGATCGAGGTACTGCAGGCCGCGAAGAAGGATTCGCGCATCAAGGCGGTGGTGCTCGATCTGAATTCGATGACGGGCGGCGGACAGCCGACGCTCGCCGAATTCGCCGCCGCGATCGATGACTTCCGCTCCTCCGGAAAAAAGGTCGTGGCGCACGCCGATGCAATGCTGCAGGAGCAGTATTACGTCGCGGCCCACGCGGACGAGGTCTACATCGATCCGCTCGGCATCGTCGGCATCGATGGCTACGACCGCTTCCGCACCTATTACAAAGACCTGTTCGACAAGCTCGGCGTCACGGTGAACCTGTTCCGCGTCGGCGCCTACAAGAGCGCCGCCGAGGTGTACGTGCGTTCGGACATGTCGCCGGAGGATCGCGAGGAAAGCCTCGCCTACCTCAACGCGTTGTGGTTCAACTACCGCAGCGCGGTCGCGACGGCGCGTGGTCTCACGCCCGAAGACATCAGCGCGTACGTCGAAAATGCCGTGCCCGCGATGCTCGCCGCCAAGGGTGACGCGGCCAAGGTGGCGCTGGACGCGAAGCTCGTCACCGGCCTGAAATCCTCGCTCGACATCGATCGCCGCATGGTCGAGATCGTCGGCAGCGCGGATCCCGATCGCAACGAGAAGAAGGGCGCGGTCGAGGCCGCCGAACCCGACGACGATTTCAATGCGACGTCCTTCGAGGACTATCTGCGCATCGTCGAAGCCGAGAAGGTGGCGAAACGCCACGGCAAGGACAAGATCGCCGTCATCGTGGCCTCGGGCGAGATCCTCGACGGCTCGCAGCCGCCCGGCACGATCGGCGGCGAGAGTACGGCCGAGCTGGTGCGCGAGGCCCGCCGCGACGACGACGTCAAGGCCATCGTCCTGCGGGTAGATAGCCCGGGCGGCAGCGTGCTCGCCTCCGAGCAGATCTACCGCGAAGTGCGCGCGGCGCAGAAGTCGGGCCTGCCCGTGGTGGTTTCGATGGGCGACCTGGCGGCTTCGGGCGGCTACTACATCGCGACCTCGGCCGACGAGATCTGGGCGCATCCGGCCACGATCACCGGTTCCATCGGCATCTTCGGCGCTATCCCGACGTTCGAGGGCACACTCTCGAAGATCGGCGTGAATGTCGATGGCGTCGGCACGACGAAACTCTCCGGCCAGTTGCGCGTCGATCGTCCGCTCGGCGCCGATGCGAAGATCCTGCTGCAGTCGATGATCGAGCGCGGCTACGAGGAATTCCTCGGGCACGTCGCCGAAGGCCGCAAGAAAACCCGCGACCAGGTGCATGAAATCGCGCAGGGACGCGTGTGGATCGGCACCGACGCGAAGGACAACGGCCTGGTCGACAAGTTAGGCCTGTTCGATGAAGCGGTGAAGTCCGCCGCGGCGCGCGCCAACCTCAAGGAGTACGAGGTCGAACGCATCGAACCGCAATTGACGCTGGCCGAGCGTCTCGCGCTGCGCATCCGCGTGTGGTTCGCGGCCAATTTCCTCGGCGACGTCGCGCGACAGAATCCGCTCGCCCGCCTTTCTCAGCAGATCGAGCCCCTGCAGCGCGAGCTCGACCGCTGGTCGCGCATGAATTCGCGCGACAACCGCTACGCCTACTGCTTCTGCGACGTGCCATAGGGCATAGGGCCGCCGCGCCGAGGCGGCTGCCCTAAAGGCGTATCCTTTCCGGGTCCTGCCATGCGGCAGTATCGGTCGTGTGCCGACCGTACTTCCCGAACAGCTTTCACTGTGGCCGCGTTCCGCGACCTACGCGTTCGGCGGACTCGTGGGCGGAATCGTCGGTGGTTTGATCGTCGTCGCCACGATCTCCGCGCTGAAGTTCATGCTCGACACCGTGTCGGCGCAGGCCACGTGGATCATTATTGTCCTGCCGTTCCTCGGACTCGCGCTCACGGCCTGGCTGCTGAACGGGTTTGCGAGGCGCGCCCTCGCGCCCATCAGCGAGGAAGTTCTGCGCAGGTCCTGGCGGACCTGGCCGCCGGGGGCGATTCCCGCGGATATAACCGGCGACGTGCAGAAAACGGCCGGCGCCGAGGAACGTTTCCCCTGGCGCCTGGCGCCGGTCCGGCTCGCGGCGATTTTCGCGACCGTGGGTTCCGGCGCCGCCATGGGCACAGAGGCGCCCGCCGCGTACCTGGCCACCGCCGCCGGGGCTTGCGTCGCCGACCGCGGCCGGCGCTGGCGCTGGCTGCTGCGGCCGGCGGCACTCGGCGGCGGCGCCGCGGGTGTCGCGGCGCTGATGGCGATACCGCTGGTGGGCACGGCGTACGTACTCGAGATCGGCAGGCGCAATGGCGCGCCCTACAGTTTCGAGCGAGTGATCGCGGCGCTGATCGGCGGCTTCGTCGGCTGGAAGATCAACGTCGCGTTGCAGCTGGATCTGATCAGCCTCGTGGTTCCCAAGGTGCCGCCGTATTCGGTGCGGGAGGGTGTCGTCACGGCACTCTGCATCGGCATATTGGCGGGCGCGATCACCGCGCTGGCGGCGGCGGCTATCTACCGTGCGAAAGACTGGCAGGCGCACCCGGTGATTCGGGTTGCCGTCGGTGGGTTGGCCTCGGTCGCCGCGGCACTGCTGCTCGTGCACGTGGCCGGGCCGTCCGCCGCGGTGGGTCCGGGTGGTGGCGCGATAGTCTGGGCCGAGAGCGTCAACGCGTTGCCGCTCACGCTGCTCGCGGTCGCGCTGCTGCGGGCGGCGATCACCACCGCGGCCGTGGCCGCCGGCGGGTGCGGTGGGGTGTTCGTTCCGTTCCTGGCGACCGGCGACATCGGAGGCCGCGTGTTCGCGCCTATCCTCGACATCGGCAACGACCTGGCCGGCGCGGCCGGCGCGGCTGCCGGTATCGCCGGCGGTTACCACCTGCCGTGGACCGCCATTGCGATGGTGCTGGGGGTCGGCGGTCCGCGCCTATCTACGCTGACCTGTCTCGCCACGGTGCTCGTCGCGTGGCTCGTCGGCATGGGGGTCGCGGCCGGCGTGGATCGACTCGAACACGCGTGGCGCGGCAGTCGGCGAACTGAGAGTGGCTAGTTGATCGTCGACCAGTCGAGGATGACCTTGCCCGATTGTCCGGATCCCATGGTCTCGAAGCCGCGCTGGAATTCCTGGATCGGGAAGTGATGAGTGATCACCGGCGTGATGTCGAGCCCAGCCTGCAGCAACGCGGCCATCTTGTACCAGGTCTCGAACATCTCGCGGCCATAGATACCGCGCATGTTGAGCCCCTTGAAGATCACCTGGTTCCAGTCGATCGCGGTCTCGCCGGGCGGAATGCCCAGCAAGGCGACGCTGCCGCCATGGTGCATCGTGCGCAGCATGTCCCGGAAGGCGGTCGGGTTGCCCGACATCTCGAGCCCCACGTCGAAACCTTCCTGCATGGCGAGCCCCGACATCACGTCGTCGAGTTTCTCGCGCGTGACGTTCACCGCGCGCGTCGCGCCCATTTTCCGGGCGAGCTCGAGCCGGTAATCGTTGACGTCGGTGATGACCACGTGGCGCGCGCCGATCTTCTTCGAGATCGCAACGGCCATGATGCCGATCGGGCCCGCGCCCGTGATCAACACGTCCTCGCCCACCATGTTGAAGGCGAGGGCGGTGTGCGTTGCGTTGCCGAAGGGATCGAGAATGCTGGCGATGTCGTCGGTGACCGCGTCGGGTAGTTTGAAGGCGTTGCTCGCGGGAATGGACAGGTATTCGGCGAAGCAGCCCTGGCGGTCCACGCCGACGCCGACCGTGTTGCGGCACAGATGGCGGCGGCCGGCGCGGCAATTACGGCAGAAACCGCAGGTGATGTGTCCTTCACCGGAGACGCGGTCGCCCAGCGTGAAGCCGCGCACCTCGCTGCCCATGTCGACGATGCGTCCGTAGTACTCGTGGCCCACCGCCATCGGCACCGGGATCGTCTTCTGCGCCCATTCATCCCAGTTGTAGATGTGCATGTCGGTGCCGCAGATCGCCGTCTTGGCGATCCGGATGAGCACGTCGTTGGGTCCGACCTTGGGCTCCGGGATGTCTTTCATCCAGATGCCGGGTTTCGCTTCACTTTTTACCAATGCCTTCATGGGGCGCCTTTATTTGATCAATCCCAGTTCGCGGCCCACCCGGATGAAGGCCGCGAGCGCGCGCTCCAGCTGCGCGTCGGTGAGTCCCGCGGACATCTGCGTGCGGATACGCGCTTCGCCGCGCGGCACCACGGGAAACGAGAACCCGATGACGTATACGCCTTCGGTCAGTAGTTGGTCCGCGAAGCGCGCGGCCAGCGCGGCGTCGCCGATCATGACCGGGATGATCGGGTGCTCGCCGGGCAGTAGTTTGAAACCGGCGGCCGCCATCCCCGAGCGGAACTTCTTCGCGTGCGCGAACAGCGTCGTGCGCAGTTCGGGCATGTTCTGCACCATGTCGAGCGCGCGCAGCGTCGCGGCCGCGACCACCGGCGGGATGCTGTTCGAGAACAGGTAGGGACGGGAGCGCTGGCGCAGCCACGCGATCGCGTTGGCCTTGCCGCTGGTGTAACCGCCGCTGCCGCCGCCCAGCGCCTTGCCGAACGTGCCGGTGAGAAAATCGATGCGGCCCGATACGCCGCAATGCTCGGGTGTGCCGCGGCCGCCGGCGCCCATGAAACCGGTGGCGTGTGAGTCATCCACCATCACGAGCGCGTCGTATTTGTCCGCTAGGTCGCAGATCTCGCGTAGTGGCGCGAGGCTGCCGTCCATCGAGAACACGCCGTCGGTGGCGATCAGCCGCGTGCGGCAGTCCTGCGAGTCTTTGAGATGTTGTTCGAGTTCGGCGAGGTTGCGGTTCGCGTAACGCAGGCGGCGCGCCTTGCAGAGCCGGATGCCGTCGATGATGCTGGCGTGGTTGAGCGCGTCGGAGATGACCGCGTCCTGCTCGCCGAGCACGGTTTCGAACAGGCCGCCGTTGGCGTCCCAGCAGGAGGAGTAGAGGATGGTGTCCTCCGTGCCGAGGAACTTCGACAGCGCCGCTTCGAGCTGTTTGTGCACGGTCTGCGTGCCGCAGATGAAACGCACCGACGCCATGCCGTAGCCGTGCTGCTCGATGGCCTCACGCGCGGCCTCGCGAATGGCGGGGTGACTGGCGAGCCCGAGGTAGTTGTTAGCGCAGAGGTTCAGGACCTCGGCGTCGTTGGCGCGGATCGCGCCGGCTTGCGGGCTCGTGATGACCCGCTCGGTCTTGAACAGACCTTGCTGGCGCAATTCATCGAGCTGCGTGTCGAAACGCTGATAAAACGCGGTATCCAAGCTGCACCGGCGAAAATAGGAGTAGGCGCAATTATACTGGCGGCCGGCATGGGCAATTCAGACGAAAACGAACAGTTCGAGGGTGGCGAGGGCGGCGGCGATGCGCTGCGCATCGACCGGTGGCTCTGGTGCACACGGCTGTTCAAGTCGCGCAGCCTGGCTGCCGAGGCCGTCGCCGGCGGAAAGGCGCATTTGAACGGGCGGCGGGTGAAACCCTCCCAGACCGTGCGCGTTGGGGATACGGTCACCATCACCCGGCAGGGCTATCAATTCGAGTGCGAGGTGCGGAAGCTGCCGCAACGGCGCGGCGCGGCGCCGATCGCACAGGCGTGTTACGCCGAAACCGACGCGGCGCGTGCCGCGCGCGAGAAGTTCGGCGAACAGGCGCGCCTGGCCGCCGCTTTCGCACCGCGCTCGCAGGAGCGTCCCGACAAGCATGGCCGCCGCGAGCTGCGGCGGCTGCGCGGCCGGGACTAGTTCGGGCCGGGCTTCGAGCATGCGCACCACCGATCAGCGCGCCAACCGGCTCTTCATCTTCCTGGCCGGATTCTTCCTCACCAATGCGCTGATCGCCGAATTCGTCGGCGTGAAGATTTTCTCGCTCGAGGATTCGCTCGGAACCGACCCGTTTCACTGGTCGCTGTTCGGCATCAACGGCACGTTGAACTTCACGGCGGGTGTGCTGCTCTGGCCGTTCGTGTTCATCATGACCGACGTCATCAACGAATATTTCGGCGTGCGCGGCGTGCGGCTGATTTCGTGGATGGCCGTGTTGTTCATCGCGTACGCGTTCTTCGCGGCGTACGCGGCGATCTCACTGGCGCCCGCGGCGTTCTGGGTCGATGTCAACGCGGATCTCGGCGTGCCCGACATCCAGAAGTCCTACGCGATGATCTTTGGCCAGGGCTTGTGGACGATCGGCGGTTCGATCATCGCGTTCATGATCGGCCAGCTCGTCGACGTTGTAATCTTCCACCGCATCCGGCGCGCGACCGGCGAACGTTTCGTGTGGCTGCGTGCCACGGCGTCGACCGCGGTGTCGCAACTGCTCGACAGCTTCATCGTCTTGTACATCGCGTTCGTGCTGGGTCCGCAGAAGTGGTCGGTGCAGCAGTTCCTCGCGGTCGGCACCGTCAATTACGTTTACAAGATGATCGCCGCGATCGCGCTGATCCCGCTGCTGTACATCGCGCGCGGCGCGATCCGCTCGTACCTCGGGCACGGCGAGGCGGAGCGCCTGCGAGGCGACGCCGCATCGGGTTGATTCAAACGGGCGGGTCTCCTGTCGTTTGCCGCTCGAGTGGTTAGTTCAACAGCGCTGCCAGGCGACGGCGCCATCCCGACAGGCGGCCGTCATCGGCCGGGAGCAGCGCGAAAGCCTGCAGCAGGTCTTCGCGTCCGGCGCGCGTCGCGAATGCGCGATCTCCCTGCATACGCGCGAGCAGCGATTCCACAGCCGCATCGAGGCTGCCGCCGAGGATGGAGCGCGCCGCGCCCGCGCGCAGCGAGTCCGAGCGTGCGGCCTCGTCGGTCGCGAGCGCCGCGAAGTGGATCAGTGAGCGGACCGGGTTGGAGGCCGTGTCGCTCTGCGCCGCCGGCGGGAGCTGACCGAGGACTTTCGACGCGCCGGTCACGTCGCCCGACAATGCGAGATATCGCGCCAGGTCGCGGCGGGCATCGAAATTCGCCGGGTCGGATTCCGCGACCTCGCGCAGCCGCGCGATCGCGCCTGGGTAGTCGCCATGGTTGGCGAGTTCGCGTGCGGCGTCCGCCTGCGCGGCCGAGGCCCGCGGCAGATGCGGCTCGAGAAAATTGCGCACCTGCGCAAGGGGCTGCGCGCCCACGAATTCGCCGACCACGCGGCCTCCGCGAAACAGCTTCACCGCCGGAATGCTGCGGATCTGGAACTGTTGTGCGAGGTCCTGGTTTTCGTCGGTGTTCACCTTGACGACCTTGATCTTGCCCGCCTGCTCGCCTGCGACCTGCTCGAGAATGGGGCCGAGCGCGCGGCAGGGGCCACACCACGGCGCCCAGAAATCGACGAGGACAGGTTGCGTGGAGGACGCGTTGAGGACTTCCGCGGGAAAGGTGGCCGTGGTGACGGCAGGTATGGATGAGTTCATGGCAGACCTTCTGGGGACTACGTAAGGCTTATTCAACCACGGGTTATTCAATAGAATTTCCGCCATGCATCACTTTCCCCCACTTGATCGGCCCGGCTCGGTCGCCGCGGCGATCAATCCGCAATATCTCGCCGACGAACAGGGCTGGGTGCGTACCCTGGCCGACCACGCCCGGCTGCCCGAAAACTCGGCCCGGAATGTCGGCGCCCGCGCCCTCGCGCTGGTTCAGGCGGTGCGCGGCGCCCGCGGCAGCGGCGGCGCGCTCGACGCTTTCCTGCGGGAATACAGCCTCGCCTCGCGCGAAGGGGTGATCCTGATGTGTCTCGCCGAGGCGCTGCTGCGCATTCCGGACGGGGAGACGGCCGACCGCCTCATCGCGGACAAGATTCCGACCGGCGCCTGGGACGAACATCTCGGCGACAGCGAATCCTTGCTGGTCAATGCGTCGACCTGGGGTCTCATGCTCACGGGACGGGTGGTCGCCCTCGATCGCAACGAAGTTGGCGAGACGCGTTCCTGGTATTCGCGGCTCGTCGGGAAACTCGGCGAACCGGTGGCGCGCGCGGCGCTCAAGCAGGCGATGCGCATCCTCGGACATCAGTTCGTGATGGGTCGCGACATCGAAAGCGCGCTCGAGCGGGCGGCCGGCAAGGATGAGCGCGTTTATCGCTATTCCTTCGACATGCTGGGCGAGGCCGCGCTGACACGCGCGGATGCGGCGCGCTACCGCGAGAAATATTCCGCCGCCATCGCCGCGGTCGGACGCGCCGTGGAAGCGCGCGAGTCCATCACCGCGCGCCACAGCATCTCGATCAAGCTATCCGCGCTGCATCCGCGTTACGAGTTCGCGCAGGCCGATCGGGTCGTCAAGGAACTCTACCCGGTGATCGAGCAGCTGGTGCGTGCAGCTCGCGACGCCGGCGTCGGCGTGACGCTCGACGCCGAGGAGGCCGAACGTCTCGAAATCTCGCTGCTGCTCGTGGACAAACTACTGCAGAGCGAAGTGACGCGCGGATACGCGGGTTTCGGCCTCGCCGTGCAGGCCTATCAGAAGCGTGCCTATGCGACGCTCGAGTGGCTCGTGGAACGGCTGCGCGCCACGGATCGCCGCATCACGTTGCGCCTGGTGAAGGGTGCGTACTGGGACAGCGAAATCAAACGCGCGCAGGAACGGGGGCTTGCCGGCTACCCGGTGTTCACGCGCAAGCCGAATACCGACGTTTCCTACCTCGCCTGCGCGCGCCTGCTGGAGAGCGCCGAGCGCATCTATCCGCAGTTCGCGACTCACAATGCGCACACCATCGCGCAGGTCGCGGAAATCTTCGGCGGCGATCCGAACCGCTTCGAATTCCAGCGGCTGCATGGCATGGGGGCCGAGCTGTACGACAGCGTGGTGCGCGGTCCCTGGGGGCAGTACGCCTGTCGTGTATACGCGCCGGTGGGCGCGCACGAAGACCTGCTGCCGTACCTGGTGCGGCGTCTGCTCGAGAACGGCGCGAACACCTCGTTCGTGAACCGTATCGTCGATGCGAGCCTGCCGGCCGAGGAAGTGGTGGCCGATCCGATCGCCGAGGTCGATGCGTTCGAACGCGTGGCGCATCCGCGCATTCCTTTGCCCGTGAATCTGTTCGGCAACGAGCGCCTGAATTCACGCGGCTTCAACTTCGCCGACGGCCAGGCCGTCGACGCGCTGTTACGCGACTGCGAGCGGGCTTCGAGCCAGACCTGGAGCGCCGCGCCGATCATCGATGGGCAGATACGCACGGGCGCCGCGAGCGCGGTGCGCAATCCCGCGCGCACAGCCGAGGAAATCGGCAGCGTCGTCGACGCGGATGAGGCGACGGTCGCGGCCGCGATCGCGGGCGCGGTGCGCGTGCAGGAGGAATGGGATGCGCTGGGCGGCGAAAAACGCGCGGTGATTCTCGAGCGCGCGGCGATCCTGTACGAAGAGCACAACGCGGCGCTGGTCGCGCGCTGCGTACGCGAAGCGGGGAAGACACTTCCCGACGCGATCGGCGAGGTGCGCGAGGCGGTGGATTTCCTGCGTTATTACGCGCTGCGCGCGCGGCGCGAATTCACGCACGAGGCCACGCTGCCGGGTCCGACCGGCGAGCGCAACCTGCTGCGCTTGCGCGGCAAGGGTGTATTCGGCTGCATCAGTCCCTGGAATTTTCCGCTGGCTATCTACACGGGGCAGGTCGCGGCCGCGTTGGCGGCCGGCAATACTGTCGTGGCGAAGCCGGCCGAGCAGACGCCGCTGACCGCGGCCTATGCGACCGGCTTGCTGCTGCAGGCCGGCGTGCCGCCCGCGGCACTGCAATTCGTGCCGGGCGACGGCGCGGTCGGTGGCGCGTTGACGCGCGATCCGCGGCTCGCGGGAGTGGTGTTCACCGGATCGACCGACACGGCGCGCGCCATCGAGCGTTCGCTCGCCGGGCGGCCGGGCGCCATCGGCACGCTCATCGCCGAAACCGGCGGACTCAACGTGATGTTGGCCGACAGCTCGGCGCTCGCCGAGCAGCTGGTACTCGATACGGTGCAATCGGGATTCAACAGCGCGGGCCAGCGCTGTTCGGCGCTGCGCATCCTGCTAGTGCAGGAAGAGATCGCGCCGCGCGTGCAGACACTGCTCGCGGGATGTATGGATGAGCTGCGGGTCGGCGACCCGTCGCGCCTATCTACCGACATCGGCCCCGTGATCGACGATGATGCGCTGCGGATGCTCGAGCAACATGCGGCATCCATCGTGAAACGGGCGCGCTGGAGTCATCGCGCGCCGGCGGCGCGCGGGGAGGGCCGGTTCTTCGCGCCGCTCGCGGTCGAGATCGATTCGCTCGAGAACCTGCGCGAAGTATTCGGTCCGGTCGTGCACGTGCTGCGTTACCGGGCGCGCGATCTCGATGCGGTGGTGGCATCGGTGAACGCGCTGGGTTATGGGCTCACGCTCGGCATCCACACGCGTATCGACGGTCTCGCGCAACGCATCGCGCGTTCGCTGCGCGTCGGCAACGTCTATATCAACCGCAACATGATCGGCGCCGTCGTCGGTGTTCAGCCGTTCGGCGGAATGGGATTGTCGGGCACCGGGCCAAAGGCGGGCGGGCCGCACTACCTGCATCGCATGGCGACCGAGCAGACGATCACGACGAATACCGCGGCAATCGGCGGCAACGCCGGGCTGCTGTCCCTTTCGGCCCGGTGAAGGTCGGTCACGCGGGCGGTGCCCTTATCACGACGCCCACGCTCACGCGCTTCGCAAACTGAGTACTGCGTCGCGCGGTGATCACCCGCCGGGCGCGCTTATCCCTTACGTTTTCCCTTGGTTCCGCCGATAGAGAAGCGACGCACGTGCGTCGGGGGCGGAACGTAAATGCAGGGTCGATCGAAGCGCCGCTGGTTCAACGCAATTCCGGTGACCGGCCGCTTTCACATAATGCTCGTGATCCTGCTGCTGTCGGAGGCGGCCATCGTGGGCGGCTGTCTGCGGGCGATGACCCGGCATAACGAGGCGGGCATGGACCTCGCGCAGGTCGCGGCCGTGCAGCGCTCCCTGGATCGCGCGCTGCAGATGCATTCGGGCAGCGGGGTGCAATTGCAGCCGGGCGGAACGGCCGGCGGAAATCCCGCCGAATTCGTGCGCGCGCTGCGCGGCCAGTTGGAAGCCGCCTGGGCGCTGCCGGCGACGCCGGAAGTCACGGCGATCACGGACATGCTGCGTCAGCCGGCCGCGCAATATTTCGAGAGCGCCGAAGGTTATCTGCGCCCGGGCGCGGCTGCCGGTGGCGGCGCATGGGCGTTCGCGGATCTCGAGCCACGCCGCGTGGCGCTCGAAGCGGCGTTGGTGGACGCGATGGATCGGATGCGCGGCGTGTTGTATCGCGTGGAAACGCGCGTCATCGCCGAATCGAGCCGCTCAGGTGTCGTTACGGCCTGGGTGATTGGCGGGGGATTGCTTGCCGCCGCTATTGCCATCACCGTATTCCTCTTCATCGCCAACTCGCTGCAGAAGTCCATCCACTCGGTGGCGGAAGTCGCGCAGTCACTTGCCGCCGGCGACATGGACAATCGTTGCGAGGTCACGGGGTCGGACGAGGTGAGCGGGCTGGCCCGCATGATCAATCTGCTCGCCGACACCATGCAGGGCATGCTCACGCGCCTGCGCACCGAAGCCGGCCGCAGCGCATTCAGCAACCAACTGGTCGAAGCGCTGGAAATGGCCGACTCGGAAGCCGAAGCGGATCGCGTCATCGCGCGCGCCATGGGCGCGATCTCCGACGTGCACCCGATGGAATTGCTGCTCGCCGACTCTTCGCGCGCGCACCTGGAGCGAGCCTGCGTGCATCCCAAGACCGGCTCGCCCAATTGCACGGTCGAGTCGCCTTACAGCTGCATCGCCGTGCGCCGCGGCCATCCGCAGATCTTCCCGGACGCCGAGGCGCTCAATGCCTGTCCGAAGTTGTTAGGTCGCATGGGTGGCGCGTTGTCCGCCGCCTGCGTCCCCGTGAATTTCATGGGCCGCGCGCTCGGCGTGTTGCACGTCGCCGGCGCGAAGGGCAAACCGCCCAATGCCGAGCAGATCGCCCAGCTCACGGCGCTCGGCGTGCACGCCGGCAATCGCATCGGCACGCTGCGCGCGTTCGAGCGATCGCAGCTGCAGGCGAGTACGGACAGTCTCACCGGGCTCTCCAACCGGCGCGTCGCCGAGGAAGTGCTCGCGAACCTGCTCGCGGTGGATTCCGCGTTCGCCGTCGTCATGGCCGACCTCGACTTTTTCAAGCGGCTCAATGACACGATGGGTCACGACGCCGGGGATCGCGCGCTGAAGCTTTTTTCGGATACCGCACGCGCCGTGGTGCGCGACCGCGACCACGTGGTGCGCTGGGGCGGCGAGGAATTCGCGCTGCTGCTGCCGGGCGCGAACTCGGAGCGCGCCTCGGAAGTCGTGGGCCGGCTGCGCGCCGCGCTGGCGCAGGCGCACCTGGTCTCGGGAACGCCGATTTTCACGGCGAGTTTCGGCATTGCGGATTCGACGATGGCGCGCGATCGCGAGGCGCTGATCCGGCTCGCGGACGAAGCGTTGTATCGCTCCAAGCAGGCCGGCCGCGATTGCAGCACCGTGGCCGATCCGTTGCTGGTGGGCTCCGCGGCCGTGCGGCGCGAGCGCGATCAGGGTGCGGTCGTGGACATCAACCAGGTTGCGCGCAACGGCTGACTATTTCGCCACGGTGGGGCGAACCTCGCACGACAGCTTCGTGCCGAACCACTCGATTTGCGCCGCCGTGCCCTTGTTCCAGAACATCGCGTCCGGACCGACGAATTTCGCGCCGCGCGGCGCGGGCTCCAACCAGGTGACGACCGTGCGGTCGCCGCGTTCGAGCCGCGCGCTCGCTGGTTCGGTGTGAAAGTATTTCACGATGACCACGTCGTCCGGGTCCGCTCCGCATCCGAACGTGTAAGGACCTTTCGCGGGTACCAGCTCGTAACGCGCCTGTAACTCGCCGGTTCTCTGCTGGTAATTCCGGCGAACGCAGGTTTCCAGAGTGCTGGGTTCCTTCCCGCACTCGTCGCGTGCCGTGACCCAGCCGCGTTGCTCGGCGCGCAGTTCGTCCTTCGACTTTTTCGCTTTCGACAACGCGGTGCGATACACCTCGTCGAGATTCCGGTCGAGCGCGGCGAGCTCGGGATTCTTGCAGATGAGCTGCGGCACTTCGCCTTCCGCCTTCTTGCAGTCGAAGGCGGGGCCGTCAGCGGCGAAGCCGGAGGCGGGCAGCAGGAAAAAAAGCAAAGTCAGATCACGGCGCATGAAGCCTCCTTGCGATTGGGCCGGTTCGCGGCTCAACTTCCGAAATCGAAAAACCTGCGCGGCGAATCGCGTTCGGTATCCTGAACACAGCGGCGATCGATGAGTTTCCAGCTCGCGCATTTGACGGACATCGTCAACGTGCCGCAGGTCGGCAGCTCGTTGCTGACGGCTTCGGGCGCGAGTGAAATCGCGGCCGACGAAATTCCCGGGTTGTGGCCGATGACCATCAGGTGCCCGATGCGTGGACCGGTTGCGCGAATCGTGGTGATGATGTGTTCGCCCTCGGCGAGATACAGCGAGTCCTCGGCCTGCAACAGGCGGGCCGCAACGCCCAGCACCTTGGCGAACGTATCCGCGGTTTCGCGCGTGCGCAGCGCCGCGCTCGTGAGGATCAGATCGGGAACCAGTCCGCGTTCCTGGAAGCGCCGCGCCATTTCGTTCGCTTCACTGTGTCCCTTGCGGCTCAGCGGGCGCTCGAAGTCGCGCACTCCGCTGTCCTGCTCCGCGTTCGCATGCCGGATCAGTGTCAGCCGCTGTGGTTTGTCAGAGCTCAAGGCCTGACCTCGATGCGGCCTGCGGATTCGCGCACGGTGAAGATCCGCAACGGCTCGTAGGCAGGCGGGGAGAGAGCATCACCCGTGCGCAGGCAGAACCTTGCGCCGTGACGCGGGCAGGTGATCTCTGAACCTTCGATGGGAGCATCGTCGAACGGAGCGTCGTCGTGGGTGCAGCGGTCTTCGAACGCGTACAGGTTGCCATTAACCCGGGCCACGCGCACGCGGTAACCGTCCACATCGCCTTCCAGCCGGTGCGCCGCGGCCAGGTCCGCCGCGCTGCCGATATCCACCCAGTCGGACATGATGTTAGGCCAGTTCGGACATGTCAGGAGGTTGCCACTGTCAGAACATTCCTGTTTGCAGGCGCGCCGCCTCGGTCATCATGGATTGGTTCCAGGGTGGATCGAAGACCAGTTCCACGTTCGCGACGGCCACGGTCGGGATGATCTCGAGCTTCTGCTTGATGTCCTGAACCAGCACATCGCCCATGCCGCATCCCGGCGCCGTGAGCGTCAGGCGGACATTGATCTGCCGCTGCCCATCGGGCTGCGGACTCACCGTGCACTCGTAGATGAGCCCGAGGTCGACGATGTTGATGGGAATCTCGGGGTCGTAGCAGGTGCGCAGCTGATCCCAGGCCAGTTTGAGCACGTCGTCTTCGGTCGAATTGGGCGGCAGTTCGGGCGGCCTGACGACTTCCTTGCCGATCGCATCGGCATCGGCGCCGGCGAGCCGGAAGAGGTTGCCCTCCATGTAGAGGGTGAAGCTGCCGCCGAGCGCCTGCGTGATGAAGCCGGATTGGCCCGACTTGAGTTCGATCTCGATGCCCGCGGGCACCATGACCGCCTTGACGTCGCGGCTCAGGACAAAGGGTTCGTTGTCGTAGGTGCGCACTACCAGGCCTATCTATTCAGTTTGTACCGTGGCATCGCTGCGCTCGAGCGCGGCATTGAGCGTGTGCCACGCGAGACTCGCGCATTTGACGCGCACTGGAAAATCGCGCACGCCCGAAAGCGCGGCGAGCTTGCCGAGATCTTCGGGGACGGGCGCGTCGTGTTTCGTGAGCACCGTGTGGATCTCATGAAAAAGGTGAGCGATCTCGGCGCGCTGCTTGCCCTTCACCGCCTCGCACATCATCGAGGCCGACGCGACCGAGATGGCGCAGCCTTTTCCTTCGAAGCGCAGGTCGGAAACCCGGTCGCCATCGAGACGCACCGAGACGTGCAGTCGGTCGCCGCACAGCGGATTGTGGCCATCGGCGGACGAGTCGGCCGGATCGAGCCGCCCGAACAGGCGCGGGCTCTTGTTGTGGTCGAGAATGACCTCGCGATACAGGTCCTTGAGGTCCATCAGCCCCGCTCCATCAGAAAAACACCTCGTGCGCCTTGGCGAGCGCTGCCACGAGCGCATCGACGTCCGATTCGCGCGAGTAACACGCGAACGACGCGCGCGCGGTAGCCGGCACGTCGAAAAATTCCATCACGGGCATCGCGCAATGGTGTCCCGTGCGCACCGCAACACCTTCGGCGTCGAGGATGGTTCCGAGATCATGCGGATGGATGCCGTCGATGGTGAAGGAGATCACCGCGGCCTTGTCTGGCGCCGTGCCGATGATCGTCAGGCCCGGCACGCGCTGCAGCTTCCGGGTCGCGACTTCGAGCAGGCGTTGCTCGTGCGCGTGAATGTTGTCGATGCCGATCGATTCGATGTAGTCGATCGCCGCGGCCAGACCGATCGCGCCCGAGATGTTCGGCGTGCCGGCTTCGAACTTGAACGGCAACGCGTTGTAGGTGGTCTTCTCGAAACTCACCGTGAGGATCATGTCGCCGCCGCCTTGCCAGGGCGGCATCGCCTCGAGCAGCGATTCACGCCCCACCAGGACACCGATGCCGGTGGGGCCGTACATCTTGTGCGCGGAGAAGGCGTAGAAATCACAGTCGAGGGCTTTCAGGTCCACGCGCTGATGCGGCACGGCCTGCGCGCCGTCGATGAGCACCACGGCGCCGCGCGCATGCGCGAGGCGGGTGATCTCGCGCACCGGCAACACGGTGCCGAGCGCGTTAGAAACGTGCGCGCACGCGACGATGCGTGTGCGTTCATTGATTTGCGCCGCGACGTCATGGAGATCGATGACGCCCCGGCGGTCCATCGGGATCACCTTGATCGACGCGCCGGTCTGCTCCGCCACGATCTGCCACGGCACGATGTTGGCGTGGTGCTCGAGCGCGGTGAGCAGGATCTCGTCGCCGCGGACGAGGCGCGGGCGCGCATAACTCTGCGCCACGAGGTTGATGGATTCTGTCGTGCCGCGCGTGAAGATGACCTCGCGCGAGGAGGCCGCGTTCACGAACTCGCGCACACGCTCGCGGGCGTGCTCGAACATCTGCGTCGCTTCCTGGCTGAGCTGGTGCACGCCGCGATGCACGTTCGCGTGGTGCAGTCGCTCGTAGGCATCGACCGCCTCGATGACGGCGCGCGGACGCTGTGACGAAGCCGCGCTGTCGAGGAATACCAGTGGTTTGCCGTGTACCTGGCGCGCGAGAATCGGGAAGTCGCGCCAGATGCGCTCCACGTCGTACGCCCCGGCGGGCGTGGCCTGGCTTGCGGCGACGCTCATGGGCCGTCTCCCACCAATCCAAGCGAGGACACTTCGAGGAGTTGCTCCGAGACCAGTTTCTCGACCTCGCGGCGCAATTCCGCGGGCTCGACTTTCGATACGGCGTCTTCGATGAATGCCCATTGCAGCAGGGCCTGCGCCATCGGGCGCTCGATGCCGCGCGACAATAGATAGAACAGCATCTGGTCGTCGAGTTTGCCGGTGGTCGCGCCGTGTTTCGCCTTCACGCGATCCGTGTAGATCTCGAGCTGCGGACGCGCGGCCGCTTCGGCGCCGCTGCCCGTGAGCAGCGTCTTCAACGACTGGTCCGAGTCGGCGTCGAATGCGTTTTCACGCACGATCATTTTTCCGTTGAAAGCGAGCTTGCCGCGTTCGGTCGCGATGCCGCGAAACACTTCGCGCGTCGTGGTGTCGGGCGCCGCATGATCGATCTCGGCGAATGCGTCGAGTGACTGCAGGCCGTTCGCGACGCTGGCCGCGGTGTATTCGCAGCGCGCGGCGCGGCCCGCGAGCTTGATGAAGGCAGTGGAACGCGCGGCCAGTCCGCCGAGCGTGATTGTCCGGAAGCGGTAGGTGGCACGCTCGCCGACGTGCGCCATCAGCGTGTCGAAAACGGCGGCCGTGGAGGCGCAGCTCTGCACCCGGACGTGATCTAGTTGCGCGTCCTGGCGCAGCAGGATGTCGAAGGCACCATTGACCAGCGAGTCGGAGGCATCCACTGAAAGGTGGCGCTCGACGAGGCGCAGGCGGGTGTTGCGGCCCGCGATGACCTGGACGCGCGGATACGACGTGCCGCTCGCGGCCGGCGCCGCGGCGAAGTAAACGAGTTCGAGATTGAGCGGCGGTGAATCGTCCGGCAGTTCGACCAGCAGGACGTTGTCGCCGTGCGCGGCATTCATGCGCGCCAGCGCGAAATCCACGCCGGCGGATGCGAGGTCCGCATCCAGCATGGCCACGAAGGATTCGCCGGCCGTGCGCGCGTCGAGCAGCCGCACGCGTGCGTCAGGGGTTTCGTCTGACGCAACGAAGTGTCCGTCGACGAAGATGCGGCGCTCGAAGCCGGCTAGTTTCTGCGGCGTCGCCGTTGCGATATTCACGGTGACGTCGGGCGCCAGTTCGATGCGCGCCTTCGCCACGGCGCGCAGGTTCGCGTAGCGCCAGTTCTCGTCGCGGTTGGTGGGCAGAGCGGGGGAGGACATCACGCGACCTCGAGCACCCAGTCGTAGCCGCGCTGTTCGAGCTCGTGGGCGAGTTCCTTGCCGCCGGACTTCGCGATGCGGCCGCGCGCGAGCACGTGCACGTAGTCCGGCACGATGTGATCGAGCAGGCGCTGATAGTGCGTGATCAGCAGTACGCCGCGATCCGCCGCGCGCAGACTGTTCACGCCTTTCGCCACCACCTTGAGCGCATCGATGTCGAGGCCCGAGTCCGTTTCATCGAGAACGGCGAGCGTGGGTTCGAGCACCAGCATCTGCAGGATCTCGTTGCGCTTCTTCTCGCCGCCCGAGAACCCTTCGTTCACGCCGCGGGACAGGAAGCTCTCGTCCATCTGCATGAGCTTCATCTTGCCGCGCACCAGCTGCAGGAATTCGTAGGCATCCACCTCGGGTTTCCCCTCGGCCTTGCGCTTGGCGTTCACCGCCGCCTTCAGTAGATAGACATTGTTCACGCCGGGGATTTCAACCGGGTACTGGAAGCCGAGGAACATGCCGGCGCGGGCGCGCTCCTCGGGCGCCATGCCGAACAGGTCGCGGCCCATGAATTCCACCGTTCCGCCGGTGATCTCGTAGCCGGGACGGCCCGCGAGCACATAGGCGAGGGTGCTCTTGCCGGAACCGTTCGGTCCCATGATCGCGTGCACTTCGCCGGCCTTGAGCTCGAGCGACAGGCCCTGCAGTACTTTCTTGCCGCCGACGGTGGCGGAGAGATTCGAAATCCTGATCAACGTGCTCATCCCACGGCCCCTTCGAGGCTCACGGCCAACAAATTCTGCGCTTCGACGGCAAACTCCATCGGCAGCTCCTTCAACACCGACTTGCAGAAACCGCTCACGATCATGTTCACCGCGTCTTCCGCGTCGATGCCGCGTTGCAGGCAGTAGAAGAGCTGGTCCTCGCTGATCTTCGAGGTCGACGCCTCGTGCTCCACGGTCGCCGTGGGATTACGCGTCTCGATGTACGGGAACGTGTGCGCCCCACAGGTGCCGCCCATCAGCAGCGAATCGCATTGCGTGAAATTGCGCGCGCCGTGCGCGCCCGGCAGGATCTTCACGAGCCCGCGGTAGCTGTTCTGTCCGTGACCGGCGGAGATGCCCTTGGACACGATCGTGCTCTTCGTGTTGGCGCCGATGTGGATCATCTTCGTGCCGGTATCCGCCTGTTGATAATTGTTGGCGGTGGCCACCGAGTAGAACTCGCCCACGGAGTTCTCGCCCTTCAGGATGCAGGAGGGGTATTTCCAGGTTATCGCGGAGCCGGTCTCCACCTGGGTCCACGCGATCTTCGAGTTGCGGCCGCGGCATTCGCCGCGCTTGGTCACGAAGTTGTAGATGCCACCGAGGCCGTTCTCATCGCCCGGATACCAGTTCTGCACCGTCGAATACTTGATCTCCGCGTCATCCTCGGCGATGAGCTCGACCACCGCGGCGTGCAGCTGATTTTCGTCGCGCATGGGCGCCGTGCAGCCTTCGAGGTAACTCACGTGCGAGCCCGGCGCGGCGATGATGAGCGTGCGCTCGAACTGTCCGGTGTTCTTCGCATTGATGCGGAAGTAGGTGGACAGCTCCATCGGGCAGCGCACACCCTTCGGCACGTACACGAACGAGCCGTCGGAGAAAACCGCGGAGTTCAGGCCGGCGAAGAAGTTGTCGGTATGCGGCACGACGGTGCCGAGATACTGCTCGATGAGGGCAGGGTGGTTGAGCACCGCGTCCGAGAACGAGCAGAAGATCACGCCGGCTTCGGCGAGACGTTCCTTGAAGGTGGTGGCCACGGAAACGGAGTCGAACACCGCGTCCACGGCAACGCCGGCGAGCCGCGCGCGCTCATGCAGCGGTACGCCTAACTTCTCGTAGGTGGCCAGCAGTTTCGGATCGACTTCGTCGAGACTCTTGGGCGCGTTCGGATCGCGCCTCGGCGCCGAGAAATACGAGATCGACTGGTAGTCGATGGGATTGACGCGCAACTTCGCCCAGTGCGGCTCCTTCATCGTCAACCAGTGCCGGAATGCCTTCAGGCGCCAGTTCAACAGGAACTCGGGTTCCTTCTTCTTGCGCGAGATGAAGCGCACCACGTCTTCGTCGAGACCCGGCGGCAAAGTGTCGGAATCGATGTCCGTGACGAAGCCGTGGCGATAGGTCTTCGCCATCAACTGATCGATGCCTTGTTCCACGGCCTTGGGCTCGCTGCTCATGTCGCCGCCTTGGCCCGGCCCATGTACTTGAGCTCGCGTTCGATGGGCATGTTCGGGATCTTGTCGTCCAGGCCCGCCAGTTGCGCGAGCGACACTTCGTTGAGCGAGCGCCGGATGGCGACGCTCAGCCGCTGCCAGGTCCGGCCCACCGAGCAGGTATGTTCGATGCCGCATTGCCCGCTGCCCACGGAGCATTCGGTGAGCGCGAATGGTCCTTCCAGCGCGTCGAGGATCGCCGCGGCGCTGATGTTTTCGGGATCGCGCGCCAGCTGGTATCCGCCATGGGTGCCGCGCGTGGAGTTCACGAGGCCCGCGCGGTGCAATTGCTTGAGCAGCTTGCTCACCGTGGGGGCCGCAATATGGGTGCGTTCGGCCAACGTACCGGCATTGAGCTGCCGCGTGCGATCGGCGGCCAGGGTCGCCAGAATGACCGTTGCGTAGTCCGTCAGCTTGCCGATGCGAAGCATATTGAGGGGTCCGTTTTTAACTGGGACCATTTTAGTACGGATTAAACCGCCCAGAAAGCCGCAGCGGGCCCCTTTTGCTATCCTTCGCGGCCTTCTGACGCATGGACGAGCGATTAAGCATGAATCGATGCCACCTTGAGCGTGCCGGGATTGCCCAGGCGTTCGTCGCCCGGGCAGGCGGATCCTCCCCCGTGCATGAGGCCCGATCCGCTTGAGCCAGCCCTCCGCCGACCAGATCGATGGATCGCCGGCGCAAGCCGGCGATGCTGTTATTGAGGTTCGAGATGTGCGCTACGCCGTGGGCGGGCGAGCGATTTTCGACGGCCTCGACATCACCGCGCGGCGCGGCCGCATTACCGCATTCATGGGTCCTTCGGGCACCGGCAAGACGACACTGCTGCGTCTGATCACGGGGCAGGTGACCGCGGAGCGCGGCAGCGTGCGGGTGTTCGGCGACGAAGTCTCGACGATGTCGAGCCGCGAACTGTTCGCGCTGCGCCGGCGCATGGGCATGTTGTTCCAGAACGGCGCGTTGCTGACCGATCTCGATGTGTACGAAAACGTGGCGTTCCCGGTGCGCGCGCACGCGAAACTTCCCGAGCCGCTGGTGCGCCAGCTCGTGCTGACCAAGCTGCATGCGGTGGGTTTGCGCGGCGCCGCGCGGCTCATGCCGGCCGAACTTTCCGGCGGCATGGCACGGCGCGTGGCCCTGGCGCGGGCCATCGTCATGGATCCCGACATCCTGATCTACGACGAACCTTTCGTCGGCCTCGATCCGATTTCCATGGGCGTCATCTGCCGTCTCATCAAACAGATGAACGAGGCGCTGGGCATCACGAGCATCGTCGTGTCGCATGACGTGCAGGAGCTCGCGAGCATCGCGCACGACAGTTTCCTGCTGTCGGGCGGCAGGGTGGTGGCCTCCGGCACACCGGCCGAACTGGCGCGCAGCGAAATCGCCGAGGTTCGCCAGTTCATGGGCGGCCTCGCCGACGGACCGGTGCCGTTCCATTTTCCGGCGCCGGACTATGGCGCCGAGTTGTTAGGCGACGCCGGAGGGGCCAAATGAGCGCCGCGGTGGATTCACTGCCGGTCGCCGCCATCCGGCGCGTCGGCTCGATGACCCTGTTCCTGGGCCAGATCCTGGCGCGCACCGTGCCGGCCTTGAACCGGCCCGGCCTGATCGTCGCGCAGATCTACAACGCCGGCGCGCGTTCCCTGGTCATCATCATGCTGTCGGGAATGTTCGTCGGCATGGTGCTCGGACTGCTCGGCTTCGATGTGTTCCAGCGTTTCGGTTCCGAGGACTACGTCGGCGTGCTGGCCGCGCTCGGCAACATCAAGGTGCTGGGGCCCGTGCTGACGGCACTACTGTTCGCGGGCCGCGCGGGCACGTCGCTCACCTCGGAGATCGGCCTGATGAAATCCACCGAGCAACTCACCGCGATGCGGATGATGGCCGTGGATCCGGTGCGTTACGTCGTCGTGCCGCGTTTTCTCGGCGGATTCATCGCCATGCCGCTGCTCGCTGCCACATTCACGGTGATCGCGCTGTACGGCGCGCAGCTCATCGGAGTGCAGCAGATGGGCGTCGACGCGGGTTCCTACTGGTCGCAAACTCAGAATGCGGTCGAGCTGCGCGACGTCTGGGAAGGCGTCGTGAAGAGCCTGGTGTTCGGCATGGCCGTGAGCCTGGTCGCTGTTTACGAAGGTTATAACGCGGAGCCGACCCCGGAGGGCGTTGGTCTCGCGACCACGCGCACCGTCGTCATCTCCTCCGTGCTCGTCCTGCTGTTGAACTATCTGCTCACAGCGGCCTTCCTGACGACGCACTAGACTAACTACGCATTGATCGGAAACGTATGAAAAACACTCGCTCACTCGAAATCGGCACGGGATTGTTCGTATTGCTCGGCTTCGCCGCGCTCGCATTCCTGACCACGCAATTGCCCGGCACGTCGCTCAGGTTCGGCGGCGAAACTGCCGGATACCGCGTGACCGCGAAATTCGACAATATCGGCGATCTGAAGCCGGGGTCACCGGTCACGATGGCCGGCGTAAACGTCGGGCGTGTCGAGTCGATCCGTTTTGATCCCCGCGATTTCAAGGCCGCGGTGGTGCTGCGTATCGAAAATCAATACTCGGAGATCCCGGAAGACAGCGATGCGAGCATCCAGACCGCGGGATTGCTGGGCGGCAAATACATCGGCATCGGTCCGGGCGGCTCGGAAACCTTCCTGAAGGATGGCGGTCAGATCGAGTTCACGCAGTCGGCCATCGTCCTCGAGAGTCTGATCAACAAGTTCTTCGCGAACATGGCGGAGAAGGGACCCGACGACACGAAGAGCGAGGCGCCGGCCGACAGCGGGCAACAGGAGAACAAATGATGCGGCCGATGCAGCGATTCATTCAGGCAGGGTTCATGGTTGCTTTGTTAGGCGCCGGAGTGGCGTTCGCCGCGGATCCCGCGAAGCCGGTGCCGACCTCGGTCGACACGAGTGGCCCGAGCGAACTCATCGAAAGCTCAGCGAACATCCTGCTGAACGGGATCGATTCGCGCCGGGCGGAGTTCCGCAAGGACCCCACCGGTCTCTACAAGCTCGTCGGCGAGACATTGCTGCCGCACTTCGACACGCCATATTCGGCGCAGCTCGTGCTCGGCAGGCACTGGCGCAACGCGACCCCGGATCAGCGCAAGCGTTTTGTCGAGGCGTTCTACGATTCGCTGCTGTACACCTACGGTGACGCGATGATCGATTTCACCGCGGATCGCCTGCGGGTGTTGCCGACGAAGGTCGCGCCCACCGATGAGCGCGCGACGGTGCGCACGGAAATCAAGCGATCGAACGGCACGAAGGTCTCGGTGAACTACAGCCTGCGCAAGGTGAAGGGCGAGTGGAAAGCCTGGGACGTCGTAATCGACGGCATCAGCTACGTGAAGAGTTATCGCGAGGACTACGGCTCCGAAGTTGACCAGAAGGGTCTCGACGCGGTGATCGCGCGGCTCGAAGCCAAGGCGCAGAGCGCCAAGGCCGCCAAGGTCAAGGCGAGCTGAACCGGCGCATGACCGAAGCAAACCAGCTGGCGATCGTTGGCATCAGCGAGCCGAGCGCGGGGCGTGTCGTCGTCACCGGCGCATTGACGTTCGCAACCGCGCGCGACGCACGCCAGCTCGGGTTGCTCGTTCTCGAAGGTTCGCGCGCGGAGCGCATCATCGTCGATTGCAGCGGGGTCACCCGCGCGGACAGCGCGGGCCTTGCCGTCCTGCTCGAATGGCTCGCGTGGGGCCGGCGCAAGTCGCGGCCGATCCTGTTGCAGAGTCTGCCCGCGTCGCTGGTGGCCATCGCGCGGATTTCCGAAGTCGACGGACTGCTGACCGCGAACGGCTAGGCAGCGCAGTCGCGTCGCGATTACGCCGCGGCCACGACCTGGCGCTGCTTGCCGAGCTTCTCGATGCCGAGTTCCATGACATCGCCGACATTCAGGAAGATCGGGTCGGGCTTGATGCCCATGCCGACGCCGGGTGGGGTACCCGTCGTGATCACATCGCCCGGATGCAGACTCATGAACTGGCTCAGGTAACTCACCAGGAACGCGGGTTTGAAGATCATCGTGCGCGTGGAGCCGTTCTGGCGCCGCACGCCATTGACCTCGAGCCACATGGTCAGATTCGCCGGATCGCCGACTTCATCCGCGCTGACGAGCCAGGGGCCGAGCGGCCCGAAGGTGTCGCAGCCCTTGCCCTTGTCCCACTGGCCGCCGCGTTCGAGCTGGAATGCGCGCTCGGACAGATCGTTGACCACGCAATACCCGGCGATGTGTTTCGGCGCATCGGCTTCGCTCACGTAACGGGTGACGCTGCCGATCACGACGCCGAGCTCCACTTCCCAGTCCATCTTGGTCGAGCCGCGCGGCTTCAGCACGGTGTCGTTGGGTCCAACGATGCAGCTGGTCGCCTTCATGAAGACGATGGGCTCGCTCGGAATCTTCGCGCCGGTTTCAGCCGCGTGGTCGGCATAGTTGAGGCCGATCGCGATGAACTTGCCGACGCCGCCGACACAGGGCCCGATACGGACGCCGTGTGGCGCGCGCGGTAGTTTGGTGGTGTCGAGGGAGCGCAGCTTGTCGAGAGATCGGGGCGACAACGCGTCGCCCGCGAAATCGGGAATCACGCCGAACAGATCGGCAATGCTGCCGTCCGGATTGACGAGGCCTGGGCGCTCCGCGCCAACGGATCCAAAACGTACCAGCTTCATTACACTCCTCAGGCCGCCGGCAGGCAGGCCGGGCCGATGGGTTCGAATTGTTTGTAGGTGAGGATGAATTCCTGGTGCCCGAGCGCTTCCGACTTCGTCGGACTTCCGGCGGCAACGCTTTGCACCAGTTGATAGATCTCGCGGCCGACGTCGTCGAGCTCCGCGCCGTGCAGGATGCGGCCGGCGTTCACGTCCATGTCGTCGGCCATCCGTTCATACGTGTCCGGATTCGCGCATACCTTGATGACGGGCGAAATCGCGGAACCCACCACGGAGCCGCGCCCGGTGGTGAACAGGATCAGGTGTGAGCCACAGGCGATCAGCTCGACGATTTCCGCGTTGTCCGAGATATTCGGGAAACCGAAGCGCGGCTCGCCGTCGGGGACGACGTCGAGAAGATAGAGGCCACCGCGCGGCGGCACGTCGCCTGGCTTGATCAGTCCGCTGATTTTCGAGGAGCCGGATTTCGAATACGCGCCCATGGATTTCTCCTCGAGCGTGGTCAGCCCGCCCTCGGCGTTGCCGGGCGCGAAACTGCCGTACCCCATGATGCGGTAGTAGTTGGCGGCCTTGTCGACGCAGGCTTCGATCTCGCGGCCGAGTTCCGGCGTGATGGCGCGCGAGGCCATGATGCGCTCACAGCCGATGAGCTCGCCGGTCTCCTCGAAGATGCAGGCGGCGTCGTTTTCGATCAGCCAGTCGAAGCAACGGCCGACCGCCGGGTTCGCCGTAATGCCGCTCGTGCCGTCGGAACCACCGCATACGGTGCCGACCACGAGTTCGTTCAATGCCATCGGCACGGTAGTTTGCTGCGCGAGTTGCGCGCGCATCTTCTTCACGATGTCGAGGCCGGCATTCAGCGTGCGCGTGGTGCCGCCGGATTGCTGGATGACCAGCAGGTCGACGGGGCGGCCGCTCGCTGCGACTGTACGGCGCAATTCTTCGCGATTGAAACTCTCGCAGCCCAGCGACACCAGCAGCACCGCGCCCACATTTGGATGCGTGCACAGCCGCTTCATCATTTCGAGCGCGTACTTGTTCGGGTAACACCCCGGGAAGCCGATGAGGTGCACGTCGTCGAAGCCCGATTTCTGCACGATGAGCCGTGAGACGTGGTGCGCGCACTCGACCAGGTAGGCGACCGCAACGACATTGCGGATGCCCTTGCGGCCGTCCTTTCTCGGAAATCCTTGCATGACCGGGGCGTTCATCAGTGTTCCGGTCCGTCGCGTGTGATCGACGGAATGTAGTCGCTGCGCAGGTTGTGCAGATGTACGTGCTCGCCGCGCGCGACCGCGGTCTTCATCGAGCCGATCGGCGCGCCGTATTTGAGTACGCGCGTATCGATGGCGAGGGCGCGGCGCGCGAGCTTGTGACCGAGCTCGACGGGCGCGGGGATCGTCAGTGTTTCGCCATCGATCTCGATACGTTCGCCCGCGGCGATGTCGCGCCGCGCGACGAGAATGTTGTCCTCCGGATGCAGCAGCAGCAGCGGGGGCAACTTGCCGGTTTCCGGATCGCGCGCGTTCACCGGATCAGGTTCCGGGATTGGGGACGGGTTCTTCGGGCGCCGGCGCTTCCGGCGCCGGCTCTTCCGGAGGTGACTCCTCGGGGGCCGGCTCGTCAGACATCCCTTCCTCGAGCTCGAGCGATTCGTCGGCGACGTCGCCGTCGCGCACGAGGAACTCGCGCCGCTGCAGCCAGGCATTGCGAATGAATGCGTAACTGTCGTAGCTGCGTTCGATCTGGGCATCGAGCTCGAGCAGGTCCGCGCGCAAGTCGACGAAGTCGACGCCGCGAATGATGAGACGCGTGCTGTCGTCCTCGAGATAGTTCACGGGGTAGGTGTACTGATCGGGGATGCGCGCGAAAGTGTCGCGCACGGTCGATGGTCCGAGAAATGGCAGCATTAGATAGGGGCCGGATTTCACCCCCCATTTGCCGAGGGTCTGGCCGAAGTCCTCATCGTTGAGATCGAGGCCCGCCGCCGAGGCCGGATCGAACAGGCCGCCGAGACCGAGCGTGCTGTTGAGCAGGAAGCGGGCGGTATCCTGGCCCGCCTGTTTCACCTTGCCCTGGAGCAGGCCGTTCACGATGGTGGAAACCGTGTCGATGTTCGTGATGGCGTTGCTGATGCCGGTACGAATGAACTGCGGCGTCACTCTCTTGTAGCCCTTTGCGACGGGCTTGGCGACGGCACGATCCAACGAGTCGTTGAACGTGTACATGCTGCGATTGAATTTTTCCCACGGGTCGCGCGGATCGGGTTTACCGGCAGGAACAGTGGCGCAGCCCGAGACAAGCAGGATGATTACAGCGAGGAAGACTTTTTGCATGGAGCGAAATTCTACTCATTTGGAGGAAGGGACGCCGCCTTGCCCGTCCAGAGCGGCGTTTGTCGTTGAATCGCGGGCAAATCGTGCGGAGCGTTCAGCCGCGGCGTGTGGAGCGGGTGTCGCCGCCGCGCTGCGAGCGATCGTCTTGGGGGCTCTCAGGCCTCTGGGGCATCTGACGCCGTTTGCGGCCCGTGAACATGGCATCCCGCACCTCGGTGAGGCGCGCCTGGAAGCGGCCGCGCTGCACGTTGGTGATGCCCGGTACGGCGAGCGCGGCCTCGAGCTGTGCGACCGACAGCGGCAGGTTGCCGGTGGAGATGTGGTACTCGCTCATGTAGTAAGCCGCGTCAGCGCTGTCACCCGCGGTGCTCGCGGCCAGCGCCGTGAAGCGGATCTGTTCCGGCGTCGGCGGCACGTTGTTGAACAGGTCGAGCAACACCGCGTGCGCGGTCTTCGCCTGGTCCGCCTTCAAGAGCGCCTCGGCGTAACGCATGGTCAGCGGCACGTTGCGCGGCGAAAGCGCCAGGGCCTTGCGGAATGTTTCGAGCGCTGCTTCGGTTTCACCCGCGCCCATCAGTGCCTGGCCCAGCGTCGACTGCAACATCGGGATCTGCGGGTAACGTCGCGCGAGATCGGTGAGCGAATCGAGCGCGGCGCGCGCGTCGCCGCGCTGGTAATACGCCAGCGCTTCGCCGTAACGCTCACCCACGGTCTGATCCTGATTTTCGCGCCGTTCCATGTAATAGCGCCCGACGTTGTCTTCCACCGGTGTCGCGAGAACTCGCAGCCGCTCACGCGTGAGCTGATAGCTCGCGCTCTCCGGCACCTGCTTGAGTTCGGTGAACTGCGCGGCGCGAGCGCGTGATTCGGCGATGCGGTTCGTGGCCACGGGGTGAGACAGGAGAATTTCAGGCAGCGCATTGCGATTGCTTCCAGCCAGGCCGCTGCGCCGCCCCATCGTTTCGAAGAAGTCGGGCATGCCATACGGGTCGAAGCCCGCGGCGGCGAGAAAGCCCATGCCGACGCGATCGGCTTCGTTTTCGTTCGCTCGTGTGAAATTGATCTGCTGTTGCATCGCCGCGCCCTGCGCGATGGAGATGCCGCCGAGCGCGGCGTCGCTCGAACCGGTGGCGGCGCCGATGAGAATCGCCGCGAGAATGGCGGCGACGGTCGCGACACTCTGGCGGCTCTGCGAACGCACGCGGCGCGCGATGTGCCGCTGCGTGACGTGCGCGATTTCGTGCGCCAGCACACCCGCGAGCTGCGCTTCGTTGCGTGTCGCGAGCACCAGGCCGTAGTTCACGCCAATGAAGCCACCGGGCAATGCGAACGCATTGATCGAACCGTCGCGGACGAAGAAGAAATTGAAACGTTGCGCGGAGTCGCCGGTGGCCTGTGCGACGATGCGCGAGCCGACCGCCTGCAGGTACTCAGTCGCCTCGGGGTCTTCGATGATCTGGCCCTCGTCGCGCAATTGGCGCATGACCTGCAGGCCGATGCGGTATTCGTCGTCGAGTGAAAGCGCGGAGGAGGCCGGCGAGCCGATATCCGGCAGATCCGCGCCGCCGGCCTGCGCAAATGACTGCAGCGGCAGCAGCAGCACCGACAGGAAAACCACCAATACTTTCTGGAGTCCGTTGCGCATGACGGTTTTGGACCCTGGTCGCGGGGCCCAAGTTTCAGCCCCGCCTGTGTTTTCTAGAGGGTATCAGAGGCGAAATCGGCGAGGCGCGAACGTTCGCCGCGCACGAGCGTTATGTGGCCCGAATGTCCCCAGCCGCGGAAACGGTTCACGACATACGTCAGGCCCGAGGTGGTTTCCGTGAGGTAGGGCGTATCGATCTGCGCGATGTTCCCCAGGCATACGATTTTCGTACCCGGGCCCGCGCGGGTCACCAGCGCTTTCATCTGTTTCGGGGTCAGATTCTGCGCTTCGTCGAGGATGACGAAGCGGTTGAGGAACGTGCGGCCGCGCATGAAATTCAGCGAGCGGATCTTGATGCGATTGCGCAGCAGATCGTTGGTGGCGCCGCGTCCCCAGCTGCCGCCCTCCGTGCTCTGCGTGAGCACTTCAAGGTTGTCCATCAATGCGCCCATCCACGGTTCCATCTTTTCTTCTTCGGTACCGGGCAGGAAGCCGATGTCCTCGCCGAGCGGAATCGTCACGCGTGTCATGATGATTTCCGCGAAACGGTTCGAGTCGAGCGTCTGCATCAGGCCCGCCGCCAGCGTGAGCAGCGTCTTGCCGGTGCCCGCGGGGCCGAGGATCGTGACGAAATCGATATCGGGATCCATGAGCAAGTTGATGGCGAAGTTCTGTTCGCGGTTGCGCGCGTTCACGCCCCACACACTGTTGCGTTCGCCGCGAAAATCGCGCGCGAGCTCGAGCGTGGCCTTGCCGGCTTCGATGCGCCGGACGATGGCCTCTATTCCCTCGCTGCCTTCCTCGTGCACGAACTGGTTGACGTGCAGTTCGGAGACTATGGGGCCGGAAATCTCGTAGTACGTGCGATCGGCTTCCTTCCATGAACGCATGTCCTTGCCATGCGATTCCCAGAAGTTTGGCGGCAGCGCGGCGAGCCCCGTGTAGAGCACGTCCGCGTCTTCGATGGTCTTGTCGCTGTAGTAGTCCTCGGCGTGTACACCGACCACGGCGGCCTTGATGCGCAGGTTGATGTCCTTGGACACCAACGTGACACGGGCGTCGTGGTGCAGCGCCTGCAGCGCGAGGGTCTGCGACAGGATCGCGTTGTCCGCGCCGTGGCCGGGTAGATAGTCTGGCAGCGCGGACGACAGCTGGCGCGTCTGGAAGAAGAGGCGGCCCGCGGCGACCGGACCGCGGGTCTCTCGCTGGCCAATTCCCTGGGCCGATGGCAGCGGCAGACCGGCGTCGATCTGGTCCTTGGTCGCATCGCGCATCAGGTCGTCGAGGAAGCGACTGACCTGGCGCACGTTGCGCGAAGCTTCGGACAATCCCTTCTTGTTGGCGTCGAGCTCTTCGAGCACCACCATCGGCAGATAGACGTCGTGTTCCTGGAAACGGAAGATCGAAGTCGGATCGTGCATCAGCACGTTGGTGTCGAGGACGAACAGGCGCCGTTCGACGTCCGGTCTCGCCGGCTTGCCGCCGGCCGTGCGTTTGGCCGCGGTCACAGCGACTTCGCCGCTTCGAGCACTTCGGCCGCGTGGCCCTTGACCCGGACCTTGCGCCATTCGCGCGCGAGTTTGCCGCTCGCGTCGATCAGGAAAGTGCTGCGTTCGATTCCCATGAACTTCCTTCCGTAGAGAGATTTCTCGCGGATCACGTCGAAGAGCCGGCACACGGTTTCGTCCTCGTCGGACAGCAGTTCGAAGGGGAATTTTTCCTTCGCGCGGAATTTCGCGTGGCGTTCGCAGCTGTCCTTGGAGATGCCGAGTACCGTGGTCTTCGCGCGTTTGAACGCGGCGTGCAGATCGCGGAAGTCCTGTCCCTCGAGCGTGCAGCCCGGGGTCATGTCCTTCGGATAGAAATAGAGCACGAGATTGCCGCCTTTTGAATCGGCGGACTTCCACATCGTGCCGTCGGAGCGGGGCAACGAAAAGGCGGGCGCCTTTTTACCGACCGAAACACTCAAGACTTTACCGGCTCCAGGATCGCGTCGAGGTTCTGCGCGTCGCAGTAGTCCATGAACTCTTCGCGCAGGTGCGCGAGCTGCAGGCGTTTGGGCACGTTGATGATCATCTGCACCGCGAACATCTGCGCACCCGTGTGCGCCGCCGGGTAGGTGCGCGTCGACACTTCGGCGATATCGATGCCGCGGCTCGCGCAGAAGCCGGATAAGCCGGCGACGATGCCGGTCTGATCCAGGCAGACGACGTCGATGGAGTAGGGCAGCAGCTCGGCGCGCGCGGCGCGCGGCTCGGTGCGCTTCAGGTGCAGCGACAGTCCGGAGGTTTCGCCCAGGCGCGCAAGTTCGCTTTCGAGCTTGGCGAGCGAATGCCAGTTGCCGCTCACCAGGATCAGCATCGCAAATTCGTTGCCGAGACTGGCCATCCGGCTTTCGCTGATCGACCCGCCGCAGTCCGAGATTACGCGGGCGAGGTCATGGACCATTCCGGTGCGATCGCTGCCAATGGCGGATACGGCTAGGTGCTGCTTCATCTGCCGCGAAGTGTAACCCAGCCGGCGGCTTGCGAACCCACAGGGTGCGCCCGTACCATGCCCGCCCGCTTCAACGACCCTCGGATTTAACGCATGTTCGCCGGCAGCCTGGTGGCGCTCGTGACCCCGATGCAGCCGGACGGCAGCATCGATTTCAACGCCTGGACTCGATTGCTCGAGTTCCAGATCGCCAATGGCACTGCGGGCATCGTCGTGGCGGGTTCCACGGGCGAATCCGCCACCGTTACCGACTCCGAACTACGGGACCTGTTGCTCCAGGCACGCAAGGTACTCGGCAAGCGCGCGTTGCTGATCGCCAATACCGGCACGAACAGCACCGCGAGCTCCGTGGATCGTGCGCGGGATTTTTCCGCGCTCGACATCGATGCGTTACTGGTGTCGTCGCCGTCTTACGTGCGCCCGACGCAGGAAGGATTGTTCCGGCACTTCTCCGCCATTGCCGCGGCATCGCGCACGCCCGTGCTGCTCTACAACGTGCCGAGCCGCACCGCGGTCGATCTACTGCCCGCGACCGTTACACGGCTGTCACGCGTGCCGCGCATCGTCGGCATCAAGGAAGCGGTCGGCGAAACCAGCCGGGTGCGCGAACTGGTCGCCGGCTGCGGTGCGGAATTCAAGGTGCTGTCGGGCGATGACCTGTCGGCGCGCGATGCGATCGGCGCCGGCGCGGCCGGCGTCATCTCCGTGACCGCGAACGTCGCGCCACGCGCCATGGCAGACATGATTGCCGCCGCATTGCGCGGCGATCGCGCCGGAGCCACACAGATCGATCAACGTCTGGTGGCGCTGCATCGAAACCTGTTCGTCGAACCGAACCCTATTCCGGTGAAGTGGGCAGTCGCCCGCATGGGCCTCATGGGCGGCGCGATTCGCCTGCCGCTGACGGAGCTCTCCCCGGAGTACCATGCGATTGTTTCCGAGTCGCTGTTCGCGGCCGGAATCAACGTGAACTCCTGAAGTCTCGAAAGGTCGCAAACCCCATGCGTATTGCCGGAATCGTTATTGTTGCGTTGCTGTCAGTGACGCTGAGCTCGGGTTGCGGCAAACGCCTCGCGACCTGCAAACAGAGCGACAAGGACTACGTGGGCGCAAAGGAAATGCCGCCGCTGAAGGCGCCACCCGGACTTCAGGATCCGGACACCCGGAACGCCCTGCGCGTGCCCCCCCTCGACACCCCCGAACGCGCCCGCGGGAAAAACGAGCCCTGCCTCGATGCGCCGCCTCCATTCGCGAACCCCAAGGGACCGGACACCCCGAAGCCCGGCTGACCGCTTTCGGCTATCATGCGCACCCGATCCCTTGGTGCTCAGGTTTCTCAAGTTACGGACAGATGGCCGAGCGGTCGAAGGCGCTTGCTTGGAAAGCAAGTAACATCTCACGGTGTTCCAGGGTTCGAATCCCTGTCTGTCCGCCACTTCTTTACCATGGCAGTCCGTATCGGCTCCTTCGCGACGACTAGTTGTAAATCCCGTCAGGCCCGGAAGGGAGCAGCGGTAGCGGCGATGTCGGGCGCCGAAGTCCGGCTGGTGCGGGCTGCCTCCCAAGGATTAACGAACCGATGAGTTACCTCGCGCTGGCGCGCAAATGGCGGCCGCGATCCTTCGCCGAACTCGTGGGACAGGAACACGTGCGCCAGGCGCTCGGCAATGCGTTGACCCAGGGACGCGTGCATCACGCCTTCCTGTTCACGGGAACGCGCGGCGTCGGCAAGACCACCATCGCGCGCATTCTTTCCAAGTGCCTCAACTGCGAAACCGGCGTCACGGCCACACCCTGCGGGACTTGTTCCGCCTGCCGCGAGATCGATGAAGGCCGCTTCGTCGATCTGATCGAGGTCGATGCCGCTTCGCGCACCAAGGTCGACGACACACGCGAGCTGCTCGAAAACGTGCAGTACGCGCCGACGCGCGGCCGATACAAGGTCTATCTAGTCGACGAAGTGCACATGTTGTCGACGCATTCCTTCAATGCGTTGCTCAAGACGCTCGAGGAACCGCCGCCGCACGTGAAGTTCCTGCTGGCGACCACCGACCCGCAGAAACTGCCGGTCACGGTGCTGTCGCGCTGCCTGCAGTTCAACCTCAAGCGCCTTCCCGTGGCGCTGATCGCCGAGCATCTGGCGAAAGTGCTCGATGCCGAGAAGATTTCGCACGCGGCAACCGCCGTGCGGCTCGTGGCGCAGGCCGCCGATGGCAGCATGCGCGATGCATTGTCGCTGACGGATCAGCTCATCGCCTTCGGCGGTGGCAAGGTCGAAGAGGGCAGCGCGCGCGCGATGCTCGGCACGATCGATCGCGATCACGTCGCGAAACTCGCGCGTGCCCTGGCGACTGGCGATGCGGCGACGTTGCTGGAGGCGGCGCGCGCGCTCGAGGAGTTTTCGCCCGATTACGGCGGCGTGCTGGATGACCTTGCGTCGCTGCTCACGCGCGTGGCGTTGCGCCAGCTAGTGCCGGCGTACGAGGGCGACGAAATATTCGATCCGGCCTTGTTGACCGAATTGAGCGGCGCATTGAGCGGTGAGGACGTGCAGCTGTATTACCAGACGGCGATCCTCGGCCGCCGCGACCTGCCATTCGCACCCGATCCCCGGACCGGCTTTGAGATGACGCTTGTCCGGATGCTCGCGTTTCGTCCGGCGAGCGGCGCCGCTGCGTCGGCGGGATCCGCGGGTGCGTCGCGCGGGCAAAGCGCGGCGGCTCCCGGCGCGAACCTGGCGCCGGCGGCTCCGGCCATCGTGCGCCCGGCCTCGGCGGGACCGATCGATCCGGTTCAATGGTCACGGGTGATCGGCGATCTCGACGTCGCGGGGGCCGCGCGACAGCTCGCAACCAACTGCGCGTTGATCGAGCATCGCGGCAATACGCTGCGTTTTGGAATCGACCCCAAGGCCGCGCGCACGTCCGCGCAGGTGGAAAGACTCACGCAGGCGCTGGCGAAATATCTCGGCGGCCACGTCAAACTCGAATTCGTCGATGGTGTATTGCCGGTTGAAACGCCCTCGCAGCACGGTGAACGGCGTTCCGCCGAGGCGCTCGATGCCGCGCGCCGTTCGCTCGAGGAGGATCCGACCGTGCGCGAAATGAAGAGCCGGTTCGGCGCCACTCTGCACCCCGAGTCGGTGCGCCCCACGGAATAGATAGAGGAGACTTCGATGCGCGGTGGTGGAAACATGATGAAGCAGGCGATGGCCCTGCAGGCCAACATGAAGAAGGCCCAGGACGAAATCGCGGCGATGGAAGTCGTCGGCGAGTCCGGCGGCGGCATGGTGAAAGTCACGATGAACGGCAAACACGAAGTGAAACGTGTGCAGATCGAGCCGCAGGTGGTTTCCGAAGACCGCGAGATGCTCGAGGACCTGATCGCCGCCGCGATCAACGATGCCGTGAACAAGGTGGACCAGCAGACACAGGCGCGCATGGCGAACGTGATGTCGGGCGTCGCGTTGCCACCGGGATTCAAGCTGCCCTTCTGACCTGACTGATGCAGCACGCCGCTCCGCTCGCCAAATTGATCGATGCCCTGCGGGCGCTCCCCGGCGTCGGGCCGAAGACCGCGCAGCGCATGGCGTTTCACCTGCTGCAATCCGGGCGCGACGGCGCGCGAACACTTGCCGGCGCGCTCAATGACGGCCTCGCTTCGATCAAGCGTTGCCGGCGCTGCCGCATGCTCACCGATACCGAGTTGTGTTCCATCTGCACGGCGACGGGGCGCGACGCGTCGCTGCTCTGCGTGGTGGAGTCACCGGCGGACGTCGTCGCGGTCGAACAATCGGGCAGCTATCGCGGGCGATATTTCGTGCTTCACGGTCACCTGTCGCCGCTCGATGGCATCGGCCCGGAGCAGATAGGCGCGCGTGAATTCGAGGCGCTGCTCGATTCGGGCGAGGTGCGCGAGGTGATTCTCGCGACCAACCCGACGGTTGAGGGCGAGGCGACCGCGCATTTCCTCGGCGAACGCGCGGCCGAGCGCCGCATCGAGGCGAGCCGCATCGCGCACGGCGTGCCGATCGGCGGCGAGCTGGAATACGTGGACGGCGGGACGCTGGCGCACGCGCTCGCGGGGCGAATTCCTCAGGGCTAAATCCCACTCCGGCCCACTCCGGAAAACGCCCCCGAAGCGGGGGCGTCGATCTGGTTGGTTGTCAGCGGCGCGATCGGTGGGCAGGGCCGCGCGCTTCGACCAGGTCTGCGTAGCGTCGGCGCAGGCGCCGATAACTCTCGTAGCGCCGCGCGGACATCCCGCCGCTCTCGACCGCGCCGATGACGGCGCAACCCGGCTCCTGCATGTGCCGGCAATCCTGGAAGCGGCATTCGCCGGCGCGCGCCGAAATCTCCGGAAAACCCAAGGTCCGCGCGTCGAGCAGGTCGATGGCGGGCGCGAAATCGCGCACGCCCGGCGAGTCGATCAACGTGCCGCCGGTTTCCAGTTCGTAGGCGCGCGACGCCGTCGTCGTATGCCGACCTTCTTCTTCGCGTACCAGCGTGCCGGTTTCGATCGCCGTCTGCGGCAGCAACGCGCCGACCAGCGACGACTTGCCGACCCCCGACTGTCCGACGAGCACGCTGATCGCGCCAGCCAGCAGTCCGCGCAACGCGTCGAGTCCGGCGCCGGTCTTCGCCGAGCAGCACACGTGCGAATACCCGGCCGCACCGTATGCGGCAAGTTCCTCACCGTCGATCTTGTTAGCCGCGAGATCTTCCTTGTTGATGGCGATGCGTCCGGTGATTCCCGCCGCAGTGGCCGCGCACAGGTAGCGGTCGACGATGAACAGATCCGGTTTTGGCATCGGCGCGACGACCACCACGAGCTGCGTGATATTCGCCACGACCGGTTCGCTGTCGCCGCGCAGACTGGCGCGCGCGAGCAATGTGCGGCGCGGCCGCACCTCCACGGCCAGGACGTCGTCGTGCGCCGGATCCGCCTCGCACCGCACGCGATCGCCACACACGATGCTCAGCCGTCGGCCGGCCGGGCGTGCCTTGCGCACGTTTCCGCTGCCGTCGCGCACCAGCATGTGCCTGCCGAAGGATGCAATGACGTCGGCCTCGAACTCCGTTGGCGAATCCGCTCGTGAATCCTTTGGGGTGGAAGGCGCAGACATTGGTGTAGTATCGCGTCAATCCTTATGCCGAGCAGCGACTATCTCGTCTGGATAGATCTCGAGATGACGGGCCTCAAGCCCGAATCCGACCGGATCATCGAGATGGCCATCATCGTCACCGACGCGAACCTCAATCTCGTGGCAGAGGGGCCGGTTATCGCCATCCATCAGCCCGACGAAGTGCTCGACGCCATGGATGACTGGAACAAGCGCACGCATGGCGCCTCGGGACTGATCGAGCGCGTACGCGCCAGCGAGTACACGACGGCGAGTGCGGAGCAGCGGGTACTGGAGGCGCTCAGCGTCCTCGTCGAGCCGAATTCATCACCCATGTGCGGCAACAGCATCTGCCAGGACCGGCGCTTTCTCGCGCGCCACATGCCGGCGCTCGAGAAATTCTTTCACTACCGCAATCTCGACGTGAGCACGCTCAAGGAACTGGCGCGGCGCTGGGCGCCGGCCGTGCTCGGCGGATTCGTGAAGCAGGGCGAGCACAAGGCGCTCGCGGACATCCAGGAATCGATTCGCGAGCTCGCGTATTACCGCCAGCACCTGTTCGCCGAGCCCTTCCATCGATGAAGAGGCCGAAGCCGTGACGGTTTCGTTGCCTGGTTTCTCCGATGTCGTCGCTGCCGCCGCGCGTATCGGCCCTCATGTGGTGCGCACTCCCGTCATGCATTCGGACGCGTTCGATGAGCGCGTGGGGCGCCGCGTGTTTTTCAAGTGCGAAAACTTGCAGACCGGCGGCGCGTTCAAATTTCGCGGAGCGACGAACTTTCTGCTGCAGCTCGATCCCGCGCGCACGCCGCTCGTGATCACGCATTCCTCGGGCAACCACGGCACGGCCGTTGCGCTTGCCGCGCGGGCACGCGGAATGCGCGCGATCGTCGTCGTGCCACGCGACTCGGCGCGGACGAAGATGGCGAACATCGAGGCGGCTGGCGCACGTCTCGAGTTGTGCGACCCGGGATTGCCCGCGCGTGAGCGGCGCGTCGCGGAGATCCTCGCGCGCGAGCCGGCGGAGCTCGTGCATCCATTCGACGATGATCGAATCATCGCGGGGCAGGGCACCGCGGCGCTCGAGTTGCTCGCCGAGGTTTCAACGCTCGACGTGATCTGCACTCCGGTCGGTGGTGGCGGGCTCATCGGCGGCACGGCGATCGCAGCCCGGAATCTCGTTCCGCAAATCCACATTGTCGGCGCCGAACCCGCGCAGGCCGACGACACATTCCAGTCGTTCCGCAGCGGCGAACGCCGTCCGGTAACGGCCCCGCAAACCATTGCGGACGGATTGCGCGGGTCCATCGGCGTTCGCAATTTCGCGCTGCTGATGAAGTACGTGGATGAGGTCGTGACGGTCACGGAAGCGCAGATCGTGCATGCCATGCGCGTCGTGCTGAATGATCTGAAGCTGCTCATCGAACCCTCCGCCGCGGTGCCGGTGGCTGCGGCGCTGGACGGGCGGCTCGGAAAGCCTGGTCAGCGGGTGGGGATTGTTCTGTCGGGCGGTAATGTCGACCTGGAGACCTGTCCCTTCCTGTCCAATGTAAAGAATAGTTGACATTACGGGATACGAATGTAAGGTATACCGGACATCTTGAACCCCCGGAGCCTTTCAATGATCGCCCTGCATCGACGCACCTGGATCCTGTTCTCCCTGGCCGCATTAGGCGCCGTTGGCATGTTCTTCGGGCCGGATGGGTGGCACGGGCTCGACGTGGGCCCCATCGGTGCCGCGATGCTCTACGCCGCGATATGGCTGTTCGTGATCCACCTGTCATTCCATTCGAATGCGGTTTTCCCCGAGCACGCTTCGCTGAGCGAGAAGCAAAGCTGGGTCGCGCTGGTATTCGTCTTTCTGATTGCCTGCCACTTTCTGAATCTGCTCGATGCGTTGTCGGACATGGGTGCGCAGGCCGACGAGATATCGAATCCCGCCACGCGCAATTTCGGATGGAATCTCGGGATTTTGTTCGTCGCGTGGGTAGTGGCCGGCGGAATCGTGCGCGCGCAGAATGCAGATGCAGTCGAGCTCGACGAGCGTGATCTGCGCATCCAGCGCGCGGCGCATCGATTCGCGGGCGGACTCATGTCGATGCAGATCATCGGTCTCATCGCGCTGCTTGTGATTTTCCCCGAACGAGCACAGTCGTGGATGCGGCCGCTGATCGTGGGCAATGTGCTGCTCGGACTGTTGATCGCGAAGACGCTCGCGGAAAGCATCTTTCTCGTGTCACGGTATTCGCTGGAACGCCGGTGAGCGAAACGCGCGTTCTGAATCAGATCCGCCACTGGCGCGGCGAGCGCGGCGTGACGCAGGAACAACTCGCGAAGCTGAGCGGCGTCACGCGCCAGACGATCATCGCTCTCGAGGCAGGCAAGTATTCACCTTCGCTCGAACTCGCGTTTCGCCTCGCGCGCTGTCTCGGGCGCGACCTCGAAGAGGTGTTTCAGTTCAGCGAAGAAAAAAAATAGACCGCCGCGAACTGCATCACGCCCGATTGGCGTGAGTTTTGCGTCTTGAATGATCGTCTTGGTCCGATATATTCGGTACCTAATGTTAAGTGACGTGACAACCATCGTTTCCTGGCGCGCGCGACCGCGCAGCTTCGTCGCGCTCATGTCGCTGTACGAGAGCAACTACCTGCGCCTGGCCTCGCTCGCGGGCAACTTGCGAAACCTCGCGGACGTGTGTGTGTCGGTCGTACCTGACGATTGTGATCTGCGTCTCAGCGTGACCGAGCGGTCGCCCTACACGACGAGTGTCGATCTCACCTATCTTTTCAAGACGGGTGAAGAAGTTCAGACCTATCCGGACATGCGCGTGCGCATCTATCACGACGCGCGCCTGGTCGAGGCCCAGGAATGGGCAACGCAACACGATCACGAGGCACTGCGGCGTCTGCGCGGGGCGGCGGAGCGTGAACTGGATCAGCGTTGGGCCCGGAATACGATGTTAAATAAGTGGCTGGAGTACTGTTTCGACCGCGGCCACGGGTTTCGAGGGTAGATACGACCCCCGCCGCGCAGGGGTCTATGAAAGCGCTGAAAGCGTTAGGGTTACTCGGCAGCAGCAGCGACGCGGCACCACCCGGTGAGGATGGACGTGTCGTCGAGCTGTTCCGCAGCCGTGCGGAACTGCGCAAGCAGCATGAAGAGCTCGGCGCGGAAATGCAGCGTCTGCGTGACCGGCTCAAGCAGCAGGAAGCGGCGACCAGCCGGGTTCAGGAAATGTTCGAGGCGCTCGAGAAGCGGCTCGAATCCGTCGACACCGGTCTATCTACCCTGGTTTTCTATCATCTGCGCGCCCTATGGGCCGATGGCCGCGAGATCATCTCGCAGCTCGTCAACGAACTCGCCGCCCGACAGGAAGAACGCGAGCGCAAGTCCTTCGCGCTCGAAGGCAATCGCCGGCAATTTCAGCAGCGTCAGGCAAGCGAGCAGCAGCTTCGCCAGGCCGAATCGCAGATGGTCGCGGCGCGTCAGCAACTCGCGGCGTTCGACGCGCGTCTCGCGAAACTCGACAAGTGGTGGCACCGCTGGCAGCGCCCGCGAGTGGCCGCGCAACGCCCGGCCATCGAGGCGGGTGTCGAAACGGCGCAGGCCGCATTGCTGGCCGCACGCGCGCGCTGCGAGCAGATCGAGAAGGCGGGCGCGGGTGATTTCCCCGGCCTGTCAGTCGAATCACGCCGTGCAATCAACATTGCGGCCATCGCCTGCGCCGAGGTCCTGTGCCTGCGGCTGGCGCGCACGAACCTGGTGGCCTCGGCCCGCGCCGCGATGTCCCGCCGCGAAGCGAGCGAGTACTACGGCGATCTTGCGGCCTGCGTGGCCATCATGAGCGACATCGTCAAGGCCCGCGGCCTCCTGCGACAGCGCAATGGGCTTTCGCCGGAAGTTCAGCAACGCGGTGAACGGCTGCGCAGCACCGCGGCCTATCTGGCCGATCACGAGACCGTGCCGATTCCCGAGTCCTGTGGCGTCGCGGAAGGCGACGTGCTTGCCTACGGCTCGCAGGGGGTCACGGCGGCGCGACTGCCGAATGTCCTCGTCGAGGACACCTGGAGCCTCTTCAAGGTTCTACTGCGCTGAGCCCGGGCGCTTCCGCGCCCGGATCAACTATTCGGCGGCCTTGGTCTCGCTGCGGACCGTGCGCGAAGGCGCCGGAACGATCGGGCGCAGGCCCGTGACCATGTCGGTCATGACCTCGGTGGCCTGATCGAGCACGGTGTCCGGGAATTTCGCATCGGCGAGCTCTTCGTAGGTCTTGAGCGCGGGCAGGTTCTGCGCGGCGCGACGCGTATTTTCACGCGTGAGTCGTTCGCGCTCGAGCCGCTCGCGTTCCGCCTTGCGCTCATCGAGATTCAGCGAAAGCGTGGTCTGCTTGCGCACCGCTTCCGCGGCGGCGAGATCCGCGACCAGCCAGCGATAGTCGGGGTCGCGGGTTGCGCGTGATTTCTCTTCGGTAGCTAGGGCGTTGATGTTGGGTTGAACGGCCTTGCCTTCCATGCGGAAGGGAACGCCCGGAATCCGATCCCAGGGCAGTGCGCCCGCCAGCGCGCTCTCGCCGAATTCGTCCATGTCGATCTGCGAGGGCAGCGCGACATCGGGCTCCACGCCGCGATGTTGGGTGCTCTCGCCGGTGACGCGATAGAACTTGCCGATGGTCACGGTCAGCTGTCCGTTGACGGGTCGCGGCGACCAGCGATCGAGCGGCACCAGGTTCTGCACGGTTCCCTTGCCGAAGGTGCGCTGTCCGAGCACGACGCCTCGATGGTAATCCTGAATCGCGCCCGCGAAGATTTCCGAGGCGGAGGCGCTGAATCGATCCACCAGCACGGCGAGCGGTCCGGAGTATGCAACGCCGGGTTCGGGATCTTCCTGGACTTCCAGATCGCCGTTGGTGACCTTGAGCTGCACCACCGGTCCCTTGTCGACGAACAATCCCGTCAGCGCGGTCGCTTCGGGTAGATAGCCGCCGCCATTGCCGCGCAGGTCGAGCACGAGACCGTCGATTTTCTCGGCCTTGAGCTCATTGATGAGCCGGCGTACGTCCCGGGTCGTGCTGCGGAATTCCTTGTCGCCGGCGTTCTGCGCTTCGACGTCCTGGTAGAAGGCCGGCACGTTGATGACGCCGACACGGACTTCCTTGTCGCCGCGCTTGATGGTGCGCAGTTCTTTCTGCGCCGCCTGCGCTTCGAGCGTCACCTTGTTGCGGGTGAATTCAAGCATCTTTTCGCCCGCGCCCGGAGCGGCGCCTGCCGGCAGCACCTGCAGGCGCACCTGCGTGCCCGCGCGCCCACGAATGAGTTGCACGACATCGTCGATGCGCCAGCCGAGCACGTCGGTCACCGGGCCTTCCTTGCCCTGGCCAACGCCAGTGATCCGATCCTTGACCGACAGGGTGCCGGCCACGGCAGCAGGACCGCCTTCGATGACATTCATGATCGTCACGTAGTCGTCGATGAGTTGCAGCGAGGCACCGATGCCGTCGTAGTTGAGACTCATCTGGATGCGGTATTCCTCGGAGCTGCGCGGCGAGAAATAGCTCGAGTGCGGGTCGTACGCGCGCGCGTAGGAATTCATGAGCGATTCGAACACGTCATCCGCGCTGATCTGATCGATGCGCTTCAGGGTGGTCTCGTAGCGCTTCTTGAGCGCCTCGGCGGTCTTGGGCCAGTCCTTGCCGGTGAGCATCAATGACAACGCGTCGTTTTTCACGCGCTTGCGCCACCAATCATCGAGTTCCGCGGAATTGACCGCCCACGGTCCTTTTTCACGATTGAATTCGAAGACTTCCTTGGTGGCCCAGTCAGGTTCCTTTTCCAGTTGCGCGAGCGCGAACTTGATGCGCTCACGATTGCGTTGCTGAAAGCGCGCGAAGATGGCGAAGGCCGGATCGACGTCGCCGCTGCGGATCATGTCGTCGAAGCGCAGTTTGTACGCGTCGAACTCCGCGATGTCGGAAGCCAGCAGGCTGGTGTGCTGGCCGTCGATACTTTCGAGATAGCGGGCGTAAACGATGGCCGACATGCGATCGTCGAGCTTCTGGCCGCTGTAGTGCATGCCCTCGAGCATCGACCACACGCGCCGCGCCACGGAACGGTGACGTTCGCTGGCGACCACCGATCCCGCGGGCAACTGCGTATTCGCGGGTGCCTGGGCGGAACCCGTGAGCAGCAGCAGCACTGCGAGAATGGAGGGGGCAAGCCAGCGGGACGAGAGGGCGAATGATGAATTCATGCGTCAGTGTGTCTCGACAGTGAACGGTCCGTACAATCGAACTTACAGTAAGGCCGCAACTCGGCCTGCTCAAGTGGAATCTCCGCAAACACAGGCAAATACATGCGCCCGCTGGTCGTACTCCTTGGAATCGTGATGGGCTCGACAGTCTCCATCGCCGCAGCGCTTCTCCTTACGGGAGTGGTATTTCTGTTGTTGCCCGAATACGGCGCGCGGCTCGCAGACGAGAAAGGCCCGCTGCTGGCGGCATGCCTGCTATCGATTTTCCTCGCGATACTCGCCGTGACGAGCTTTTACGGCGAATTGCGCACGCGGGCTTGGCGTTACGCGGCTCACGGAGCGCTGGCAGTGGTGATGGCGACGGTCTTGTGGGTGTATTGGCCGAAGGCTTGAGCGACATCCGCATGACCCGGTTCGAGCGTCGCATTCGACACTTGGTTCCGGGCGCATGGAATGCATCAACTTGCTTTCAGGCCGGCGCATGGGTCGTGCGCGGCCAAGGGCCTTCGATACGAGATATCCCGTCTGTGATCTTCGCGAGGCCCGCAGTGGCGGCCGGACCGGACCCTCAGAAATTCAGCGCTGGCGGCGCGATTTCCACACTTCGCGTACGGGTTTCCCGTTAGCGTGGTTGTATGGATCGAATCCCTGAGGTTCCTGGTTGGGAAACAGGAAATCCCCGAGCAAAGTTATCTTGATGTCCTGCGCCTGGCGGTGCTCGGGCGCGGACTCGCTTTCGCCTCTCTTCCGACGCTGCCGTTCTTCCGCCTTTTGATCGGCGAGGTAGTACTCGCTCATTTTTCTCGTCCTGACTCGCGTGCCCTGAGATCGAGAACAAGTGTCGCCGAATTGCGTCACAGTTTCGGGGCCCCGCGGATTTGGCAGCCGGAAATTCGTGAACGAGTTCACGTTTCAGGAAGGGCGTTTTTACTTATATCTTGCGGATCAGGAATCGAAAGATCCTGAAGAGCGAGAGGAATCCGAAGGGTCCGAGCAGCACAATCCAGCAGCTGGGGCGAAACTCGATGAGCCCCTTCCCGAAATCGAGATAGAGCGCGAGCAGCCCGCCGTTCGCGTAGGGCTTCAGGATCGCGCTGCCCGCGAGATAGATGAGCGCGGGCATGACGAACAACCCGCAAAGAACGGTGAGCCCGAACGTAGTCGCTTCAAATTTGAGCGGCGGCATCGCGAAGTATCCATCGCGTGCGCGCACCAGCCAGTTGAACAATTCGCCATGCCCCCGAGGACTCCCGCCGGCCGGCGGGAAAGCGCGGGCATAATAGCGCATGAGCAAAATCAGGGCGGCGGTCATCGGTGTCGGGTACCTCGGGCGCTTCCATGCCCAGAAATACGCCCAACTAGACTCCTGTGAACTCGTGGCCGTGGTCGACGCGCGCGAGGATGTGCGTACGCAGGTGGCCGGTGAGGTTGGCGCGCAAGCGGTCGGCGACTACCGCGAGCTTCTCGGCAAGGTCGACGCGGTCAGCGTCGTAACGCCTACGCCGGCGCACTTCGAGATCGCGGATGCATTCCTTGCAGCGGGTGCCCATGTGCTGGTCGAGAAACCCATCACCGAAACGCCCGAGCAGGCGCGATCCCTGATCGCACGGGCCGCGCAGTTCAAACGCAAACTCCAGGTCGGGCACCTGGAGCGCTTCAACGCGGCGATCCTCGCGGCGGATCCGCATGTCCGCGAACCGCGATTCATGGAATGCGTGCGGCTCGCCCCTTACAAGGAACGCGGTACCGACGTGAACGTGGTCCTCGATCTCATGATTCACGACATCGATCTGATCCAGTCACTGACCCGCAGCGAAATCGTGAGTATCGATGCCATCGGCACGCCGGTTTTTTCCGGTGAAATCGACATCGCCAACGCCCGCATCCGGTTTGCCAACGGTTGCGTGGCCAACACGACCGCGAGTCGCGTGAGTCTCAAAACGGAGCGCAAGCTCAGGATCTTCGAAGATGCGGCTTACCTGTCGGTCGATTTGCAGCAGAAGATTCTGACGCTGATCCGCAAACGCGAGGGTACGCCCCAGGCCGGGCAGCTCCCGGTGAGCATCGAGGAGGCGAGTTTCGCGCAAGGCGATGCCCTGAAAAGCGAGATCGAATCCTTCCTCGATTGCATCCGGAACGATAAAGAGCCGATCGTGTCTGGAGAGGATGGGCTGCGTGCACTCGAAACGGCCATCCGCATCACCGAACAGGTGCTTGCCAACCTGGGGTCTCAGCGAAACCCGGGTTGAACACGCACGCGGCGCACCTACATATGCCGCATGAACATTCCAGTAAGACCGCTCACTGATGTGCGACGAACTCTGGACATAGATCTCGTCGCCGATTTCACATGCCCTTGGTCGTGGCTCGGCATGGCGCAATTGACGCGCGCGCTCGGAAATCTTTCGGGCGATGTCGAGACACGGCTGCGCTGGCATCCGTTCCGTATGGCGCCGCCGGCATCGAACGCCGCCCCTCGCACTTTTCACGACTATCTGGCGGAACGCCTGCCTCAGGGCATCAGCGTGCCGTTTGCCGAGAAAAGCCTGACCGAGGCTGGTCACGAGCTGGGCATCGAGTTTCACTTCGAAAAACTCGGTGCATTGCCGAGTACGTCGGAAGCTCACCGACTCGTGCAGCTCGCGATGAACGAAGGGCGTCATGCCAACGTCGCGGCGTCGATCTTCCGCGCCTATTTCGAGCGCGGCGCCGACATCGGTGACGTTGCGGTGCTCGCCGGCATTGGCGCCGAGGCGGGACTTTCCGATCGCACCTTGCAGGCGTTCCGTGAGACTCGTGAAGGCGAGTCGATGCTCGAAGGCAGTGAGGAACGCCTGCGGGGCTTTGGAGTACGCACTGTGCCCAACCTGCTGTTCGGCGGACGCGTCCTCGTGCCCGGTACTGTCAATGTGGCGACCTACGTGCACGCGCTCGATCAAGCGCTTTTTCCTGTCAGCGACGCGGAAGCAAAGGCGAGTCCGACGCTGCATTGATTCGGCGGCGGGCTCGCCGTTCTGGCGGCTGCCCGCATTGCGCGTTACCTTACGGCCGCATGTCGCAGGCCAGTCTCAACAGTGAATTACGCGCCATCGTTGGCGAGAACGGCGTGCTCGAAGGAGCCGCGGTGCGCGAACGGGCCGGCGTCCTCTGGCACGGACGCGTCGACGCCGAACTACTCGTCCGTCCGCGCGATACTGCGCAGGTCGCCGCGATCCTGCGGCTGTGTCATTCGCGTGGACAGCCGGTAGTGACACACGGCGGGCTCACGGGGCTCGTCAACGGCGCGGATGCCGGCGAGGGCGAAATCATCCTGTCGCTCGAATCAATGAACGCGATCGAACGCGTCGATGTCCCCGGCCGGTCGCTGCGCGCGCAGGCAGGTGCGAAACTTGGCCAGGTGCAGCGGGCGGCCGAAGAGGAGGGGCTCGTTTTCCCGCTCGATCTCGGTGCGCGCGACAGCGCGACCGTCGGTGGGAACATCGCGACGAACGCAGGCGGACTGCGCGTGCTCCGCTACGGAATGATGCGCAACCTCGTGCTGGGTGTCGAAGCGGTGCTGGCCGATGGCACCGTGCTCACCTCGCTCAATCGCATGCTCAAGAACAACGCGGGCTACGATCTCAAACAACTGTTCATCGGCAGCGAAGGGACACTCGGTGTGGTGACTCGCGCCGAGCTCCGTCTCGTATCCCGCACGCGCAGCCAGGAAACACTGCTGGCGGCGCTGCCAACGTTTGATGCCCTGGTGGAACTGCTCGATCGGCTCGATTCCGGGCTGGGCGGGCAACTTGCCGCGTTCGAAGCGCTGTGGGGCAACTATTACGACTACAACACCGCGCCGCCGGCGCAGAACACGGCGCCGCTCGCGCGCGGCGCGCCGTTTTATGCGATCGCGGAAACGCTCGGCGGCGATCCCGTGGCCGATCGAGCGCGGCTCGAAGCCGTCCTGGGCGAGGCGCTCGACGCGGGTGTCGTGTCCGACGTCACCATCGCGAATTCCGAAACCGAGCGGCGTGCGATCTGGAACATCCGCGAAGATGTCTGGCAAGTGAAGAACATCGCGCCGTTGCTGACGTTCGACGTGAGCCTGCCCATCGAGAACATGAAGGATTACGCGCGCGAGGTTTGCGACGCCGTGCGCGCGCATGCGGGTGATAATCGTGCGTTCGTGTTCGGGCACATGGCCGATGGCAATCTGCACATCGTGATCGCCGCCGGTGACGATGCCGCGACTCGCTCGAAGATGGAAGAAGTCGTATATCGTCCGCTCGCGGCGATTGGCGGTTCCGTATCCGCCGAACACGGTATCGGACTCGAGAAACGCGCCTACCTTCCGCTGTCGCGCAGCATTGCGGAGATCTCCACGATGCGATTGCTCAAGCAGGCCCTCGATCCAAAATGCATTCTCAATCCGGGCAAGGTGTTCGCATGAGTCAACCCGCGCATCTGCAGCGGCCGAAACGCGAAGTGACGGTGGCTGCGCTGCAGTTCGCCTGCGGCTGGGACGTGGCCGCAAACATCGCCACGGCGGAACGGCTCGTGAGAAAGGCCGCGAAGCAGGGGGCGCAGATCATCCTGATCCAGGAGTTGTTCGAGACGCCGTATTTCTGCATCGAGCAGGATTCTCGCCATCTGCGCCTCGCGACCTCCGTCGAAGAGAATCGCGCGATCGGCCATTTTTCGAAGATTGCGCGCGAGCTCGGAGTGGTATTGCCGATCAGCTTCTTCGAGAAAGCCAACAACTCGTTCTTCAATTCGATCGCGATTCTCGATGCGGACGGACGCAACCTCGGTGTTTATCGCAAGGCGCACATTCCGAACGGCCCCGGGTACCAGGAGAAAAACTACTTCAGCCCCGGCGACACAGGCTTCAAGGTCTGGGACACGAAGTACGCGCGCATCGGGGTCGCGATCTGTTGGGACCAGTGGTTTCCGGAATGCGCGCGCGCGATGGCGCTGCAGGGCGCGGAGCTGTTGTTCTACCCGACCGCAATCGGCAGTGAACCGCCACCGGCGCTGCCAGTGAATTCGCGCGATCACTGGCAACGGACGCAGCAGGGACACGCGGCGGCCAATCTCACGCCGCTGATCGTCTGCAATCGCATCGGTACCGAGCACGCCCAGCAGGACCCCGACAATCTCTATATCCGCTTTTACGGCTCGAGCTTCATCACTGACTCGACGGGCGCGAAGATCGCCGAGGCGGGCGAGGAGGACGAGGCCGTGCTCACGGCGAAGTTCGATCTGGCCGCGAACGCAGAGCTGCGCAACAATTGGTTCGTATTCCGCGACCGGCGGCCGGAGCTGTACGGCTCACTAACTACCTACGACGGAGGGATCCATGGTCGACCAGGATGAAGAGATCGCCGAGATCGACGCGCTGTTTGCGCGCGCCGATCGCGATCACGACGGGCAGATCGATTTCACCGAATTCAAGTCGCTGGTGCGCGAGCTCGACGAC
>JAKFFF010000037.1:0-90955 GCA_036677145.1 Alcaligenaceae bacterium
GAGCGCCTGACCGCGCGCGAGAAGCACATCCTCGCCACCCCGTCGTTGCTCTCGCGCATCTGGATGGCGAGCGGCAAGCGGGTCTATCTATTCGTCACGCGCCGCATCCTGCACTGGCGCGACCGCGAAGGCGCCGGGGATCGCGCCGCATAGATCTCGCCCGGCGGCCGGGCCGCCGTCCCGGTGATTTGCCGCGCCTGTGAGGTCCTTCACACTTCGCCGGCCTAGTGTATTATAGTCTTGATACACTGATTCACCCACACCATGTTCATACTCAACCCCAACTCCGGCATACCGATCTATCGCCAGATCCTCGAACAGGTGCGGCGCCAGATCGCCAGTGGGCAGCTGAAGCCCGGCGATGAAATGCCCTCGGTACGCGAAATCGCCGTGTCGCACGCCGTGAATCCGATGACGATTTCCAAGGCATACAGCCTGCTGCAGGCGGAAGGCCTGCTGGAGCACAACCGCGGCAAGCCCATGACCGTGGCCAGCCGCTCGCGTGCTCAGTCCCCCGTATCCCGGCGGCTCGAACAGATCGAACCTCTGGTCTCGCAGGTGGCCTTGGCCGCCCGACAACTTCAATTGAGCCAGGCGGAGGTCATCAGACTGCTCCGCGGCAAATGGGAGCAAGACGATGAATGAACCAGCCGTGCAGGCCTCGCGCCTGCGCAAGTCGTTCGGTCCCCGTGACGTGTTGCACGACCTCAGCTTCGAGGTGCGGCCCGGAGAAGTGATCGGGGTGCTCGGGAAAAACGGCGCGGGAAAAACCACGCTGCTCGAGCTCATGCTCGGCTATTCCACCCCCTCCTCCGGCGAGGTGCGAATTTTCGGCGCCGAAAGCCAGCGTATGCCGGGCGACGTCAAGCGACGCGTCGGCTTCGTTCCGCAACAGGATGAACTGCTCTACCAGCTCACCGTGGCCGAACAACTACGGGTCATCGCATCGTTCTACCCGAAATGGGACCACGAACTCATCAGCCGGCTGTGCGGCGCCTGGGGCGTGGACCCGCAGGCACGCATCAAGAGCATGTCCGTCGGCGAGCGGCAGAAACTTTCCATCATGCTGGCGTTCGGACATCGGCCTGACCTGCTGATCCTCGATGAGCCCGTGGCCAGTCTCGATCCGCTGGCGCGCCGCCAATTCCTTGAACAGCTCGTGGAATTGTCCGCCGAGGGGCAACGCGCGGTCGTGTTCTCCTCGCACATCGTCTCGGACATCGAGCGGCTGGCCTCGCGCATCTGGATACTCAAGGAGGGCCGGTTGTTCTGGGAAGGCGATCTCGAATCGCTCAAGGAATCGGTGTCGCGGCTGCACATCCGCTTCGGCGGCGCCACCGTGCCCAATTTCGAAATCCCCGGCGTGATCAATCAGCGCGCGCAGGCGCAATCGGTCACCGCGGTGGTGCGCGACTGGACGCCCGCGATTCAGCAGTCCTTCGAGGAGCGCTACTCGGTCACGGTGGAACAGGAATCGCTGGGCCTCGAGGAAATCTTCCTGGAGCTGCACCGATGAGAGCCGTCGGGCGCCTGCTGCTGACGTATTTCACCGGGACGACCGCCACCCGGTGGCTCACCATCACCGGCCTGCTGCTCATCCTCGCGTCGGTTTACGTTGTTCTCTATCTACCCCAGACGGAGCACATGCTGGCGCTCGCCTGGCCCGGCTTGATCGCGTTCTTCTTCGGCAGTTCGCTGATGCCGCTGACCGTCGGACGGCTTTCCCAAAGTCACTCGTCCTGCGTCCTTCCCGGCGCCCGGATCAAACTACTGGCCAGCGTGATCCTGACCGTGATGCTGGTCGCCCTGCCGGCCGGACTGCTTGCGCCGCTGGCTTTCTTCGCCGGCACGTCCGGCAACATCGACGAGTTCCTGAAATGGACTCATCTGTTCGAATGGTCATTGGGAATAATGCTGATCGTCTATACCTCCGGCTGCATCGTCGCCATCTGGTTGTACGTGTTCATCTGGTTCGTCAGCAGCGAACGCAAGCTCGCCGGTTATGCCAAGGGAATCGCAGTGTTGGTCGTGCTGGCACTGATCTCCGCCGGCGAGAGTCGGGAAGAAGCCGAGCTGGTCGAATCCAATCTGAAGCAACTCGCGTTTGTCCTGGTGGTGTTCAGCGCGGGCTTTCTCAACTGGCCACGTCTCAAGCGTTGGTATGCCGGGCGGCAGCGCTCGCAGCCCCGTGCCGCGAGCACTTCCGCGCGCGATTTCGCAGGCAGTGAAATCGACCTGCTGCTCGGCAATTCCCGTCCGTGGATTCTGATCGCCGTCTTGCTGCTGCCGCTGGTCCTCACCATTCGAATGGGAGTTGGCTCTCCCGGAATGTGGCTGCTTTATCTGGCCATCGCGAGCGTCGTCGCCGGCGGCAATGCGGAAAAGGCTCCCGCACGCAGCCGCGCGTTGTGGTTGCGCAGCGAAGGGTCACGTGGAGCTCTGTTCGATGCCGTCGAACGATCCGCCTGGCGGCACAACGGCTTTGTATTGCTGGCCCTGGTGCTGTTCCTGCTGGGCATCGGAGCTTTCGCGGGAATGTCGCCAGCGCAGATGGTCGCGGGAGTTTCCCTGGTGGTTCTCGGCACGGTTCTCAGCACGTACCTGGGTCTCATGCTGACGCGTGGCGTTCGCGTACCGGAATCCGTGCTCGGAATCATCGTGATGATGTCGCTCGCCGTTGTTGCCGTCATGACGGCCAACGACGGTATCCGTTACTGGATCGTGGCCGCCGCACTTGCCGCGTTGGCGGCATTGGCAGGCATCCTGCGCTCGCTCGCGCGCAGCCGATGGGCGCGAATCGACTGGTCGTCTTGCCGGCGCGACGCTCAGCCCAATATGCGCATTGGATGACACGTCCGCTTCATTTCTTCGGCGGATACCGCCGCTGCAGCGAATCGATCGAGTTGCGCGCCAGCCGCTTCAGCACGGCACGATCGATGTCATCGAGCTTCTTGATGTACAGGCACCCTGCTCCGGCCTTGTGTTTGCCGAGCTTCTTCTTGAGTCCCTCGTCATCCGGATAGGGCGCCAGATAGATGACGAGTGTCCCCTTGCGAGGCGAAAAACCGAGCAGCGGCGCATCTCCCTCGCGGCCGCTGTCGTACACGTAGTGATAGGAGCCGAAGCCGACGATGCTCGGCCCCCACATCTTCGCGCTCTTGCCGGTGAGCTCCCGAAACAGCTTCGTCAACTCGCGGCAGTCCTCGAGCTGCTGCTTGCTCGCCGCCTTCGCGAGAAACGCGGCGGCAGTTACCTTGGTCGGCCGGGTCTTGGTTTCGCTCATTCCGAACCCTCGTCCTCTGGATCACACGTCCTGCACGTACTGAATGAAGCCGAGGTTCTTCGCCACCTTGTCGTACAGGGTACGGCCCGGCGTGTTCGTCGTGTGTGTCAGCCAATACACGCGTTTGCTTCCGGCTTCCTTCGCGATCTCGTAAACGCCATTGATCAACGCGCGTCCGATGCCGTGGCCGCGATAATCGGCGGCGGTGAACAGATCCTGCAGGTAACACACCGGCTCGAGCCGTGAAGTGCTGCGGTGATAGATGTAATGGCAGGTGCCGACGACCTTGCCCTCGCGCTCGGCGACGATGCAGAACACCGGTTCATGCGCGTCGAAGAAGCGCCGCCAGGTAGTTTGAGTAAGCTCTTCCGGCAGCGCGGTCGGACCGGTGCGCTCGTAGAAGGCGTTGTATTCGTCCCAGAGCGGGCGCCACGCTTCGTAGTCGTCGGGTTTCACTGGCCGGACAGTCACCGGCACGCTTCTTTTCGTCATTTCTTCTCTTCGGTCTTCAACGGGGTCGTAGCCGATGCGGTCGTGACGGGCACCAGCTCACCCACGCATTGTGGCAGCTCACGCAGCAATTCGGCTTCCGATGCGAAATAAGCCAGCGGAATCTATGCGCATTCCAGACGCCCCGGATGTCAACGGACCCCGGGATGTTATTGGTCACCCGCGGTTTGAAGCAATGATGCCTTGCTTACTCGCGGGTGCGTTCGTACCCTTACGCGCCATGGCAATCGTTCATCCTCACAACCTGCGCAAACCCGACGCGGGCATCCAGCGTCCCTACGGCGTCCGTATCACTCTCAAGCGGGGTGATCCCTTCCAGAAGCTGCTCGGCGCGGACTGGAACAAGACTCATTGGTTCGGCTCGGCCGCGGAACGCGATGCCGCCCTCACCGAGATGTCACGCAAACACGAGTACTCGCGCCCGGGCGACAAGCCGGCGTTGAGATTCGACAAGGTCGAAAAGCTCCACGAGAGCCGCGGGCTCTAACTTCGCGCGAACGCGGGCAATCGTTCCCGCACCCACGGCCACACCGCCACGCGCCGCCGGGCCGTGTTGCTGACGATGTCGAAGGTGTACGCGGCGATGGCGCTCACCACGAGCATCTCGCCACCATCCTCGATCAGCGCGAACAAGGGCGCGATTCCCGGTGCGCGGAAATACGTGATGGTGTGCAGCGCGTCGAACATCACGGCGAAGACCGCGAGCAACGCGAGCAGGCACAGGAAATCCTGGGAAATCCGGCGCGCGGTCGCGCCGCCACGGCGCACTGCCAGCGCCACCATGGAGGCCGCGCACAGGCCGAGCACCGCGGCGATGGCGATCTCGCCTAAGTCATCCACGCGCAGACCGAAAACCTCCGGAAAGCCGAGCTGCAGGCCCACTTTCTGACCCAGCCGCTCGTGAATCGCAAACATGTCGTCGAGCAGCAGGAAGCCGAAGAACGCCGCCCAGCCGGCGAACGCCCAGCCCCGGGTACGAAGGAACAGGAACCCCAGGCACGCGACCAGGCCAGTCAGCTTGGCGTACTGGAACATCTCCGCCAGCCCGCCATCGACTTCGATGGACAACGAATACGCGGGCAGCCACGGCGACCAGACGTGCAGCATATGCACCACGATGAACAGCAGGTCGGCCAGCAGCAGCAGGCACAACAGCAGGGTCGTGGCTTTGCTGGGAGAAGACCGGGCGGGTCCGGGAATCTGCGGCATGTGCGGCGAATTGGGCCCGAGCCGGCCCGAATGCGCTGTGCGCCCGTTCACATCAACCGTAACCCGTCAGAACGTGCGGCCGAGGAACAGGTAGTAGGCCGAACCGCCGTGATCGTCGAAGCCGGTCGCGAAATACACGGGACCTAACAAAGTATCGAGCCCGATGAAGATGCTGCCGTTGGTGCGCGCGCTGTCGAAGGATATGTCGCGCCGCGAAGCCCACACGTTGCCGAGCTCGAGAGATCCACCGATATAGACCGGCAGGTTGAGGATGCCCTGCCCCTGGCTGCTGATCTGGCGGTAATAAATGCCGCGCAGCAGCGCGAAGTTCGCGCCGACCAGCGTTTCGGGCGCGATTCCCGACATGTTGAGGAATCCGCCCAGCGAGAAATACGAACGGACGATGTCGATGTCGTTGTCGAGACGCAGGCCCGACGAGGCCCACAGGATGCCGGTGTTGCGCCCCCAGGAACGCGCGTAGAGCTGGTCGTATACGAGCAGGTCGGCATTGCCGTCGGCGGTGATTCCCTTGCCCTCGCGCTCGGCCTGCCAGCCCAGCGCGAACGTGCCGCCGCGGCGCGGAAAATTCACGTCGTCGACGGTGTCGTAGCGGAACTCGCCGAAGAACTTGCGCGAATCGAAGTCGCTCGACGCCAGGACCGGGGTGCCGACGCGCAGACTCGATTCGCCGAAACTGCGGCCCCAGCCCACGCGGATCTCGCCGTAGTTGCCGAGCTCGCGGCCGAGATCCAGGCCGTAGTCGGTGGTGCGCACGCGGTACTCCGCGATAGTGCGTTCGTTTTCGTCGATGATGGGCAGCGTGCGGATCAGGAATTCGCCGTGCGGCGCCACGAACCAGCGCGAGCGGTAACCCACGGGCAGATACACCTCGGTCGCGACGCGCGGCGTCTCGCCGACCTGCAGGTCCCAGACCCATTCGCCGCCGTAACGGGTGATCTCCGCGAGCGTGCCGCGCGCCGCGGCGTTGAACGAGGAGTTTCCCTCGAAGTCGTTCTGCAGCTGCAGACCGAAGCGCAGATAGTTAGGACCCCAGGAATTGCGGCGCGTCGTGAGCGCCAGGCCGTACTTGTCCGCGGCCTCGTCCGCCGGTGGATCTGCGCGCACGAGTTTGTAGTCGAAGATCTCCAGGTTTCCCTGGCCGTAGAGTTCGTTCACGCGCTTGTCGAGACTTCTGGCGTTGACGACCTTGCCGACCTGGTCGCCGAACAATGCGTCGATTGCGCCCGCGTAGCGCTCCGAACCCGGTTCCACCCGCAGGAAATCCACGCGCGGCAGTGTCGTGCGCACCGCGCCGCGCGCCGCGACGAGCGCGCGGAATTCGTTTTCCGGGATCGACAACGCCTGCAATTGCGGCAATACCTCCTGCGCGGCCTGCACGCCGATTTCGATCGCCCGCTGGTGTTCGTTGAACGCCAGCGAGGAGAAATCCCCGAGTGCCGGATCGATCACGATGTCGTCATCGGTGAGGGTCTTGCGCTGCGCCTTGGTGTTGTTCCGGATGAGGATCGCGAGCATCTGGTTCGAAACGGTCGCGACCGAATCCAGCTGCTGGCGATCGAGCAGCGGAAATCCGCAGTCGACGACGATCAGCATGTCGACATCCATCTCGCGGGCGACGTCGATGGGCAGATTCGAGGAGAGGCCGCCGTCCACCAGCAGGCGTCCGTCCGAGTCGACCGGCGCGAACACACCCGGCGCGGAAACGCTGGCGCGCATCGCCGTAGTTAGATCGCCATTCGCGATCACGACCCGTTCGCCGGTGACGATGTCGGTGGCCACGGCGCGGAACGGAATCGCCAGGTCGTCGAAATGCTGGATCTGCGCCACCGGCAGCGTCTGGTTGCGCAGGATCTGCGTGAGCTTCTGTCCCTGGACGAGGCCACGCGGCAGCCGGAACTTGCCGCCCTTGAGTCCCAGCGGAAACTTGACCAGGAAACTCTGGTCTTCGAGCTTGCGGCGGAAGTTGAGATCGGTGCGCGGCGGGCGGTCGCGGAATGCGTCCTGCCAGTCGACCGTATTCATCACGCGCTCGATTTCGTCGGCGGACAGGCCGGAGGCATACAGGCCCCCGACGACGGCGCCCATGCTGGTGCCGGCGATGGCATCCACTGGAATGTGATTTTTCTCGAGCACCTTGAGCACGCCGATGTGCGCGGCGCCGCGCGCGCCGCCGCCGGACAGGACGAGTCCGATGCGCGGGCGCGCCGTGTGCGTGCCGGCCGGCACGGCAGCCGGCTCGTCGGCCCGTACCACGCCCGACAGGCCCAACAGCAACGCGACGATGAGTGCTCTTTTGCCCGGTTTATGATTCAGCTTGTGGCTCATCTATGGGGCGGCGTGACGCTCCCCTACGCCAGAGAATCCCTGAGCAAGGATAGACGTTCGCGGCGATAATCGGCCACCACATGCGTATTCTTTTTTTCCTCGCGGTACTGCTGCCGCTCTCAGCATACGGGGCCGATGAGGACGCATCCGCTCCCGGCACGCCGCAGGACACAGGACCGAATGACGTCGTCGTCACGGGCATGCGCGACCCGCGTTCGGCGTCACGCACGCCCGCGAGCGTCGCCCGCATCGATGCGGAGCAAATCAGCGATTTCGCGCCCAAACATCAGGCCGACGTGTTGAATTCCAGTCCCGGCGTCTACGTCCAGCGCGGCAGCGGCTCCGAGAGTCTGGGCGCCATCCGCTCCCCCGTGCTGACGGGCGCGGGCGCCTGCGGCGCTTTCCTGATGGCCGAAGACAGTCTGCCGATCCGCCCGGTGGGCTTCTGCAATCTCAACGAGATGTTCGAGCTCAATTACGAACAGGCGTCGGTGATCGAAGTGTTGCGCGGCCCCGGTTCCGCCTTGTATGGCGCGAGCGCGGTGCATGGCATCGTCAACGTGATCACGCCCGGCGTGGCCGCGTTGCCCGCGCTGTCGCTCGGCGCCGGAATCGGCGCGGACTCTTTCCGGCGCATCGATTTCTCCGCCAGCACGGATGACGCGCCCGGCAAGGGATTCGGCGCCTACGGCGCATACACGCGCGCGCCCGGCTGGCGTGATTCCTCGGGAGTAGATGAAGCCAAGCTCAATCTGCTCGCTGACGCAGAACTAGGGCGGGGACATCTGCGCGTGCGCGCGGCGGGCACGGTGCTCAACCAGGAAACCGCCGGCTTCATCCAGGGCTACGAGAGTTACCGCGACGCGGACATCGCGCGTTCGAATCCCAACCCGGAGGCCTATCGCGACGCCTCGAGCGCACGCGTCGCCGTGCACTGGGATACCGACGATCTCACCGTGGCCGCGCTGTACCGCCGTTCGCGCATGGATTTCATCCAGCATTTCCTCATCGGCAAACCGTTCGAACACAACGCGCAGACGAGTTACCTGCTGAGTGGCACGGCGAACTTTCCGTTCGAGAGACTCGTCGCGCGAATTTCGCTCGACGCCGAATCCGCCTCTTCGGAGCTGACCGAATTCCAGCCGGGCCCCGCCACTGATGGCGCGCCCGCGGCGAACGCGATCCGACCCGCGGGCCTGCACTACGACTACCGGGTCGACTCGTGGACGCTGGGCGCGACGGCCTCGCTCGAATACCGGTTCTCGGACCGGTTCACGGCCACCGCCGCGCTGCGCGCCGACCGGACTAACTACGACTACGACAATCGCATGATCGACGGCAACACGGCCGCGAACGGCGTGCCCTGCCCCGGCGCCGGTTGTCTGTATTCGCGTCCGGCCGATCGCGACGACGAGTTCGACAATCTCGCGCCGCGCGTCACGTTCGCCTGGCAACAGGATGAGCGGAACCTCGTCTATCTCAACGGCTCGACCGGTTTCCGGCCACCGGAGATGACCGAGTTGTATCGCCTGCAGCGCCAGCAGTCCGAGGCCGACCTCGACAGCGAACAGCTCGAATCGCTGGAACTCGGCTGGAAATTCCGCGGCGCGGGGATGTCGCTCGACCTCGCGTTATTCACGATGAACAAGGAAAACGTGATCCTGCGCGAAACCAACGGCTACAACGTGAGCAATGGTTCGACGCGGCATCAGGGCCTGGAGTATCAAATCGAATTGCGGCCCATGGTCGGCGACCGGCGGTTGCGCGCAACTCTCGCCGGCACGTTCGCGCGCCATGAATACACCTTCTCGCGCGCCGTCGAAGGCGGCGAGACGATCGTCGCGGGTAACGACGTCGACACCGCCCCACGCAACATTCATTCGTTGAATCTCGAATTGCCGCTGGACCACGCAGGCGAATGGACCCTGGGGCTCACGACCGCGTATGTCGGCCCTTATTATCTCGATGCCGCGAACACCGCCCGTTATTCGGGACACGACGTCACCAACCTGCGGGTTTCGTGGAACGCGCCGGGTGATTTCCGTTTCGCGTTGCACGTCGACAATCTTTTCGACCAGGCGTACGCCGATCGCGCGGATTACGCCTTCGGCAATTACCGCTATTTTCCGGCGCGCGGGCGCGCGCTGTTCCTGTCCGCCGATTTCAGCCATCACTGACGGAGCGTTGCCACGATGGTATTCGCGATCTACATCCTTTCCGGACTGCTGTCGCTGGCGATGATCGTCCATTGCATCAAGACCGGCGGCAACACGATCTGGGTCTACGTGCTCGTGATGCTCATGATGTCGGTGCCATTCGTCGGCGCGCTGCTGTACGCCGGCGTCGAGATCCTGCCTGGCCTGCTGCGCTCGCGCACCAGCCGCCGCGCGTTGCGCGGCATCCGCACGACGCTCGATCCGGAGGGCGAGTTGCGGCGTCTCGAAGGCGAGATGAAAGTCGCGGGCAATGTCGCCGCGCGGCAGCGCTACGCCGACGAACTTGTGCGGCTCGGGCGGGCGGCGGAAGCCCTGCCTATCTATCAGAGCAGTCTGACAGGCCTGTTCGCCGACGATCCCAAGCTGCTGTTAGGTTATGCGCGCGCCCGGTTCGCCGCGGGTGATGCGGCGGGAGCGCGCGAGACGCTCGATGAGCTGATCCGGAAGAACCCGGATTTCAAGTCACCCGACGGACACCTGCTGTATGCGCGGTCGCTCGAAGCCGAGGGGAACCCGGAAAAGGCCCTGGCCGAATACGCGACGCTGGCCGAGTACTACCCGGGCGCCGAGGCGGGCGTGCGTTACGCGAAGCTGCTCAAACAGGCGGGGCAGCGGCCAGAAGCCGTGCGCGTACTCGAGAATCTGCGGGAGCGCGCCAAATTCGCGCCTGCGCACTATCGCAAGGCGCAGAGGGAATGGCTGGATGAGGCTGAAAAGGAACTGCGGGGCAGCTGAAGCGGATAGCGCCAGCTGCCCCGGATGGATTCTTACTTCCTGCGGTTGATGGAACGGAACGAGACGCCTTCCATCATGGCCTTGTAACGCACCGCACCCGGCGAGCGACCGAGCTTCTGCGCCGCGATGCGCGCCGACACGCGCGCCTTGGCGAACTGGCGCAGCTTCTTCATGTCTCCCTCCGACCATTCGCGCATGTGACGAGCACCTTGTTTCCTGGCTGCCATTCGGAGTCCTCTCGAATCGTTGGTGGGATTTTGCAGCCCGTAGTCTAACAAACAATTCCCGGGTTTGAGCCAAACGTCGCCGGATGCCGACAGCTACACGCGGCGTGTGCCTATCAAACTCGCGTCGGCCCATCAAATCAGCTTGATTGCCTTAGGGTCGAAGTTAGGCGCCGGAAAACGCAGCGGAAGTTGTTCGAACTCGTAAAGCAGGATCTGCGACACGGCAAAGTCGCGGAACCATTTGCGATTCGCGGGAACCACATACCAGGGGGCGTGTTCGGTCGAACAACGCGCGAACATCGCCTCGAAGGCGCGTGTGTAGGCGGGCCACTGCTGCCGCTTCTCGAGGTCGCCGGTGTCGAATTTCCAGTTCTTGCGCCGGTCCGCGAGGCGTTCGGCGAAGCGGTGCCGCTGTTCCTCCTTGCTGACCTGCAGGAAAATTTTTACAACCCGCGTGCCACAGGCGTCCAGCAGGCGCTCGAATTCGTTGATTTGTTCGTAGCGCCGGCTCCACACATCCTCGGGCACGAGATCGTTGACGCGCACGACCAGCACATCCTCGTAATGCGAGCGGTTGAACACCGCGATCTCGCCGCGTGGCGGCGCGGCCTGGTGGATGCGCCACAAGTAGTCATGCCGCAGCTCGTGCGCGGTCGGCGCCTTGAAAGCCGTGACGGTGCAGCCCTGCGGATTGAAGGCGCTGAACACGCGGCGGATCGTGCTGTCCTTGCCGCCGCCGTCGATCGCCTGCAGGCACACCAGCATGGCGAAGCGGCCGTCCGCGAACATTTTGTATTGCAGCTCCTCGAGCTTCGCGCGGTTCTCGGCGGTCACCGCGACCGCCTTGTCCTTTTCCCAACCGAAACAACGGTCCGCGTCCTCATCGCGCAGTTTCAGGCGCGAACCGGGTGCGATGCGCAGCTTGTCGGGGATATCGCGGCGCGGCAGTGTCCTCTGACTCATTTGGGCGGGCTCATCGGGGCACCTGCTGGGTGATGCAGTGAATGTTGCCGCCGCCTAACAGGATCTCGCGCGCGGGCACGCCGACGACCTTGCGGCCCGGGAATGCGCGTCTGAGCTGCGCCGCGGCCGCCCCATCGGTTCCCGCGTCGAGCAAGGGCATCACGATGCCCTTGTTTGCGATGTAGAAATTGACGTAGCTGGCGGCCAGGCGCGCGCCGGCGAGGCGTTCCTGCGTGTGATCGCGCACCAGCACCCCGCCCGCCTCGTCCGCACTGCGTTCGAGTGGGCCGGGCATCGGCAGCTTGATCACCTTGATTTCGCGTTTGCGCGCGTCGCGGGCGGATTCCAGGCGTTCGAGCGCGTCAGCCGATACCGCGTATTGCGGATCTTCCTCGTCGTCCGTCCAGGTGAGCGCGACAACGCCGGGTTTCACGAAGCAGGCCAGGTTGTCGATATGACCGCTGGTCTCGTCGTCGATGACACCCGCGCCCAGCCAGATCACCTTGCGCACGCCGAGATAATCCTTGAGGTATTGCTCGATCTCGATCCGCGAGAGCCCCGGGTTGCGGTTGGGATTCAGCAAACATTGTTCGGTGACCAGCGCGGTGCCCGCGCCGTCGACGTGAATCGCGCCGCCTTCGTTGACGAACGGCGCGCGATAGCGATCGCAGCCTTCGATCTCCAGGACCTTGCGCGCGACCAGGTCGTCCTGGTCCCAGGGAAAATACAGGCCGCCGGCGAGACCGCCCCAGGCGTTGAATTGCCAGTCGACGCCGCGCCGGACGCCCTGCGAGTTGGTTACGAAAGTGGGACCCACATCGCGCATCCACGCATCGTCGTGCGAGATCTCGAGTACGCGCACCGCAGGCGCGATGTGCGCACGCGCGAATTCATAGTGATCGGCGGAGACGCCGACCGTCACCGGCTCGAAACGCGCGATCGCGGCCGCGACCTCGGCGAATGCCGCCTGGGCAGGCTGTGCCCCCGCCCGCCAGTTGTCCGGCCGCTCGGGCCAGAGCATCCAGCAGCCGGCGTGCGGCGCGTATTCCGCGGGCATCGAGAAACCATCCGCCGCGGGTGTGCTGTCGAGAGTTCGTGACATGGTGGCGGGCATTGTAGCCAAGGAAACAGGCCATTCAGACGCCTGTGTTAGCATCGCGGCCCGTTTGATCCCTTCGAGAGATAGCTAAAACGATGGCAACGCCCACGAGCCCCAAAGTCACGCCGCCCGCCGGCGGTGCGAAGATTTCCGTCCTGAACGGCAAACTTCAGGTTCCCGACCAGCCGATCATTCCTTTCATCATTGGTGACGGCACGGGTCCGGACATCTGGCATGCCAGCGTCCGTGTCATGGACGCGGCCGTGCAGAAGGCCTACGGCGGCAAGAAGAAGATTCACTGGCTCGAGGTTTACGCGGGCGAGAAGTCCTTCAACCTCTTCAAGAGCTGGCTGCCGGACGAGACCGTCGAGGCCTGCCGCGAATACCTCGTGTCCATCAAAGGTCCGCTGACCACTCCCGTGGGCGGCGGCATCCGCTCGCTGAACGTGGCGCTGCGCCAGTTGTTAGACCTGTACGTCTGCCTGCGCCCGGTGCGCTGGTTCAAGGGCGTGCCCTCGCCCGTCAAGGCGCCCGAGAAGGTCGACATGGTCATCTTCCGCGAAAACACGGAAGACATTTACGCCGGCATCGAATTCGAACACGGCACCGAGGACGCGAAGAAGTTCAAGGAGCTGTTCAAGCAGGCGTTCCCCAAGGCGTACGCCAAGATCCGTTTCCCCGACACGTCGGGCATCGGCTTCAAGCCCGTGTCGCAGGAAGGCACCGAGCGCCTGTTCAAGGCGGCGCTGGAATACGCGGCGACCAACAAGCGCCGCAGCGTCACGATCGTGCACAAGGGCAACATCCAGAAGTTCACCGAAGGCGCGTTCCGCAACTGGGCGTACGCGCTGGCGGAAACACCGGCGTTCGCCGACAAGTTCTACACCTGGGAACAGTGGGGCCGCACCAAGGCGGCCTCCGGCGAAAAGGCCGCGAACGACGAACAGGCCGCGGCTCTCAAGAGCGGGAAGATTCTCGTGAAGGATGCGATCGCCGACATCGCGCTCCAGCAGGTGCTGACGCGCCCCGATGAGTTCGACGTGATCGCCACGACGAACCTCAACGGCGACTATCTATCGGATGCGCTCGCGGCGCAGGTCGGCGGCATCGGCATCGCGCCGGGCGCCAACATCAACTACGTGACCGGTCATGCGGTGTTCGAAGCGACCCACGGCACGGCGCCCAAGTACGCGGATCTCGACCAGGTGAACCCGGGTTCGGTGATCCTGTCGGGCGAGATGATGCTGCGTTACATGGGCTGGACCGAAGCGGCCGACGCCATCATTTCCGCGATGGACAAGACCATCGGCCAGAAGACCGTCACCTACGATTTCGCCCGCCTCATGGAAGGCGCGACGAAGGTGAAATGCTCCGAGTTCGGCGACGCCCTGATCCGCAACATGTGAGCCATGGTTGGTGCCGGGTGAGAAAAGACGGAGTTGGCTCCGTCCCGCCCGGCCACTAACTCAGTCTTTTCTCACCCGGCACCAACATCTTCAGTTGTTGGCCTCGAGGAAGGCTTCGAGTTTGGTCAGCAGGATTTCGCGCCACTCGTAGCGCGACAACGAATGATTGCCGTCCTTGATGATCACGAGTTCGTGTGCCTTGCGCGCCCGCTCGAGCGCGCGCGCCATGCGCCGGCTGTGATCGACCATCACCTGGATATCGTCATCGCCGTGGATCAGCAGCACGGGCGCCGTGATCTTCTCGGGGCTGCGCAGCGGTGATCCGGCCTTGAGTTCATCGGTATCCGATCCGATGGCATATTCGGCGCGGAAGCGGCCGCCGTAGAAGCGCCGCACTTCCAGGGCCAGCGCACGCAGATCCGAGACTCCCGCGATGCTCACCACGCACCGGTAAAGATCCGGCTCACGCACGGCGCTCATGAGCGCGGCGTACCCGCCGTAACTCCAGCCGACGATGCACACGCGCGCCGGATCAGCGATGCCTTCGGCGATCGCCCACCGGGTCGCGGCGGTGATGTCGTCGACCATCACCGTGCCCCAGTTGCGCAGGCCCGCGTCGTACCACTCCTCGCCATAACCGGTCGAACCGCGGAAATTCACCTGCAACACCGCGTACCCGCGGCTCGCCATGAACTGCACCATCGGATCGAAACCCCAGCTGTCGCGCGCATACGGCCCGCCGTGCGGGTAGACGACCATGGGCACCCGCCGGCCTTCCGAGCCGAGCGGCATCGTGAGATAGCCCGGCAGCAACTGGCCGTCGGGTCCCTTGACCTTGATCGCCTTCATCGGCGCGAGCGCCGCATTTTCCAGCGCGGGATTCGCGCTCCCGACCCGCCGCATCTTCTTCGCGGCAAGATCGAGCAGGTGGTATTCGGCCGGCCGCACGTCGGCATAAGACGCCACCAGCAGTATCTGGCCATCGCGCGATGCGTCGACGACGAAGTTGTCGGCGTTCGGCAGGATCCCGTCGATGCCGCCATGTATGGCCGCGGCCTCATCGTCGAACAGCATGCGGTGCACGCGGTCGGTCTCGTACGTGAACCCGACGATGCGCCGATCGGTGGGCCAGTAGATAGGCTCGCCGACATCGACCTCATTGTGCGCGAACAGCAATTGCCGGTCGGCTTTCTCCGAGAGATCCATCTCGAATATCGCGCCGCGGCCGTTGTGCACCGCCCCCACCAGCAACGTTCCGGGTGTTGGTCCGAAGCCGATGACGTCGAAATCGTTCTCGCCGAGCTCCCACTTGGCGAGTGTGCGCCAGGGCGCATCCGCCGAATCGCGCGTCACGAATTGCGATCTGCGCTCGTCGTAGCCGGCACCGAAACGCACCACGCCGTTGCGATCCGTACTCCAGCGCATGATCGGCGAGCGCGCCCGCTGCACGATGTTCATGCGCCCGGTGTAAACATCGAGCGACCACACATCCGGAAACGGCCCCTCGGTCTCGCCATTGAGCTGGATGAGCACGCGCTTCGGATCGCCGATCTGCCAATCGAAGATGCGGTCCTGGAATTGTGAGGAGCCCTGCGCGCCGTTCTGCACGAGAACCACGGGCTTTTCCTTGCCGCTCACGTCGATCGACACGAGCCGCGAGATGGCATACGGCTGGCCGCGCTGAAACTGCGTGCCGGAGAACCCGCACAACAGCCGGTCATCGGCCTTGAAGCTGCACCAGCTGGCCTGGAAAGTGCCGACCGTCGCCTGCATGAGCGCGCGGCGCTCTTTCTTTTCGAGGTCGAGAAGGACCACCAGCCGCTTGTCATTCACCCGCGACACGAACGCGAGCTTGTGACCGTCGGGTGAAAGGGCCGGAAAGCTGAATTCGGTGTCGGCCGCGAACTGCTCGATGGTCGGGACCGCGGAATCGGCCGCCGCGTAGGCATTCACGGACAGCAACAGGTCACCCGCCACGGCTAGCGCCACGGCGAATCGACTGGCTGGACTCATGAATCCTCCGGGGCGATCAAACTACTGCAGGCTTGCTACGAGGTCCCGTATCGTGGCATCGCCGCGAATCTGCGACAAGACGACCTTGTCGAGGCCCGCCTCTTCCGCGGCGTGCTCGAGCATGCCGGCGGCGCAGAACTGCGGAGTAAGCAGTTCGATGGCAAACAAACGCGCCAGGTAGACGGACGTGGCATCCGCGGCCGCGGAGGGAAACTCGCGCAGCCGGCGCCATTCGGCGGCCGTCGCGGCGGCCCGGGCCGGCACACCCCACAGACGCACCACGCGCTCGAGTTGTCCGCCGCCGAGTTCGATGCACAGGGAAGCCTTAGTGGTCGCGTCGACTCGTTGACCGGCCGCGTGCTCGATTTCGGCGATGGCGCGCAGGGTGAGGATGTCGCCCAGTCGATGCAGCAGACCGGCGATGGCGCTGGTCTCCTGGTCGGCGCGAATCTGCCCCGCGATGCGCCAGGCGTAGGCGGCCGTGACCACACACTCCTTCCACAACGCGCGCAGTTCCTGTTGCCGCGTGGGCGCGGTGCACAACATTCGGGTCATCGCCTGCAGACGCAGGTCGACGGGCGTGCCGGAGAGGCTCAGCATCGTCGGCGCATCGAACTTCGACCAGTCGAACGGGGTGGGCGGTGTCTCGCGCAGTTTCTCGCGCAGTTCACCCGTGATCGAGCGGCGCAGCTCAAGGGTTTGGTTCGGCTGAAGGTTCGTGCGATTCAACATAAGTTCGCATTCTTGTTCGAGGAGGCTGCGCCGATTCTGGCGACTTGCCGCAGTGCGTCCAGCACCTCACGACGGAACTGAGAGGTCCGTGGTACCTGGAACGGGGTTCCAGGAAAAAGAATGCGGGGCGGCTGTTTCTCTGCCGGGAATCCCTTCCCGGTACCGCCCGGATCAGGTCAGCGCCTGGTCGATATCGGAGATGAGGTCGCCGACATCCTCGAGGCCGATCGACAGGCGGACGGTGCCGGGGCCGATGCCGGATTTGCGCGCCTGGTCGGGAGTGAAATCACGCGTGCCGATGAGCTGCGGCGCCATCACCAGGGATTCGGTCGATCCCAGGCTCGCGGTGAGTGCGAACAATTGCAGCTTTTCGCTGAACCGCCGCGCCGCCTCCCCGCCCGCGGCGAGGTCGAACGTGACGACCGTGCCCGCCTCGCGCATCTGCTTTTTTGCGAGCGCCGCCTGCGGGTGGTTGGGCAGCCCCGGATAGTGGACACGCGCCACGGCCGGGTGCGCATCCAGATGCTCCGCGATGCGCTGCGCCGTCTGGGTCTGAGCGCTGTAACGCACGAAGTAGGTCTTGAGCCCGCGCTGGATCAGGAATGCCGCATGCGGATCCAGCAATGCGCCCATCACCGCGAAATCCGGACGCATGCCGTCGATGATTTCCTGCCGCGCGATGACCGCTCCGCCCATCACGTCGCCCGCGCCCGAGGCGTATTTCGTCAGACTGTGGACGTACACGTCGATGTCGTATTCGCCATGCTGGTGAAAGCCCGCGAACGTGTTGTCGATGACCGCGAGTGCGCCGTGCCGATGCGCGAGTTCCACGATGCGTTCGACGTCGGCTACCTTGGTCACCGGGTTGGTCGGACTCTCGAACAACACCAGCCGTGTCGGGCGGCTCGCGAGCACGTTTTCGATCCCCGCGAGATCTTCGATCGACAACATCGTGTGTTCGACCCCGAACCGCGCCAGCAGCCGGCGGATGATGTTGCGCGACGGACCGTAGGTCTCGATGAAGAACAGGATGTGATCGCCGGCCTTGGTCAACGCCAGCAACGTCTGCGCGATGGCGTTGACCCCCGAGGCGGTCGCAAGGCAGTCGTCGCGGCCCTGCAGCCGGGCGAGCGTGAGCTCGAGCTGGCGCGTGGTCGGGTTGCTGGCGCGCATGTAGAAGTAGCCCGGCGCCTCGCCGCGCAGCATGCGCAGCGTGTCGTCCACCGTCTCGAATTCGTACTTGACGCTCTGGTAGATAGGAGCGATGACCGGCAGGTTGCCCGGCGGCGGCGAGACATCGGGCGGATGGTTGACGAGTGTGGGCGGTTTCATGATTCGGACGTGATCATTCCAGGGAAAAGGCATCCGCGTCGAGATGCGCGGGGAACTTGTCGCGCCACGCGCGCAAGGCTTCGGGATCGAGCGGCACGGTGATCACCTGCGTTCCGTCCATGAGGTCGACCAGCGCCTGCCCCATGAAATCGAGCGCCACGCTGTCACCCACGTAGGCATTGCCCGCGCCGTCGGAGCCTACGCGGTTGACGCCGACGCAGTACGCCTGGTTTTCAATGGCGCGCGCGCGCAGCAGCGCGTTCCACGCCGTGCGCCGCGGCGCCGGCCAGTTGGCGCAGTAGATGACCAGGTCGTAGTCGAGCTCGGGCCGCCGGCGGCTCCACACCGGGAAACGCAGGTCGTAACACACCAGCGGACACAGCCGCAGACCGCGCCATTCGATGATCAGCGCGTGTGTGCCGGCGCTGTAATGCCGGTGCTCTCCCCCCATCCGGAACAGGTGGCGCTTGTCGTACCAGTAGGTGGGCCCCTCCGGCAGCGCCAGCATGAAACGATTGAAATATCGGCCGTTCTCGTGCACCGCCACACTGCCGCCCACCGCCGCATCGAGAACCCGCGCCTGTTCGCGCAGCCAGTCGCGCGTCGGGCCGTCCGCCGCTTCCGCGAATTCCTCCGGCTTCATCGTGAAGCCGGTGGTGAACATCTCGGGCAGCACCACCAGGTCCGTCGCACCCGCGAGTGGCGCCAGCAATCGCGCGAAATGCTCGCGGTTCGCGGCCGGGTCGTGCCACGCGAGCGGCTGCTGCACCAGTGATACGCGGAAGGTCATGCGCGCGCCCGTGTCCGGGTCCAGGCCGAAATGCGCGCGGCGGCCTCGATCAATGTTTCGTCGCGCTTGGCGACGCACAGCCGCACGATGCGCATGCCGGCGGGCGGCTCCCGGTAGAACGGCGACAGTGGAATCACCGCGACGCCGGCTTCATTGATGAGCCTTTCGGTGAATTCCACGTCGTTGCAGTCGGCCAGGCGGCCGAAATCGGCCAACTGGAAATAACTTCCCGCCGCGGGCGGCATCACCAGCCCGCTGTCGGCGAGCCGCGCGCGCAGCAGGTCGCGTTTTGCGCTGAAGAACGCGGCGACTTCGCGCCAGGCGTCGGGATGGCGTTCGAGATACAGACGGATCGCGGCCTGCAGGGGCGCGGCAATGCTGAATGCATTGAACTGATGAACCTTGCGCAATTCGCTCGTCAGCACCGGCGGTGCGACGCAATACCCGACGCGCCAGCCGGTGATGTGCAGTGTCTTGCCGAACGAATACACCGCGAAGCTGCGGTCCCGCAGCACGGGATGGTTCATGACGGATTGATGCACGCGGCCGTCGTACTGCACGTGTTCGTAGACCTCGTCGGCGAGCACCGTGATCGGCGGCCGGCCGGAAGCCCGCTCGAGGACGATGGCCGCGAGCTCGTCGAGGTCCGCGGCGCTCGCAACCGTGCAGGCCGGGTTGTGCGGATTGTTGATGATGATGAGCCGGGTGCGGTCGTTGACGAGACCGCGTACCCGGTCCCAGTCGTAGCGAAAATGCGGCGGCTCGAGCGGAATGTGGATGCAGCGCGCGCCCGCGAGCCGGATGGCCGGGTCGTACGCATCGTAGGCCGGATCGAAGACGATGGCCTCTTCCCCCGGGCCGACGGCGGCCTGGATGGCGGAATAGATAGATTCGGTGCCGCCGCAGCTGACGGTGAGCTCGGTTTCGGGGTCGACGGCCCGCCCGCCCGCGGCCACGATCTTCGCCGCGATGCACACACGCAGTGCGCCGTCGCCGGCCATGGGCGCGTATTGGTTGTAGCCCGCCTGGACCGCTTCGGTCACGCAGGCGGAAAGCCTCGGGTCGATCGGGTAGTCAGGAAAGCCCTGTCCTACGTTGACCGCGCCCTGTTCGGCGGCGCGGCGCGACATCACGGTGAAGATCGTGGTGCCGACGTCGGGCAGTTTGCTCGGAAAGCCTTCCGTAGAACTCATTTCAGCACGCAAAGCAGCCGCGCACCCCCGTACGCGGCGCCTGCGTCAGACGCCTACTTCTTCTTGGCGCGCTTCGCCTTGCGGGCGAGCTTCTTCTGCACTCCGGCCGGCTGGTCGATATAGCGGAAGCGGATGCCTTCCACCATTGCCTTGTACTTGACCGCACCGGTGGAGCGGCCCAGTTCCTTGGCGGCAAGACGTGCGGACATGCGCTCTTTCGCCAGGGCTCGCATCTTCTTGAGATCGGCGGGCGTCCAGGGAGCGTTGTGTTTACGGGCTGATTTGGCCATTGATCGGATCCTCGTCAAAGTCGATAGGTGGAAGTTTAGCAGTAGTTAGCCTGTGACGGCCATCTGTTCCTCGCGTTTGCGGCGTTGCTCCTGGCGGCGCATGAGAAACGCCGAAAGGATGACACCGAGAGCCACTATCAAGACCATGATGGTTGCTAGTGCGTTCACGACCGGGCTTACACCTAGTCGAACCCGAGAAAAGATGACCATGGGCAGCGTATTGGAGCCCGGTCCGGAGACGAACTGGGTCACGACCAGGTCATCCCACGAAAGCGTGAAGGCCAGCAGCCAGCCGGACAGGATCGCCGGCAGGATCAGCGGCACGGTAATGCGGAAAAACACCTTGGCCGGGCGCGCGCCCAGGTCGAGCGCCGCCTCCTCCAGCGAGTCGTCGAAACTGGCTAGGCGCGACTGGACGACCACCGTGACGTAGGCCATCGTGAAGGTGATGTGCGCGATGGTTATCGTCGCCATGCCGCGATCGAATTGCCAGCCGAACATCATCTGGAACAGTTGCTCCAGCGATACAAACAACAGCAGCATGGACAGGCCGGTGATCACCTCGGGCATGACCAGCGGCGCGGTAGTCAGGCCCTGCAGGAATGCGCGTCCCTTGAAGGGACCGAACCGCGAGAGCACCAGGCCGGCGATCGTGCCGAGGATGACCGCGCCCGAGGCCGACATGGCGGCAACCTTGATCGACAGCCACGCCGCCGAAAGTATCTGGTTGTCGCTGAACAGGCGCCCATACCACTTGAGCGTCGGGGAATTGACCGAATCCCACACAGTGACCAGGCGCGAATTGTTGAACGAGAAGACGACCATGAGCAGGATCGGCAGATAGAGGAACGCGAAGCCGAAGCCCAGCATCGTCTTGCTGAATAGACCGCGCGTTTTCATTTCTTGTTTGCCTGCAGCTCTTTGTTCTGAAAGTGCTGAAAAATCATGATCGGCACGACCAGCAACAACAGCATTGCGATGGCCACGGCACTCGCCCTCGGCCAGTCACGATTCAGGAAGAACTCGTCCGACAGCAGTTTGGCGATCATGAGCTGGTCGGTGCTGCCTAACAATGAGGGAATCACGTATTCGCCAACCGCCGGGATGAAGACCAGCAGCGAACCCGCGACGATGCCCGGGAACGACAGCGGCAGCGTGATTCGCATGAACGACTTGATCGGCCCCGCGCCGAGATCCTGCGCGGCCTCGAGCAGAGTGTTGTCGTGTTTCTCGAGGTTCGAGTACAGCGGCAGGATCATGAACGGCAGGTAGGAGTACACGATGCCGATGTAAACCGCGAAACTGGTGTTCATCATCGCGAGCGGCTCGTCGATGAGGCCCATCCCGCGCAACACCTGGTTGATCACGCCGTCGGTCTTCAGCAGCCCTATCCACGCGTACACGCGCAGCAGGAACGACGTCCAGAACGGCAGGATGACCAGCATCAGGAACACGTTGCGGTAGGTAGGCGACGAACGCGCGATGGCGTAGGCCATCGGGTACCCGAGGCACAGGCACAGGATCGTCGAGATGGCCGCGACCTTGATCGAGTAGATCCAGGAGCTCACGTACAGCGGCTCGTTGAACAGGTACTGGTAGCTGCCGATCAGCAGCTTGATCTGCAGGGCCCCTTCGTCCAGCCAGCGGAACACCGGCTCGTAGGGTGGCCGCCCGAGCGGCGAGAACTCCGCGAAGGAGATCTTGAGGACGATCAGGAACGGGACCAGGAAGAAGATCACCAGCCACAGGTACGGCACCGCGATGACGAGCCGCTGGCCGGACCAGTTCCGCAGCACGTATTCGGTCCAGCGCGGCGGCCCGTAGCGGAACAGGAACGTCCACAGGGGCCCGATGCGCCCCGGCGCCTGGCGTGAAATACGGGAGGCGGCCAATGCCACTTTCCTGGGCTCCGTTATTGAGTAACGATCACGGGACTGGACGCGTGCCAGGTGAGCCACACCGTCTCGTCCCACAGGATTCGTTCGTCGTCCGACAGGCGTTCCACGTTGGGCAGCGTCACCCGCATGGTCTTGCCACTGTCGATCTTCACCAGGTAGATAGACACGTCGCCCATGTAGGCGATTTCCTTCACGACGCCCTTGACGCAGTTCTCGTGGGTCTCGGCGGGTTGCGTGCGCAGGAGGTTGATCTTCTCGGGGCGGATCGCCGCCCACACCGTCGCGCCCGGCGCCGAGCTGATGCCGTGATCGACGTAGACCACGCCACCGAGTTCATCGGACTGGATACGCGCGCGGTCGGGCAAGTCTTCGATGAGCTGCCCTTCGAACATGTTCACCGACCCGATGAAATCCGCGACGAACTTCGTCATCGGGAATTCGTAGATCTCGGTGGGCGTGCCGATCTGCACGATCTCGCCGCGATTCATGACGCCGATGCGCGAAGCGAGCGTCATGGCCTCTTCCTGGTCGTGTGTGACCACGATGAAAGTGACGCCGAGTTGTTCCTGGATGTTGATGAGCTCGAACTGCGTCGCTTCGCGCAGCTTCTTGTCGAGCGCGCCGAGCGGTTCGTCGAGCAGCAGCAGTTTCGGCCGCTTGACGAGCGCGCGCGCGAGCGCGACGCGCTGGCGCTGGCCACCCGAAAGCTGGTGCGGCTTGCGCACCGCGAACTGGGACAGCTTCACGATCTCGAGGATGTCCGTCACGCGCTTGGCGATTTCCAGGCGCGACAGCCCTTTCTCCTGCTCGAGACCGAACGCGATGTTCTTCTCCACGGTCATGTGGGGGAACAGCGCATACGACTGGAACATCATGTTGATGGGCCGTTCGTAGGAAGGAACCCCGGCCAGATCCTGTCCATCCAGGTAGATGGAACCGGACGAAGGCTGTTCCAGGCCGGCCAGCATGCGCAGCAGCGTCGACTTGCCGCAGCCGGAGCCGCCGAGCAGGCAGAAGATCTCGCCCTTGTAGACTTTCAACGAAACATTGTTGACCGCGACGAAATCACCAAAACGCTTGGTGACATTTTCGATGCGCACGTACGCCTCGGCGTGCGGATCACGCCATGGTTCGTGTTTGTTCTTGTTTTTGTCTACGCGTCGTTCCGCCGCTTGCATGGCAGACCCCCGTTGCAAAGAGAAGAAGGCGGCCGCCGCTCCCTAAGCGGCGACCGCCCCGGATCATTTGCCGGTGCGGAAACGCGTCCAGCTGCGTGTCAGCGTGCGGGTGAACTCCGCCGATTCGGGCAGATCGGGCACCAGCTTCGGCATCACTTCCGGCGTCGGGAAGATGCCCGGATTGTTTTTCACTTCCGGCGACACCAGGGGCCACGAGGCGGCGTTGCTGTTGGCGAAGCTGATGAAGTTGCTGTTCTTGGCGGCCACTTCCGGGCGCAGGAGGTATTCGATGAACAGGTGCGCGTTCTTCACGTGCCCGGCATCCGCCGGGATGGCCATGTTGTCGAAGAACATGACCGCGCCTTCCTTCGGAATGTTGTATTTGATGGTGAACGGCTTCTGCGCCTCGGCGGCGCGATCCCGCGCCTGCAGCACGTCGCCCGACCAGCCCAGCGCCAGGCAGATCTCGCCATTCGCGAGATCCTCGATGTACTTGGAAGAGTTGATGAGACGGATGTACGGACGCACCGACATCAGCACCTTCTCGGCGGCGGCGAGATCTTCGGGCTTCTCCGAGTTCGCGTCCCGGCCCAGATAGATGAGTACCGTGCCGACCACTTCGGACGGCGCGTCGAGGATCGAGACGCCGCACTTGGCGAATTTCGACACGACCTTCGGATCCCAGAACATGGCGAAGCTATCTACCGGCGCGTCGGGCATGGCGGCCTTGATGGCTTCTTCATTGAAGGCCACGCCGGACGTGCCCCACATGTAGTTCACCGAATGCTCGTTGCCCGGATCGAACACTTCGAGTTTCTTCGTGATATCCGGATCGAGGTTCTTGAGACCCGGCAGCTTCGACTTGTCGAGCTTCTGGTAGACGCCCGCCTTGATCTGGCGCGCGAGGAACGAAGCGGAGGGAACCACCACGTCGTAGCCGGTGCGGCCGGCGACGAGTTTGGTCTCGAGCAGTTCGTTCGAGTCCATCACCTCGTAGTTGACCGTGACACCGGTCTCCTTGGTGAAGTCTTCGAGCACCGAAGGCTCGATGTAGTCGGACCAGTTATAGACGTTGACGATCTTTTCTTCGTCGGTGTCGTAGACAGGGGCGGGAGCGGCGCCGGCGGCCGGCGGTGGCGCCTCTTCCTTCTTGCCGCAGGCGACGAGCAATAGAACCAGCGACGCCGAAACCAATGAATGCGAAACAACGGCCGAGAGGCTGCGCGTAGACATGTTGTGACCCCTAAATGTTGTCGCGATGTGAGACCCACACACCGCGTCTATGAGACATCTTATATAACAGCGACCGCGTCTATAGCCAGCCCTCGGCGCGCGCCCACGCGGAAGTTTCATCGAGTGATCGCACTACTTTGGACAGTAGTTCGTCGATTTCGGCGCGGGTTATGACCAGCGGCGGCGCGATGAACAGCGTATCGCGCGTCGCGCGCATGACGAGACCGTTGCGCGTGCAGGCGTCGCGCATGTGAATACCGACTTCTCCACGCGGTTCGAAGAAACGCCGCGAACTCTTGTCAGGCACGAGCTCGATGGCCGCCAGCAGGCCCAGGCAACGCGCCTCGCCGACCAGCGGATGGGCCGCGAGTTCCCCCCAGCGGGCGGCTAGATAGGGGGCCGTCTCGCCTTTCACCCGCTCGACGATGCGTTCGCGCCGGAATATTTCCAGGTTCGCGATGGCGACCGCGCAGGCCGCCGGGTGGCCGGAATAGGTGAAACCATGAAAAAACTCGCCGCCCTTCTCGATCAGCGTGCCGGCTACCCGGTCGCCGACCATCAGGCCTCCGATCGGTAGATAGCCCGACGACAGCGCCTTGGCCATCGTCAGGAAGTCGGGCCGCGTGCCGTAGTGTTCGCAGCCGAACCACTCGCCCGTGCGCCCGAAACCGCAGATCACCTCGTCGGATGCGAACAAAATCCCGTACTTGTCGACGATCCTTTGTATTTCAGGCCAATACGTCTCGGGCGGGATCACGAGGCCACCCGCGCCCTGGACGGGCTCACCTATGAAAGCTGCGACGCGGTGCGGGCCGATTTCCTCTATTTTCTTTTCGAGTTCGCGCGCACAGGCCAGGCCGAACTCCGCGGGCGTGAGATCTCCGCCCTCTCCGAACCAGTACGGCTGATTGATGTGCACGATGCCCGGCACCGCGCCGTCCGGGCCTAGCTGCTCGTGCATCGGCTTCATGCCGCCCAACGAAGCGCCGGCAATGGTACTACCGTGGTATCCATTCCAGCGCGAGATGACGACGTTCCGCTGAGGTTGATCGTGCAATTGCCAGTAGCGGCGGACGAGGCGCAGCAGCGTGTCGTTCGCCTCGCTGCCGGAGCCCGTATAGAAGACGTGATTGAACTGCGGCGGCGTGACTTCCTTGAGGATGCGCGCAAGTTCTATCGCGGGCGTGGTCGCGCACTGGAAGAAGCTGTTGTAGTACGGCAGCTCGAGCATCTGCTTGTAAGCCGCCTCCGACAGTTCCCGCCGGCCGTACCCGAGCGCCACGCACCACAGTCCCGACATTCCATCCAGGATCTTCGCGCCGTCCGAAGTGTAGATATAGACACCTTCGGCCCGCGTGACGATGCGCGCGCCCTTCGCGGCGAGCTGCTTGTAGTCGGTGAACGGGTGCAGGTAGTGGGCGCTATCCAGTCGCTGCCAGTCGCGTGTTTCCATGACGCCCTCGTTCAAACGTTCAACAGCAGGTGCTCGCGCTCCCACGAACTGATCACCTGCAGGAATACCTCGTATTCGGCTTCCTTCACGATGGTGTATGCCGAAATGAACGGTTCACCAAGGATGCGCACCAGCGGCTCGCACCCGCGCAGTTCACGGATCGCCTCATCGAGCGAGCGCGGCAACGAGAATGGCAGTTCATGCGCGGAACCGGAGATCGGCTCCGAGGGCTGCAGCCCTTCCATCATCCCGAGGTAACCGCAGGCCAGCGAAGTCGCGATCGCGATATACGGATTCGCATCGGCGCCTGCCAATCGGTTCTCGACACGACGCGCGGTCGCATCCGAGGCGGGCACGCGTAATCCCGCGGTGCGATTGTCATAGCCCCACTGCACGTTGATGGGCGCGAGCTGGAAACGCGAGATGCGCCGATAGCTGTTCACGTTCGGCGCGAGCAGCGCCATGGCCGCGGGCAGGTACTTCTGCAACCCGGCGATGTGCGAGAAGAACAGCGACGTCGGTGTGCCATCGGCATTCGAGAAGATGTTCTTCTTCGTCTTGGTGTCGACGATGCTCTGATGGATGTGCATGGCGCTGCCGGGCTCCTTGGCATGCGGCTTGGCCATGAACGTCGCGTACATCTTGTGACGCAGCGCGGCTTCGCGCGCCGTGCGCTTGAACAGGAACGCCTGGTCGGCGAGATCGAGCGCGTTGCCGTGCAGCAGGTTGATCTCCATCTGCGCCGCGCCGTCCTCGTGGATCAGCGTGTCGATCTCGATGTCCTGGTCCTCGCAGAACTGGTACATGTCGTCGAACAGTGGATCGAACTCGTTGACCGCCGCGATGCTGTAACTCTGGCGGCCAGGCTCGGCGCGTCCTGAACGGCCCACCGGCGGCTTGAGTGGATAGTCGGCGTCGATGTTGGGCTCGACGAGATAGAACTCGAGCTCGGGCGCCACCACCGGTTCCCAGCCGCGCGCCGCGTACATCTCCAGGATGTGGCGCAACACACCGCGCGGCGCCATGCCGACGCGCCGGCCGTCGGCGTAGAAGCAGTCATGTATCACCTGCGCGGTGGGCTCGGCCGCCCAGGGCACGCGGCGCACCGTCTTCGCATCGGCTTTCAGCGTGATGTCGATTTCCGCCGGGCTCATGGCCCCGTCGGTGTTGTGCGGGTAATCACCCGTCACCGTCTGCAGGAAAATGCTCTCGGGCAGACGCATGCCCTCGTCCTCGCCGAATTTCTCCGCCGGCATGATCTTGCCGCGCGCGATGCCCGCCATGTCCGGGATGATGGCCTCCACTTCCGAAATGCCGTGGTCGCGGAGGAACTGCCTGATTTCATTCGCCATGGTCTGTCCTGTTCTCTTGTCTAACTACACGCCTGCTTGTTGCATTCTCCGGCTCGCCGCGCGGCCGAACTCGGCGAACAACGCCTGCGAAAATGGATTCGTCATCACCTTCCACTCGGGGTGCCATTGCACCGCGAGCGCGAAACCCCTGCTCGACTTCACGCGAAACGCCTCGATGAGCCCGTCCGGCGCGCGCGCCTCGACCGCCAGGTCAGGCGCGAGCTGGTCGACTCCCTGCCAGTGCAGCGAATTGACACGGATGCGCTCGGTGCCCGCGAGCTGGCGCAGCAGGCCGCCGTCCTCGAGCAACACGTCGTGCACCGGCGCGTACTGCACGTCGAGCGGCTCCTCCTTGTTCTCACGATGATCACTGAACCCTTCGATCTCGTGCACACGCTGATGCAGCGTCCCGCCCAGCGCAACGTTCATTTCCTGGAATCCGCGGCAGACTCCGAGCACCGGAACACCCTGCGCCACCGCGCTCGGGATCAGCGACAGCGTGGTCGCGTCACGATGCGGATCATGCAGCGTGCCGGGAATACTCGAGCTGCCCGCGTAGCGCGTTGGCTCGACGTTCGACGGCGAGCCGGGAAAGAAAATGCCATCCACGTGCGCCAGGATCTGGGCGACGTCGAGCGGCGTCTCGAGCACCGGAATCAGCAACGGCAGGCAATCCGCGGCCTGAACGATCGCCGCGATGTACTTCTCGCCGACCGCATGAAACGGATGTGGCCCGATCATGCGTCGATCGGCGGGAATGCCGATCACCGGGCGCTTGTTGCCACGCTTGGACATGAATAACTTCTTTGGCCCTAGTTTCCGGCTCAGGCGCCGCGTAAGTGCGGATTGCGAGGATCCGCGCGCTGTCTATTATCCTTTACGGCCCCTCGTCCAAGACCCGGGCGGGGGTGGTCATTAGACCACAGCTTGCGAGGGCCCGGCTCGCCCAAGTGTGTGCGGCGAATGCAGCTGCAATGGGGCTCAATTCAGGGCTTTGCCCGGTTTGCGGGCCTGCCGCGCGCGGGCATATGCTCGTCACGCCGGCGCGCAATCAGCGTCGAAAATAATAAACATAGAAACCCTTATGACCAGCGCCTCTGAACCTGAGCTCGCGCACTTTCTGGCCGCACATCCCGATGTCCGGTTCTTCGATGCATTCGTGAATGATCTGAATACCGTGGAACGCGGCAAACGTATCGACCGCGCGGGCATCGCCGGAGTATTCGAGCGCGGCATGCCGCTGCCCGGTTCCATGTTCGCGCTCGACATCGAAGGTGGAACCGTCGAAGACACGGGCCTGGGTTTCGCCGATGGCGACGCGGACCGCCCCTGCATGCCGATCCCGGGGACGCTCGTGCCCGTGCCCTGGCAGAAGGACGTCGCGCAGGTGCAGCTGCGCATGTTCGAGCACGACGGCCGCCGCTTCTTCGGCGATCCACGCCTCCTCCTCGAAGGCCAGCTCGAGAAATTGCGCGCGCTCGGCCTCACGCCCGTGGTCGCGATCGAATACGAGTTCTATCTCGTCGACAGCGAGCGCAACGCCGCCGGACTGCCGCAGCCACCCCGCGGACCGCTCACGGGACGGCGCGAGTACCGCACGCAGATCAATTCCATGGCCGATCTCAACGAATATTCGACACTGCTCGCCGAGATCGATCGCGTGTGCCGGCTGCAGAACGTGCCCGCCACCTCCTCGCTCGCCGAATACGGCCCGGGCCAGTACGAGGTGAACCTCGCGCATGCGCCCGATGCGCTGCGCGTCTGCGACGAGGCGCTGCGATTCAAACGCATCGTCAAGAGCGTGGCGCGCGCGCATGGTTGCGAGGCGACGTTTCTGCCGAAACCCTACGCCGACATGGCCGGCAGCGGCTTGCACGTTCACGTGAGCCTGCTCGATGCGCAGGGGAAGAACATCTTCGCCGCGCCGGTGCCGCACGACAGCGCGCCACTGCGCCATGCGATCGCGGGCACGTTGGCCACACTCGCCGACAGCATGGCGATCTGCGCGCCGGGACCCAACAGCTATCGCCGCTTCAAGTCCGAGGCCTATGTGCCGCTGCATCCGACCTGGTCGATCAACAACCGCGGCTCGGCGGTGCGCGTGCCCGCGTCCGACCCGGCGAACCTGCGCATCGAGCACCGGCTCGCGGGCGCCGATGCGAATCCCTATCTCGTGACGGCGTGGCTGCTGGCCGGCATCCGCCATGGACTGACCCGCAAACTCGAGCCACCGCCCGTGACCACGGGTAATGTCTATCGACAACCCGGCGAACCGCTGCCGCTCAACTGGAGCGCGGCCATCGAGTGTTTCGCGGCGAGCGCATTCGCGCGCGACTTCTTCGGCGAGCAGTTCACGACCTTGTATTCGACGGTCAAGCGCGCGGAGATGGTGGAATTCAACTCGCATATCACGCCGCTCGAAATCGCGCGGTATCTCGGCCCACTCTGAACACATGAGCACGGATCCGCAGAACTACTACTACGCGAGCACGCCTGATCCGGCGCGTTTCGCGCCGCTGCGCGGCGAGTTGCGCGCGGATGTCTGCATCCTGGGCGGCGGGATCTCGGGGCTGTCGGCGGCGCTGCACCTGCGCGAGCGCGGCTATCAGGTCGCGCTGCTCGAAGCCCAGCACCTGGGCTTCGGCGGCTCGGGCCGCAGCGGAGGCCAGTCGATATTCGGCTACGCCTGCGAACAGGAGACTCTCGAAAAGGCGGTTGGCTTCGCGGATGCGCGCCGCATGTGGGACCTGTCGATCGAAGGAATGAACCTGCAGCGCGAGCTGATCGCGAAACACGCGATCGCGTGCGACTACGTGCCCGGGCACATGATCGTCGGCCTCAAACCCCGTCACGACGCATGGCTGCGCGCGGAGATCGAGCGCCTGCGCGACAAGTACGACTATCACTCGCTGCGATACATCCAGCGCGAGGAGTTGCGCGGCATCGTCGCGAGCGAGCGCTACACCAGCGGGATGCTCGATTCCAATGGCGGGCACCTGCATCCGTACCGCTACACGCGCGGCCTGGGCGCGGCGGCGGCGGCGGCCGGCGTGTCCATTTTCGAAGACTCCGCGGTGACCCGGCTGGAGGTCGCGCAGGATGCGAGCTCGCCTAACATCGTTCACACCGCGGCGGGCGTGGTGCGCGCGCCGCACCTGGTCGTCGCCGGCGGCGCGCTGCTCGGCGACCTCGTGCCGGAACTGGCGCGCAAACTCATCGCCATCGGCACGTACATCGTCACGACGCAGCCGCTCGGCGCGGAACGCGCGGCCGCGTTGATCCGCAATAACGCGGCCGTCGCCGACATGAACTGGATCCTCGACTACTTTCGCCGCCTGCCCGACACCCGGCTGTTGTTCGGCGGGCGCGTCAGTTATTCGGGTGTCGACCCGTTCGATTCCGCGCACGTGCTGCGCAGACGCATCGCGACCGTTTTCCCGCAACTCACCGAAGCGCGTGTCGAATACGCCTGGGGCGGCTATCTCGACATCACGCCGAACCGCGCGCCGAACTTCGGCCGGCTCGGGCCCAGTGCGTATTTCCTCCAGGGACTTTCGGGGCACGGCATGGTGATCTCCGGCATCGCGGGCAAACTCGTGAGCGAAGCGATCGCCGGCAGCGCGGAAAGATTCGACCTGTTCAGCCGGCTCAAACACGCGGACTTCCCGGGCGGAGCGCTGTTGCGCCGGCCCGCGCTGGTGCTCGCGATGCTCTGGTACCGGCTCAGGGACTTCTTGTGAGCGCGCCGTTCGAGTTCGGCGTGTTCCTCGCGGCGCTGCCGCTGCTGCTGACCGCCGCGACACTCACCTGGTTGCTGTCACTCGCGCTGCGCAATGTGTCGCTGGCCGATCCGCTCTGGGGCCTGCTGTTGTTCGCCGCCGGCGTGATGTATGCGCTCGGCAGCGATCCGCGCGCCCCGCGACTCTCATTGGTGCTGTGGCTGCTCGCGATATGGGCGCTCCGTCTCGCCTTCCATCTCACCGCGCGCTACGCCGGCAGCGGCGAGATCCGGCGATATCGGGACATGCGCGAGCGGCACTCGCCGAGCTTCGGCATCAAGAGCCTGTACCTGGTGTTCCTGCCGCGCGCACTCGGCGCCTGGATCGTTTCGCTGCCATTGCTCGGCGCGTTCGCGAGCACTCGCCCGACGGGAATCCTGGATTACGGGGGCGCCGCCCTGTGTATCTTCGGCATCGTCATCGAGGCGGTCAGCGATCGCCAGCTCGCGCGGTTCGCGCGCGATCCGGCCAATGCCGATGCCGTCCTGTCGGCCGGTTTGTGGCGCCTCTCCCGCCATCCTAACTACTTCGGCGAGGCGTGTGTCTGGTGGGGGTTCTGGCTGATCGCAGTCTCGGCCGGCGCGGGGTGGTCCATCGCAGGTCCTGCCTTGCTGACGGTGTTGCTGCTGCGCGCCTGGGGGGTTGCCAGGATGGAGCGGGACATCGGCAATCGCCGGCCGCAATATGCCGACTATGTCTTGAAAACGAACGCTTTTTTCCCGCGCCTGCACCATAAATGACCTAAAGGCTGCCCCGTTCTGGGCCGATAGCTAAGGGTGACACCCGGAGCCATGACCCCAGGAAACGCAGGAATTGCCGGCAGGACATTTGTGACAGAGGCGGATTCAAACCAGCGCGAGGCCCATGCCCGTGAGGTGCGTCACGACGTCGTGACTCATCTCACGATGGCCACGCATCGCACATTCCGGATCCTGATCGCGGCGCAATTCCCCGTGGCGCTCTTTCTCGCGTGGAAGTCGGCGCAGCCGGGCGACTCGCGCCTGTTGTTCACGTTGCTGGCCGGCGCCACGCTTTCGATCCCGACCCTGCTGTTCATGCGCGCCGCGCCCCGCTCGGCCTGGGTGCGGCACTGGATCGCGTTCACGCAGATCGGCTGGTCGATGATGTTCATGTGGTTGCTCGCCGGCCGCGCCGAGGCGCAGTTTCACCTGTTCGTCTCGCTGGCCCTGCTCTCCTTCTATCGCGACTGGCGCGTTATCGTGATCGCGACGCTCGCGGCCTTCGTCTACCCGGTGCTGCGCATCCAGTTGCTGCCCGATGCGTATTTCATCGGTTCCTCGGCCTGGTTGCGCGTGCTCGAACAGGGCGCGTGGATCGTCGCCGAAGCCGCCATGCTGATGCTCGCCATCCAGCAGAGCCTGCAGACCGTGGCGTATTTTTCCAAGGACGCCGCACAGCAGCGCCTGACCAACGAGACCGCGGCGCGCACCGTCGGCGAAAACACCGCCGAACTCGTGCGCAGCCGCGAGCAATACCGCCTGCTCACCGAATCCACGCGCGCGATTCCGTTCGAGCTCGACCTGGCGCATGGACGATTCACGTACGTCGGTCCGCAGGCCGAGAAGCTGCTGGGCATTCCAACCGCGAGCTGGAAACAGTCGGGTTTCCTCGATGAACTGCTGCCGCGTGATCGCGAAGAATCGGCGCGCCGGCAGATAGACGAATCAGTGCCCGGCACGTTCGAGATCTTGTGCTCGGTGATGTCCGGCGAACACCGGCTCGTCGAGCTGCGCTGGATCACCAGTTGCGAGATTCGCGATGACATGCGCGTGCTGCGCGGCTTCATGATCGACGTGACCGACGCGCGCCGCCAGGTGCGCGAATTGACGCAGGAACAGAAGCTCGAGTCCGTTGGCCGCATCGCGGCCGGCGTGGCGCACGAGATCAACACCTCGGTGCAATTCATCTCCGACAGCGTACGTTTCGTGCGCCACGCGCTACGCGACGTGCCACGTGCCCTCGCCGACTACCGCGCGCTGGCCGTCGGCGCGCTCGCCGGACGGGACGTCGTCGAGGCCGCGAAAAAAGCCAACGACACCGACGAAGCCGCCGATGTCGACTACTTCCTCAAGAACGCGCCCGAGGCGCTCGACCGCGCGATCGAGGGCATTGGCCGGGTCGGCTCGATCGTGAAGTCGATGACCGAGTTCGCCCATCCAGATGCGCTCAATGCCACCGACGTCGACGTGAACCGCGCCGTCACGACCACGTTGAACATGGCCCGCAACGAGTACAAGTCCATCGCCGAACTCGAAACCGATTTCGGCGTGTTGCCGCCGGTGCATTGCCACGCCGGCGACGTGAACCAGGTGGTGTTGAACCTGGTGCTCAACGCGGCGCACGCGATTCACGACGTAGTCGATGGCACCAATCACAAGGGCCGTATTACCGTGCGCACCCGCGTCATCGGCGGCTACGTCGAAATCTCGATCCGCGACACCGGCAACGGGATTCCCGAGTCGGTTCGCGGCCGCATCTTCGAACCGTTCGTCACGACGAAGGAAGTCGGACGCGGCGCCGGCCAGGGCCTCTCGCTGTCGCGCGGGCTCGTGGTCGACAAACTCAAAGGTTCTCTTCATTTCGAAACGGAAACGGGCAAGGGCACGACATTCTTCCTCAGGCTTCCCGTGTCGGACCAGGCCCTAACTAATAAGCAGGCTGCAGCATGACTTCCTTACATGTTCTATTTGTCGATGACGAGCAGGCCATTCTCGATGGCCTGCGCAATTCTTTGCGCAAGGAGCGCAAGCGCTGGGAGATGACCTTCGCGCTCGGCGGCCAGCAGGCCCTCGATGCGATGAAGCAGACCCCGGCGGACGTCGTCATCACCGACATGCGCATGCCGGGCATGGACGGCGCCGAGCTGCTGCGCCACATCCAGCGCGACTACCCCGCCGCGGCGCGTATCGTGCTGTCGGGCCAGGCCGAACGCGAAGCCATCATGCGCGCGCTGCCCGTGACCCATCAGTTCCTGCACAAGCCCTGCGATGGTGAAACGCTGCGCGCGGTGATCGAACAGACGCATGCGCTCCATAAGCTCATGCAGAATCCCGCACTCACGGCGCTGGTGGGCAAACTCGAGCGTATCCCGGCCGTGCCGACCACCTACACGGAACTGTCGCGCCTCGCGCAGGATCCGAAGGCCGACAGCACCGCCTTCGCCAAGGTGATCGAGATGGATGCCGCGGTCTGCGCGAAAGTGCTGCAGCTGGTGAACTCGGCGTATTTCGGTCTCGGCCAGAAGATCGTCAGCATCCGCCCCGCGGTCACCTACCTGGGCGTCGAGATCATCAAGTCGCTGGTGCTGGGTTCGAGTTCGTTCTCGGACAAGGCCATCAGCGAGGTCAAGGGTTTCTCGCCCGACCGCCTGCAGCATCACTCGATGCTGACCGCGTTGCTGGCGAAGAAGATCGTCGGCAACCCGCAACTCGCGGAGGCCGCGTTCACGGCCGGTCTGCTGCACGACATCGGCGCGCTGGTGTTGCTGCACGCCGCCCCGCCCGACTACGTGCGCGCGCTCGACCGCAAGCGCGAGCTCAACGGCGACAGCGCCGCGGCCGAACGCGAGATCTTCGGCGTCACCCACGCCGAGGTCGGAGCCTATCTACTTGGCCTGTGGGGCATTCCGTTCCCGATCGTCGAGGCGGTGGCGTTCCATCACCGGCCTAACGAAGTGCAGCCCGAATCGCGTCCGCTGGTGGCCGCGATCCACATGGCTAGCGCGCTGGTCGAGGAGATGACGGAGACGGACGCGTCGCAGCGGCTCGCAGGCTCCAATATCGACTGCTCCGGACGCATCGACGTGAGTTTCCTGCGCGAAGCGGGCCTCGAAGAGGTATTCAAGAAGAGCCGGGCTGAAGCCGAGGCTCTCATGGCCAAAACCGGCTGACCCGTTTACATTGACGTTTTCCAGGAGGGAGGACGTCGATGCGCGGCGGAAAACTACTTGCGGTCATCACTTCACTGGCCGCCGGCGCCGTTGCGGCGCTGGTCCTGCCGCAGCACGCGGACGCCGCCAAGGCCGGCGCCAAAGTCGGCGCCGCGGAATCCGCGGCCCGGGAATTCCTCGCCTCACTGCCCGCCGACCTGCGCGCCAGGACCGCCTTTCCGATCGACTCTCCCGAACGCCTCGCCTGGCATTTCGTGCCGAAGGATCGCGTCGGCGCCTCGCTGCTGGAACTCGACGATACGCAGAGCGAACTGCTTGGCCCGCTGCTCGCGACCGCGCTGAGTCCGGAAGGGCTGCTCGCGGCCCGCGGCGTCATGAAACACGAGAACATCCTGCGCCGCATCGAGACGGCCGCCGGCGCACCGCTCGCGTCACGACGCGATCCGGGCAAGTACCACATCACGGTGTTCGGCGCGCCGGGCGCCGGCACCCCCTGGGCCTGGCGCTTCGAGGGACACCACCTGTCGATCAACGTGACGCAGCTGCCCGGCGCGCCACCAATCGTCGCGCCGTTGTTCATCGGTGCGAACCCCGCGACGGTGCCCGACGGTCTCGAAGCCGGCTTTCGCCTGCTGGCCGCCGAAGAGGATCTCGGCCGCGAGCTGATCAAGATGTTGCCCGCCGAGCGCCGCAAGACCGCGCTGATCCGCGAGACCGCGTTCGCCGACATCCTCACGGGCAACGATCCGAAGGTGAAGCCGCTCGAACTCGAGGGGCTGGCCGCCGCCGACATGAGTTCGGACGAACGTGCGCAACTGCGCAGCCTGGTGGAGCTGTACGCCGGCCGCATGAATGCGGCGTCGGCGAAGGACACGCTGGCGCGCATCGACCGCGCGGGCTTTGAAAAGCTGCACTTCGCCTGGGCAGGCGGCATCGAAACGGGTGCGCCGCACTACTACCGCATTCACGGACCCACCGTGCTGATCGAATACGACAACACGCAGAACGATGCGAACCACATCCACACCGTGTATCGCGATCTCGAGCGCGACCTCGGCGGTGACGTGCTGCGTGCTCACTATCGCAACCCTGACAATCTGGACCGTCTATCAAGACGATAGGCTTTCCCGAATGGCCGCGGCCGCGCCAGCTCGATAAACTCGGGTCAATCGCCTCGAGGAGATCGCCATGAGCAAGAAGAACACCACGGCCACCATTGCCGCCCCGCTGATCGACATCGGCATCAAGGGCAGGGATCGCGAGAAGATCGCGCTGGGATTGTCGCGCGTACTCGCCGACACCTACTCGCTGTACCTCAAGACGCACAACTTCCACTGGAACGTGGAAGGGCCGATGTTCAACACCCTGCACCTGATGTTCATGGACCAGTACACCGAGCTGTGGAACGCGCTCGACGCGATCGCCGAACGCATCCGCTCGCTGGGATTTCCGGCGCCGGGCACGGGCAAGGAATTCTCGAAGCTCACGTCCATCGAGGAAACCGAAGGTGTTCCCGAGGCGCTCGACATGGTGCGCTTGCTGGTGTCGGGCCATGAAGCCGTGGCGCGCACCGCGCGCGCGGCATTCCCCGCCGCCGAGAAGGCTGGCGACGAATCCACCTGCGACCTTTTGACGCAGCGCCTGCAGATTCACGAAAAGACCGCGTGGATGCTGCGCAGTCTGCTCAAGTAATGAGGACACCATGCTGGACAGGCTCGAAGTCTGTCCCCTCCAGATTGCTCGCGGTCCTGCTCGCCGCCGCATTCGTCTGTGCGCCGGCCGCCGCCGCGGATGCGCCGCGACTCAAGGTCGCGCTGACGTTTGACGACCTGCCGCTCAACGGCACGTTGCCGTCCGGAAAGAAGCAATCCGACTTGGCGCGCGACACGGTGAAGGTGCTCAGGAAACACCGCGTCGCGCCGTCATACGGTTTCATAAACGCCGTCCAACTCGAAGGCAATCCCGACGGCGCGCTGGCGTTGCGCATCTGGATCGCGGGCGGCCATCCGCTCGGGAGTCACACCTACTCGCACCTCGATCTCACCAGGAACTCGAGCGAAGACTTCCAGCGCGAGATCCTGCGCAACGAACCGGCGCTCGCGTTGCTGCAGCCGCGCGGCCGCGAAGCGGACACCTGGAAATGGTTTCGTTATCCGTTCCTGCACGAGGGTGACACCCTCGAAAAGCGCCGCGCCGTCCGCGCGTTCCTGGCGGCCAACGGCTACCGCATCGCGCAGACCACGCTCGATTTCGAGGACTATCTCTGGAACAGCGCGCATGCGCGTTGCTGGTCGAAGAACGACGCGGATTCCCTCGCGTGGTTGCGCGACAGTTATCGCACCGCCGCGCGCGAATACATTCGCTTCCAGTTGCAGACCTCACGCACCATATTCGGCCGCGACATCCATCACGTGATGCTGCTGCACCTGGGTTCGTTCAGTCCGCACATCCTGCCGGATCTTTTCAGGATCCTCGACGAGGAAGGCTTCGACATCGTCACGCTCGAAGAGACGCAGAAAGATCGGGCGTACGACTACGACCCGGACTTTGCCCATCCACGCGGGGGCACGCTGGTCGAGCTCGGGATGCTGGCGAAGAACATTCCGTGGCCCGCCGGGGCGCCGGTCCTGCCGCGCGAGCGCCTGCGGGACATTTGCAACTAGTCAGTCGAGCGGCGCGCGCGGACGAATGGGCAGCGCGGGTTTGCTCACGCCCTTCAGGCCCGCGAGGCGCAGCGTCGTCAGCAGGATCACCTGCGGGCCGAGCCAGGCGTTGGTGTGCTCGTACCATTCATCGTGAGAATGCGCCTTGTCGCCACGGCCGCCGCCATTCATCGTGACCGCGGGGATGCCCAGACCCAGCGGCACGTTGCTGTCCGTGCTCGCGGCAACCCGCAATGGTTCAGGTAGTTTGAGCGCCAGGTACGCACCGACCGCCGCGTTCACGAGCGACTGATCGGCAACTCGCGACGAGGCCGGCCGGTCGCCGATCAATTTCCGTTCCGCGGTTATCTTCTGGGCCGGGGCCTGCGACTGCCAGCGGGCATTCTCCGCCGTCACCGCCTCTTCCACCGCCGCGAGGATGCGTGTTTCCAGCGCCGCGAGTTCGGCCGCGTCATTGGAGCGGATGTCGACGCGCATCATCGCGTCCGACGCAATCGAGGTCACTCCCGTCCCGCCGGATACGACACCGACGTTGAACGTGGTCCGCGGATCCTGCGCGACCTGCATATCCGCGATGCGCGCGATCGCGCGACCCATCGCATGCACCGCGCTCGGATTGCCGAAGTTGTTGAAGCTGTGACCCCCGGGGCCGCTGAACGAAATCTCCCAGCGACGGCTGCCGGTCGCCTGCGTCACGATCTCGGAACTCGCGTCGCCGTGCGCCGGTGAATCCACGCCGTCGATCGAGATGAATCCGTCGATGCGCGGATGGGCTTGAAACAATGCCTTCACGCCCTTGAGATTTCCCAGCGCCTCTTCGCCGACGGTACCGACGAACCACACGTCGCCCACGGTCTTGAGCGCGCCGTCCTGCAGCGCGCGCAGCACCGAGAGCAATGCGGCGAGCCCGCGCGCATCGTCCATGATGCCCGGCGCGTAATGGCGGCCGTCTTTCACCTTGACCGTGAGGTCGGTGTCGCGGGCGAACACCGTATCGAGGTGCGCCGACAACACGAGCAGCGGTCCCTTGCCTGCGCCCTTGCGCTTGCCGATCACGTTGCCCGCGGCGTCGATCGAAACGTCATCGAGCCCGGCGGCGCGCAGCCGGGCCGCGAAATCCTGCGCGCGCATGCCTTCATCGAACGTCGGCGCGGGGATCCGCGCGATCGCAATCTGCTCGTCGAGTGTGCGCGCGTCGTCGGCGCGCAGGAATTCCAGCGCGGCTGTCACTCGTTTGTCGCCGAGCAGTGGCGCGAAGGCGTCCGCGGCCACCGCCATGGCAGGCAGCGCCAGCAATACGCCCGACAATGCCGCCGCCAGCCTCATCTAACCACCGTCCGGCCGAACTACTTTGCCGCTCGCGGCGGAATCGTAGATCGCGCGCACCAGCGCCACGGCCTTGCGCGCCTCGCGGCCTTCGATGAAAAACGGGCGCCCCTCGGCGATGCCGTCGATGAAATCCTGGATCTGGCGCAGGTGGCCTTCGAACTTGATCGCCATCGGCGCGGCCGCGCCCGAGCCCATCGCACCACTCTCGCGAGTCGCGCGGATCTTTTCATCCTCGGGCTGCGGGATGCGGAAATCCCAGCGGGTGATGTCATCGTCCTCCATCACCGCGGAGCCGTGTTCGCCGCAGATCTCGATGCGGCGCGCGGAGCCAGGCCACAGCGCGGTCGACGCCTCGATCGTGCCGAATGCGCCGCTGCCGAATTTGAGCGCGGCGACGGCCGTGTCTTCGGATTCGATGTTGTGAACCCGCTGCGTGCTCCACGCGAACACTTCCACCGGCATTCCCGCGAACCATTGCAGCAGGTCGATGCCGTGAATCGCCTGATTGATCACCGCGCCACCACCGTCTTCCGACAAGCGGCCCTTCCAGCCGGTGTAGTACTCGGCGGTCCGATTCCACTTCACGTAACAGCTCGCGAGCACCATGCGGCCGAAGCGTCCCGCGTCGATCGCGGACTTCAGCTGCCGCGCCGCGTCGCCGAAGCGCGCCTGGAAAATGGAGCCGACGCGCACGCCAGCCGCGTCCGCCTCGCGCAGGATGCGGTCAGTGCCCTCGACCGTGTGATCGAGCGGCTTTTCGATCATGAGATGTTTGCCCGCGCGGATCGCCGCGAGCGCCGGCTCCAGGTGCAGCGCGGATGGCGTCGTGATGCACACCGCGTCGAGCCCGGGTTGCTTCAACAATTGGCCGACGTCGTCACCCGCGAAGGCGATGCCGTGCTCTTTCGCGAAAGCTTCCGCCGTGGCGCGCCGGCGGCTGACGACCCCGATGGAACGGCCACCCCGCGCCGCGGCCACCGCGCGCGCATGAAAGTGCGCGATCGCGCCCGCGCCGATGAAGCCGAAGCCGAGTCCGCCTGCGCTCACGGATCCCGCGCCAGCGCCTGCGGCACGTTGTGATACACGGCATCGCGGAAATTCTTGTGCAGCGGCACGCGGCCGAACGGCCGGTACTGCGTGAACAACACGGCGGTGATCTCGTTCACGGGATCCACCCAGAACAAGGTGTTCCCCGCGCCGTCCCAGAAGAACTCGCCCACCTGCCCCGACGCTTCCTTTGCGTCCTTGGGCGGCGTGATGCGCACGGCGAAATCGATGCCGAAGCCCACCGAGCCTTTCGATGGCAGCCAGGAGATGTCGGTGATGTCCTTCGGCAATGCGTCGGTGGCCATCAGCCGCACGGTTTCGGGCTTGAGGATGCGCGCGCGGCCGAGCTTTCCGCCACCGAGCAACATGCGCGCGAAATTCATGTAGTCGTCGATGGTCGACACGAGCCCGCCGCTGCCGGGCTTGAACGGCCAGTTCGCGCCGTTGAAGCCGTAGGCCTCCTCGTCCGACATGCGCGTGAACGTGCCATCTTCGTGCCGCGTGTAGATAGCCGCGAGGTGCGGACGATCCGGGTCAGTGGGCAGTATGGTGTGGCGCGTGCTGTTCATGCCGAGTGGTTTGAAGATGTGCATGCGCAGGTAGTCGTCGAACGGCACACCCGAAATCTTTTGCACGAGGAACGCCTGCACGTTGACGGCGTCGCTGTACAACCAGCGCGTCCCGGGTTGATAGGCCAGCGGCACCTGGGCGAGCTTCGCGGTGAATTCGGGCAGCGTGCTGTTGTTGCCGTTGCGCGGGTTGATCTCGCGGTAGATCACGCCGACCGGGGTTTGGTCGTCGCCTCCCGCGGTGAGTCCGGCCGTGTGACGCAGGATGTCGCGGATCGTGATCTTTCGTTTCGGCTCCTCGAACATCGGCTGACTCGCCGGGTCGAGCCCCACGTACACCTTGGCATTCGTAAACTCGGGCGCGTACATCTCGAGTGGATCGTCGAGCGCGAACTTGCCGCGCTCGTAAAGCTGCATGAGCGCCACGCCCGTGATCGGCTTGGTCATCGAGAAGATCTGCACGACCGTGTCGCGCGCCATGGGCTTGTTGTTCTCGCGGTCCGCGAGACCGAACGCACCGAAGTACGCCTCTTTGCCCCGCTCGTAGACCAGCGCCGAGACGCCGATGATCTGCTTGCCGTCGACGAGCTGCTTCAATGCGGTGTCGATGATGGCCGGATCGACCAGCGCGGGCGGCGGCTCGGGAGCGGTGCTCGGGGCCGGCGGCGGCGCGACCGGCTCGGCGGACTGCGCGGGTAGACCCGGCAGATTCGAGAGAATCAAGATCGCCGCTGCCAAGGTCCATTTCATCGTTTCGTTCCTCTGGGGCATCCTACGCGCTCAGTCGCGAGCACCACGTCGTCGATCCACAGGTCCTGGTCGTTGACCGAATCCGCGTATCGCTCGAATCCGAGATAGAAACTGTTGAATTTCGGCGGCGCACGCCACTCGCCGCCGAGATCATCGCCCTTGCACGCCGCGCCTGAGTCGGGCCGGCCGCGGACGATATGAATAGCGGGCTTGCCCTGCATCCAGATCTGCATCTCGTTCGTGGCGGCTTCGAACCGCCATTCGACACAGGCCCACTTCCGCACCGGCAACTCGAACTTCGTCTGGCGTTTGCAATCGGTGGTGACCGGCGGCGTGGTTTCGAAATTCGCCATCAACTGCAGGCCGCCACGTTCCTGGAACGCGATGCGGTAGATAGAGTTGTAACGGTCGGCCGCATCGCGGCCCTCGCCCTGCAGCAGTGTCCATTGTACCGGCGGCGCGCCCGGCAGTGCTTCGGGTGCCGCGTCCAGCCAGACCATCGCGCGGCCGTACATGCCCGGCTGCAGTACCGGCAGCGGCCCGCCGAGGTGGATGGCGACGTAGCCGCGGCGATATTTCGCGCCGCGCGGGTTGTGGATGTGCAGCGCCTGGCTGCCGCTGAAGGCACGCTGGCTATCTACCGTGATGATCGCGCCGGATTTGTAGGTTTCTTCCTTCCAGGGCGCGCCGGGGAGCTGGCCGGCGGTGTGGGATTCGAAGTTGTCGGTGAAGGGGGGCTGGGCGGGCGCGGCTGTGGCGAAGGCAAAGAGAAAGAGGGTCGCGGCACAGGGCGCAGCCCCCGTTTTTCGAAGACGAAAAATGGGGGCAGCCCCCTTCATGGATACGCCACCGCGACGATCCGGTAGCAGGCATCGAGCGTCGGCATCGGCACCCCGGCCTCGCGCGCCTTCGACAGCGCGAATCCGAGTGTCTCTTCGTATTCGAGCCGGCTGCCGCGCAGCACGTCCTGCTGCGCCGACATGCGATGCTCGGGCGAGGTGTCGAGAAACTTCTTGCCGATTTCCTGGACGATCGCGATGGCCTCGGCGTCGCTGCCGTGCACGATGCTGGGTACCGGCAGCGGCGGCATGTCCAGCAGCTCGATGTCGAGCGCCTTCGCGAGCGCGGCCGCCTCGCGCACGATACGCACGATCACCATCGCGCTGCGCTCATCCATCATGAATTTCCAGGTGATCTGGCGGGTGAGAACGGCGAGCGGGAACGATGCAATCCAGCCGGCGTATTTCGACCATTCGCGCGTGCGGATGTTGGGAGCCGCCACGCAACGCACACCCGCCGCATCGATCGCCGCCGCCAGGCTTTCCGCGCGCGGACTCATGCCGCCCTTTTCCTCGCCGAGGTGCAGGCAGACGTTGCGCGTGAACTTCACTTCGCCATTCGCGAGCAACTCGCCGCTGAAGTCGGCCATCGCGCCGAGCACGCGCGAAAATCCGAAGGCGCGCGCGAGCAGCTCGTTCTTCATGACGCCGTTCTGGACGGAGAACGCGTTCTCGAGATTGACGTGTTTGAGAGAGTCGATCGCCTGCTGCGTATCGATGGCCTTCGTCGCGATGATCAGCGTGTCCGTATCCAGCAGCTTCTTCGGATCGTCGATGACCGGACAACGCGCCTTGATGTCCGAGAGGCCATTGAGCACGAGGCCCTGGCGCTGCAACGTGCGCGCGCGTTCACCGCGCGCGATCATCACGACTTCGTGGCCGGCGCGGGAAAGATGTGCGCCGAGAATGCTGCCGAGCGCGCCGGCACCGAGGATTGCAAAACGCATATTGTGTTGACGCCTTTGGCGGCCTGCTCCGTTACTTCTTCCGATACCGCTCGAACCAGGCGAGGATGTTATCGACCTTTGCGATCAGATTGCTGGGCCGTGACGTCATGCCGTGCGAGGCCTCCGGGATCCGCACCAGCAGCGTATCCACCTTGCGCAATTTCAGCGCCTGGTAGTACTGCTCCGATTCCGCGATAGGTGTGCGGTAGTCCGATTCACCGGTCAGCAACATGGTCGGCGTTTTCACGTTTCCGACCAGCGACAGCGGCGAGCGCTTCCAGTACTGCTCGGGCTGCTCCCAGGGCTGCGCGCCGAACCAGTAGCGATAGAAGAAGTTGTTGAAGTCCGAGGTGAGCACGAAGCTCGACCAGTTGATCACGGGTTTGGCGACCACGGCCGCGCGGAACCGGTCCGTCTTGCCGACGATCCAGGCCGTGAGCACGCCGCCGCCGGAACCTCCGGTCACGAACAGATTGTCCGCATCGACGTAGCCCTGCGCGATCAGCGCATCGACACCCGACATCAGATCGTCGTAGTCGTCGCCCGGGTAGGCGTGGTGGATGAGATTGCCGAAGGTCTCGCCGTAACTCGTGCTGCCGCGTGGATTCGAATAAAGCACCACGTAACCGGCGGACGCCATCAATTGCAGTTCGGTGGCGTAGTTAGGTCCGTAGGCGGCGAACGGGCCGCCGTGGATCTCGAGGATCAGCGGATATTTCTTCGCGGGATCGAAATCGGGCGGCGTGACCACCCAGCCCTGGATCTCGCGCTGGTCCTTGCTGCTCTTCCAGGTCAACTCGCGCACCGCGCCGAGCTTCTTGTTGTCGAACAGGTCGGCGTTGAGCGCGGTGAGCACGCGCGCATCACCCGATTTCGTGGCCGTCGCGACGTCCGCCGGATAACTCGTCGTGTTGTGCGTGAACGCGGCACGGCCGTTACGCGCGACACTGAAGCTGCCCGAGGTATACGGCCGGCCGAGATCCGTGCCGCCCAGGCCCTCCGCCAGCGTGCGGATACGGCCGTCGAGCGTGCTGTAGCCGAGCTTTCGCACGCCGCGATCGTCGTACGTGAAATAGATGCCGCGGCCGTCGGCGGCCCAGGTCGGGTCGGCAATGTCGCGATCGAACGTTCCGGTGACGGCCCGGGCGTTCCCGCCGTCGGAATCCATCACATATAAGTGAGTGACCTGGTAGCCCTGCAGACGGTCGTCGAAGCCCAGGTAGGCGATCCGCCGGCCGTCCGGCGAAACGACCGGCGAATTGTCCGGACCATCGCGTGTCGTGAGCTGCGTCAGTTTTCCGCTCGCGAGGTCCACCGCGAACACGTCGCTCTCCTGCGGGTCGCGTTCCCAGTCGGCGCCACGATTCGCGGAGAACACGATTTGTTTGCCGTCCGGCATGAACGACAACGGCCCGTCGTCGTTGAAATCGCCCGAGGTGAGCTGGCGCGACGTGCCGCCTTCCGCGGAGACGATGAAGATGTGCTGGAAGCCGGATTCGACATATCCGGCACCGTCGACGCGATACACCACCGAATCGATTTCCTTCACTGGCGGCGCCCAGGTCGCGCCGGCGGGCTTCGGCGGCGCTTTCGCGAGCGGCTCCTTGCTCGAAGGCACGAACTGCGTGAAGGCGATCGACTTGCCGTCCGGCGACCAGGCGATGGCGCCCGGCGGCTCGACCAGGTTCGTGAGCAGAGCCGTCTGTCCCGAATCCATCCAGCGCACGTAAAGCTGCGGGCTGCCTTCGGCCGCCGAAACGTATGCGAGGCGCGTGCCATCCGGCGACCAGCGCGGCGAACTGAAACTCTTCGGTTCGGAACGCAGCGGACGGTTGTTAGTGCCGTCGGCGTTGACGATCCACAGATTGCGGCGCGCGCGGTCCGTCATGATGTCGAAGCTCGTGCGCACGTACACGATTTGTTTGCCGTCGGGCGAGATCCGCACGTCGTCGGCGTATTCGAGCTGGAACACGTCGATCGACTGCAGGCGCTGCGCGTCGGCCAGGCCGGCGGCGGCCGAAGGCAACGCGAATGCCAGGGCGCCCAACACGGCGAACACCTTCGAGTTCATGCGGAGACCTCAAACGGGAATTGAGGCCTACTGTACCCGACGGCGGGAGCGATCGCGTCTCCCGCCCCGACCAAAGCGCCGATGAGACTGTTTTGCTAGCCGGAAAGCTTCGCCGACATCGAGATCTTCGCGTTCAACACCTTCGACACGGGGCAGCCGGCCTTGGTCAGCTCGGCGATTTCCTGGAAGGTGCGGTCGTCGATGTTGGGGACCTTCGCGACGCACACGAGATCGCTGTGCGTGATCGCGAAACCATCGCCGACCTTCTCGAGCCGCACCGCGGCCTCGGTCTGGATCGACTCGGCCGTGAACCCCGCCTTGCCGAGACCCAGGGACAGCGCCATTGAAAAACACGCGGCGTGCGCGGCGGCGATCAGCTCTTCGGGGTTCGTGCCCGGCCCATCCTCGAAGCGCGACTTGAATCCGTACGGCGCGTTGCGCAGCACACCGGTTTCCGTCGATATCGAACCGGCGCCTTCCGTGAGAGTGCCCTTCCAGTTGGCCGAACCCTTCTTGATCATGATGTCTTCTCCAATTCGTAACACTGGTGAATGCGCGGATTGCGTTCGAAATCCTTCGGCAGCGTCGCGCGCGAAATATCGGTGACTTTGTACCGCCCGGAGATGTCTGCGTCCATCTCGAACTTCTGCGCATTGTTCGAGAACACGAGTTTGCCGCCGCGCGCGAGCAGCGCCATGCAGCGGTCGATCAGCGCCGCGTGATCGCGCTGCACATCGAAGATGTCGCTCATGCGCTTGCTGTTCGAGAATGTCGGCGGATCGAGGAAAATCAGATCGAATTCGCGCCGTTCCGCGACCGCGCTCTTGAGCCAGGTGATGCAATCCTCCTGGATGAACTGATGCTCGCGGCCCGAGAATCCGTTCACTGCCAGATTACGCTGAGCCCAATCGAGGTAGGTCGCTGACATGTCGACCGTCGTCGTCTCCCGCGCCCGGCCCGCGGCCGCATACACGGTGGCGCTGCCGGTATAGGCAAAGAGATTCAGGAAACGCTTGCGTGCCGCGGCCTCGCGGAGCCTGCCGCGGGTCGTGCGGTGATCGAGGAACAGGCCGGTGTCGAGGTAATCCGTAAAATTCACCCAGAATTTCAGGCCCCCTTCCGCGACCAGCCGGAAATCCCCATCCGCGGCTAACTTCTCGTATTGCTCGCCGCGCGTGGTGCGCCGGCGCTGCCGCATGTGGATGTTGTCCGCCGCGACGCCGGTCGCGGCCGGCAACGCGGCCAGCGCCTCGTTGCGCCGCCGTTGCGCCGCGTTCGGATCGATCGTCTTCGGCGGCGCATATTCCTGCACGTACAGCCAGACGCGCGCGCCGTCGGCCTCGGCGTAACGGTCGATCGCGAAGGAATACTCGGGCATGTCGGCGTCGTACAGGCGATAACAACTCACGCCCTCGCGCTCGGCCCACTTCGCGAGTTGTTTGACGTTTTTCGCGATGCGGTTGCCGAACATCTTCGAGCCCGGTGATTCGGCGAACGATTCGTCGATGCGCACGGTGCGGCTCGTGTGGATCATCTCCTTCTCGGATTCCGGCGACACGTGCAATCGCAGCAGCCGACATTCGAGCGCGCCGTTCCAGATCGTGTGCACGCGCTCCGCGCGCAACTTCAGCTCGAGGCCGGCGTCGGGCGAGCCCGCGAGAATCGCCGCGTCCCAGCCGCCGAAATGCGCGCGCAAAACTTCGCCGAGTTGTTTCATCAGCGCGCGTGCGCCGTCGCGGTCTTCGAGACGCACGCCGTAGGGCGGATTGGTCGCAAGAAATCCGGCGCCTTCACCGGCCGGCCGCGCGTCGGCGAGCCGCCCTGCCTCGAAGGTGATGAGTTCACCGAGTCCCGCGCGCGCCGCGTTTTCCCGCGCGGCGGCGAGGACGCGTGTATCGGCATCGAGTCCGCGCAACCGCAGCGCGGGTTTTTGCTCGCGCGCGAGCGCATCACGCTTGACCGCCTCCCAGGCCGCGCGGTCGTGACCCAGCCAGCCGAAGAATCCGAAGTAGTGCCGGCGCGCACCGGGCGCGACGTTCGCGGCGATCATCGCCGCTTCTATGGCGAGCGTGCCGGAGCCGCACATCGGGTCGAGAAACTCCGCGGCGGACTTCGACTTCTCCGGCCAGCCGGCGCGCAGCAGCACGCCGGCCGCGAGGTTCTCGCGCAACGGCGCTTCACCCGCCTCGGTGCGATAGCCGCGCCGATGCAGACCTTCTCCCGACAGGTCGATCGACACCGTGACCTTGGATCCATTCGCATGCGCGTGCACACGCACGGCCGGACGTTCGGGCGAAATGTCGGGACGGCTGCCCGTGGCATCGCGCAACTGATCACAGATCGCGTCCTTCAGCCGCAACGTGCCGAAGCGCGTGTGAGTGATCTCGGGATGTTTGCCGGTGAAATCGCAGGCCAGCGTGCGGGTGGGATCGATGTGCTGCCGCCAATCCACCGTGCGCACGGCATCGTAGAAATCCGCATCCGTGTGCGCGTCGAATTGCGTGACGACGAAGAAGACGCGGCTCGCGACGCGCGATTCGAGACAGACTCGATAGGCGACCGCGAGAGATCCCGCGAATTCGACGCCGACCGCGCGTTCGCGCACCTCGCTCGCGCCCAGCGCACGCAACTCGCCGGCCAGCAGATCGCCAAAGCCGCGTGGGCAGGACGCAACGAAGCGATGCGGGGCGGACTCTTCATTCGGGCCGGATTCGGCTTCCTGGTTCACAGCGTGGTCAACTTCTTCATCGCCTCGACTTCGAGGTCCGCGATTGTGAGGCAAGCGGCGGCGGCCGTGTCGAGATGCGCGGCTTCCGCGGTCCGCCCGCTCCTTTCGATGAGCGACGCGACCCGCGTCCATTCCGCGGCCGATGCGGAAAACAGGCCGTGCGCCGCGGTCAGCGCAGGTTTACGCCCGAGCACATCCAGCGCCTCATGCAGGAAATCCCGGTAGAAATTGCGGAACAGCGCCCCGCCGGTGCCGGCCCGTTCCATCAGCAGGGCCGCGAGCGCCAGGTCCTGCCGCGGCTGTTTCGCGAGTGTCAGCCACCGCGGCAAGGAAGCGGCGAGCTTGCGGATGCCCAGGTAGGAAGCCCCCTTGAACGGGGGCGAGAGATACGCCGCGGCATTGCCGCGAATGGCCTGGCGCACTGCGTGGGGAAGATCAGGCTCTTTCTTGCCGGCGGTGAGTGTCCAGGAACGTGCACGCGCCGCCATCGGTCCTTTGGCGAAACGCGCCTTCTGAACGGAGCCGCGCGACGCTCGCTGCGTCGAGCCCTGCGGCGCGGTATCGACCAACAGCACTTCACGATCGTCGAAGCCGTAAGCCGCCACGAAATGACCCGCGAAATGCACGGGCTGAGAAAAATATTCGAGGTAGAAGCAATCGAGCTGCAACCCCACCGGACGTCCGGCGCGCAAAGGCTCCTCCAGCGCGGCCCATGCCTTCGGCTTCGAGGAAGTTTCGCTCGAGTGACATTCGACACCGAGATTCGCGCACAAGGTGCTCGTGATCGCGAAGGGCCGCGTGCGCCCACCGACGAACGGCAACGGGAGCGTGCGCAGATTGATGAAGATGAAACCCAGGCCCTCGCCGATCCCGAACAACATCGGCTCCGTGAGCGTGATGCCCGCGGCACGCAGCAGTGTGCCGGTCGCGACGGTTTCGCAATGCAGTCCTTCGAACGGATGAAAATCAGCCAGCTCGAGCCGCGCCATCAATGCTCCGGCAGCGGTCGCGCACGGTAACGCGGATTGCGCAGCAGGCGGCGCAGGATGCGATAAGTGTCGATGTCGAAGTCCGCGCCGGCCCGGCGCGCCGCACGGTGGATGATCTCCACCAATTCCTCGGGCGCATCGTTTTCCTGCACGCTCGCGAGGTGCTGCCAGGCATCGAGCACGTGCAGCGTGCGCCGCTCGCCCGAACCCTCGTTCACGATCACCGGACCGGCATGTGGCCAGGGCTCGAGCCGTTCGCGCGCGAGGCCGAGCTTCACGCGCGCGAGATGCAGGCCAGCCGGTTCCCTTCCAACACAGGCGCCGTTGCAACGACCCACCTGGTAGCCGAAGCAGGACCCCGGGCCTTCTTCCAGCCCTAACAACTTGAAGCACCAGCGATGTTCGCGCGCGAGACTTTCGAGCGCATGCCGGGCGTCGCGCGCCGAGCGGTAGGCGCCATAGGCATCTCCGCTGCGTAGTGCCTCGGCGTCCAGCGTGGCGAGACGCGGCGCCTCGGGACCATCGGCGAACAGCCACGTGAAACGTTCGCCCCGCTGCGGGCGGTTGAAGGCGGGGTGAGTTTCGCGGACCTCACGCGCTTCGAGCAGCAAGGCGCCGAGTTCCCCGGAGGTTTCGGTCCACGTCACGCGCCGGACCTGCGTGGCAAGTTTCACCACCTTCGACGCCTGCACGCCCTCGCGGAAATAGCCGAGCACCTGCTCGCGCAGGTTGTTGGCCTTGCCCACGTAGAGCAATACGTCTTCGTCCGACTCCCCGGCGCCGAAGAAGCGGTAAACACCGGGTTCCTCGGGCAGATCGTCGAGCAGGTCCGCCGACAAGGTGGGCGGCAGCCGGATGCGCGGCGCGGCGCGCTCGAGCGCGCGCTGCAATTCCTCGGGCGCCCAGTCCGCGCGTAGCTTGCGCCAGAACTGCAGCAGCACCTGCGCGTCGGGCATGGCGCGATGGCGGTTGTCGACCTGGATGCCGTGCCGCTCCATCACCGCATCGAGATTGTGACGCGGCATCTCGGGATACAGCGTGCGTGACAGCCGCACGGTGCACAGCGAAGGACTGCGCCACGTGTCGCCGAGACGCGCGAATTCGCGCCGGATGAAGCCGTAGTCGAAGCGCACGTTGTGCGCGATGAACACGCGGCCCGCGAGGCGCGCGCGTAATTCCGCCGCGATGCCGGCGAAAGTCGGCGCGCCTTCGAGCATGTCGTTGTCGATGCCGGTCAGCGCGGTGATTCCGGCCGGCACTCGCACACCGGGATTCACGAGGCTCTGCCACTCGAAGTCGACCACTCCGCCCGTGGCGCCGATCACCGCGACATCGATGATCCGATGCATGCCGGAATGGCCGCCGGTCGTTTCGATGTCCACGAATGCGACCGGCGAGGACGATGTCAGCTCAGATCTATCCACGTGGTCTTGAGCTCGGTGTACTTGTCGAACGCGTGCAGCGACTTGTCGCGGCCGATGCCCGACTGCTTGAATCCGCCGAACGGCACCGTGATGTCGTCCGCGTCGTAGCAATTCACGTAGACCGTGCCGGCGCGCAATGCGCGCGCGGTGCGATGCGCGGTGTTGATGTCGCGGGTCCAGATCGCCGCGGCGAGGCCGTAATCGACGTCGTTCGCGATGCGGATCGCTTCCTCGACGTTCTTGAAGGTGATCGTCGCGAGCACCGGGCCGAAGATCTCCTCGCGCGCGATGCGCATCTCGGGCTGCACGCCGTCGAACACGGTCGGCTCGACGAAGAATCCGCCGCTGTCGACGCGCGTGCGCGCGCCGCCGAGCGCCACGCGCGCGCCGTCGGACTTGCCGACATCGATGTACGACAACACGCGTTTCATCTGCGCCTCGTCGACGATCGCGCCGAGCTTCGTGTCCGGATCGAGCGGATCGCCGGGCGACATGGCGCGACCAACCGCCGCGATCTTCTCGAGCATCTCATCCTTGATCGACGCTTCGACCAGCAGTCTCGATCCGGCGGAACACATCTCGCCCTGATTGAAGAAAATTGCGAATGCCGCCGCGGTGGCCGCCTTGTCCAGATCCTGGCAATCCGCCAGCACGATGTTGGGAGACTTGCCGCCGCATTCGAGCGAAACCTTCTTGAGATTCGACTGCGCCGCGAGTTGCATCACCAGTTTGCCGGTGGCGGTCGAGCCGGTGAACGCGATGCAATCGACGTCCATGTGACCCGCGAGCGCGGAGCCCGCTGTCTGGCCGAATCCCGGCACCACATTGAACACGCCCGGCGGCAAACCCGCTTCGACGGCGAGCTCGGCCACGCGCAGCGCGGTCAGCGGAGATTTCTCCGAAGGTTTGAGCACCAGGGAGTTACCGCTCGCGAGCGCGGGGCCTATCTTCCACGAAGCCATCAGCAGCGGAAAATTCCACGGCACGATCGCACCGACGACGCCCATCGGCTCGCGCGTGATGGTCGCGAGCGCACGCGGACCCGTGGGCGCGACTTCGTCGTAGATCTTGTCGACCGCTTCGGCGTACCAGCGGATGCAGTTCGCGGCGGAGGGAATGTCCACCGCGAGGCTGTCGGAGATCGGCTTGCCCGTGTCGAGCGTCTCGAGCAGCGCGAGTTCGTCGCGGTGTTCGAGCATGAGGTCGGCGAGCCGCTGCAACACGCGTTTGCGCGACTTCGGCTCCTGGTGCGCCCAACTACCCGCGCGGAACGCCTGGCGCGCGCTGGCCACGGCGCGATCGATGTCCGCCGCTTCGCCCGAAGCGACGGCGCCCAGCGAGCGGCCCGTGGCGGGATTGATGTTGTCGAAGGTCGCGCCGCTGGCGGCCGGCGCGAAACGGCCGTCGATGAAAACGCCCGCGCGCGGCTTGGCGGCGGCGGCGCGTTCACGCCATTGGCTGACAGAAATCCTGGGCTGCGCGGACATGTGTTCGCTCAAAAGGTAGGCGGGGTGGAGGCCGAGATGATCTCACACACCTCGCGGCCGACGTTGCGGAATCGATGCGGCGTCGCGCTCGAAAAATAGTAGGCGTCCCCCGCTTCGAGAATGCGTGTTTGTCCGCCCACGGTCAGCTCGACGGTGCCGCGCACCACGACGCCGCCCTCTTCTCCGCGGTGGGTGAGCATGTCGTCGCCGGTCGCGGCGCCGGGCTCATAACGCTCATGGAGCACCGTGAGCTGGCGGCCGGGGCGCTGCGCGGCGACCAGGCGCAGCGATGCGCCGTCGTTGCCGATCTCCACCAGTTCCTCGGCCGCATAAAAGACCTGCACGGCGCTCGTGACGTCGAGCGTGAAGAACTCGGCCATCGACAGCGGCACTCCGTCGAGCACCTTCTTGAGCGACCCCACCGAGGGGCTGACACGGTTCTGCTCGATCAGCGAGATGAGACCATTGGTCACACCCGCCCGCCGCGCGAGTTCGCGCTGCGACAGGCCGTGCACTTCACGCACGTGTTTGAGTCGTGCTCCGACGTCGATGGTCATGGCTGGGCTTCGTTCCGGGTGGATCGCCCCGGGGATTTCGGCGCGAATTCGCGGTCGTGTCAACGCCGGCACGCGCTTTTATCTATCATCGCGGGGCAACTTACGGAGTCGCGCATGTCAGCCCCGCCGCAATCCCCAGGTTCCCAGCTCGACGCATACTGGATGCCGTTCACGGCGAACCGCCAGTTCAAGAGCAAGCCCCGCATGCTGGCCCGGGCGGCCGGCATGTACTACGAGACGCCCGAGGGACGCCGCATCCTCGATGGGGCTGCAGGGCTCTGGTGCGTGAATGCCGGCCACGGCCGCAAGGAAATCACCCAGGCCGTCGCGCGGCAGCTCGAAACGATGGACTACGCACCGCCCTTCCAGATGGGACATCCGGCGGCGTTCGAACTCGCGAACGCACTGGTGCGTATCGCGCCCGCCGGCCTCGGACACGTCTTCTTCACCAACTCCGGTTCCGAATCCGTCGACACCGCGCTCAAGATCGCGCTGGCGTATCACCGCGCCAAAGGTGACGCCGCGCGCGTGAGATTGTTAGGCCGCGAGCGCGGTTATCACGGCGTGGGATTCGGCGGCATCAGCGTTGGTGGCATGGTCGCCAACCGCAAGATGTGGCCGGCGTCGATGATCCCGGGCGTGGATCATCTGCCGCACACACACGACATCAAACGTAATGCCTTCACGCGGGGTTTGCCGGCGCATGGCGTCGAACTCGCTGAAGACCTCGAGCGGCTGGTCGCGCTGCACGATGCCTCGACAATTGCCGCCGTGATCGTCGAGCCGATCGCCGGATCCACGGGCGTGATCCTGCCGCCGCGGGGATACCTCAAACGGCTGCGCGAGATCTGCGACAAACACGGCATCCTGCTGATCTTCGACGAAGTGATCACGGGATTCGGGCGCACCGGTTCGGCATTCGCCGCGCAGGAATTTGGCGTCACGCCGGACATCATCACCTGCGCGAAGGGCCTGACGAACGGCTGCGTGCCCATGGGCGCCGTGCTCGTGTCGACGAAGATCTACGAGGCGTTCATGCAGGGCCCGCCGGGCGCGATCGAACTGTTCCACGGCTACACGTATTCGGCGCATCCGGTGGCCTGCGCCGCGGGACTTGCGACCCTTGCGTTGTACGAAAAGGAACAACTGCTCACGCGTGCGAAGCAGACCGGCGCGGTCTTCGAGAAGGCGGTGCACGGCCTCAAGGGACTGCCGCACGTGATCGACGTCCGCAACTACGGACTGGTCGCCGGCATCGAGCTCGATCCGGTCGCCGGCTCGCCGGGAGCACGCGCGTTCGGGGTGTATCTCGAGTGCTTCGAGCGCGGACTGCTGATCCGCACCACCGGCGACATCATCGCGCTGTCGCCGCCGCTGATCATCGAGCCCGCGCAGATCGACGAGCTGACCGGCATCCTCTCGCAGGCCCTGAAAGGCTAGTTCAGGCCCGGCGCCAGCTTGCGCGTGAACTCGCGCCGCAAGAGTAGATAGCTCACGCCCGCCTGCAGGAACATGCTGGCGACGGACACGTACCACAGTTGGTGCAGCGTGAAGTCCGGGCGCGCCGACAGCCAGAGCGCCGGCACGAGGAACACCACCAGCCGGACCGCGCTCGAAGCCACGGTCGGCCAGGTATTGCCGAGCCCCTGGAAAATAGACGAGCAGCTGAAGATCACGCCGTTCGCGGCGAACATCCACGAGCTGATCATCAGCATCTCCGCGCCTACGGCCACGACGTCGGCTTCATTCGTGAAGATGTGCATGAACCAGTCCGCCTCGATCTGGCACAACACTGTGAGCAAGGACATGATCACGATGCTGATGCCGACGGCCCAGCGGAACGTCTCGCGCACGCGCTCTGGTTTGCGCGCGCCGAAATTCTGACCGGCGATCGGCGCCGCCGCGAAGGCCACCGCCATCGCCGGCAGGAGGACGATACGCATCACGCCGGATCCGACGCCGAATCCAGCCTGCGCCGCCGCGCCGAAATCGCGGATCATCCAGTACATCGACGCCATGACGATCGACATCAGGAAGAATTCGAGGCCGATCGGCATTCCGATCTCCAGGAGCTTCGTCCACACCTTGGTCTGCAGGCGCATCTGCCCGCGGTGGATCGCAACGTATTTTTCGTGCTTGAAGAAGTAGTAGGCGCACAACACGACGCCCACGGACACGGCGATCGTGCTGGCCATTCCCGCGCCGGCGGCGCCAAAAGGCCGGCCAGTACCCCAGCCGGCGATCAGCACGGCCGCGAGCACGATGTTCACGCCCAGCGTGATCATCTGGATGATCATCGTGGGCATCACGATGCCCGTGCCGCGCAGCGTCGCGAACATCGAGATCATGATGAACTGCAGGCCGAGCCCGGGCGCGAACCAATATAGATAGTCGATGCCCGCCTGCGCGGTTTCCGCATCGGCGGCCACGGTGTGCATGTACGCGGCGGAGCCGGCGTACACACCCGCGATCACGAGCACGACCAGGATCAGCGACAACATCAGCGACTGGTTGAACACCAGGTTCGCGCGGTCGCGCTGCTGGGCGCCGACCGCCTGGGACACGAGCGCGAGCGTGCCGACGTTGAGGATCTGCGTGAGCGCCAGCACCACGAACCAGATGTTGCCGGCCGACGTGACGCCGGCGGTTACCGCGTCACCAAGCTGCGTGACGAAATACAGGTCCGTGAAGAAATACAGCGTCTGAACGAAGATGGCGATCGCCATCTGCGTGGCCATCGTCGTGATGTGGCCCGGTATCGAGCCGGTGCTGAGGTCCTTCATTCGTCTAACTATCGGTCATGCGTCTAACTATCGGCTCGATGCGCCAAAAAAGGAAAGGCCGGTCGCGAGGCGCCCGGCCTTTCCCAATCAGCTTGTAACTGATCTTAGCGAAGTATCAAGGTCGAATCAGTCGCCCCAGGGGAACGTCGTCGTCACGCCGATGAGGCCACGAACTTCGTTGTTGTTCGGGCCGCTCGTGATCTTGGCGTCACCACTGGCATCGGTGCCGGTGATCTTGCCGAAGATCGTGAAATTGCCGGCCGAGACGTTGAGCGCAACGGAATAGTCGATGAGTTCATTGTCTTCCCAGCCGTCACCCCAGGCGTAGCCGGCATGTAAACCGAGCGACACCGGCGATTCACCGAATGGATGCGAGTAGTTGGCTTCGGTGTACTGCGCACTCACACCCGAGCCGAACAGGTCATCGGTGTACCACTGCTTGAATCCGAAATTGCCGGCATTGAAACCCGCGTAGACCTCGAGGTAGTCCTCGGTGTCGTCGGAACCCGGATAGGTGTAGTAGTTGCCACCCGCCGTCCAGGAGAAGGTGTCGTTGATCGTGCCGGTGTAGCCGGCATAGACATCCAGCTCGACGTTCGCATCGTTGCCGTTGCCGAAGTCGATGCTGCTCGACGCCCAGGCGCCAACGGCAAATCCGCTCTCGCCGAAGGCGTAGTCCGCACTACCTTGAATCGCAGGATCTTTCGCGCTTTGGCTGAAGCCGCGGAAGTCGTAGTCGCTGACGGCAGTCCAGGTTGAGCTGAATTGAGCTTGTGAGACGCCGCTTAGGGCCAGGAGGCCGATCACAAGCGTCAGTGTTTTTATCGATTTCATTAATCCTCCGAGGGCTAAAGGGCCCCAGTACTAAAGCAAGCGTTGTGCCATTCTTGCTCTCAACCCAAAAATTCCTCGTTTTTTCAGAGGTTTGAGTGTCGCAAAAAGATACACACCGGCAGGAACGCGCCGGATTATGACGCCGAAGGCCTAAGGTTTGCACTACTTAAGTGCGCGCCTCGAAGATCGCGTAGAACTTGGTGCACTCTTCTAGTACTTCCCAGGTCCCTTCGAAGCCCGCCGGCACGACGAAACCAGCCCCTGCTCCGAATTCCCAGCGCTCTCCGGCACTGTTTTCGAGCGCCACGCGGCCCCGAGTGAGGCAGCAGAACTCCGACTCGGTGTACCGGATCCGCCATTTGCCGGGAGTACTGGTCCACCGTCCAGCGAAGAACTGCTCGGTGCTGTCGCTGAAATAGTTGGTGACCAACTGTCGGGGGCTGCCCGAGATGAGCCGCTCGGCGGCGGGGGCGGAAGGATCACCGGCGCGGGATTGAGAAAAGTCGACGATCTGCATGGGGCCTCCGTTTTCGACGCCCCGTATCGTAAGACCAGAACCATAAAGAAGAGGCGGCGCGACCCCCTCGGATCGCACCGCCCGCGCGGGTGTCATGAACAACCGGTCAGTTGCTGGCGAGAGCCGCGCCCTTTTCGAGCCGGATCTCGACGCAACGCTCGAAGGCCTGGTCATCCGGGATGGAGTCACTGGCCGCGAACCGCTCGCCCATCGCCTCGATGATCAGGCGGTCCTTCGGCACGCCCGCTTTTTCGAGTTCGTCCGCGACCATCGCGGCACGTTCCTGCGAGAGCTTGAGGTTCAGTTCTTCATCACCGCGCGCATCCGCGAATCCGGAGACACGCACGCGCACGTCGGAAAGTCCGGCGATCAGCGCACCCAGTCGTGCGAGGCGCGCACGATCGCTGTCGCGGACCGTGGTCTGCCCGGTGCGGAACTGGATCGTCGAACCCACCTGCCCGGCCTTGCCGGAGAGTGAATCCAGCGACGTCGACAAATTGCCGACCTCACCCGCGAGCAGCGCGGCCTCCGCCTTGCGAGCGGCGAGCGCCTGGCTCTTCGCGTGACTGCGTTCGCCCATCTTGCCGCCGATCATGGCGCCGGCGACCAGGCCGATCGGTCCGCCCGCCGCCGCGCCGATGAGCGCGCCGCTCACGAAACCGGCTGCGCCGCGTTTGCCACCGTCGTCCGTTCCCGGCGATTTGGCGAAGGCCGGATTCACGGTCAGCGTGATGGCCAACATTCCCGCGACCAGCGCGGGGTTGCGAAATTTCGTCGTCCAGGTGCCCATGTTCCCTCTCCAGTTGTTGAATCACTCGAGAGCGGTTTTGCTCTCGAGATTCATTTCAACGCTGGATCGGGAACCCGGCCGGGCACGGATCGGGCGAACCCCCGATGAATCGTGGCAAAAAATGGGGACATTCCTCGTTTCCTAGCAAAAGGGGACGGACCTCCCGACGCCGACATCGAGTGTCAGCGGAGCTGATGAGGCCTGACCCCTTTTGCTAGGAAACGAGGAATGTCCCCATTAAAACGTGCGGGACTCGCTGTCTTCGTGCAAGCGGGTGAGGAAAATCCGCACGTGCGACTCGGCGTCCTCGGCGCTCATCAGCCGCTGCTCGACCAGCATTCGCGCCATGTCGCGCATCGAACGTTCACCGTTGATCATCGCCAGCAGGAATGCATGCACGCGGCTGGTCACCTGCTGCATTTCAAATGCGCGTGTGCGTGGCACCGGCCTGCCGCCGTCGGCCAGCCATTCGGGCAGCACGCGCGCACGCGGAGTCTCGGCGGGCGGGCCGGCTTTCTCCGTCACCCAGGTGACCACCTGTTCGAGCCGCGAATGGCGACTGGCCGGCGAACGCATGTACGGCACCGTCGCTTCTCGCACTCGCGGCGCGCCGAAACCGGCCGCCGGCAGCAGCTCGAGCACCTCCTCGAGACCGATGCGTTCGGCATGCGAGGCGCGCGAAAAAGCGAGCGATCCGGTATTGATCCAGCGCCCGCCGGGCTTGAGCAATAGGTTGATGCGTGCCGCGACGCGCGCGAACGGCTCGCCGATGATGTCGATGAACCAGGGCGTGACGACGGTATCGAAAGCGCCGTCCGCGAACGGCGGCTGCAGCGCATCAGCGCCGACCAGGACGAGACCGGCACGCGTCGGGCCGGGCGACGACAGGCGCCGCAGCACCGCGTGATCCTCGATGCGCCGCGGCGCGATCGGGAATTCGTACAACTCGACCGCGCGCCCGGCGTACAACTCGCGCGCCGCGAACAGCAGCAGCGGATTGAAATCTGTCGCGACCGTCAGCGGCGCATCGCCCGCGGCATGCAGATCGTAGGCAAGCCGGCCCGCGCCCGCGCCCTGCACCAGCGTGCGGCCGAGCCCGGCGAGGCTGACGTCCGATTCATTGCCATCCAGGACGGCCGCGACCTCGCCCAAAGCGGCCGCATTCTCTTCCTCGCCCCACGACCAGTCGCGATGCAGGTTCACGTAGTAGTTAGTCAGGCCCTGCTCGATCGGCAGGCGCGTGCCGAGCGCTAGATGGGTGGGCTCGGCGGCGCCGCCGGCATCGAGGCCGAGCGGTGCGAGCAACGTGCGCAGCCGCGCGGCCTGGTCGTCATATGACGCCGCGACACTTTCCAGGCGCCGGCGCGTCGCGGATGCGAGGCCAGCCGCCGCGAGCCCGGCGCGCATCGCGGCGGCCTCCGAGCCCAGGTGTTGCGTGAGCAATGCGAGGCGCGAACGCCAGTCCGCGAGCGCGAGCCGCGGTTCGGGAAACAACCACGGAATGTCGCCGATCACCGGAAAACCGCTGCTGCAGGCCGGGCACATCCAGCCAGCCCGCTCGAGCGCGAGTTGCCCGCGTCTGCAACGCGGACATGCAAGGACACTCGTCAACAATTGTGATTCGGACACGCCAGGGCTCCCGCGGGACGCCCCGCGCGGCAATGCTGGCGGGCGCCGGGGCGTTGGTCAACGCAAAATGCCGTCCACGAGGCGACTTTTCCGCCGTGGTTAGGCGAGAATCGGCCGGTCCGACAAGTACAACGACAGGTCTCGCGATGAACGACGTAGCGAATCCGTACGCGCCTCCGCGCGCGAAAGTTTCCGATGCCCCCATCGATGACGACGATCTGGAACCCGCCAGCCGCGGCATCCGGCTCGCCGCGGCATTCCTCGACGGTTTCCTCATCATGTGCGCGATCTACGTGCCCATGTTCATCAGCAGCCTCTTCACGGTCGGCGTGGGCCGCGACGATTCCGCCTCGGTGTTCGCGGCCCTGGCGGGGTTGTCGATCATGCTGCTCAGCCTTGCCGCCTTTCTGGTGGTCACGACTTACTACGTCGCGCGCGATGGCCAGACGCTCGCGAAGAAATGGCTGGGCATCAAGGTGGTTCGCAGCGACGGCACGAAGGCGTCGCTGGGCCGCATCTTCGCGTTGCGCAATCTCATCAGCTGGCTGCTCGCCTTCACATTCGTCTACACCATCGTCGACGCGCTGTTCATCTTCGGCGACGAGCGCCAGTGCCTGCACGACAAGATGGCCGACACCATCGTCGTCGTAGCCTGAGTCCCGGAGGCCGGAACCCGCTTGCTCGACTCGATCGTCGCGGCTGAGACACCCGAAGGAATCCTGCTGGAGCTGCGGCCAGCCGGGCTCTCCGCGCGTTTCTGCGCATTCATGATCGACTTCCTGATCATGCTGGCCATCTACTACGCGACCGCCTTCGTGGCGCTGCTGCTCGGCGGAGTCGGCATCGCGTTCTGGCTGATCCTCATCTTCGTGCTCGTCTGGTTCTACCCGGTGATCTTCGAACTCGGCCGCACCGGTGCAACGCCGGGCAAACGCGCCATGGGCCTGAAGGTCGTCATGGACAACGGCCTGCCGATCACGCCGGCCGCATCGCTCACGCGCAACCTGCTGCGGGTGGCCGACTTCATGCCCGCGGCCTTCGGCTTCGGAATCCTGAGCATCCTGCTGCGCAAAGACAGCAAGCGCCTCGGCGACATCGCGGCGGCGACGCTGGTCGTGCACGAACGCCGTCCCGCGCCCAAGGCCACTCTCGACATGGTGACACCCGTCGCGCCGCAGCGTCCGCTCGCGCCGCGCGATCAATCCGCCGTCATTGCGCTGGCGGCGCGCGCCCCGTCACTCACGATCGAACGCCTCGACGAACTCGCGGCGATCGCCGCATCGATCCAGGGCACCGAAGAACGTCCGGGCACCGAGGTGACGCGCCGCGTGCTCGGCGTCGCGCAATGGTTGTTAGGGAGGCGCTCATGACGCCGCTGCACTTCGAAAGTCTCTACCAGGAAGAATGGACGGAGCTCGAAAATCACGTGCGCCTGATCCTGGCCGGCAAGAACCATGTCGGCAAGGGATTCAATCCGATCCGCGGCGAGCGGGTCGCGGCGCTGTACCGCCGCGCCTGCGAACATCTCGCGCTCGCCCGCGCCCGCTCCTACCCGCGTTACCTGCTCGACCGGCTCGACAAGCTCACCGGCGATGCACACCAGGTGATCTACCAGCGGCGCGAGTTCGGCCTGTCGCGCATCCGGCGCGCCATCCTGGTCGATTTCCCGCGTGCGGTGCGCGCGCACGCCAGTTATGTCTGGCTTTCGACCGCCGCGTTCGGGCTGCCGATGCTGATCATGGGACTGCTCGTGTATCTGCGCCCTGACCTGATTCTCTCGGTGGTCGACGCCGGCACCGCCGCCAACTTCGACCAGATGTATTCGGACTCCGCCGAATCCATCGGCAGCGTCCGTGGCGCCAACGAAGACTGGATCATGTTCGGCTTCTACATCGCCAACAACACGAGCATCGGCTTCCAGTGTTTCGCCGGCGGCCTGTTTGCCGGCGTCGGCAGCCTGTTCTTCCTCATATATAACGGCATCGTGATCGGCGCCGTCGCCGGCTATCTCACCGAACGCGGATACTCCGAAACGTTCTATTCGTTCGTCGTGACACACGGCGCCTTCGAGCTCACGGCCATCGTGTTGTCGGGCGCCGCCGGATTGCGCCTCGGTCATTCCCTGCTCGCGCCGGGACGAAACACGCGGCGGCAAAGTCTGGTGCTGGCAGCGCGCGAAACCATCATCATCGTGTACGGCTTCGCCGTGATGTTCCTGATCGCCGCGGCCATCGAAGCATTCTGGTCGTCGGCGCGCTGGCTGCCGAATGTCGTCAAATACAGTGTCGCGGCCGCGTGCTGGATCGCCGTGATCGCCTACTTCACACTGCAGGGCCGCCGTGCGGATTGACACCCTCGCATTGCAAATGCGGCCGCGCGCGGCGCACGAGGCGGCCGACCTCGGGGTGCGGCTGTGCCAACAGACCGCCCGTTCGGTGTACTCCTGCTATCTACTCGTCGCCGTGCCGATCGCCCTGATCGCGCTGTCGTTGTTCGAAGTCGCGCCCTGGCTGCCGATCCTGGTGTTGTGGTGGTCGAAGCCGTGGCTCGACCGCACCGTCCTGTTCGTGCTGGCGCGCGCCGCGTTCGGGCAGTCGACGACGGTCGGCGATCTGTGGCGTGAACAGCGCTCGGTGTGGTGGCGTCAGTTCATCGTCACGTGGACGTGGCGCCGGCTGTCACCCTGGCGCTCGTTCACCCAGGCGGTCTATCAACTCGAGGGCCTGCCGTTCTTCCAGATTCGCGGGCGCATCGTGCAACTGCGCCGCCGTTACAGCGGCGCCGCGTTCATGATGACCAAGGCGTTCTACTGGGCGGAATTCGGACTCGCGTTCGCGCTGGTCTCGCTACTGTACTGGTTCGCACCGCCCGGTGAAGACTTCAAGGTGATGTCGCTGTTCTCGGATACGTCCACGCAGATGGCGCAACTGGCCGCGTCCATCGCCTTCGCCATCGTCGTTTTGTTCCTCGAGCCGTTCTATGTCGCGGCGGGTTTCGGCATGTACCTGAACCGCCGCGCCGAGCTCGAAGCCTGGGACATCGAGCAGGAGTTTCGCCGTGCGTTCGCCACCTGAAAAGCGGCGGGCCGGAATGCGATTGCTCGCGGTGTGGGTGTTGCTGCTGGGCACGGCGCCGTGTCTGCCCGCGGCGCAGGCCGAACTACCCGCGCCAAGCGACGCGGACGTCGAGCGCGCGATGGACGCCGTGAAGAAGGATCCGAATCTGTCCGCCGAGCGCACGGTGCGCACGCTCGCCTGGGACCCGGCACCGAAGAAAAAGAAACGCGAAAGCAACATGCCGGGCTGGCTGAGCTGGATCGGCGACCTGTTCCTGTGGATCGCGCAGCTGTCACGCTTCCTCGTCTGGGTGGTGATCGCAATCCTCATCGGATTGCTCGCGACCTTCATCATCCGGGTGTTCGCCAGCAGCCGTGACGGGTTGCGCCGCGGGACGCGCTTCGTGGCGCCGACACACGTGCAGGATATGGACATCCGCCCCGAGAGCCTGCCAGCCGACATCGGTGCGGCCGCGCGCGCGTTGTGGGACCGCGGCGAGCAGCGCGCCGCGCTGGCGCTGCTGTATCGCGGCCTGCTGTCGCGCCTCGCGCACGTCTACGAAGTTCCGATCCGCGCTTCGAGCACGGAGGGTGATTGCCTGCTGCTCGCCGGGCGAAAACTCGACGCGACGCGTATTGCCTATGTGACCCGGCTCGTGCGCACCTGGCAACGCGCAATCTATGGCGGCGTCCAGATCGAGTCCGCCGATGTCCATGCATTGTGCGCGGGCTTTGCGCAGCACCTCGATCCGCCTCCGGCCGCCGGCGAATCGTCTCGAGCGCAACCCGCGGGAGCGCCTCTCTGATGGGACGCGCAATCAAGATCGTCCTGTTCCTTGCGCTCGTGGCCGCCCTCGTGCTGCTGGCCTCGAATCTCGAGTTCAAGGAAACGAAGGTGAAGCTGCCGCTCAAGGGAGAAGCGCTGCGCAACCCCTTCTATGCCGCGATCCAGCTCAGCGACCAGCTCGGCGCGCAGGCGGAGTGGGAACACATCTTCATGACGCCCGACGCGAATTCCGTGATCCTCGTTTCGAGCTGGAACTGGAACCTCATTCGCGCGCGCCGCGAACGCATGCAGAAGTGGGTCGAGGATGGCGGGCGCCTGGTGGTCGATGGATCGTTCATCGGCGACTTCGAAGAATTCACCAAATGGAGCGGCATCGGCGTAGACGTTCCCGATGAAGATGAAGACGAAGAAGCAGAATCCGTCGAGGAAGAACTCTCCGAGAGCGAACGCGAGCTGATGTCGCATTTCGTGCCGCGCGAATGCGACCGGCTGATCGAAGACGTGAGCAAGCGCGAGGTCGATGTGTGCAACGTGGACCAGAGCCGCTCGCTGGTCACGACCCGCAAGGTGTTGTGGGCCTTGCGGGACGGCGAACGCATCCATGCGTTGCGCACCGCGGTCGGACTCGGCACCGTGACAGTCATCAACGCCACGCCGTTTCGATATCGCAACTTTCTCGACGGCGACAACGGATTGCTGTTCGTGCGCGCGACGCAGCTGCATCGCGGCGACTCGCTGCTGATCCTCACGGAAGAGGAACAGGCGTCGATCATGGCGCTGTTGTGGCGCTACGGCGCGCCCGCGGTACTGCTGGCGTTCGCGCTGGTGGCGCTGAGTTTGTGGCGCTCGAGCGCGCGTTTCGGACCGCTCACGGCGCCCCTCGAATCCGCGCGCCGCTCGCTGGCGGAACAGATCCGCGGCACGGGACAGTTCGCGCTGCGTTTCGGCGGCGGGACCGCGCTGCATGCCGCGATGGTGCGCGCACTGCGCGAGGCGGCGCTGAAACACCTGCCCGCCTACGATCGCCTGTCGAGCGTGGACCGCGTGGCCGCGATCGCCAAGCTCAGCGGCGTCGCCGCCGAGGAACTCGGCCCGGTGCTCAACTATTCCGGCGCGCGCGGCTCGCACGAGCTGCGCAATGCCATCGCGGTGCTCGAAACCGCACGACGTAGAATTCTGCTGAAGAACAAAAGGTCTCAACATGGAAACTGAATCCAGCACGATCCAGAAGGCCGCCGATCTGCTCGGCAAGCTGCGTGCCAGCATCGGCGAAGCCGTCGTCGGTCAGCCACGCGTGGTCGAAGAGGTCGTGCTCGCACTGGTCGCCTCGGGACACGTGCTGATCGAAGGCGTGCCGGGACTCGGCAAGACGCTGCTGGTGCGTGCGATGTCGCAGGCACTGCAACTGGCGTCGGGCCGCGTGCAGTTCACGCCCGACATGATGCCCTCCGACATCACCGGTCATGCAGTGCTCGATCCGAAGACCATGGAGATGCGCGTGGTGCGCGGCCCGGTGTTCACTCACCTGCTGCTCGCCGACGAGATCAATCGCGCGCCCGCCAAGACCCAGAGCGCGCTGCTCGAGGTCATGCAGGAATTCCAGGTCACGCTCGAAGGCCAGACGCATCCGCTGCCCAAACCCTTCATGGTGCTCGCGACTCAGAACCCGGTGGAGACGGAAGGCACCTATCCACTGCCCGAGGCGCAGCTCGACCGCTTCCTGTTCAAGATCGAGATCGGGTATCCCACTCTCGAGGACGAAGTAGGCGTGGTCATTCGCGCCACCACCGACCAGGCCGGCGATCAGCTGCCGCTTTCCAAGGTGGTGCCGGTGCTCAACGAGCGCGCGGTATCCAGCCTGCAGCAGATCGCCGCGCGGCAACGCGTCGATCGCCAGGTCGTCGACTACGCGGTGCGGCTGGCGCGCGCCACGCGCGAGTGGGCCGGACTCGCGCAAGGCGCCGGGTCGCGCGGACCGCTGGCGCTGGTGCGCGGCGCACGTGCCGTCGCGTTGCTCGAAGGCCGCAGCTTCGTGATACCCGATGACATCAAGCGGATCGCCGTGCCGGCCCTGCGGCATCGCATCGCGCTCGCGCCGGACGCGTTGCTCGAGGGCCGCAAGCCCGACGACCTGCTCGCCGCGATCATCGAAAGCGTGGCGGCGCCGCGCATCTAGCTACCATGCGTCTCGCGCTCATCCCCAGCCGTCAATGCATGCTGCTGCTCGGCGTCGGTGCCGCGGCGGCCATCGTGGCGCTGTCACTCGGCATCCCGCGGGAAACGGTGGGGCCGGCGGCGGGCGCATTCGCGCTGGCGCTCGCGGCGCTCACCGCCGTCGACTTCTTCATCTCGCGCCGCGCCTGGGCGCTCGCCGAGGTGCGGCTGACGCGCCGCCTGCCGTCGGCCTTCGCGATCGGCGTGAAGAAGCCGGTGCACGTGCAGATCGAGACCGGCGGCCGCCATGAATGGCGCTGCCAGATCTTCGATCATTGCGACGCAAGCCTCGATGTCGCCGGCCTGCCCGCGCGCATTGCGCTGTACCCGAACAAACGCACCGACGTCGCCTACGAAGTCGTGCCGACCCGGCGCGGCGAAATCGACTTCAAGGCGGCCGATCTTCGTATCCGCTCGCGCCTCGGATTCTGCGAGTTGCTCGAACACCTCGGCGGTGACGATACGCGCCGCGCATATCCGGACTTCGCGCAGGTCGCGCGTTACGCCTGGCTCGCCGGCGACCGGCGTCTGCAGGAAATCGGCATCAAGACCTATCAGCAGCGTGGCGAAGGCACGGACTTCAAGCAACTCGCCGAGTACCGCTACGGCGACCCGGTGCGACACATCGACTGGAAGGCGACGCTGCGGCAGAACAAGCCGATCCTGCGCGAGTTCCAGGACGAGCGTGATCAGTGCGTGATGCTGCTCGTCGACTGCGGCCGGCGCATGCGTGCGTATGACGTCGAACAGGGCGTGAAGAGCGGACACTTCGACCAGGTGCTGAACGCGGTCATGCTGCTGTCTTACGTGGCCCTCAAACAGGGTGATGCCGTGGGCGCGCTGACCTTCGGTACGCCGCCGGAAGACGCGCGTGTGTTCGCGCCGCGCAAGGGCGCGCATGCATTGAACGCATTGATGGGTGAGCTGTACTCCGTGCAGCCGAGCGCCACCCATTCGGACTATGTGTCGGTCGCGCAGAATCTGCTGCTGCGTCATCGCAAGCGTTCACTCGTGATCGTGATCACCAATTTCCGCGACGAAGATTCGAGCGAACTGGGTACGGCATTGCGGCTGCTGCGCTCGCGGCATCTGGTGCTGCTCGCATCGCTGCGTGAACGCGTGGTGAGTGAGCTCATCGCCCAGCCGATGGTATCTGGCGACGCCGCGCTCGACGTGGGCAGTGCGCACCTCTACGAGCAGGCGCGCCGCGATGCGTTCAATCGCCTGGCCGCGCGCGATGCATTGATGGTGGATGCCGAGCCGCAGAATCTGGGCATCGAACTGGTCAACCGCTATCACGCGGTCAAACGCGCCGGCCTCCTCTGAGGTAAAGGTTCCCCGGAGACTGAGGAGCTTCTGTCGCGGCGCCACGAATAGTGACAACGGTCGCAACCGGCGCGCGGGCCTCTTTTCCAAGCGCGGGCGCACGCGCAAACTATGCGGCGAATTCGCAGGGGGCGATTCGACAACCAAGAACGTGGAGACTCGCATGGAACACGTCTACCCACCGGGCCCGGCCGCGGTCCCGCCGAACCTCACAGCCGCCAGCGCCGCGTACAAGCGTCATGCGTGGTTTGCGATGCTCGGGCTCACGGCGTTCATCGTGCTGTATTTCGCGTTGTCGACCTGGTTCGCATGGACGGCCTGGCGCCTGGCGAGCGGCATGTTCAGTTCGGGCAACTTCGACCTGTGGCAGTTCGTCGCCGCGGTCTGCGCCGGCTTCCTCGCGGTGTTCATGCTCAAGGCGTTGTTCTTCATCCAGCATCGCTACGAAATCGACGACATCGAGATCACCCGGGGGCAGCAGCCCCGCCTCTTCGAATTCATCGATCGTCTGGCGGACGAGGCGCGCGCGCCGCGGGCTCACAGGGTCTATCTATCGCCGCGTGTGAACGCGGCCGTGTTCTACGACCTGTCGCTGCTCAACCTCATCATCCCGTCGAAGAAGAATCTCGAGATCGGCCTCGGGCTGGTCAACGTCGTGACGCTGGGCGAATTCAAGGCGGTGCTCGCGCACGAGTTCGGGCACTTCGCGCAACGCTCCATGGCGGTCGGCCGCTGGGTGTACATCGCGCGCCAGATCGCCGGACACGTCGTCGCGCGGCGCGATGCGCTGGACAATCTACTCAAGCAGCTCTCGCGCCTGGATCTGCGGGTTGCCTGGATCGGGTGGCTGCTGTCGATCATCATCTGGTCGATCCGCTCGATGATGGACGTGTTGTTCCGCGTGGTGCTGCTCGCGGAGCGCGCATTGTCGCGCCAGATGGAATTCCAGGCGGATCTCGTCGCGGTGTCGCTGACGGGCAGCGACGCGTTGATCCACGCGCTGCACAAGCTCAACGCCGCTGACGACGCCTGGGACAAGGCGCTGTCGTTCGCACACAGCGAAGCGGGCAACAAGCGGCGCGTCACGGACCTGTTCGCCGTGCAGACGCGGATCATCGAGCGGATGCGCGAGATCCTGAATCAGCCCACGTACGGCATCGTGCCGCCCATGCCGGACACCGCGCGCGAATCACACCGCGTGTTCAAGACGCAGCTCGCGCAACCACCGCGCATGTGGTCCACGCATCCGGCCAGCGCGGACCGCGAGCAGAACGCCAAGAGCCGATACGTCGAAGCACCGGTCGACCAGCGCAGCGCATGGGAGCTGTTCGACAATCCGCGCAGCCTCAAGGAACGCATGTCCGCGCACGGCTTCAAGGAAGCCGAGCTCAAAGTCCAGACGCCGGAAGAAACGTTCGCGCATCTCGAGAAAACCTACGGCCGCGCCTTCCTCGACCGCGCCTATCGCGGCACCTATCTGAACCGCTCGCCCGTGCGCCACGCCGATGCCGTCGTGAAGCTCTACGGCGTCACGATTTCCTCGAGCGAGGCGCCGCGTATCCTCGCCACCCTTTATCCCGAGAGCCTCGCGCACGACGTCGAGCTGCTCAACGAAAAGCTCGACGAGAAAGTCGCGCTCGAAGCGCTGCGCGACAACATCGCCCAGGCCCCGGGCGGCGTCATACGCCACAGCGGCACGGAGCTGCGGCGCGCCGATCTGCCGCGCGTGATCGCGGCGCTCGAAAGAGAAATCGCGGTCGTGCGCGGCCGCATCGAGGCGCACGACCAGCTGTGCCGCACTGCCCACCTCGCGGCGGCGCGTACGCTGCAGAAGGGCTGGCCCGAATACCTGCAAGGCCTGGCCGCGGCGCTGCACTACGCCGATCACTCCGAGGCGAACCTGCGTGACGTGCAGGGTTACGTCGCGAACATCTACGGCATCGTCACGGCCGACGGGCGCGTGAGCTCCAACGAACTCACGCGGCTTCTCGAAGGCTGCCAGCAACTCCACTCCGTGTTGCAGCGGGTCTACGAAGAAGGCCCGAATATCACACTCGATCGCACGCTCGCGCGCCGCCTGGAAGTCGAGAACTGGATGGCGATGCTCGAGGAATTCAAACTTCCGCCGCCGGATCGCGAGAACATCGGCGACTGGTTGAACGTGATCGATGGGTGGGTCAATTCCGCGCGGTATGCGCTGGGCAGGTTGCGCGACGCCGCGCTGGAGCAACTGCTGCTCGCGGAGAACCAGGTGTCGAAGTTCGTGCGCGACGACATCACGCCCGCCGATGCGCCGCCCGCGGCGGTCATGCCGAAGGAATACCGCACGTTGGTGCCTGGCAACGAGCGTCCGCGCCAGAAGCGGCTCGACTGGTGGGACCGGTTTCAGACGGCCGATGGCGTTGTTCCGACCATCGCGCGCTCGGCCGTGGCGCTGGGCATCGTGGGCGGCGTCGTCGCACTCGGCACGAGTGTGGGTGTCGCGCACATGACTATCTACAACGCGCTCGCCCGGCCGGTGTGGGTGGAAGTCGCCGGCGAAAGAATCCACGCCGACCCGAACGTGCCGGTCACCGTATCGGTGCCGCCCTCGGGCACGCTCAGCGTGCGCACCCTCACCGACGACGAGCAGGTCATCGAGACATACGACGAAGAACTGAATGGCGCCAACGCGCACTATGTGTACAACGTCGCCGGCGCCGCCCCCTTGTTGCAATGGACCGCGGTGTACACGCCATCGACCAGGGGCATGCCGGTCAATGTGTCGCGCAACGAACGTTCGCTCGGCGCGTTGCGCTGGTCGAAAACCGGCGTCGACCACGTTTTCGAGGAACCGCCCGAGTCGATCCAGATGAGTGGTTCGGACGGCCGCCGCGACGTGCTTTCCGCCGCGAGCGATGTGCCACCGTGGCAGCAGGCCGAAATGGTGAAGGATGCCGCCGAACGCGCGCGCCTGATCCTGGCGCACGCGCGTTGGGACGAAACCCGTTCGCCGCAGATATTGTCCTGGCTGCAGCTCGCCTCGCAGCAGCCGGAGTTCGACGCGCTGTTCGCCGAACGTCTGAAAGAAGGCGGCGCCGATGTCGTGTTGCTGCGATTCGAACAGGACAACACGTCGGGCGCGGAACACGACGCGGTGTGCGCACGCCACCAGGCACAGGCGGTGAAGGCCCCTGACAACCCGGACCTGCAGTACCTCGGCATCCGCTGCGTCCCGGAAGATGCGCTGCAGAACTCGCTACTGCTCGCCGCGCACACGAAGTGGCGGGAACATCCGTGGCTGACACTCGGCGCCGCGGCCGTACATGCCGAACTCGGTGAATACGCCGCGGCGTTGCCCCTGTACGAATCCGCGCTGCGTCGCGTGCCGCCGCTGCGCGACTACCTGGCGATGGAAACCGCGCGGACGCGGCGGCTCACCGGCGGACGTGATGCCCGGCTCGGCGACCTCGCGAAGATGTCCCAGCAAGTCGCGATGTATGTCGCCATCGAATCCGGCGAGGGCATCGAGGGTACGGCGCTCGAATCGTACGCGGCACTCGCCCGCGGCGAACTCGCCGCGGCGTTGAGCCAGGCGAAAGCACAGGGTGAAGGCAGCGAACGCCTGGTGCGACTGGCCGCCATCTCCGACGGCGCGACGCGCGAGATGATCTCCGAGGCGCTCGAACTGCCGGCGGGCGAGCCGGATTACGAAATCGCGCTCGCGATGTATGCACTCGCGGCGCGCCACGGCCGCGATGCTTCCGCCTATGCCACACGACTCCTCGAGCTCGGCGGAGCGCGCGCGCAGAAGGCCATCGATTTCCTCGACGCGCTGCGCGATGGCGCCGATCCCGTCGCTGCGTATCCGCAGCTCGACGTGGGCCTGCGTTATCAGACGCGCTACGCCGCGGTGGTGTTGCTCGGCGCGCGCGCGCCGGAAGCCTGGCGCGCAGAAGCGGCGCGTTCGATGTTCGTCGGTGAACGCGGTTATCTGGCCGGAACGTAAGGTCCCGCTGAGTAGTACCGCGGCACGTGATACTCCGGCGCGTTCTGCCCCGAGATGACGAGGCCGGCCTCATGGGCCATCTCGCTGATCTGCGCGGCGGAGCGCACGCCCAGCTTCATCGTGATCGCCGTGCGATGCAGTTTCACGGTGCGTTCGTGGATCCCCAGCCGTGCCGCGATCTGCTTGTTCATGCTGCCGCCCAGCACGAACTGCAGCACCTCGCGTTCACGCGGCGTGAGTCGCGAAAAACGCTCTCGCAGCTCGGCGATGTGCTGGCGCGACTCCTGCGCGTGGACGTCGGTTTCGAGCGCGCGGCGTATCGCCGCGAGCAGCACATCACAGGGCGTGGTTTTCTCCAGCACGTCCACCGCCCCATCGCGCATCGCATGCACCGTGCTCGGAATGTCGGCGCGCCCGGTCAGGAACACGATGGGCAGGACGACACCGGTCGCCATGAGCGCGGCCTGCAGGTCGAGCCCGCTCATCTCGGGCATGAACAGATCCGTCACGATGCAGCCGTGATCCTCGGGCGACAGGCACGCGAGCAGCCGCGTTGCCGAATCGAAAGCCACGACCGGCATGCCGGCCGCACCCAGCATGCGAGATTGCGCGAGCAGGAATGGCTCGTCATCGTCGACCAGGTAGACCTTGGACGTTGCGTTCATGTGCGCGCCGCCTCCATCGTCGGAATCGTGAATCGAAACGTCGCGCCGCCGGCCGCATTGTTCTCGGCCCAGAAGCGCCCGCCGTGCGCTTCGACGATCGTGCGCGAGACGGCCAGTCCCATCCCCATGCCATCCGGCTTCGTCGTGAAGAATGGTTCGAACAATCGCGACAACGAGAGCGGTGAAATTCCAGTGCCCGAATCGATCACCGACAGCTCCACCGCGCGCGTGGCGGCCGGACGCGCCGCGATCCGAACGAGGCCGCGCGGCTGATCCGGCTCGATGCCCTTGCCCTCGATGATGGCATCCATGCCATTGATGATGAGGTTGATCAACACCTGCAGTAGATGGACGCGGTCGCCGGACACCGGCGGCAATCCCGGTTCGACTGCGCACTCGAGCATCACGCGCCTGGCCACCGCGTCGGGACGCACCAGCGCATTCACTTCGTTCAGCAACTCGTCGATGGCGATGGATTCGAACGCCAGGTGACGGCGCTTGAGCAGATTCTTCAGGCGCGCGATGACCTCCGCCGCGCGCCGGTCGTCGCCGTGAATGTCCTTGATGATGGCGCGCAGTTCATCCAGATCGGGCGCCTCGCCGCGCAACATCATTTCCGCCGCTTCGGAGTTGCGCAGGATCGCCGCCAGAGGTTGACTGAGCTCGTGTGCAAGAGCCGAACTCAGTTGACCGAGCATCGAAACGCGGCCGGCATGCGCGAGATTGCGCCGCAATTCGCGCAGCTCTTCCTGGGCGTATCTGCGCACCGTCACGTCGCTCAACGCGCCGCACAACAGCAGCGGCCGCCCCGTTGGGCTGCGTTCGAGTTGTCCGCGCGCCGCGATCCAGCGCGTGGACTTGTCCGGCAGGCAGATGCGGTGCTCGACCTCGAATTCGCGGCCGCTGTGAAATACCTCGTACAAGGCGCGTCGCACGCGCTCCACATCGTCGGGATGTATACGCGCCGACCAGCGCGCCGGGCTGCGCACTTCATGCTCGGACTGGTCCGCGAATCCGAACAGCACCCGCGCCCGCGCGGTCGACCAGATCCGGTTTGCGCCGATGTCCCACGACCACAACCCGAGCCCGCCCGCGCGCGCCGCGAGCCCGAGCCGCTGCTCGCGGTCGGAGTCGCGCGTGAGCCGCGGCAGACGCATGAGGTCGCGCCAATGAATCGTGACGTTGCTCATATCCTTGAGCGCAGTACTCCCTGTGAGGCGCGGCGATTACATCGACGCCACGATGCGGCGTCAATCGCGCTTGTGGCCAATGGCGCGCCCGCGCGGGCGTAGTTTGCGACGCGTCTTGTTGCGTGCGCGCCGCGCCTATCTTCTCTGGGCCGGACTTTCCCTTGAGGGTGAGATGGCGCGCCGGATCGCCTCGATGATCTCCGCGCCGGGATCCGTCTTGCGGAAGAATCCCGCGCAACCGGCACGCATCGCCTCCGACTTCGCCGACGGATCATCGAAGGCCGTGATGTAGATAACCGGCGTGTTCGAGCCTTCCGCCGTCAATTTGTGATGCAACTCGATCCCCGTCATCGCCTGCAAGCGAATGTCGGCGAGCAGACAGTCCACGTGTGAATGCAGTGGATCCGCCAGGAAATCCTCGCCGGACGCGAAAGCGATGGGATGGAATCCCGACTCCCGCAGCAGCCGGCTGAGCGAGCGTCGCACGCTTTCGTCGTCGTCGACGATCGCGATGTACTGATGTGGCGCCAATTGAGCAGCCCCTAACAGTCCTGCAATGCCCGGAAAGACATCTTCGCGATACGCTGTCGGCAAGAGACTACGTCGCGACTTGTCCGGGCCCGGCTATTTCGCCGGCACGGGTGGCGCAAAGGGATTGCCGCCGAGCGCATTCGAGATGTCCGCGATCGCGTTCTGCGCACGCACGCTGTTGCCGGCCTCGTCGAGCGGCGGCGAGACGACCGCAATGCCGAATCTGCCGGGCGACACCGCGATGAGTCCACCGCCCACGCCGCTCTTCGCGGGAAGACCGGTGCGCCATAACCATTTGCCTGAGTCATCGTAGAGCCCGGCGGTGGCCATCACGGCCAGCACGTGTGGCACGTTGCCGGCCTTCATGACCTGCTTGTTGGTCACCGGATTCTTGCCGGCATTGGCCAACGTCGCGGCCATGACCGCCAGATCCTTCGCATTCACGCTGATCGCGCACTGCTCCGTGTAGATGTCCGTGGCGCGATCGGGATCCGACTTGATGAACTCGTACGCGTACATGAGCTTGCCGATCGCCTGGTTGCGCTGGTTGGTCTCCGCCTCGGACTTGAACACCTCCTGGTCGACTGTGAGCGGCCGGCCCGCGAAGTCGGAGTGAATACCCAGAATGCTTTTCCAGATCTCGTCGCGCGAATTTCCCTTCACCATGCTCGTCGTGGTGATCGCGCCCGGATTCACCAACGGATTCATCTCGGGACCGCCGAGTTCTTTCTGCGCGAACTCGATCGAGACGATCGAATTGAAGCGCATGCCGGTGGCATCGACGCCGATGCGCTTGAGGATCGCATCGGGACCCGATTCCTCGATTACCTTCGCCATCGTGAAGACTTTCGAGATCGACTGGATGGATACCTGCGACTTCACGTCGCCGGCGGTGTACACCTTGCCATCGGGCGTCACCAGCGCGATACCGTAGAGGTTGGAGTCAACCTTGGCGAGCGCGGGAATGTAATCCGCGTTCTTGCCTTCTTTCGAAACCTTGTACTTCGCGTATGCCGCGTCGATTGCCGACTGGATCTTGTCGGTCGCCGCTGCGGCGTGAGAACCGGCCATCGCCAGCAACGCGGCGACTGCCATGCCTGCGAACAACGCGGAATGCCTTCTCGGGTACATGTCAGTCTCCAAACTTTTTGCTGAAGTTGTATTTCGCCGTGAACTGGAACCTGAGGTCGTCCGAGGTGAAACCGTCGGAGTTGTTCTCACGTTCGCCCCACTGGACTTCGAAACCCCACATCAGGTTCTTGACGGGGTAAAACATGATGTTTGCCAGTGCGTAGTCACCGCGCTTGAAGGCATTGGGCGCCTGGCCGTCGGAGTTGTCGATCTCGATCATCGAGTAGCCGATCGCACTCGACGCCTTGTCGCTCCAGCCGATGTCGAAGAACGCCGTCAAGCCGAACATCGGCAGCACCTCGCCTTCGATCGGAGACAAGGGATTCGTCGGTGTCAGCTTGATACCGATGTCGGCGGGCGCGTCATTCATGTAGTTCTGAATTCCCTCGCCGTAGACCGCCGCAACGCGGAACACGGACTTGCCGAATTTGAGGTTGGAGCTCAGGTTGACGCCCCAGCCTGTCGCGTCTCCGGACAGGTCGACCGCATCCGGCACGTTGTCTTCCCACTCCATGAAACGGACGATGCCGGCGGCTTCGACGTAGCCCCAATCGCCTCCGTAGCGGAATTCCGCGGAGAGATCGGGATACGGAAAGTGCCCCTTGACGCCTTGTAGTTCGATGCGATCGGCGAAGTCGCCCTGGTCCGCCGAGGCGCCGGGCCGTTCGAGCGCGATGGTGATACGGGAGTCGCCCTTGAGCGGCATCCAGCGGACCTGCACGTTGCGGAAGAACGCCATGCCGTTCGGGCCCCAGTATTCCACCGAGTTCGGGAACACGTCGATGTCCATGAACGGGCTCCAGGTCTGGCCCGCGCCGAACTGGCCGAGTTCGGCATATGCATGGCGCAGCCGGATGGTTGTTTGCCCCGCGTCCGCACCGGTGCCGAACATTTCGAACTCGAACTGAGTAGTGAGATCCCCGAGTGAGGTCGGCGTGCTGGTCTTCACGCCGAAGCGTGTCTGCCGCACGCTCGCGAACCAGTGACCATCGGCGCCGAATTCGTTTTCGAACGACGGCAGCTTCGTCGGCCTCAGCACGTCGAACCAGTCCGGATCGTTCTGGTTCGTCTGGTAACCCGTGTCGAGCATGATGAAGCCGTAGATCTCCATCGACGTCTTCGATTCATCCTCGTCGGCCAGCGCGCCGACACTCATGAGAAGGAAGATCGATGTCGCGGCGATCAGCCACCACCGAGTCACTCCACGCACCGCCGTAGCGGATCTTTCGAACTTCATGTTCGTCTCCGTGTCGCGCAAGTCAGAGCGCATGCCATGCTGAAACGCTAGGCGCTTGAGCTTCGACTCGCTACTGCCTCTAGGGGAAGGTTGGTTCCGGCTACAGCTGCAACTGCAACCGCGTCTGGAAGAATTGCGTGCTGCCTTGCAGCCCGAAACGATCGAGCACGCCGTAGCCGTAGGCGAACTCTAGACGCACGTTGTCGGACATGTGCCAGTTCACCATCGGCGTGATGCGCCAGAACTTCCCGCCACGCACGGGACCCGAGCCGAGATCGGCATACGAATAACGCAACACGAGTTCCCAGGCGCCCGGGCCTCCCTCGAACACCGTTCGCGCAGGCGAGACCCGTTCGAAAAACGCTCCCGCCTTGTTGTAAGGGCGCGCTTCTCCCGTCGCGATCCAGGCGACGAAGACTTCCCCGCCATGAAAGAACGGATCGTCCATCTCGCGGGACGCCACCTGGTTGAACATGTACTCCATGCCCAGTATCCACGCGCCGCGCCGGTAGTAAGTCTCGATGCCCGCCATGTTCGAGTGGTGCGCGGGGAAAGTACCCGTGTCGATCGCGTAGCTTTGCGCCGGGAACGACTCCGGCTTCGACCGGTAACGCAACTGGCCGTCGTCGGCTTCGCCGTACCGCGTCTGCAACGCCAGGTGCAGCAGTGGCTCATCGTCCTCGCCCGCAAGCGGCAGCCACACGGCGCGCGCGACGAACTGGTTGTCGTTCTTGTTGAAGGACTCGTATTCGGTGCGCGTGTCCTTGAACCAGCCAAGGCTGTAGACGAATCCACCGCCCGGAGAGCGGCCCATCCACTTGATGCCGTCCGCGAGAATGGGCAGGAACGCGTCATTGATCGCGGCGCGCTCATTCGTCCATCCCTGGTAGCCCACCATGAGCTTGTTAGTCGAGAAACCCTCCTTCGTGCGGCCCAGGAACACCTGCCCATGCCACTCGGGTACGTCGAACATGAGTCCGGTCTGCCTGAATCGCCACTCCTCGGTGCCGGCGTCATACATGTATCCGAGCGTGTAGCTGAGTCGCGGCAGTTTCGGAAACCGCCCCTTCAGTATCAGGCGGAAATCGCGCAGCTGGTCCTTCGGCGCGAGTGTCATCTGCTCCTTGCTGTCATCGTCCTGCGAGTAGGCGACGTAGTCCCACAGGAATCCGCCGCCGAGCCGCATCGTGAAGAACGGACCTTCGTATTCGTTCCAACTGACGAGCTGGCGGCGGGGCGCATCGCCATCCGCTTCCGCGGCGTCGAGCACATCTTCCTGCGCGCCGGCCACGAGGGGCAGCGCGCACATGGCCGCGACCAACGACCGGCGCCGGAGCCGTGCGAATGTCATGTTGCGCTGATGTCCGCGCGGCCAGGACGCGTGTCAGTACGTGTAGTACATCTGCTGCAACTGCGCGGGTGTGCGCGGCTGGAGCAATGCCAGCGACAGCAGGATGCGCGCCTTCTGCGGATTCAATTCGTCCGAAGCGATGAAGCCGAGTTTGTCGTCGTCGATTTCGACGTTGCGCCCGACGACGCCCGTGGGAACCCGGCTGCTGCGCACGACGACCACGCCTTTCTTCACGGCAGCCGCGGCGGCGTCCACCGAGGCCTTGTTCATGTTGCCGTTGCCGACGCCCGCGATGACCAGGCCCTTGGCGCCGTTGGCCACCGCCGAGTTGATCGTGTCCGGCGACATGTCCACATCGGCGAAAATGATGTCGACGCGCGGCAGCTTGGTGACGTTGGCGACGTTGAACTCGCTCTGCTTCGTATGTTTCCAGGCCGGCGGCGAGTAGAAATCGTTCTTGCCGTAACTCGCGACACCCGCGACGCCGCGATGCGGCGACATGAATGTCTCGACCGACGTCGTGCTGGTCTTGGTGAGCGAATGCGCCCCGTGGATCTGGTCGTTCATCACGACCAGCACGCCGCGGCCGCGCGCCTTGGGGTCCGCGGCGACGCCGACGGCATTGTAGAGATTGAGCGGACCGTCCGCGCTCACCGCGGTAGATGGGCGCATCGAGCCGACCATGACGATCGGCTTGTCCGTCTTCGCGGTGAGATTCAGGAAATAGGCCGACTCTTCCATGGTGTCGGTGCCGTGCGTGATGACGATGCCGTCCACATCAGGCTTTCCAGCGAGCTCGTTGATGCGTTTCGCCACCTTGAGCAGGATGTCGAAAGACATGTCCTGCGAGCCGACGTTCGCGACCTGCTCGCCCTTGACGGTCGCAAGCTTGTCGATGCCCGGCACCGCGGCGAGCATCGCGTCGATCGTGACGGCGCCGGAGGTGTAGCCGGACTGCGTGCCCGTGGCCGCCGCACCCGCGATCGTGCCGCCGGTGGCGAGAATCAGGACATTCGCCTTTTTCGGCGCCGCGGCCGGCGCGGGCGTCTGTCCGGTGCTCGAAAGCGACACTGCAAGCAGGAGCGTCATCCAGACACTCTGGCGTGCAACCATAGTTGGGATTCGCATGATCGTCTCCTTTACCGTCAGCGCGGCGAAGCGCTCCGGATCATTTCGGGTACTTCGTCTTGTCCAGGTTCGTCAGCTTCACAGGATCGAGCAGGTCCTTGATCTGTTCCTCGGTCAGCACCTTCTTCTCGCGAATGACCTGCAGGATTCCCTTGTCGGATTTGTAGGCCTCGTTGGCCAGTTCCGTGGCCTTCTCGTAACCGATGACCGGATTCAGCGCGGTGACGATGCCAACCGTCGTCTCGAGGTAACGCTCGAGCACCTTTTCGTTCGGAGTGATGCCGTCGATACACTTGGTCCGGAAGGCATTGGAGGTCGTGAACAGCAGGTGCTGCGACTCCATGATGAGCAATCCTTCGAGCGGTTCATACGCATTCAATTGCAGCTGACCCGAATGCGCCGCGAGCGTGACGCCGTAGTCATTACCCATCACCCGGAACGCCACCAGGTTCATCAGCTCCGGCATCACGGGATTGACCTTGCCCGGCATGATCGAAGAGCCCGGCTGCACCGGGGGAAGGCTGATTTCATAGAGGCCGGCGCGCGGGCCGGACGCGAGCAGGATCAGGTCGCCCGCGATCTTGGATAGTTTGATGGCGACGCTCTTGAGCGCCGCGGAATAAACCACGAAGCCCTGCTGGTCCCAGGTGGCCGACAGCAAATCGTCGGCGAGCTTGATGGGCTTGCCGGTGAGCTTCGCGAGGTGCGCCGCGCAGGCTTCCGGATATCCCTTGGGGACGTTGATGCCGGTGCCGATCGCGGTCGCGCCCATGTTTACGGTGTAGAGATATTTCTCGGCATCGCGCAGTAGTTTGATCTCGCCCTCGAGCGCCGATGCAAAGGCGTGGAATTCCTGTCCGACCGTCATCGGCACGGCGTCCTGCATTTCCGTGCGCCCCATCTTCACGAGTTCCAGGTAGGTGTTGCCCTTCTTGCGGAACGAGGCGGCGAGCTGCTCGAGCTCCGCGACCAGCTTGTCGTTGCGCAGGATGAACGCGACCTTGAGTGCGGTCGGATACGAGTCATTGGTCGATTGCGAAAGATTCAGGTGATCGTGCGGTTCGACGACCTTGTAGTCGCCCTTCTTTTTTCCGGTGAGTTCGAGCGCGACGTTGGCGAGCACTTCGTTCGCATTCATGTTCGTCGACGTGCCGGCGCCGCCCTGATACCAGTCGACGAGGAACTGGTCGTGGTACTTGCCCTTCATCACCGCATCGGCCGCCTTCTCGATCGCGGCCAGCGTGTTGCGATCCATCGCACCCACGTCCGTGTTGGCGCGCGCCGCCGCCAGCTTGACGATGGCCCAGGCCTCGACGAAACCCGGGTAGTGATTGATCTTCACGCCCGAGATCTGGAAATTCTCGAGCGCGCGGGCCGTCTGCACGCCGTAGTAGGCATCCGCCGGCACCGCTTTGTCGCCGAGCAGGTCGTGCTCCATGCGAGTACCCACCGCGGCCTTCGCCGGCTTCGCCGATTGGGTCTGCGCATGCAATGCCGCGCAAGTCACCAACGTGAAAGTCGCAAGCAGGATTCTTCGCCACATGACGCTCACCTCGGGTTGGGCAGCGAGCCGCGCGGAGACGGCGCGACTGCGAACGCTAGCCCCGCAGCTGCAGTCCGGGTACTGCCTCTTGGGGAAGGTTCAGCGCGCATGGGCGCGTTCCCACTCGCGCACACGCCGCCGGGCCTCGTCGAACAATCGTTCGTAATTGCCCTTGCGCAGCTTCTCGCTGGCGTCCGGCGGGAGCGCGGCGAACAGCGGCGCATACATGTCGTAGACCTTGAGGTAACTCTGCTGATCGGCCGGCGCGACCTCATCGGTTCCGAACAGAAACCGGTCCGGATGACTCCTGATGACCGCGGCCGTGCGCTCGATCGATTCGGGCGATGCGACGATGTACTTGGCCGTCTCCGTCCACGAGATGTCGAGGTACACATGCGAGAGCGCCGGATCGTCGAGCGCCCGCTTCACCAGCGCCATCTGACTGTCGACGGGGCGCACGATGCGGCCCACGCCGATGTGCGCCCAGATGATCTTCGTGCGCGGATGCCGCCGAAAGAGTGCGACCAGTTGCTCGAGTTGCCACGGCTCCTGCTCGGGCTTCGGGAACGGCGCATCGATGTCGCTATGCAGGATGACGACGAGCCCGGCCTCGCCGGCGAAGTCGAGAATGCGGTCGAGCGCGGGATTCGTGATGCTCGCGATCTCGCCGGCGACCTTCGAGGAAACGAATTCCTTGTGAATCGTGAATTCTCCGATGCCGGAGAACACGCCCGGAAAGACCTGCAACACGCGCTTGATGTGATCGGCCGCGTACATGTCCGCGGGATTGAATCCCGTGATCATCGGATCGAAGCGCGCACGCTGCTCCTTCGGCAGCGACAGCCACGCCATCGCGATGTACGCATCGGTGAACGAGTAGTAGTAGAGCGGCGAATCGCTCTGCAGGTAGTAAGTCGGCGCGAAGTCGCCCGAGTTGTGATGGGCCCAGGTCTGCTGCAGCGGAATGCCGAACAGCGCGACGCGCCCGACCTTGTCGCCCATGATCTTCAGGAACTCGCGAATGTCGGTGCCCTCCTGCACGTAGTTGGTCAGGTGGAAGTGCGAATCGTTGACTACGTAGCCGTCGTTCTTGACCTTGCCCTGTGCCGACAGCGTCCCGGTGGACAGCAGCAGCGCAATGGCAATGAGAATTCGCGTCATGGTGGATTCCTCAGAAAATCATCGACGCGGCGACTGAATACGTGAGGCCGGTCTGGCCGCCGACATAGAAGCCGAACACGCTGCTTACCGCGGATTTCTTCACGTCGATGATCTGCGCGTTGACGCGCGCGTTGCGCGTATCGAATGGAAACCAGTTCGCGCCCAGGATGTACTCACGCGACTCGCCATATCCGGCGTCTTCGTCGCCGAACACCCAGGACGTCGACAAATAGAGCTCGAGCTTCTTCTTGATCGGGAAGAACGCGCTCTGCACGTAGAAGCCGTCGTCCACGATCTTGTCGACCGGCAGCAACCCGTCCGCGACGAAATGGTCGAGCCAGCGCCGGTAAACCTCGGCCTGCAGGAAAAATCCCTTGTACTTGAAGCCGAGATCGATGGAGGCGGATTCCCAGTCGGCCTCTTCGACGGTGACGCCGGGCGCCAGCGAGCTCGTGTTGAAAAGCAGCAGGCTGTCGGCGAGGCGCACCGACGTGTTCTCGGGATTGTTGTCGCTCAACTCCTGGCGGTTTTCGCGGCTGCGAATATGCGAGGCGCCGAAGCGCGTGGCGAGTTCCTGGTGGTTCTCGTAGTCGCCGAACGCGCCGGAGTTCGGCCCGAACTCATGGGTCGTCGGCATCCACCAGAATCCGACACCCGTCCCGAGATCGCGCGAAAGCTGACCCGCGGTGATGCCGAGCTGACTCAGGTTGTTGGCGACCGCGAGGTGATACCAGAACCCGGGAAACAATTCGCCATTGGCCCACAGAGTTCCCGTGAAGCTGCCGCGGAAGAATTCGTCGGCCATCACGCGATCGTTGGCGAGCCAGAAGGGATGCGAGCCCATCACCGTGCGCGAGCCGCCGGGTGTATTGATGCCCGCGTAGAGATTGAACTTCTTGTCGAATTGGTAACCGAGAAAGCCGTAGAGCGTGGTCTGGTCGGTCGACATCACGGTCCAGGTGGTGATCTGGTAGCGCAACTTCGGCGAATAGAACCAGCCTTTCAGGTGAATCATCGCGCGATGGAATTGAATGTCGCGCCGCGTGTCGATTTCGTGCGTGACGCCGAGATGATCCTCGAAGGACTGATCCGCCGGCCGCTGATCGATATAACGCACGAGTGCGTATGCGCTCACTGCGACTTCGCCCCTGTCCGAGCGATGGAGCGTGACGCCGAGGCCGCTGCTGTCGAGTCCGCCCCAGGTCGAGCGTTCTTCTTCGACCATCGGTTGTCCGGACTTCCACTTGTCCCAGTTGTCCTGTGCTGCGCCCGGCACCGGTGGTGGGGGCGCGGATGATGGAGTGGCCGGTGGAATTTCGGCCGCTCGGGCAAGCTTCGTCGAACTACCGAGCGCGAACTCACCCCCACAGGAATCGCTGACCCACACGCCGTTGTCGTCGTAGCCCCAGGACCGGCCGAGCAGGCAGGCGCCGTTGGAACGCAGCAGCGCGACGCCACCGGATACGTCCGCGGCGCAATATTTCTTTTCTGCGCCGTGGGATACGCACGAGAGCATCGTGGGTTTGACGGCCGCGGACTCATCCGCGGCGACGCCTGCACAGACGAACAGGCCCGCTACGCAGACGCGCCACGCGCGCGGGGCTCGAGATCTCGCGACAGGTTCCAGCATGCACCGAACCTAGGGCTCCGCGCGCACAACGTGTACTGCCTCTAAGGGCAGTTCGAGGCCGTGGGTCCGATTTTTCCTACAAGCTCGCGCGACGCTAGTTAGCCAGGCAGGCTGAACGCGCCGTTGCCGCGGGCTTATTGTCGCAAATCGAAACGATCCAGATCCATCACCTTCGTCCACGCCGAGACGAAATCCTCGACGAACTTCTCGTGCGCATCCGCGCTGCCGTACACCTCGGCGAGCGCGCGCAGTTGCGAGTTCGCGCCGAAGACCAGGTCCACACGCGTGCCGGTCCACTCGACTTCGCCGGTCTCGGCGTCCTTCGCTTCGTAGAGCAGTTTTTCATCCGAAGTCGCTTTCCACGACGTGCGCAAGTCGAGCAGGTTCACGAAGAAGTCATTGGTAAGCGCTCCCGGCCGCTTCGTGAACACACCATGTTTCGTGCCGCCGTGATTCGCGCCGAGCACGCGCAGGCCGCCGACCAGCACGGTCATCTCCGGCGCGGTCAGCGTCAGCAGTTGCGCGCGATCGAGCAGCAGCGCTTCGGCCGGGATCGCGGACTTGCCCTTGAGGTAATTGCGGAACCCGTCGGCCGCCGGCTCCAGCGCCTTGAACGACTCGACATCCGTCTGTTCCTGCGAGGCGTCCATGCGGCCCGTGCTGAACTCCATCTTCACGGAGATCCCCGCCTTCTTCGCGGCCTTCTCCACACCGACGTAACCGCCGAGCACGATGAGATCGGCGAGCGACACGCGTTTTCCGCCCCGGGCCTTCTGATTGAATGCAACCTGGATGCTCTGCAGTGTCTGCAACACTTTCGCCAGCTGCTGCGGTTCGTTGACCTCCCAGTCCTTCATCGGCGCGAGCCTGATACGGGCGCCGTTCGCGCCGCCGCGTTTGTCGGAACCGCGGTAGCTGGATGCGGAGGCCCACGCGGTCGACACCAGCTCGGCGACCGACAGCTTCGACGCGAGGATGCGTTTCTCGAGCTCGTCGATGTCCTTGTTGCCGATCAGCTTGTGGTTCACCGGCGGGATCGGGTCCTGCCAGATCAATTCCTCTTTCGGCACTTCCGGGCCGAGGTAACGCACGCGCGGACCCATGTCGCGATGCGTGAGCTTGAACCATGCGCGCGCGAAAGCATCGGCGAACTGGTCGGGATTCTCGAGAAATCGGCGCGCGATCTTTTCGTACACCGGATCGGCGCGCAGCGCGATGTCGGTGGTCAACATGCCGGGCGCGATTCGTTTCGACGGATCATGCGCATGCGGCACGGTGTTGGCGCCGGCGTTGTCCTTCGGCTTCCATTGATGCGCGCCGGCCGGGCTCTTGGTGAGCTCCCATTCGTAGCCGAACAGGTTCCAGAGGAAATTGTTGCTCCATCTCGTCGGGGAACTGGTCCACGTGACTTCGAGGCCGCTGGTGATCGCATCGCCGGCGATGCCCGTGCCGTACTTGCTGCTCCACCCCAAACCCTGCGCCTCGAGATCGGCCGATTCGGGATCCGCGCCGACGTGCGCGGCATCACCCGCGCCATGCGTCTTGCCGAAAGTGTGACCGCCGGCGATGAGCGCCACGGTCTCTTCGTCGTTCATCGCCATGCGGCCGAAGGTTTCGCGGATGTCGCGCGCCGCGGCCAGCGGATCGGGCTTGCCATCCGGACCCTCGGGGTTCACGTAGATGAGGCCCATCTGCACGGCCGCGAGCGGATTCGCGAGATCGCGTTCGCCCGAATAACGTTTGTCGGCGCCTAACCACTTGGACTCCGCGCCCCAGAAGACATCGTGGTCCGGCTCCCAGACATCCCTGCGGCCGCCGCCGAATCCGAAAGTCTTGAACCCCATCGACTCCAGCGCGACGTTGCCGGTCAGGATCATGAGATCCGCCCAGGAAATCTTGCGGCCGTATTTCTGCTTGACGGGCCAGAGCAGCCGGCGCGCCTTGTCGAGACTGGCGTTGTCCGGCCAGCTGTTGAGCGGCGCGAATCGTTGCTGGCCGCGCCCGCCACCGCCGCGGCCGTCACCGGTGCGATAAGTGCCGGCGCTATGCCAGGCCATGCGGATGAACAGCGGACCGTAGTGACCGAAGTCCGCCGGCCACCACGGCTTCGAATCCGTCATCACCTTGAGCAGGTCCTTCTTGAGACCCTTGTAGTCGAGACTCTTGAACTCCTTCGCGTAGTCGAAATCCTCGCCCATCGGATTCGATTTGGATGAGTGCTGGTGCAGCAACTCCAGCGGCAGCGTATTCGGCCACCAGTCCCGGTTCGATGTGCCGCGCATGCCGTGATCGATCGGGCACTTTGCTTCGGTGGCCATGACCTGCACTCCTGTTCACGAGAATTCATGCACGGGCGAGGAACGGCGAGGACTGCCGAGGATACCGGCAAGCGTTCCCGACCGGGAATCAGGGATGGGGTTCGCGGATCCAACTAGCCATCGCGATGCAGCATTCCAATTCTCGCGAAGGAAACGGATACTTCGCCCGCACCAAAACGAATCACGAGCGTACAAGAGGGAGGAAACTCGTCGATGAATAACCTGCTGAAGACTGTCATTGCCCCGGCCCTGGTCTGCGCCCTCAGCGCGATTGCCACCGCGGCGCCCCAGCCAATCGATCACTTTGCACGCCGGCCCCAGATGCACGGCGTGACGATGTCGGCGGACGGCCGCTATATCGCTTTTCTCTCCGGATCCGGGGACGAAACGGTGCTCATGACTTTCGATCGCACGCAGGCGGGAAGTGCTTTCAAGCGGGTGGCCGCCTCCGAGCCCGGCAAGTTCGATCTGGCCTGGTGCCGGTTCGCCAACGAGAAGCGGCTGTTGTGCGGTCTCTACGGCAACATTCGCGGCAAGCAATACGCGGAACAGCCGTTCAAGCGCCTCTTCGCGGTCGATGTCGACGGCACGGCGCTCAAGACGCTCGAGCAGTCGCGCGACGAGGGAAACCTGCTGGTCTCGACCACCAGCGCGCGCAACTTCAACATGAACCTTGGCGCGGAGTTGTCAAACAGCAACCAGTCCTCTTTCGCCCTCTGGCAGGAGGGCGCCGCGACGGCGACTTTCGGCGAGGCGGCCCGGGCTTCGGCCACTTACAGGCCCGAGCGCCAGGACGAAGTCATCGACCTCACCCCTGACGACGACGATACCGTCCTGATTCAGCTCGACGACGATCGCGATTCGTTCCGTACACTTTTCCAGCTCAACATCTACACCGGTCTGCGTAGCGTCCGGTTGAACGAAAACCCGCCGATCCGCAATTTCGTGACGGACAGTCGCGGAAATCCGCGCATCGGCTGGGGAACCGAGAATCTCAAGACTTTCTACTTCGCGCGGCTCGACGGCGACAAGGATTGGCGGCCCCTGGTCACGATCAAGACATTGTCCGCGGACAACGAACTGCGTCCCATCGCCATGGCCGCGGGAGCGAACTCCGCCTATGCGATCGGTGTGTCCGAGGGACGCGAAGCGTTGTGGTCGATCGATCTGGCCGACAAGGCCGAACCGCAGCTGCTGTTCAAGCACCCGCTGGTCGACGTGGGCGAGCCCCTCTTTTCAACCGACCGGCGTCTGCTCGGCGTGCGTTACGACGTCGAGCGTCCGTACGTGTGGTACGCGGATCCGAAGCAGCGCGAGTTGATCGACCGGCTCGAGAAGCAATTCCCGAACCGCGTCTTCGACATCGTCGACAGCTCGGACGACAAGAAGACGCTGCTCCTGCAGTCTTCGAACGACGTCGATCTCGGCACCTACTACATCTACGACGCCGCGAACGACAAGCTGCAGAAGCTGGGCTCCGCGTATCCCGAGCTCGATCAGAAAACGCTCGGAACGATGACGTACATCACGTACAAGGCCGCGGATGGCGCCGAAATCCCGGCCTACCTGACCGTGCCGAGCGGCGCGGAGCGCAAGAACCTGCCGCTCATCGTGATGCCGCACGACGGCCCCTCGACGCGCGACTCCTGGAAGTTCTCGTACCTGCGCACCTTCCTCGCGAACCGCGGGTATGCGGTACTGCAGATGAACTACCGCGGGTCCGCCGGCTTCGGCCTGAAGTGGCTCCTGGACGCTCGCCAGGACTGGGGTGGCCTCACCTACTCCGACATCCATGACGCGACCCGCTGGGCGATCAGCGAAGGCATCGCCGATCCGAAACGTATCTGCATCATGGGATCGGGATTCGGCGGTTATGCCGCCTTGTTAGGCGCCGCGCGCAACGGCGACACCTACCGCTGCGCCATCAGCATCGCCGGTATCACCGATCTCAAGTCGTACCAGGACCAGGGCGCGATCAGCGGTGACGAAAACATCCGCCGCGCGCTGATCGGCGACGACAAGGAGAAGGCGAAGCGCAACTCGCCGGTGGAGCTCGCATCGAAGATCAACATTCCGGTGATGCTGGTTCACGGCACGAAGGACTGGCAGGTTCAGATCGACCAGACCAACGCGATGACGCGGGCGCTGGAGAAAGCGAAAAAGCCGTACGAAGAAGTGATCATCAAGAACGCGGGCCATGACCTGGAGCGCAAATCGGATCGCGCGACGCTGCTCAAGGAAGTGGAGACCTTCCTGAACACGCACCTGGGACCGGGAGCGGCTTCCTGACAATCCGCGCATGACGGGAGCGGTTGATGGGCAATGCCGTCAGCTGCTCCTCGTCTCTGGCGTCTCCGCCCTCCGCCCGCCGCATCGTCGTGTCGGCGAGTCTCCTTCCGGCGCACGAACGGATGGAAAGTGCGCGTTCGATTCCAGCCTCCTCGACGACCTGACATCCGTCGTCTTCGTTGCGACGGGCGAAGGGCTACCTAGTCGGCTTTCCAGAAATACGTGGGATCGCGCCAACTGATGGCCGCGACGATCTCGCCTTCGAGATCGACTTCGAAATCACAGCCGGCCGGTTCATCGAGCAGCTTCAGGCGTACCGCGCTCCCCGCGATCGACTGGATCTCGCGCGCCCATCCGTGGCTGCAGGCAAACCAAGCCGGATACGTGTCACCGTTGTCGACGGTGGGCTCGAGCGTGACGATCACGCTCAGTTCGTGGGCATCACGGATCGCCCAAAGACGCCGAACGACCGGATGCGCGTCATACCACTCCGCGAGCGCCTCGGACTCGGCCGTGATCCTGCGCGGCGCCGTGAGGGCCGGGTTGAGGTTCAGCTTCATTTCTGGCCCGCCCGAAACCAGGTTTCAAAATGTGTCGCGCCGAGGCGGGGCTTCGTCAGGGGCACGAGCGAGTCGTCGCCGAGTTCGGTGCCGAAGTACTGCGCGTGGCTGTCGCCCTGCACCTCGCGCGCATCGTCTTTCGTGATGAGCACGCGGCGCACGAGGTCGTCGAGGCGGAACTTGTCGGGACCGGCCACTTCGATGCGGCCGTTCGCGGGCTGACCGAGCGCGACGTCGGCGAGCGCCGCCACCACTTCATCCGAAATGATCGGCTGCACGAACGCGGTGGGCAATCGGACCACGTTTCCTTCAGTGGCCGAGTCGGCGATGCGGCGCATGAACTCGAAGAACTGTGTCGAGCGCAGGATGGTGTACGGGAGACCAGAAGCCGCGACCAGTTTCTCCTGCGCGACCTTCGCGCGCAGGTAGCCGCTGCGCGGCAAGCGGTCGGCGCCGACCACGGACAGCGTCACGTGATGGCGCACCCCCGCCGCGGTTTCCGCCGCGAGCAGATTGCGGCTCGACGTCTCGAAGAAATTCAGCACTGCCGCGTCATCGAACGAGGGCGAGTTCGAAACGTCGACGACCACCTGGGCGCCGGCGAGCGCCTCGGGCAATCCCTCGCCGGTCAGCGTATTCACCCCGGAATCGGGTGACGCCGCGAGCACTTCCTGCCCGCGCTCGCGCAGTAGTTTGACGAGCTTCGATCCGATGAGGCCGGTGCCGCCGATGACCACGACTTTCATGTGTTCACTCCAGACTGTCCCGAGGCGCGGAAGATTAATTCATCGCAAAATCCTGCGAGCGTTGTTTTTTCATCTGCTGCAAGGCGAAAACACCACGACGAGAAAGTCGGCGCGACGCGACGTCGGCCGTCGTCCGACTTGCACGGTGTGGCGCACGGCGGGAAAGTGCGCGCACATTTCGCCAAGGAGTTTCCATGAACGCCACGCTCTCGATGCACGCCGATTCCCTGCACGGCTCCAACTTCGTCACGTCCAAGGACGGTACGCCTATCTACTTCAAGGATTGGGGCCGCGGCCCCGTCATCGTTTTCTCACACGGCTGGCCGCTCAATGCCGATGCCTGGGACGGACAGATGCGCTTTTTCGCGGAGAATGATTTCCGCGTGATCGCGCACGACCGGCGCGGCCACGGCCGTTCGGGGCAGCCGTCTTCCGGCAACGACATGAACACTTACGCCGACGACCTGGCCAACCTGTTCGAAACGCTCGACCTGCGCGACGCGACACTCGTCGGACACTCGACCGGTGGCGGCGAGATCACGCGTTACATCGGCCGGCACGGGACCAAACGGGTCGCGAAGGCGGTGCTGGTCGACGCCGTTCCGCCGCTGCTCGTGAAATCCGCGTCGAACCCCGACGGCCTGCCGCTCGAGATCTTCGATCAGCTCCGGGCCTCCGTGGCCGCCGACCGCGCGCAGTGTTTCAAGGATTTCGCGATTCCGTTCTACGGCGCCAACCGTCCCGGCGCGAAAGTGTCGCAGGGAATCCTCGACCAGTTCTGGCGGCTGTGCATGCAGGCGGGAATGAAAAACGTGTACGAGTGCATCAAGGCGTTTTCGGAGACCGACTTCAACGAAGACCTGAAGAAGTTCGACATCCCCACCCTGCTGATACACGGCGAGGACGACCAGATCGTCCCGATAAACATCTCGGCGAAAAAGGTCGAGAAGATCGTCAAGGGCGCGAAGGCTATCTATTACCCCGGCGCTCCGCATGGCCTGCCCATCACGATGCAGGACAAGGTGAACGCGGATCTGCTCGCATTCCTGCGCAGTTGAGCCAAGACAGCGGCCTCTCCGGCTCCTGCCCGGAGAGGCCCGCGCATCAACGGTAGCCGACTCCCAGGACGTAATCCCGCAGCAGGAGCTCCTCGGTCGTGACTTCGTTCAGGAGTGCCCGCACGAGGTCGCGCGCATGCAGCACTCCCAGGAGCCGCCCGGATTCGTCGACGACCGGCGCGCAGCGCAGGCCGCGCGCGCTCAGCGTGTCCCACACGTCTTGCAGCGTGTGACTTTCGCGGCAGGAGACGAACGCGCGGGTCATGATGGCGTCGGCATTCGCCGCGATCGCCTCGCCATTCGCGCGGCTGAAGAATCTGACCAGGTCCATGCGTGACACCACGCCGAGCGCGACTCCATCGGCATCACACACCACCGCTAGCGGCGTGTTCGAGTTCGACAGGATCTCAGCGGCGTCGTACACGGTCGCATTGCGATCCAGGATGGCGATTCGCCGCCGCGCGTCATCCAGGATGTGCTGGACAAGGGTCATGCGCATGAATCCTCTGCGATGACCGGGCGGACCACCATCGGACCAGCGGACAATTGAACCGGGTCAGGGCCGGGCGATCCTGAACGTATAGGCGCCTTCGAACGGCAATTCGCCATCCACGAACGGGGGCACGGAGATGACGAGGTCATCTCCCCGTTGCCGCCACTTGATATCCGAATGCCGCGAGCCCAGCAGCGCGACACGCGTGCCTGTTTCCGGCCGGACGCCGCGTACGATCAGTTCGCGCTGCGGGTAACGCGGCACGATCGCGTAAATCGTGTCGCCCTTGCGCGTGAACAGGATTTCCTTGCGCGCGTCGCCCGGTGGCGGATTCAGCGTGAGCTGTTCCACGTCGTATTTCGCGCGATAGTTGGTCGACGTGTCCAGCTCCTGCCGGCGTCCCGCCGACCACTGCGCACCGTCACGGAAAATCCGCGTGCCGTATACGGCCTCGCCGTTGTGCTCGAGCCAGCGGCCGAGATACGCGAGGCGTTCCTCCATCACCACGGGGATCCGTCCATCCGCCGTCGGGCCTATGTTGAGCAGCAGGTTGCCGCCGCGGCTGACCGTATCCAGCAATGTGAGCAGCAAACGTTGGCCCGAGGCGTAATCGGCCAGACTCTCGTTGCGGTTGTATCCGTACGAATGGCCAATGCCGCGGTTTTCTTCCCACGCATGATCCGCACCCGGCAGGCCCGCGCCGTACTCCGTGGTGTAGTAACCGCCGTGTCGATGCCGGGTTTCCTTGCCCCAGCGATCGTTGACCACGACCTTCTGCGCGACCGGACTGTCATTGAACAACCAGGCCAGCAGCTCCGGCGCGCGCCACTTTTCCGAAGGCAGGCTCCATTCGCCATCCGAAAAAATGATCGACGGCGAGTAGCGGGTCACGAGGTCCTTGAACTGCGGAAACATGTGACGCTCGACATACGCGTCGGTATTTCCGCCGATCCACAGCGGGTTGAACCATTCGTAAAGCGAGAAATAGAAACCCATCTCGAGACCGCGGTCACGCACCGCGGTAGTCAGCTCGCCAACGAGATCGCGGCGCGGACCCGCATCCACTGCGTTCCACGGACGTCCCCAGCTCGCATCCGCCTCGCGCGACGGCCAGAGCGCGAACCCATCATGGTGTTTGGAAACCAGCACGACGTATTTCGCGCCGGAGCGCTGCAAGGTCTGCGCCCACTGATCCGCGTCGAAGAACTCCGCGCGGAAACGCGGCGCGAAATCGAAGTACGGGAATTCCTTGCCGTACATCCGTTCGTGAAAGCTCCGCGTCTCCTTGCGGATCTGCGCGTCGCGCGCGTTCGCCGGGTTGCCGGCGGCGCCGATGCGCTCCCAGTACCACTCCGCGTATTCGCCCTTGGACGCGAAAGCCGGTACTGAATACACACCCCAGTGAATGAAGATGCCGAACTTCGCGTCCGTCCACCATTGGGGCGTCGGCCGGC
>JAKFFF010000038.1:0-2547 GCA_036677145.1 Alcaligenaceae bacterium
GCGGAACGAGAAAATGCGCTCCTTGGCGCGCGACTTCTCTTCGTCGCGCCGTGCACCGCCGAAGGCCGCGTCGAAGCCGTGCTGATCGAGCGCCTGCTTCAGGCCCTGCGTCTTCATCACGTCTGTGTGAATCTGCGAGCCGTGCGTGAACGGATTGATTCCCAGCCGCAGACCTTCCGGATTCACGTGGATCAACAGTTCCATGCCGGAATCGCGGGCCATGCGCTCACGCATTGCGTACATGTCCTGAAACTTCCAGGTGGTATCGACGTGCAGCAGCGGGAAGGGAGGTGTCGCCGGGAAGAACGCCTTTCTCGCGAGATGCAGCATCACCGCGCTGTCCTTGCCGATCGAATACAGCATCACCGGCCGCTCGCAGGTGGCGACGACTTCACGCAGGATGTGAAGGCTTTCGGCCTCTAGGCGTTGCAAGTGGGTCAGCGGCGTGGCGGCGGTCATGAGTCGGTCCGAAGGACAGAAGGACAAGTTGCGATCTCGACGGCGAAGGTCCCGCTGCAGCCAAGGCACGCGGCCAACGCCACGGGCGAGTTCGAGCGTGACGACGGATGCTGCATCCCCGCATTGAGGGCCCGCAGTGCGGTGGATCGCATTGGGAGCGGCGGTAACATCTTAACGAGCTTCACTTTGCAGTTTGCAAGCGCCTAGCCGTCTCACCGCCGCCCATGAATCTCCATTCGAAAGAGTTTCCCGTCCTGCTGCAGAAGTTGAGCGCAGTGGCACGCCATGCGGGAGAGGCGATTCTCGATGTCTACCGCAGCGACTTCGCCTGCCGCGAAAAGGACGATGCGTCGCCCGTCACCGAAGCCGACGAGCGCGCCGAGGCGCTGATCGTCGCCGCCCTGCGTGCGCTCACCCCCGCGGTGCCGGTGGTGGCGGAGGAAGAGGTCGCGCGCGGCAGTGTCCCGTTGGTCGACGGCGAATTCTGGCTCGTCGATCCGCTGGATGGGACGCGCGAGTTCGCGGGCCGCAACGGCGAGTTCACCGTGAATATCGCGCTGGTGCAAAACGGCTCGCCGGTGCTCGGCATCGTACTGGCGCCGGCGTTGGGACGGCTGTTCACCGGAGCCGTCGGTTTCGGCGCGACCGTCGAGGACGCAGGGGGCTTGCGCCCGATGCGCACTCGTGCGGCACCGATCGAAGGGCTGACGGTCGTGGGCAGCCGCTCTCACGGCGATGCGCAGGCGATGGACGCTTTTCTCGCCGGCCGGCGGGTCGCGTCGGTGGCGACAGCGGGCTCCTCGCTCAAGTTCTGCATGGTGGCGTGTGGCGAGGCCGACCTTTACCCGCGCCTGGGTCGCACCATGGAATGGGACACAGCAGCCGGCGATGCGGTGCTGCGCGCATCCGGCGGCAGCGTGCGCAGTCTGGACGGCGCGTTGCTGCGTTATGGCAAGCCGGGATTCGAAAATCCGCACTTCGTAGCCTGCGGCGGTGAGGCGTGAGCCGTTTGCCGCCACGGACCGCGAACCTGCCGCATTTGTGTTGCCGACGTCTCTCGTCATGATGTTTGAGAACATTCGGGCCGATCTGGCGGCTCACGGCGGCAAGTGGGGCGCTCAGGGATTCTGGGCGATGGTGATCTATCGCTTCGGCCGATGGCGCTACGGCGTGCGTCCTGCCGTGTTGCGCAAGTTGTTTTCGGCTCTGTACAAGCTTTCCTACAAGTTCGCTCAAGTGCTTACGGGCATAGAACTTCCCTGCGAAGCCACCGTCGGCCGAGGATTCGTGATCGATCACTTCGGAGGCATTGTCGTCAGCGGCTATGCGAAGTTCGGTGACAACTGCCGCATCCGGAACGGCGTAGTGGTCGGCCTATCGAGAACCGACGATCCCTGCGCGCCGATCATCGGCAACAACGTCGACATCGGCGCGGGAGCGAAGATCCTCGGTGCCATCCGGATCGGCAACAACGTGGTCATCGGCGCGAACGCCGTGGTGCTGAACGACGTGCCGGACGACTCGCTGGCGGTCGGTGTCCCGGCGGTCGTCAAACCGCGCCGGGTATCGGCCGGGGCCGGATAGCTTGCCCTTGAGCAGCATTGCTTCATCGACCGTTTCGTCGGATCGCGGGCCGCCTGCGCCGCCGGAGCTCGGCATCGTCATCATCGGACGAAACGAAGGGGAGCGTTTCAAGCGCTGCGTCGCTTCCGTGATGCCGGTGAGCGGGCTCGTGGTCTATGTGGATTCGGGCTCGACGGATGGTTCGGTGGAATGGGCGCGAGGCGCGGGGGCGATTGTTGTCGAACTGGACCTGCAGGTTCCGTTCACCGCTGCACGTGCCCGCAATGCCGGCTTCGAGCGTCTTCGCGCGGCGGCGCCCGGGATGGAGTTCGTGTTCTTCGTCGACGGCGATTGCGAGGTCGTTGCGGAGTGGCCGCATGCCGCCAAGGCGTTCCTGCAGGTTCGTCCGGATGTCGCTGCCGTGTGCGGTCGTCGCCGGGAGCGCTATCCGGAGCGCTCTGTCTACAACCGCCTTTGCGACCTCGAATGGGATACGCCCGTCGGGCCGACCCGAAGCTGCGGCGG
>JAKFFF010000039.1:0-57395 GCA_036677145.1 Alcaligenaceae bacterium
AAAGTGATCAGCACTTTGGACCGCTACTCAAAGCAAAGGTCCACTTCTATAACTCCGATATATCGCTTGCACCAATTTTTCATCTCAAGGAGCCCGATAAGGATCTCGAAGTAATGTACTTCGATACAGATGAAGAGATTGACCAGGATTTTGAATTCGACGAAATCGATGAGGAGTACTTCGATTCGTCTACCGATGATGAGCAAGAAGAAGACGAACCAAATGAGGAGGAACCTAGTGACGTGGCAGACAACGAAGATCTAGACTTTTGACATCGTGTTACGACCGTCGCGTGTATCGCCACAGAAAGGCGGCTTCGTGACGAACGAGGGCAGCGCGTCCTAGATCAGATTTCGACTTGCTACGAGGTTAGTTGATGCTAACCCTTTGAATGTAAGGGTCGCGTGAGCAATCCCGCAATGCGTGCGTAACCTTTTTGCCCCTCCGCCGTCCTAGTTCCGTGCTCACCCTTCTCAAATCCTGGTCCCAGCCGGACGCCTTCCACACCGTGCTCTCCGAGCGCAGCGGCCGCTGGTACAACGCCTGCCTCCGTATCACGCGCGACGCCGAGCTCGCCGCGGACGCCGTCCAGGACGCACTCCTCAAAGCCTGGGACCGCCGCCACGAATTCCGCGGCGAGGCCGCCCTCGACAGCTGGATCCATCGCATCGCCCTCAACGCGGCGATCGACCTCACTCGCAAGCGCAAGCGCCGCGCCGAAGACGAACTCCTCGACGACGCATTCGAAGCCGCGCCCTCCGACGCGCCGGACCAGGAATACACCGACGAAGCATTGGGACGCGATGTCTCAGTCGCGATGCAGCGCCTGTCGGTGAAGGAACGGCAGATCTTCCTGCTCAAACACGTCGAAGGCTGGAAGCTCGACGAGATCGCCGAGACCCACCAAACAAACGTCAACAACGTGAAAAGCATTCTGTTCCGCGCGGTCCGCAAGTTGCGCGTCGACCTGCACGTATGGAGCGAAACCAAATGATCTCCGACGACGAACTCCTGCTCTATTACTACCGCGACGGTCTCGATGCCGCCGAGCGCGCGCGCATCGGCGCGGCGCTGGCCGAACAGCCGGAGCTCGCGCAGCGTCTGCACCGGCTCGTTGGCCGGCTGGATGCGGTCTCCGCCACGCCCGAGGTTCCGGTGCCCGCGCAGTTTCAGCGTCGCTGGCAAGCGGCTCTCGATCAGGCATCAAAGAGCCAAACTCCTTCCACAGCACGGACGCATCGCACGCAGTTCAAACACGCGCCGTGGTACGCGGCCGCGGCGGGCATCGTCATCGCAGTCGGCGCAATGTTCCTGTTCGTCCGCCAACCGCCCGTGCCCATCGAGCCGGTGGCCTCGACGTCCACCGGCTCCGCCTACGAGCGCGGTCTCAAGACCCACCTCGCCAGCACGGAGCAGCAGCTCGCCTCGCTCGAGAACGCAACGCCCGAGCAACGCGCGCGCCTGGTCGAAACGATCATCGAGCAGAACCGCATCTACGCGCTGGCCGCCGAGCGCGCGGGCGAACCGCAGCTCGCCCGTGTGTTGCGCGCGTTCTCGCCGGTGCTCGAAGGTTTGCAGAACAAGGAAGGCGACCCGGCCGCGGACGTGGCGCAGCTCGCCTTCGAACTTCGGGTCATGCAGGGCCGCCTGGCCAGCAGCACTGCCTCGACCCCCGCATCCACCAATTTGTAGTTAGAGGATTCCATCATGAATCTCGCCAGGACTTTGTTGCTCGCGCTGTTGATGAGTGCGGCCGCGGTGCACGCGGCCCCGAACGCCGCGGGCTCGGAAAAACGTACGCCCACCGAAGACGAGGAGCTCTCGATCGCGGCGCTCGAAGGCCTGATGGCGCAACCGCCCGAACGCGCCTTGCCGATTCTCAAGAAGGTGTTGGCGGGAACGCAGTCGCCGCTGGTCAAGCGTCGCGCGTTGTTCGTGCTGAGCCAGGTCGACACGCCGGAGGCGCGCGACATTCTGGTCCAGACGGCGCGTTCGCCGAACTCGGAGTTGCGCGGCGAAGCGATTCGCAGCATCGGCATCAGTGGAAACCCGAAGGCGCTCGACGCCTTGCAGGAGATCTACAAGACCGGCGACGCCGAGGTGAAGAAGGACATCCTGCAGGCCTGGATGATCGCGGGCCGCAAGGACGCCGTGTTCCAGGTGGCGATGAGCGCCAAGACGGAGGACGAAGCCTCCGAGGCGATCCGCATGCTCGGCGTGATGGGCGCGAAGGAAGAGTTGCGCAAGCTCGGCGAGCGGCCTAACACCTCGGCGGGCCTGCTCGAGGCGTACGCCATCAGCGGTGATCTCGAAGGTCTGCTCAAGATCGTCAACGGCACTGGTAACCAGGCGCATCGCGTCGACGCGGTGCGCCGGATCGGAATCATCCAGACCGACGAGGCGCGCAAGGCGCTGCGCGAAATCTACGGCCGCAGCACGGACGCGCAAATGAAGGATGCCGCGCTGCACGGGATGTTGATCGCGCAGGACGATGAGGGCGTGCTGGCGCTGTATCGCGCCGCCAAGACCACCGACGAGAAGCGCTCGCTGCTGCGGATGCTCTCGATGATGGACGGCGACGCCGCGTTGAAGGCGATCGACGCCCAGCTGGAGAAAAAGTAATGAAAATCAAAATGCTACCCGCTGCCTTGGCCGCCTGCGTGGCGCTCTCGCTGGCCACACAGGCGGATCCCGCGGAGCTGGCGCTGCCCAAGGACGGCTGGGCGAGCTGGCAGGTCGAGGCGGTCGACGGCGCGCCTGCCTGGTGTTGCTGGAAGAACTGGGATGAACGCGATGCCCCGCGCACTCCCTGCAACCTGGATCGTGACGGCGGCAACTACGGTAGCCGCGATGACGAGACCACCGACGCGCTCCGTGTGTATGCGCGCGTGAGCGGCGGCAAGGTCGAGCGCGTGCGTGTGTTGGCCGCTTCGTGCCCGGTGGAGGCCGCGACGCCAATCCGGTCGATCAACTCGACCACGGATGACAGCGCACGCTGGTTAGTCGCGTTGTCGAAGCGCAGCGCTGGCGAGATCCAGGGCCTGCGGGATCAGGTGATCCCCGCGCTCGCGATGCATCGCGGCGCCTTCGCGCAGAATGAACTGCTCGCCATCGCGCGCGGTGATGGCCCGGTCGACACCAGTCAGAACGCAATCTTCTGGCTCGCGCTGGTGCGCGGCGCCACGGGCGCCGAAGCCGTGACCGACCTGATGTTCAACGACCAGCGCCCCGAGTTGCGTAAACACGCCGCCTTCGCGATCACGCAATCGAAATCCCCCAACGCCGCGGAGAGCCTGATCCGGCTGGGCAACACGGACAAGGACGGCGACGTCCGCGCGCGGGCCTGGTTCTGGCTCGCGCACACGGGAGCCCCGAACGCGGAAACGGCCATCATCGCGGCGCTGCGCAAGGACGATGATCATCGGGTGCGCGAAGAGGCGATCGTCGCGCTGTCGCGTCTGCCAGATGAGCGTGCGGCGCGCGCATTGATTGCGGCGGCGGAGGATCGCTCGCTGTCGCAGGAGCAACGCAAGCGCGCGGTGTTCTGGCTGGGGCAGTCGGAGTCGAAGGTGGCGCAGGCCTATCTAGACAAGATTCTTACGGGTTCGCGCTGACGGAGGCGGAACCCGGATCACGCCTTCTTCACGAACTCCGACTTCAACTTCATCTCGCCGATGCCTTCGATCCGGCAATCGATGTTGTGATCGCCGTCGACAAGGCGGATGTTCTTCACTTTCATGCCGACCTTCACCACTGACGACGAGCCCTTCACCTTCAGGTCCTTGATGACGGTGACGCTGTCGCCGTCCTTGAGCACGTTCCCGTAGGCATCGCGCACTTCGGCCGCGCTTTCGACGACAACCGCGGCCGCTTCCTTCGGCCACTCGTGCGCGCACTCGGGGCAGACGAAGTTCGCGCCGTCTTCGTAAGTCAGCTCGGATTTGCACTTGGGGCAGGGTGGTAGCTCGTTCATGCCGCGGGAGTCTAGGGGAAATGGATTCGAATGCCAGTTGATTCCATGCCTGACTCACCTGCTATCGTTCGCGGGTGAATCTGCCCGGCATACCCGATGTTCGTGACGGACTCACTCGCGAGGAGCGGGTGGTTCTCTACGTCTTGCATCAGACTCAGAAAGAGCGCGGCGATCGCAATGTCCCGACTGCCATGTTGTGGGGCCGGGTATGCGAGCACTTCTGGATCAGTCCTGAAGATCTCTCGTCGATGCTGGCGCGGCTCGGCGCGCGCCGCTGATCCGAACGCCCGCGAAAAGAGTCCGCCTCAAGCCGCGAGTGTTGCAGCACCCGTGGCGATTCGTGAGGCGGACTGCCGGCATTAATCGATCCCGTGCACCCGCAGGTTGATCATCTTGTCGATGGTCAGATCCTTCATCCCGCGTGACTGCATCCGCGCGATGTACTCGGGCGTCACGCCATGCACGCGCATGGCCACGAGCTGATCGGCGTCCGTCTCCCCGAATCCAAGCCCGCGAACCTTCTCGATGAACTCCAGCGAGACACCATGCACACGGAACGCGATGAGCTGATCCTCGCTCACCTCGAACCCCGCGTTTCGCACGCCGCGCGCGAACGCCGGCGTCACGCCGTGCACGCGAAACGCGATGAGTTTGTCGCTCTCGTTCGTGGTGATTCCTTCCGCGCGCATCTCGCGGATGAACTGTGAGTCGACGTTGAAAATGCGGAACGCGATGAGCTTGCCCGTATCGAGCCCGGTGAGATTCTCGCGCTTGATCTGCCGCGCGAAGTCCACGGTCACGTCGGTGGCCGCCATCGAGAACTGCTTCTCTTCGTCGATGCCGGTGAACCCGAGCGCCTGCATGTCCTTCGGATACTGCGGATTCGCGGTGAAGCGAAACAGCCCCGCGCCCTCGTTGTCGTTGAGATAACCCTCGCAGTCGAATCGGCCCGCATCGCGCGTGATGTGGAACTGCACTTCGCGCTTGCCCGGCACGGAAAAATCGAGGCCGAGAAATTCGCCGACGGGCCAGTCCGTCGAGTGGCTGGAATTCCCGCCGTGCATCCGGTGCGTCAGCGCGAAATGCACCATGCCCTGGTTGAAATTCGAGAGGGTCCAGTTGCCCTTGAAGGGCTCCGCTGCGTGCGCAACCTGCGCGAGTGACAAAACGCAGGCGCACAGCAGCCCGGCGGCAAGCGCCGTAATCTTCGCTTTCATTGGGGACTCCTGGAGAGGGTCTGTTACATCGTGCTCAGAGCACGTCGGCGTTCTTGAGCTGTATCAACTGATCCATGTCGAGATCCTTGAATCCATGCGCACGCACGTCGTTGATGAACTCGGGCGTGATATCCATGACCTTGGCGGAGATGAGATCTTCGACGTCTAGCTTGAAGCCGGCGCTTTCGAGCACCTTGCGGTACTCGGGCGTGATCTCGTGAATCTTCATCGCCACGATTTCTTCGGCATCGGGATTGAAGCCGGCGTCGCGCATCTGTTTCACGTACGCGGGCGTGATGCCGTGCACCTTCATCGCGATGAGCGCATCGAGATCGGGATCGAAACCCAGCGCGCGCATCTCCTGGAGATACGCGGGCGTGACGTCATGAATCTTGATGGCAATCAGTTCTTCGACGTCCGGATTCATGCCGCTCGCGCGCACTGCGCGGATGTATTCCGGCGTGATGTCATGAATCTTGAGCGCGACGAGATGTTCGACATCGAGGTTGGTCAATCCGACGGATTCCATCTGCGCGATGAACGACGGGCCGCGGGGTCCGTTCGGCGTGCCGGATTGCGCGGACGCACGCGGCGTGGTCACGGGCTTCGCATTCGGCACTTCCTTCACCACCGGCGCCGGTGGCGCGGGCGGCCTCGTGGGTGCGGGCGCCTTGGCGGGCGAGGGCGGCGGAACCTTCACGACCTCGGGATTGGCGGAGGCCTCGGACGTCTGTGCAATCGCCGGCTGGGCGATGCCGAGGGATACGGCGCCCGCGACCACCGCCGCCACCAGCACGAGCGACGCGGTCACCACGCCGGCATGCCGCGTGGCGCCGGTGTTCTGGCTCACGCCTAACAAACGCGCCACCCGCGCGGCCACCGGGCCGCCGGTCGCGGCCATCGCGAACGTGGGCACATCGCGCCAGCCGGCCATCGTGGCCAGCGCACGGGCGTAACCGACATTCGCGCCGCTCGCGGCGACGGCGATGTCATCGCAGCAATCCTCGCGATCCGCGCGGATGCGCTTGTTGAGCCACCACACGGCCGGATGGAAGAAGAACAGGGTTTCGGCGATCACCTGGAAGAAGTTGACGGCGACGTCGAAGCGCTTGATGTGACCGAGCTCGTGCGCGATGACAGCTTCGAGCTGCGCATCACTCAAGCCGGTGAGTGCACGCACCGGCAACAACACGATGGGCCGGAAGAAGCCGATCACCGCGGGAGCGCCGACCAGCCGGCACTCGCAGTATCGAACTACCCGCTGGATGCCGAGGCGCTGCTGCAACGCGCGGAATTTCGCGACGAGCTCCGCGGGCAGCGCGACGAGATTGCGGCGGCGCAGGTGTTCGAGCAGCAACAGGCCGAAAGCGACGCGCAGTGCGAGCACACACACGCCGGCGAGCCAGAGCTGCGCAACCCAGAGATAACCGGTGCCGGAATCAATTGCCGCGGGCGTCTGCGTTGACACGAATTCCGCCGGCGGCACCAGCGTTGCGGCCAACGATGTGACGAGGTTGGTAGTGGGCGCCGCGCTTGCGGACAAGACTCCCGCGTCGCCGCCCGAACTACTCAGAACCGCGAACGTGACGCCGAACGCCACGAACATCAGCGCCAACGCGCCGACACCCACCAGGTACCGCGCGGACGGCGTGCGGAACACGAGCATGATCGCGGCCGCGACGGCTGCGATCGCCGCGCCCTGCCACAGGAAGTGAAGCAAGGACCAGGCGAGCGTCTGCATGAATTCGGATGAGGCGATCATGGAAGTTTCCTCTCGTATTCGTCGAGCATGCGGCGGATTTCATCGATCTCTTTCTTCGAGCTGCGGCGGCCCGACAGCGCGTGTTGCATGAGCTGGCTGGTTGAACCGCGGAACACGCGTTGCAGGACATCGGCCGCGAACTGCTGCTTGGTCTTCTCCGCGGGTAGCGTCGCCGCGTAAACGTGGGCGCGCTGATCCTCGGTGCGCTGCACGATTCCCTTGGTCGTCATGATCTGCAGCAGCTTCAGCGCGCTGGTGTAGCCGAGCTCCTTGTCCTTGGACAGGGCCTCGTGGATCTCGCGCACGGTAGACGGGCCGCGCGACCAGAGGATCTGGAGGATCTCGAGTTCGGACGGGGTGGGGTTGATTCGCGGTTCCTGCTTCATGGAACCAACCGTACTACGAAGCGCTTCGTAGTGTCAACGAAGGTCTTCGTACTAAGGCAAGAATAGGGTTCCCCGGGTAATTCATGCGGCGCTGCGGCACGTGTTCTAAGCTGCATCCCAAGGTTCTTTGCAGGGACAGAAATAATGAGATCTGGCGTCAGCTGGCCGGCGTTCGCCGTTCTGCTGCTCATCGCGTGCGCGCCTCAAAGGCCACCGGTTACGGTACTCGAGGAAGTCGTGCCATTGGTGCGCGGCGCGCATGTCGATCTCGCGCAACGCGAGATCGAAGTCGACGACGCGTCGATCGTCGTCGCGTTCGTCGAAGAAGAGCGGTCCGATGTGCGCCTGAAGATTTCGCGCGCCGGTGAAGAAGACGCTGCGTCCGCCGTCGAAGTGGAAAGCAACCTCGATGGCATCGGCACCGAGATCGCGATGCTCGAGGTCGACGAGCCCGCGCGTATCACGCTGACGATGACCGGGCCGCAGGACTCGCGCGAACCGGGCAGCGTCCGGCTGAGCGTCAAGGTCTATCCTGCGTCCGGCCTCGAGCGCGGACCCGAAGCGGATCGACTGCAGGCATTGCGGCTCTGGAGCGATGCAACGCGCGCGAACTTCCGCGCGGACAAGATCAAGGCTGTGGCGCTCCCCAACATCGACGCGGCGATCGCGAAGCTGGAAGGGCCCAAGGGTGACGCCGCGCTGGCCGCGCGTGCGCACCTGCTCAAGGCGAACATGCTGCATTACTTCCGCGTCGACTGGCGCGCGGCGCGCGCGGAAGCGCAGCGCGCGATGCAGGCGTTCGCGAAACTGCCGCAACCCGAGGCGCTCAATGCGGCGCGATCCCGATACATCGAAGCGCTCGCACTGATCGAAATCTCCATGGACCCGTTGTCGGAGAATCCGACCTCCACGGAAGCGGCGCAACGCGCCCGAGAAATCCTCGGCGAACTCTGCGCGGATGATTCGGTCTTGTTTCCGCTCGGACGCGCGCGCGCCCTGACCGCGCTCGGCGTGCTCGACATCAATGCCGTGACGCTCGATGACGCGGACCGGCGCTTCAACGATGCGCTGGCTATCTACCAGTCCGCGGGGCATCTCTCCGGCATCCGCGAGGTCCGCATCCAGCTCGCGGCCGTGTTGCTGGCGCGCGGCCGCTTCTTCGACGCGGCGCGTGCATTCGACGAGCTGATGCCCGAGTTCGACCGCATCACCAACCCGGACAAACGCATCTCCGCCTACTTCGGCGCCGGGCGCTCGCAGGCCTTCTCGGGCCGCACCGACGAAGCCGCGGAGAACATGCTCAAGGCGCTGGCGCTCGCGCGCCAATACAAGGTGCGCGTTCAGGAAGGCCGCGCGATGCAGGGCCTCGGCCACCTCTACCAGAACCAGGCGGATGTCCCGCAGGCGCGCACGTTCTTCACCGAGGCGCTCAAGATCATCCGCGAAGAGAACGACTCGCTGGAGCTCGTCTGGGCGCTGGGCAACTACGGCGTCATCGCGCGCGCCGACCGTGACTTTCCGCGCGCGATCGAGCTGCACAAGGAAGCGGTGCGGCGTTCTTCGAATCCAGTTGGTGTCGTTCGCTCGCTGCGCGAGCTCGGTCTCGACTACGCCGGCGCCGGCGACGGCCCCGCGGCGATCGCGGCCTACCGGCAGGCACTCGCGGTGAAGCTGCAAGACCCGCGACATCACGCTTACAGCGACGTGAAGCGCAATCTCGCCAACGCGCTGATCGAATTCGGCGACGGCTCGCCCGCGACGCTGGACGAAGCCGGCAAGTTGCTGGCCGATACGCTCGAAGACTGCATCCGGGTGCGCGATCATCTCGGTGAAATCGGCGCGCGGCGCGTGACGGCCATGCTGCTCGCGGCGCAGGGCCAGACCGCGGCGGCGAAAGCGGAATACGAGCGCACCTTCGCGGCCGCGCGTACGTACCGCGCGCGCAGCGCGAACAGCGAGGTGCACGCCGGCTCGCTGCAGCACGAGCAGGTGGCGTTCCGCGGCTACCTGGACCTGGCGCTCGCGGGTGTGAAGGCGCGCGGACCGGGAAAACCCCAGGCGGCGACCGCGGACGAAGTCGGCGCTCTGCGCACGCTCGAGCTTGCACGCGATGCGCACTTCGGCGCGACGCGCACGGGCGCGCTCGACAGCGAAACGACGGCGCGGGTGGACACGCTGCTCGGGCAGATGGCGGACATGAGCGTGCGCATCGCCGCGCTTCTCAAGCAGGAAGTCACGCCGGCGGAGGAATCCGAACTCGCGGAGCTGCAGTTCGCGATGTCGAAGCTGCGCGCGGACCTCGAATCGGTGCGGACCGCGGCGGCCGTCAAACATGCCGCGAACGAACGGGCGAAGCCGATCGCCGCGCGCGCCTGGCGCGAACTCGCGCCGGGAGTCGTGCAGTTGTCGTACGCGCTCGGCGAGAAGCACGCGTATGTCTGGGCGCGCAGCCGCGATGGCATTCGCGTGGCCATGCTTGCCGCGGAACCGCAGCAGCTCGAAGCGCAGCTCACGGAGGTGAGCCTGCTCGATCCGCAAATCGACCCGGCGAAGATCGAACTACTGCTCGCGCGGGTTTCCTCGCTGCTGCTGCCCGATGGCCTGCTGCCCGCGACTTCGACCGCGGTCGAAATCGTCGCGGAAGGGCGTATCGCCGGCGTGCCGTTTCCGGGGCTGCATTCGCCGGCGAATCGTTCGCGGCGGCTGGTCGAGACGCACACCGTCACGATGATCAACTCGCTCTACGACGCCGAGGAGCGGGTGCGTTCTTCGGCGCATCCGTTCAAGCTGGTCGCGCTGGCGAGTGGCAATGGCGCGTTGCGCTCGGTGCGCAAGGCGGATTCCAAGCCGCGGCTGCAAGCCGCGACCCAGGAGATCCGCGACGTCGCCGCGCTGTTCGAGCGCCGCCAACCCGACTCCAAGGTCAAACTACTGCTCGGCGCCGAAGGCAACGCGCCCAACCTGCGCGGCATCTGGAGCAGCGGCGTCGACGTCGTCCACTTCGCCACGCATGCGTTGGCGGATCTGCGCCAGCCGCTGGCCTCGCTGCTCGTCATGCCGGCCACCACGAAAGAGGGCGCTGCCACCTACCTGACGGCCGGCCAGGTGCGCGACTGGCGCGGTGACACGAATCTCGTATTCCTGAGCGCCTGCGAAAGCGCGGTGGGTCCGCCGCGTTTCGCCGCCGGCATGCCCGGGCTGCAACACGCATTCCTGCGCGCCGGCGCGCGTGGCGTCATCGCGACGTTGTGGCCGATCGAAGACGTGCTCGCGCGGGACTTCTCGTCGGACTTCTACGAAAGATTCACGGCTGGAACACCCGCGTCGCTGGCGCTGCGCGAGACACAGCGCGCATGGCTCGCCGGCCAGGATGGCCACGACGGAGACGAAGCAATGCGCCGGCGCATCACCGCGCTCGCGCATGCGTATTACACGCGCTGAGCGCGTGGGATCCTCCAATCCGCGTAAGCGACCACGAACCCGGACGGGGTGCACAACCGGCGCGGCGTCGGACATTCCTCGCCCTCCATCGGCGTCGTCTCATGCGCTGCGGCGACACCTTCCCGTGGGCGGCGCGCGCCCTGGCGGGTAACGTGGCACCCATGTATCCAGTAGCCAAAGTCGTGCTGGCAGCGGTATTGGCCGCGCTGCTCGTGAGGTACGCGGGCCGCCTCGGCCTGATGCGCGCGTTCTTCGCCTATTCGGCGGACGACAAGGTGCCCGTCATTCACCCGGCATCCCATGCGGAGAATGCGGAGTCTTTCGATTCGCGTATCGCGCCGGGCGCGCCGCTCTAACACCGTCCGGCAAATGCGTTAGTCTCCTGCCTTTGCCGGAGACTTCCTGTGCCGCGTTCACGCCGACGTCACACCGAACATCACAATACCCAGCGTGTTGGCTGGTTGCGCGCGGCGGTGCTGGGCGCCAATGACGGCATCGTCTCGACCGCGGCCTTGATCGTGGGCGTGGCGGCGGCCGGTACCGACAAGCTAACCATCCTGATCAGCGGCGTTGCCGGGCTCGTCGCGGGCGCCATGTCGATGGCCGCCGGCGAATACGTGTCGGTGCACTCGCAAGTGGACGCGACCAACGCGGACCTGGCGAAAGAGAAAGCCGAGCTCAGCGAAGATCCCGGCGCGGAGTTGCGCGAGCTGGCTTCGATCTACGTGAAACGCGGCCTGAATCACGAGCTCGCGCGGCAGGTGGCCGAAGAACTCACCGCGCACGATGCGTTGGGCGCTCATGCGCGTGACGAGCTGGGCATCACCGAAGAACTGGCGCCGCATCCCATTCAGGCGGCCTTTTCATCCGCGTTGAGTTTTACGGTGGGCGCGGCGGTGCCGCTGCTGGTGGTGGCGCTGTCGCCGATCGCGATGCTGATCCCGATCGTCTGCGTGGCAACGCTGATCCTGCTCGCGATTTCGGGTGGGCTCGCGGCGCGCGCGGGCGGCGCGGAAGTCACCAAGGGCGCGGTGCGTGTGATGTTCTGGGGCGTGCTGGCGCTCGCCGTCACGGCCGGCGTCGGCAAGTTGTTCGGAACCGCGATCAGTTAGTCCAGCCTCGCTTCCCTTACTGCAAGGCGCGTTCGAGTTCCTGGATCGACGAATCCATCACGTAGGCGTCGCTCGAATTCTTCTTCTCGAGCAGCGTGCGCGTCTGGACCAACAGATCGCGAACGCGCCGCAGCCCGGAGGGATGCGTGCTGCGGATCGAGTCCGCGAAGGGCGCGCCGTTCATCGTATCGAGGACCAGGAACAAGGGCACTGCGGGCCGCAGATCATAACCGGCGTCCACGGCGGCCTTGATGGCCCATTGATCGGCGGCCACCTCGCGCAGTCGCGCGTGGAAGATGTCCTTCCCGCGCGCCGGCAAGTGGCCTAACACATGATGACCGATCTCGTGCAGCAGCACGGTGGCAATGACGCTCTGGAGAATCCGCTCGCGGAACTCGATGCTCGTGTCGTCTTCGACATCGAGCTGCGCGCCCCGGCAGTGACCCTCGGTCGTGCGCGCAAAATCCAGGAACCCGCCTTGGGTCCGGTCAGCGCGCCGCTCCGCGAGAAACAGCGAGTACTCGGACAAACAACCTTCGTGACCGGAACCCTCCGCGATCATCGCCAGGGACAGCCACTCGGTGTACACGAGCACGCCGGCATTGATTACGACGACGCGGCGCGGGCCGAAGCCCTGTCTGGCGAGTGCGTTGGTATCCCAGGAGCTGCGGGTCTTGATGACGATGGAGTCGAAGATTTTGGCCGTGCGCGCATCGAGTGTTGGCCGGACATCCGCCATGATGTTGCGGGCCGTCGCCGCCATCCGTGCGCGGTATACGTCGAGATCAATCGATTGGGCGCTGCATATTCCGGAACAGGCACTGAGTGCGATCCCGAAGATTCCGACGTTGCGGCGCCAGTTCATCCTTCCGTGGATCATGCGCGCTACGCGAAACGATGAGAATCGGTTCCCGCTGACTTCCGGGAGGCAGGTCTCACAACCTTAGGGGCGGGGTTTGGCCAACACATCCGTCGTCCCACAAGTGGTCACAGTCGTGCGCGCACGCACCTGAAAGTTGCGGCCGACCGGGCGCGGTGCCGGCCCGTGCCCCGTGGCATCGCGCCGCGCGCGAGCCAGTATCGGATTCCGATACAGCTTCGGTGACCTTGTTTGTCCTGACCGGCCATGACTAACTTCCGGCCCCATGAAAATCAAAAACTTGTTTGGCGTCGCATTGATGGGAGCGCTCTTCGCCCAGGGTGCGACCGCGGAAGGGAGCGCGGGTGTGCAGGTCGCGGCGTTCGGCGGCCAGCAGCGGCTGCGCATCGATCACGACCGGCTCATCACCGATGAGACCATGCGCATGGACACGGCCTGGATGGGCCTCGAGATCGGCTACCGATTCGCGCCGGGCCTGCTGATCGAAGGTGGCTACGGGTATTCAGTCCACGAAGACTGGTTCGCGTTCAACCAGGACGAATCGCTGGATCTGCATCACCACTCGCTCGCGCTCGGGTGGCAGTTCGAAAACGAAGGCTGGCGATTCACGCCGAAAGCCGGCGTCATCCGTTCGAAGCTGAATTCCGAACAACGCCTGCTTTTCAACGACAACGGTGGCCGGACCGACAAGTACTACGCGACCGTGCCGTTTGCCGAAGCCCAACTACTGAAGCGGCTGGGTGATCGCTGGACGCTGGGGTTCACCGTGCGGGACGTCCGCGAAGAGTTCGGTCACACGCGCGCATGGGGTGTGGTGGCGTCGCTGAGACTCTGACGGACGCCGCAAGCAAGACCGAAGGGGCGGCGTACCGCCCCCTCGTTGCATCTTCAATGTTTCATCTTGTAGTAGTCGTCCGCGCGCGTGGCGAATGAGCCCGCGCCGTCGTTGCGAGTGAGCTTTTCCAGCGAATCGGCCGGCGCCGCTTCGAGCTGCTCTTTCGTGAACGGCACGACGTAGCTGCTTTCCGTCTCGTTGTAGTCGAGTGCACTCCACGGGATGGGATGAAATTTCTCCTTGACCCCGAGGAAGCCGCCGAAGCCGACGACGGCGAAGAGGATCTTGTTCGAGGACTTCTCGAGCACGATGTCTTCGATCTCGCCGATCTTCTGGCCCGCGGTGTTTTTCACCGTGGTGCCAATGACTTTCTTCGCGCGAATCGCGTCGGTATGTCCGGTTGCAGTAGGCATGTATTTCCTCCAGATGTGTTCAGTACCAGTTCGCGCACCTTACGGACTGGGCCGGGATCCACCCCATCGGAAGATGTCGCGGACCCGTGTAAGGCGATCGGGAACGGCCGCGTATCACCGCTTCCGGCGCGCAGAATCGGGCGTTGTCCCGAGATTTCCGAGGAGTAGCGTCATGGCGAAATGCGAGGTCTGCGGCAACGACTACGACAAGGCGTTCACCGTGACCCGCGGCACGGAGTCGCACGTCTTCGACAGCTTCGAATGCGCGATCCACGCGATGGCGCCGGTCTGCGGCCATTGCGAGTGCCGCATCGTGGGCCACGGCATGGAGGCGAACGGCGTGTTCTTCTGTTGCGCGCGCTGCGCGAGTTACGGCGGCGCGCCGCAGATGCGCGATCGCGCTGAGTCACACATGCCCACCTGAGACGGCAGGCACCCCGGACCGCGCCTGGCACGAAATCCGGGGAGAAGCGCGAGTGAAATTGTTAGAGTGCGCCCGCAACCGGGATCCGGTGCGGGGAGTAGCAAGCGCATGTCGAACAACAAGGCCTCGGCGGCCGATACTGCGCCGCAAATCACGTCATTGAATGGAATCCGCTTCTTCGCGGTATTCCACATCTTTCTGTATCACCTCTGGTCCGCGCGCAACGAGGGCGATTTCACGAAAGGCCCGATGGCGAATGTATACGCGGGCCTCGATGCGCTGCCGCACTGGCTGAACAACTTCATCGCGCACGGCTATCTATCGACCAGCTTCTTTTTCCTGCTGTCGGGTTTCATCCTCGCCTACCTGTACTGGGCGCCGGGCGGCGAACTGGCCACTTCACCGCGGCGCTTCTGGTGGACGCGATTCACGCGCATCTTCCCGATCCATATCGTCGTGCTGCTGATCACCACGTTGTTGACGCTGCCGCGTTTCTGGTTCGATCCGGCCGCTCCGTCGGTGGCGCTGGCCGTCGGAAGTTTCATCACGACCGCTACGCTGACGCAGGCCTGGATTCCGCCGTTCGTGCCGATCTGGAGCTGGCCCACCTGGGCGTTGTCCGCGATCGTGTTCCTGTATTTGATAATGCCGGCGCTGATGCGCTGGCTCGCGCGGCTGTCGCGCGGCCAGCAGTTGGGCCTGCTGATCGCGATGCCGCTGATCTCGCTGCTGCCGACACTGGTCTTCCTGCAATTCTTCCCCGACGGTGCGAAGGGTCAGCAGAACTGGCAGATCTTCCTCGGCAGCAACCCACTCTTCTGGGTGCCGCAATTCGCGGCCGGCATGTTGCTGTCGCGGGTCTTCGGGTTGAGCCGCTTCGAAACAGCGTGGCGCGATCAACCGAAGCGCTGGTTCGCGCTCGGCGATCTCGCGCTGCTCGCGGTCATCGCGCTGTCCATCACTGAACCGCACACCGACGACTGGCGCCACATCCTGCGCCACGGCGCGCTGATGCCGCTGTACCTGGTCGTGATCCACGATTTCGCGTTGGGCCGCGGCATCGCGGCGCGTTTCTTCTCGCTGCCCGGCATGAATTTCCTGGGACAGACCTCGTTCTCGATCTTCATCTGGCAGAACCTGATGATGATCATCAGTTTCATGGTCGCGTACATCACGGGAAATCAGGCCGCGTCGTTGCCCGTCGCGATCTTCGGCGTGCTGGGGATGTCCATCCTGAGCACGTACCTGATCGAGAAGCCCTGGGCGAAACGACTGCGTCGGCGGATCGACTCGCCGGCCGTGACTACCTCGGTTTCGCCGTCGTCGACTTGAAACGCGCCTAACGAATCGTCAGCGCGATCTCGTCGCTGTGGAAGTTCGATTCGCGGCTGGCGATGCGCAACACGCCGGATGAACGGCGCAGCGCCGAGGCCGGGATGCTCATCGACATCGTGCTCGCGCGTCCATAAGCAAGCTCGCGCCAATGTTCATCGCCGTGCGGCCGGTACAACGCCGCCACGTTGACGCAGTACGGCGAGCGATAGCGCAGCTTCCAGGTCAGGGTTGCATCGGAAAGCGCCGACCACGACAGCTTCGGCGGTTCCTGCGTGAGTTCGATGGGACCGACCACCGCCTGCGCGACATTGAGCGCGCGCAAATGTTCATTGCGGCTCGCGAGCCGCGAATCGGAAACGGCGCTCGCGAGCAGATGCTCTTTGATCTCGTGATATCCCCACGCCGGGTTCTGCGCCTTGAGAAGCGCCGCGCAGCCGCTCACATACGACGGACCCAGAGTGACGTGTTCCTTCAGCGTGTAGCCGCTCGCGCGCGACTCGGGCACACGGCCGAAGCCGGGCGCGGCCAGGTGCGCCGCCTCGGGAACATGATTCACGAGCGGCTCGCATTGCTCGTTCACGGAAAGCACCGAGATGCGGTTGGGCACCGGGTCATCGATTTCGTGCATCCGGCCGCTGGTGGCCGGACTCACGATCAGCGCATTGCGCGCGGCCGCGTATTGCATCGCGCGCCGCACCGCCGGTTGTTCGAGATCGGCGGCATGCGAAACGTTGATGATGGCGGCGCCCAGTTCCGCGGCGTATTCGATCGCATGCGCGAGATCGAGCGCCGTGCCCGCGCCATTCGCGAAACGGATCGGCAGGATGCGCGCCTCGGGCGCCACGCCGGAAAAATTCGCCGCATCGCTGCACCGGCCCGCGGCAATGCCGGCGGCGTGTGTGCCGTGTGTTTCGGCGTTGCTCGCAGGGGCGGCCGGCCCGGGGACCTGGTGAATATTGGGACCGATCAGCGGGTGATCGGTCTCGATACCGTGATCGACTATGGCGATGATGACCGAAGAATTGCCGCGAGTGCGCGTCCATGCCCGCTCAACGCCAAGCCACTCGAATGCAGCGCCGAAACGGCCTTCAGCGGCCGCGGCAATCCCCATGAAATCTGCCCCTTACCCTGCACGGGGGTGATCAGTTGCTGAGCTTCTGCAACGAGTGTGGCCGCCGTGACAGGCGATCAGTTCTTTACGACATCGAACTCGAGCGGTTCTTCATCCGTCGACTGTTTGCGCACCCGCAGCAGGTAATTGCCCGGTCTCAGTCGCTCGGCGTGCAGCAGCACTTCGAGCGTGACGGGCGAGGTGGGGCGCTGGCCATAGAGAGTGGCCACGTTTTCCGCGTGTTTCGCGCCGCGCAAGCGCGCGAGCTCGACGGAGTAGTGATATTCGGTATCGAACAGGCCGACGATTTCGACACGCACGGTGGCGTTCTGCAGGGCTGAGCCGTCCGCCATGCCGCGCACCTGCGCGAGACGCAGCGCGGGAATCGTTTGCGGCGCGTCGGTGGCCGCCGTGAGCACGGGGCGGATCGCCGCGGGGCCCCAGGTGTGCCAGCCGATGAAACCCGCGCCCAGCAACAGGAGCACTGTGGCCGCCATGGCGAAGCGCGAGGCGAGGGGGTGGTTAGCCCGCACGAATTCAGCGGTGGAGCCGCGCGCGACTTCGGCCATGCCGGCGCGCAGGCGCTGCTCGAACTCGACCTGCTTCGCGAACTCGGGATTTGCGACGCAATACGCTTCGAAGGCCTCTGCCTCGGCTTCACCGAGCTGGCCTGCGACGTATTGTTCGATTTTTTCCTGGTTCATGGGCAGGGATTCATAAAAAGGTACTCAAGAGGTCCCGCTTGGTGAAACCACGTTCTTCCAGGATCTGCCGGAACCGCTTCCGAGCGCGGCTCAGTGCCTGGTTGAACGCCGTTTCCGTCAGGCCGAACTCGATGCAAATGTCCTTCTTGTCATGGTCATCTAGATAGAACCGCTTGAGCATCAGGCGATCCCGGGACTGTGGCAGCTCGCGCAGCAGCGCCCTGACAGCCAGGGCCGCCTCGGCATCGTTCACTCGTCCCTCGACACTGCGGCCCGGATCCGCGTTGCGATCCGTCGCCTCGGTATCAATATCGGTTCTCTGCCGCTCAACCTTGCGCAGTGACGCGATTGCGAGATTTCTTGCGGTCTGTGCCGCAAATGCGGCGAGGCGGTCGGGATCTTCGATGCCCGCGCCCCGCAGCCGGCGTAAGACAATAACCAGGGTCTCCTGAACGAGATCTTCGAGGAGTCCGATATCGCCCCCGGTTCTGCGGCGCAACAGCACGCGCAAGCCGGGTTCGAACTGGCGAATGAGCTCACCCTCCGCGGAGCTGTCGCCCTCGCGGATTCGTCGCGTCAGATCGCCCCCAGGAATGAAATCCATACCGCCCCGTGTTCTTCTTATGTTCTCATCTTGCCACGGGCGCGAATTACCAGAATATCTTCAATCGTGCTCAAGACTTACCAAGGTTCCTGCCACTGCGGCGCGGTGCGTTTCGAGGCCGATAAAGACCTCTCGCAGCCCACTTACCGCTGCAACTGAAGAACGAACACTACTTTTGCACGACTTGCGGTGTGCGCGCCTACGGTCTCGGTCACAGTCCCGAAGAGTTGGCCGCCGCGCCGGTCACTTTCTGTGACGGAAAATACGACAACCGGCAGAACCCGCCCGCGATTACGAGTTACCTGTAAGCCGTCTTGTTGTAGAAATTACTCGGGCCGTTTGACCGGCAGGCGCACGTGGAACGTGGTGCCCTTGCCCATCTCCGTTTCGAAATCCAGTTTGCCGCTGTGTCCCTTCACGATGACGCTGCGCACGATGGAGAGTCCCTGGCCCGTGCCGCGCCCGACTTCTTTCGTCGTGAAGAAGGGATCGAAGATGCGCGCGCGAATCGCCTCGGGAATGCCCCCGCCGGTGTCTTCGATGTCGATCAGCACGTCGTCGCCCTCGGCGCGCGTGCGCACCGAGATCTTGCCGCGCTCGCCGGTTTTCTTGACCCGGTCGGCGATGGCGTGCGCGGAGTTCACCACGAGATTGAGCACCACCTGGTTCACCTGGCCGCCGTGGCAGGTGACGAGCGGCAACACGCCGTAGTCGGTTTCGAGATCCGCGACGTCCTTGTATTCGCTGCGCGCGATGACCAGCGTGCTCGCGATCGAACGATTCAGATCGACCGCGCTCATCTCGTTCTGATCGACATGCGAGAAGTCTTTCATCGAGCGGACGATCTCCGCGATGCGCTGCAACCCGTCGGCGACGCGTGTCAGCGCCGGCGGCAACTCTTCGCGCAGGTATTCGACGTCTTCGTCTTCTTGCGGCTTTTCCGTCTGGCGCGGAATCGACGCCTGTAGTTTGTCGATGTGGGCGAGCAGTTCGCCGACGCCTTCGCGGATGAACTGGACGCTGTCGTTCAGATACTGGATCGGCGTGTTGATCTCATGCGCGACGCCGGCCGCGAGCCGGCCGATGGATTCGAGCCGGTCGCTCGAGGCCATGCGTTCTTCGGCCGCCTTGCGTTCGGTGATGTCGAAGCCGGTGCCGACGATGCCGGTGAGGTTTCCGGCCGCATCGCGCAACGGGATCTTCGACGTCACGATCACGCGGTTCATGCCGCTGGTCTTGTCGTAGACGATTTCCTCGCAGTCGATCAGCGGCTGGCCGGACTTGATGAGCGCCTGCTCGTCGCTGAAGAACTTCTCGGCCATCTCGCGCGGAAAGAAATCGAAGTCGGTCTTGCCGATGAGGTCGTAGGGTTCGGCGCCCATGCGGTTCGCCACGAGCTTGTTCGCGGCGGTGAACCGGCTGTGCGCGTCCTTGGCGTAGATGAACGCCGGGATGAGGTCGATCATCGTCCGCAGGACGTTGCGTTCGTGGGCGAGGGCATCGGCCAGGTTGCGGCGTTCGCCGCTGGCGTTGTCCTGGCTGTTCTCGGGCTGGGGGTCTTCGAAGTTGCTTTTGTTCGGCAAGCTGTTCACGGGTTTATCCCGCGTTGGACGGTAGTCCGATAACGGCGGGGAACGGGTTGGCTTTAGAGCCCGGGCTGCGCCGGTGGAACTATGGCGAATCAGGTCACAGGCGCGGCAAAACGCCGCATTTCGGGGCGGGAAATCTTTCTCAGGATTGCGCTATCAGACGTTTTCGAGACTGATCTGATCGAATATGCAATCGAACCCGGGGCCTTCAGGGGCCGCGCACATGAGGCCGACCTGCACCTCGACCCCGGCGGGGAAATACCCCTGCCGGACGGTCAGGAATTTCTCGCCATCCTTGGAGCATTGCGCCTCGAGGGAATCGCGCTTGCGCACCACGCGCCAGTAGACCGGGCCGACCTGCGTGAGGTCGTCCATCGTCGACCAGTCGGAGAAATCGTGCGTGAAGACGACGCTGGCCCAGCGTTTTCCGTCGAACACCTCCGAACCGCATTTCATCCAGCGTTTTTCGTCGAGCCGCACCATGAGGCCGGCCTGGTCGTACAACGCCCCGTAGTTGCCGTCGACCCGCGCGGTGAACTGGAATTCGCCGCTCACCGGCAGGTGCAGAAAATGCCCGTTGTCGTTGATGTAGCCGAAGTAGGTCTTGCGCCAGAAATCGGTCTTGCCCTTGCTGCGCGCCTCGAGCTTTCCGCCGCTGTAGTGCTCGTGGGCCGGGGGATTGAGCCAGCTCATCCGGGTGAGCAGATCGCCGCCCGCGCGCGGGACCAGCTTCGGAGTCTCGGCGCCGGATGCGGCGGCAACGGCCTGCGTGGCCAGCGTGGCGGCGATGGAGTGGCGCAGGAAATCCCGTCGGGTCGGTTGCATGCGAAATCCTCGGCGGACTCTCAGAGGGTCAGGTGCGGTAGATAGTTGCGCAGCTCCGCGCGGCAGTCATCCGCGCCACGGAACTGGATGGCGTGCAGGCCGCATTCGCGCGCGGCGACCACGTTCTTCGTCACGTCGTCGATGAACACGCTCTCGGCGGGCACGATGCCGGTCTTTTCCACGAGATGTTTGTATATCGCCGGGTCCGGTTTGATCAACTGGATCGCGCCGGAAATCACCAGTTGCCTGAAATGAGCGAAGAAGGCGTGCTTCTTCACGAGGTATTCATAGGTGCTGACGGGCATGTTCGACAGCAGGAACAGCGGGACGCCCGCCGCGGCGAGATCTTCCACGAGCTGGATGGTGCCCGGAATGGGGTGCAGCGATTCGTTGGCGGTCGCGAACAGCGTGCGCATCTGTTGCGTGGTGAGGCCGGTGCGCCGGCCAAACAACTCGGCCGCCTGGTCGACGTTCAGCCCGCCGCGGTCGAACTCGTGCCAGTCGGCGTGCTCGAAGATTTCGCGGCGTATGAGCGCCTGCGTCGCGGCGTCGGGATGGAGTCTGGCGACGAATGCCGGCGGGTCCCACTGGAGCAGCACGCCGCCGACGTCGAACACGACATTTCGGATCATGAATGGATCTGTCCCGGTCAGCGGCGGTCGAGCAGTAGTTTGATGCCGAAGAAGATGAGCGCGCCGCCGAAGGCGCGTTCCACCCAGGTCATGACGCGCGAACCCTTGAGGGCGCGTGCGCCGCGCACGGCGAGGCTCGCGTAAGCGAGCAGCGCGATTGCGTCGACCACGATCGTCACCATCAGCATGATCGCAAGCTGCAGGAGCAGGGGATAGTCCGGGCGGATGAATTGCGGCAGGAAGGCGAGCACGAACAGCAGCAGCTTCGGGTTCGTGATCTGCACGAGCAGCGCCTGCAGCACGATGCCGCCATGCGCGGGCGGGGCTGGAACCGTATCGGTGCGGACTTCGCCCTGCGTCTTGCCGAAAATCATCCGCGCGCCGAGATACATGAGGTACAGCGCGCCAACGATGCGGATGACGGTCATCGCGCCACTGAAACTCGCGAGCAGCGCCACGAGCCCCAGCGCCAGCGCGCTGAAGACGATGACGTGTCCGATGCTGATGCCGATGGCGCCGATGACGGCGCCGCGCATGCCGTGGCGCGTGGCGAGTCCCATCATGAAGAACACGGCCGGACCCGGGGAAAGCGCCAGCAAGGTCCAGGCGGCGAGATAGAGCAGGAAGACTTCGAGTGACATGCGTTGCAGCCTACGGTTTGCGTGGCCGCCGCGCACCTGTCAGTTCGGGGTCGTCCGCAAACCACTGTACTAACAGGGGACAGATCCATTTCCCGACGATCTGGATTTCGTCGGCAAACAAATCTGTCCCGGATTTCATGCCCTCGCGGGCATGGGCACGGGCATGTCGCTGGTGGGCATCGGAGCGACGATCGGCGAATTCAGGCCATTGACCAGGTCCGCGATCTTCACGGCGTTGCCGTTCACGAAACACTTGTTGGCCGCGGCGCCGATCAGGATCGAATACAGGCCGCTGCGCTCGTCCGCGGCGCGTTTGTATTTGTCCGGTTCGGGGGTGCCGAAAACTTCGGTGAGCATCACGTTGTCGCCGCCGCCGTGGCCGCCGGTGCCGGTCCACACTTCGAGTTCCTGCGCCGCGCCGCGCAGGGGGATCAGCCGCGTGCGGATGATGTCCTTGTCGGCTTGATAGGCCGTGGCGCCGGCGGAAATCGCGCCGCCTTCGATGATCTCGTGTTCGATGCGGCCCTTCGTGCCGTTGAACGCGATCGTGTAGCCCTCCCAGGCGTTGAAGGCGTTCAGCGAATAGGACAACGTCGCGCCGGTCTTGTACTTCACGATCACGTTCATCGTGTCTTCGATGTTGATGTCGGGGCGGAACACGCAGCGGTCGCGGAAGTAGCCGTCGTGGTGTTCGTTGTCGAGGTAGAGCTCGCGGAAATTCTTGTCGGCGCCGATGTCGAGGAAGAACGTGCACTTGTCCTTCTCGGGGCAGGTGCGGCAGCGTTCGTGGTGGCTGGTGAGCCCCAGGCGTTTCGCCATCTTCGGCGTGTAGAAATCGTGTTTTCCGTTGGCCAGCACCAGTTCAGGATCGGTGCCCAGCCACCAATTCACCAGGTCGAAGTGGTGGGTGGCCTTGTGCACCATCAGGCCGCCGGAGATTTCCTTCTGGCTGTGCCAGCGACGGAAGTAGTCGGCGCCGTGCAGCGTGTTCAGCAGCCAGTGGAAGTCGACCGACAGCACGTCGCCGATCGCGCCGTTCATCAGCAGGTCCTTGATCTGGGTGCGCGGCGGCGAGTAGCGGTAGTTGAACAACACGCGCACGTGTTTGTTGTTGCGCTTGCAGGCGTCGACGATGCGCTGCGCTTTCTCCGGCGTGGTAGTCAGTGGCTTCTCGGTGATGCAGTCGCAGCCGGCGTCGAGCGCGCGCACGATGTAGTCGTCGTGGAATGCGTCCGGCGTCGTGACGATCACGCAGTCGGGTTTCAGGTCCTTGACCATCCTGTCGAAGTCCGCCGCGAGGTATTTCCGCGGCGCCTTGACCCCATTGGGGGTGACGAACTTCACCGCGACGTCGAGGCGCCCCGGGTTCGTGTCGCAGACACCGACGAGCTCATTACCTTCGGCGAAGGTCTTGGTGATCGCCGTGAGATACATGCGCGACCGCGAGCCCACACCCACGATCACGAACTTGCGCTTGCGCCCCGCCGCGTACGCGCTGGCCGCCAAACCCACCGCCGCTACCCCAGCACCCTTCAACAACGCCCGCCGATCGATCGTCGACTCACTCATCTATATGTCCCCCCGGGATGGTTGGTGCCGCGGCATGGTCGGTGCCGGGTGAGAAAACACTGAGTTAGCGAGCTGAGCCATCCGGACAGGGTCGCGGATCGCTAACTCAGTGTTTTCTCACCCGGCACCAACTCCAACAAGATACCGCAAATTCGATCAGATACGGTCATTGACGAGCACGGGGCGCGGGGCTTTGGCACACTCGGGTGATGCTCAAACATCTGGTGCGGGGCTGCGTGTTCGCGGCGATGTCGATTCCGGCGCTCGCGCAGATCCAGGGCAAGCCGATCGATCGCTTTGCATTGGTGACACGCCACAATCCGTCGATCACTTCGATCGACCCGGCTGCCCCGTTCATGGTGGGCAACGGCAGCATCGGGTTCACGGCCGACATCACCGGCCTGCAGACGTTTCAGGATGAGTATTCCCCGCTCGCGCCGCTGATGACCCAGGCGCAGTGGTCATGGCACAGCTTCCCGAACCCGAAAAACTACCGCATCGCGCACGCGATGCGGCCGCTGACCGTGCGCGACAGGACTTTCTGGTATCCGTGGCTCGAGAACTGGGACCAGGCGCGCGCGGACGACATCAAATGGCTGCGCGAGAACCCGCATCGCTTTTCACTCGGCCGCCTGGGCTTGCGCCTGCTGCGCGCGGACGGCACAGAAGCCAAGTTCACCGAACTCTCGAAAACGAAACAAACCCTCGACCTGTGGAACGGACGACTCACGAGCACCTTCCTGTTCGACGGCAAACAAGTCGAAGTCGAGACGTCCGTCCATCCGACGCGCGACATCATCATCGCGCGAGTCACATCGCCGTTGCTGTTCGAAGGGCGCCTGGGGTTCGCGCTCAATTTTCCCGGCGTGTCGGCGCAGCTCAATCCGGATCCGGCTGACTGGACGCATCCCGATTCACACGTCACGCAGGAAATCGCGCGCAACGCCGAGGGCCTGAGACTCGCGCGCCGCATCGACGACACGCGTTATGCAGTGAATGTCTCCGCCGACCGTGAACTCACCTTCACCAACGGCGGCCCACACGAATTCCGCATCACCGCGCCGCGCGGCAGTTCGATCACGCTGCTGGTGGAGTTCGCCGAGAACCCGCCGCCCGCCGCGCTTGCGGCCGAATCCGCCCGCGAGGCGGCCGCCGCGTGGTGGCAGAGTTACTGGAAGAACGGCGGCGCCATCGACTTCACCGGCAGTCGCGATCCGCGCGCCAGGGAACTCGAGCGCCGCATCGTGCTTTCCCAGTACCTCACCGCGATCAATAGCGCGGGCGCCGTGCCGCCCCAGGAAGAGGGCCTGTTCTCCAACAGCTGGAACGGCAAGTTCCACCTCGAGATGCACGCCTGGCACTCGGCGCACTTCGCCGTGTGGGGCCGGCCGGAACTGCTCGAGCGCAGCATGCCGTGGTACTTCGCGAATCTCGCCGGTGCGCAGGAGCGCGCGAAATCGCAGGGTGTGCGCGGCGCGTGGTGGCCCAAGATGGTGGGCCCGGAAGGGCGCGAATCCCCGAGCACCGTGAATCCTTTCATCATGTGGCAGCAGCCGCATCCTATCTACCTGGCCGAGGTGCTCTACAAGGCGAAGCCCACGCGCGAGACGCTGGAAAAATACAAACCCATCGTGTTCGAAACCGCCGAGCTGCTGGCGAGCTGGCCGTACTTCGACAGGAAGGCGGCTCGGTTCATTCTCGGGCCGCCCATCATTCCCGCGCAGGAAAACTTTCCACCGCTGACCACCTTCAACCCGACGTTCGAGCTCGAGTACTGGCGCTTCGGCATCGCGACCGCGCAGGAGTGGCGCCAGCGGCTCGGGCTGCCGAAGAACAAGGAATGGGACAACCTGTTGTTCCGGCTGTCGAAGCTGCCCGTGAAAGATGGCCTGTACCTCGCGGCCGAGTCGCAGCCTGACCTGTGGGAGCGCGCGCGTTCGCCGGAGTGTTCGCGGCACGCATCCGAGCAGTGCCCGAACCGCGATCATCCTTCCTTCGTCGCCGCGCTTGGGCTTCTCCCGGGCTGGGGCGCCGATCGCGAAACCATGCGCCGCACCCTGAAAGCCGTGATGAGCGACTGGGACCTGCGTCAGACCTGGGGCTGGGACTGGCCCATGCTCGCGATGACCGCGACGCGGCTCGACGAGCCCGATATGGCGGTGAACTTCCTGCTAAGCGACGCGAAGAACTTCCAGTTCGGTGTATCGGGCATGACGCCGCGCGTGCATGTCGTCGCCGACGCGGCGCCGCATGCCGCGGGCATCGGCATCGACGGACCTGGTTACCGCCGCGCGGCGGAAACATATTTTCCGTCGAACGGCTCGTTGCTGCTGGCCGCCGCGCTCATGGTGGCCGGTGGCAGCGACGTGCACGAACTGAACCCGGGCTTTCCGCCGAACGGGCAGTGGATAGTTCGCAGCGAGGGAATTCTTCCGTTGCCCTGACTGTTGCGCCGCCCTGACAATTTCTTAGACGTGGTCCAGCCGTCCGCGTGACACAAAATCCAGCTTCGCGACAGAAAGAGTCGAAGTAGTAAAACGCGGGGCTGATACATAATCTTTGCGCATCGCGCGCCGCACGCTTTTCGCGTCACGGCCCGCACGGCTAAGATTCCGGCGCCTGCGAATAACTACCAGAACAATGGCGGGAACGCGGTAACTCGTGGATGAGCGCTTTGCCCGCGTTCCCCTTGGCGAAGACCAACACCAGAAAATGTCGGGAGCTGTGCGCATGTCGACGCGAAACTCATTCCTTGCTGCTATCGGATTGATCGTCCTGCTGGCGGGTTGCGGCGGTGGCGGTGGCGGCGGTGGTGGTGGTGGCGGTGGCGGCGGTTCCACGCCGGTCGACACGACACCGGACGCATTCACGCTGGCGAGCCAGTCCGACGTCGCGCTGTCGGCGGCAGTGGCGTCGAACGAAATCGTCGTCTCCGGCATCAACGCCAATGCGGCGGTCTCCATCACCGGGGGCGAGTATTCGATCGATGGCGGCGCGTTCACCTCCGCCGCGGGCAGCATTGCCAACAACCAGCGGATCCGGGTGCGGGTGAACACCTCGGGCCAGTTCTCCACGCCCGCCGTCGCGGTGCTCACGATCGGCGGCGTCGCGTCGACGTTCACGGCGACCACGCTGGCGGCGGACACGACGCCCAACGCTTTCTCATTTTCAAGAGTCATCAACGCGGCGCGCGGCACGCTGGTCACCTCCGCGGCCGCCACGGTCTCGGGCATCAACACGGCCGCGCCGGTCACGATCACGAATGGCGAGTACTCGATCGCCGGTGGCGCGTTCACCAGCGCGCCGGGATCGATCACCGCCGGCCAGTCGCTGGTCGTCAGGGCGAATTCCTCGGCGACCTATTCGAAGGTCACGCGTGTCAGCATCAACGTCGGCGGTGTCATCGCGGAGTTCGAGATCACCGCGGAGGTTCCTGACTACCTGCCGGACAACGTGGCCTTCGACGGCCAGGACGTCGTTTACCTGCAGAGCAATGCGCACCGCCTGATCTTCCGCTGGTCCGTCAGCGAGTCGCGTTACCTGGACGCGTACGTGGTGGGTCTCGGGGCGCTCTACCCGACCAAGCTGGCGTATTCGGCCAGTCATCAACGCCTGTATCTCGGGTACAGCTCGGGCGCGATTCAATACATCGACGTCAACTCCGCGAGCCAGGACCAGGTTCAGTTCGCGACTCTGCCGATGAGCGTCAACGGTCTCACGTCCGTGGGCAACTACCTGATGGCGCAGGACGACAGCGGCGCATGGGCGACGCACTACGTCATCGACCGCAACGCGGTCATCACGGATCAGCAGGAGTGGAACGAATATTCGCGGGAATACGCCTGGGATACGACGACGGCGCGCGTGTATTTCTTCCGCGACGGCACGAGCCCCAACGACCTGCACTACGAAGTGATCGATCAGGCGACCGGGCAGATCAGCGGGAGCGGTGAAACGCCCTATCACGGCGCTTACAACATCAATCCGCCGATCCGCGTGTCGGCCAACGGTCAGTACGTGCTGCTCGGCAGCGGCGACATCTACGGCCAGAACGGCTTGAACTGGTCGGGTTCGCTGGCCGGCCAGGTGGCCGATGCGCGCTGGTTCACGAACGGTTCGCTCGTCACGCTGACCACCGCGGCCAACCAGACCTCGCTGCGTCGCCTGAATGCCACGAACCTTGCGACGCTGGAGCAGCTCAACTTCACCGGCCAGGCGCTGCGCGTCGTCGGCACGGACGCGAAGATGGCGGTGCTGGTCATCGACGGCCCGACCGTGCGGTTCCACGACTACGTGCCGAACGACGACAGCGATGGTGATGGAGTTTCCAACACGCAGGATGCGTTCCCGCTGGACGGAGCGGCCTCGGCCGACGCCGACCGCGACGGCTATCCGGACGCATGGAACGCGGGCCGCACGCAGGCCGACAGCACCACGGGTCTCACGCTCGACGCCTATCCGCAGGATTCGGCCTGCTGGCTGTCGGCGCACGGCAACGGCGTCGCCTGCAACTACGCCGCCACGATGCCGAACTACCTGCCAGACCAGGTGATCGAGCAGGACGGCATCATCTATCTACTCAGCAACGTCAACCGGCGCGTGTACCGCTGGTCGGTGGCGACCGGCGCGTACCTCAATCCGTACGTGGTGGGTATCGACCAGGGATTCACGGCCCTCTCGCCGAACAAGATGGCGTATTCGAGCGCGCACCATCGGCTGTATCTCGGGTACAGCACGGGCGCGATCCGTTACATCGACACCAGCGCGGGTGCGGGCGAGGAGGTGGATTTCGCGAACGTCGCGGCCAGCGTGGGCGGCATCGCGGCCGTCGGCAACTTCCTGCTCGCGCAGGATGGCAGCGGCGCATGGGGAACCCACTACGTCATCAACAGCGCCGGCGTCATCACGGACCAGGCCGACTGGAACTACTACTCGCCGGAATACGCCTGGGATCCGCATACCTCGCGCGCGTATTTCTTCAGCCAGTTCAGTCCGGCGGACCTGAACTATGAAGTCATCGACCAAACTACCGGACAGATCACCGCGGCGGGCGAATCGCCCTATCACGGCGCCTATTCCATCCAGGTGCCGATCCGCGTGTCGACCGGCGGCCAGCACATCCTGCTCGGCAGTGGTGACATCTACAACCAGAATGGCCTGACGTGGTCGGGCTCGCTCGGCGGCGCGGTGACCGATGCGCGCTGGTTCGCGAACGGCTCCCTGGTCACGCTGACGACCGCGAGCAACCAGACGACCTTGCGCCGGCTCGGCGCCACGAACCTCGCGACGCTGGAGCAGCTGACCTACAACGGCCAGGCGCTGCGCGTCGTGGGCACGGATGCCGCCATGACCGTGCTGGTGATCAACAACGGCACTGTCCAGTTCCACAACTACGTCCCCAACGACGACAGCGACGGCGACGGTGTCCTCAATACCCAGGACGCGTTCCCGCTGGACGTTGCAGCATCGGTAGATACCGATCGCGACGGCTTTCCCGATGCTTGGAATCCGGGGCGCAGCCAGGCCGACAGCACCACCGGGCTCACGCTCGATGCCTATCCGCAGGATTCCGCCTGCTGGCTCCAGGCGCACGGCAACGGTGTCGCCTGCAACTACGGCGCGACCATTCCTAACTACACGCCGGACGACGTGGTGCAGGAAGGGGACATCATCTACCTGCTGAGCAGCGCCAACCGGCGCGTGTACCGCTGGTCGATCACGGCGGGCGCCTACGTCAACCCGTACATCGTGGGGATCAACCAGGGCTTCACGACGATCGCGCCGACGAAGATGGCGTATTCGCCCGCCCACCAGCGGCTGTATCTCGGATACAGCACGGGCGCGATCCGATACATCGATGTCACCGCGGGTGCGCCACTCGAAACCGCGTTCGGCAACACGGCGATGGCCGTGAACGGCCTGGCGAGCGTGGGCAACTACGTGCTCGCGCAGGACGACGCGGGCGCCTGGGAGACGCACTATATATTCAACGCGGCGGGCGCCGTCACGCACCAGCTCGACTGGAACTACTACTCGCGGCAGTACGCCTGGGATCCGAACACCTCGCGCGTGTACTTCTTCCGTGACGGCTCCAGTCCCAACGACCTGCACTACGAGGTCATCGATCAGGGCACCGGGCAGATCACCTCCGAAGGTGAGACGCCGTACCACGGCTCCTACGGCATCAACACGCCGATCCGCGTGTCGGGCGACGGCCAATTCGTGCTGCTGGGCAGCGGTGACCTCTACAGCCAGAACGGGTTGAACTGGGCGGGTTCACTGGGCGGCGCGGTGATCGATGCGCGCTGGTTCGCGAATGGTTCGCTGGCCGCGCTGACGACCTCCAGCAACCAGACGATCTTGCGCCGGCTGGGCGCCACGAATCTCGCGGTACTGGAGCAGCTGAGTTTCGCCGGCCAGGCGCTGCGCGTGGTGGGTTCGGATACAGCGATGGTGGTGCTGGTGATCAACAACGGCACCGTGCAGTTCCACAACTACGTGCCGAGCAACGACAGCGACAACGACGGCGTGCAGAACACGGCGGATGCCTTCCCGCTGGATCGCGCCGCCTCGGTGGACACCGACAAGGACGGTTATCCCGACGCATGGAACCCGGGAATGTCCCAGGCCGACAGCACCACCGGGCTGACACTCGATGTCTATCCGCAGGACTCCGCCTGCTGGCTGCTGGCGCACGGCAACGGCGTCACCTGCAACTATGGCGCCACCATTCCAAACTACGTCCCGGACCAGGTGGTGAGCAATGGCGACATCGTCTATCTATTGAGCAGCGCCAACCGGCGCGTGTACCGCTGGTCGATGGCCACGGGGGCGTACCTCAATCCGTACGTCATCGGAATCAACCAGGGATTCACGACCATCGCGCCGACCAAGATGGTCTATTCGGCCGTTCACCAGCGGCTCTATCTCGGGTATGGCACGGGCGCGATCCGTTACATCGACGTGAACGCGGGCACGGGCGCCGAAGTCGCGTTCACCAACCTCGCGACGGCCGTCGGCAGCATCGGCGCGGTCGGGAATTTCGTCATCGCGTACGACGGCAGCGGCGCGTGGGGGACTCACTACGTCATCAACAGCGCGGGCGTGATCACCGATCAACAGGAATGGAACTACAACACGCCCGAATTCACGTGGGATCCGAACTACTCGCGCGTGTACTACTTCAGCCACTTCAGTCCGCCGGATCTGCACTTCGAGGAGATCGACCAACTGACCGGCGAGATCACCGCTTCCGGCGAGTCCCCGTACCACGGCACCTACCAGATCCAGGCGCCGATCCGCGTGTCACCGGATGGCGAGCGTATCCTGCTTGGCAGCGGTGACTTCTATCTCCAGGACGGATTGACGCAGGCCGGGTCGCTCGGCAAGCAGATCCGCGATGCGCACTGGATGAGCAACGCGCTGGTGGACGTCGACACCACGGATCGCGTCGAAATACGCAATCCGGTTTCCTACGCCGTGTTGGCTTCGTATCAGTACACCGGCCAGCCCATACGCATCCTGTTCGGTACATCGGAGGCGTACCTGGTCCATGTCCTCAACGGCACGACGGCGTTCCTGCGCCTGCCGTTCTACGACAACGACAGCGACACGCTGCCGCGGTGGTGGGAGCAGCTCTACGGACTGAGCGATTCCAACGCGGGCGACGCCACGGGTGATCTCGACTCCGATGGCGTGAACAACGTCACCGAGTACGCGAACCATTCGAATCCGACGTTGAGTGATACGGATTCCGACGGGCTCACCGATCTGCAGGAGATCGTGACGTACGCCACCGACCCGTCGAACCCGGACAGCGACGGGGATGGGCTGAACGACCATGCGGAGGTCATCACGCACGGTTCCGATCCGTGGGATACGGACAGCGACGACGACGGTTACACCGATTTCGACGAGGTGTTGTACGGCGGCGATCCCAACGATCCGTCCGGACTGCCGCAGGCGCTGACTAACTACAGTCAGACGTTCGAAGGCACGCCGGATCTCGCGGCCTGGACGATGCCGCAGGCGAGCCATGCCCCCTGGGCGCTCGATCCGACGGTCGCGCATGCCGGGTCCGTGAGTCTGAAGGCGGGCGCCGTCGGCGCCTACCAGAACAGCACGATCCGGTTCCGTGGTGTCTTCGCGGCGGGCACTCTCAGCTTCTGGGCGCGCCTCGACTACCAGTACTACTACGACCGGTTGTACGTGCTGGTCGACGGCGTGCAGCACTTGTACATCTACCCGCAATCGGGTTCGCCGTGGACTAACTACACGCTGACATTGCCCGCCGGCATCCACGAAATCGAATGGCGGTTCGTCGGCGATTCGTACGGCGGCCAGTCAACGGGCGCCGCGTGGATCGATGACGTGAGCTTCGTGTCGCCATGAAGAAGCTGGTGCTGGGTGCCGTCGTCCTCGCCGCCATCGTCGCGGGCGGCGTCTACTTCGCGCGGGATCCGGCCGGGCCGGCGCAGTCGGACGGATCCGCCGCGCCCCGCGCCGGCGATGACGCGGCGGCGCCGGCGTCCGCGCAGCAGGGCACCTCGCGTTCAAAGGTCGATATCGTGGCCAATCCCGCGCCCGACGATCCGCGGCTCGCGGCGCTGCGCGTTTCTCCGGACAACGGCCTGATCGAGTTCGTCGCGGCGGCCGGCGGCAAGGTCATCCAGGAGATCGACAACGATCCCAACAGCCTCGGCTACCGCAAGCCGACGCGCGAGTACCGGTATTCGGGCGACAAGGTGGTGGGGCTGACCGCGTACCGCTATCTCGGCGATCGAGTCGAAATCACGCGCACGGCGGTGTCGTACAAGCCCGATGGCAGCGTCGATCAGCTGCGCGAAGAGACGAGTTACGATTTCGGCAAGAAGAAGTAGAGCGTCCGCGCCGCCACGGATTTCAGCGCACCGACGGGAACCGATCGCCTGACTACGCGGACAGCAGCGCCGTCCGGATTCATTGCATGAATTTTCGCGGCGAGTACCGGTTGTAATTGCGCAGCGTGTAGTTGTCCGATTTCTCGAAGTCGATCTGCAGCGGGAACTGCATCTGGCAAGGCTTGCCTTCACACACCGCCGGCTTGTACTGCGTCATCAGCAGCACCGATGCGACGAACTCGGATATTTCCTTGCCAGGTGATTTGAGTACCTGCACTTCCTTTGCCCGGCCGTTCGGGTCGACGGTGACCGCCAGGAACAGCTCACCCTGTCCGGGGGCGAGGTTGCGCGCGTGGCCAATCGCCTTGTAGATAGGCAGGAGTCCATTTTTCGGATATGGCGGTTCGTCGCCTTCGTCGATGTATTCGTACCAGTCGTGCACGCGCGCCTTTTCCTGGGGCGACAACTGTTCGTAGCTGCGATTGAGCGGAACGGTCGAGCGCGTGTTCTGCTTCTGGATGAGGATCGACCCGGTGAGGGGTTGCGGCTCGTCGAGCTCGTAGATGGGTTCCGGTTCGGCCTTCGATCCCTGGGCGGACAATGCCGGCGCAACGAGGGCGCAGGCCAGAAGCGCTGAAAACAGCAGTTTCGTCGGTGTATCCATGGCGGGTGTCCCAAAGTCCCGGGTTACGCCGGAATTCTGTTCCACGTTCCGGCAGTCGGCAATATGGCCTTGGGACCATCCGCGCCGGTCCGATGGACTGCGGCGGCGCAGCGAGTGAAGATGCCGCCCCATGACCCTTACGGAGCTCCGATACATCGTCGCGCTGGCGCAGGAACAGCATTTCGGCCGCGCGGCCGAGCGCTGTCACGTCAGCCAGCCGACCCTGTCCATTGCGGTCAAGAAGCTCGAGGAAGAGCTGGGCGTGCTGTTCGAGCGCGGCAAGCAGAAGATCCTGCCGACGCCGCTGGGACAGAAGATCGTTTCCATGGCCTCGCGCGTGCTCGAGCAGGCGGCGGCCATCAAGGACGTCGCCGACGCGGACAAGGAGCAGCTCGAAGGTCCGATAGCGCTCGGCACCCTGCCCACAATCGGGCCATACCTGCTGCCCCAGTTCATTCCGCTGTTGCAGGAAACGTCAAACAAGCTGTCCCTGTACGTGGAGGAGGGCTCGACCGCGGAGCTCGCGACCAAGCTGCGCAATGGCGATCTCGACGCGATCCTGATCACGCAGCCATTCGTCGAGGCGGACGTGGTCACGCAGCCGCTGTTCGACGAACCGTTCATGTTGCTGTTGCCGGCGGATCACCGGCTGGCTAACAAGCCCGCGATCAGCGCGCAGGACCTGGTGCCTTCGGAACTGCTGCTGCTCGGCGAGGGGGATGCGATGCGCGAGCAGATCCTCGCGGCTTTCCCGCACCTGAATCCGCAGGGCGCCGAGGGCGCTTCGGTGCGCACCTTCACGCAGGGCGCGACGCTCGAAACCCTGCGTCACATGGTGGCCTCGCGGCTGGGCGTGACGATCCTCCCGCAGACCGCGGCCGAGGCTCCGTTGTATGCCGCAAGCCTGCTGGTCACCCGGCCGTTCGCGAACCCGGTCCCAAAACGCAGCCTGGCGCTTGCCTGGCGGGTGAGTTTCCCGCGACATAAGGCCATCGACCTGTTGCGCCGGGCCATCCAGGCCAGCAGTTCGGCCTATTGGAATTACAATACGGCGCGTGCCCAGGACACCCCTGGGTTGATGGTGGAGAATCGGAACTGGTAATGCAGCCCATTTCAAAAATCGTCATCGTCGGCGGCGGCACTTCCGGGTGGCTCGCGGCCTCGATGTTGTGCCACCACCTGAAACGCGAGCTGTGCGAGGTCGAGCTGATCGAGTCCGAAGAGCTCGGCACCATCGGCGTCGGCGAGTCCACCGTGCCGCCGTTCGTCGGGCTGATCCACCGCCTCGGCATCGACGAGCAGGATTTCATCCGCGCGGTCGACGGCACTTACAAGCTCGGCATCAAGTTCGTCGGCTGGCGCGAGCGCAGCGACTCCTATTTCCATCCGTTCGGTGTGATCGGCAAGCCGATCGGCAATCACGATTTCTACCAGTGCTGGCTCAAGGCGCGCTCGCGGGGCGACACCTCGAACCTGCAGGACTTCTCGCCATGCAACGTCATGGCCGAGCAGGGACGATTCTTTCACCCGGCGAAGGCGCGCAACACGCCGATCGGCGGGGCTAACTACGCGATGCACGTCGATGCGTTGCTGGTGGCGAAATACCTGCGCAGGTATTCCGAGGAGCGCGGACTGCGCAGGACGGAAGGCAAGGTCGTCGAAGTGCGTCAGCGCGACGACGGGTTCATCTCGAGCCTGGTGCTCGAGAACGGCAAGGAAGTGCGCGGCGATCTTTTCATCGACTGCACGGGCTTCCGCAGTCTGCTGATCGGCAAGACGCTCGGCGTCGAACACGTCGACTGGTCTGAATACCTGCCGTGCGATCGCGCGGTGGTGGTGAAGACGGAGAACAAGGGGCAACTCGTTCCGTATACGCGCGCGACCGCGCAGCCGGCCGGCTGGAGCTGGCGGATTCCGCTGCAGCACCGGCTCGGACAGGGTTACGTGTATTCGAGCAAATTCGCGAGCGATGCGGCCGCGCGTGCGACGCTGCTGCGTACGCTCGACAACAACGCGATCGAAGAGCCGCGCGTGATTCCCTACGTCACCGGACATCGGCGCCAGTTCTGGAAGAACAATTGCGTGTCGCTCGGCCTGTCGTCGGGATTCATCGAGCCCCTCGAGGCGACGTCGATTCACCTGATCGCGCGCGGCATGGATTTCCTGCTGCGGTATTTCCCGGATCGCGATTGCGACCCGGCGCTGATCCGCGAATACAACCGGCGCATGATCGCGGACTTCGAAGAGGTGCGCGATTTCATCGTGCTGCATTACTCGGCGACCGAACGCGACGACACGCCGTTCTGGCAGTGGTGCAAGAACATTCCGCTGCCGGATTCACTGCGCGAGCGCATCGAACTGTTCAAGGTGCACGGCGCGATGCGCGAAGGCGTGGACGAGCTGTTCCGCGCGTCGAGCTGGCAGTCGGTGTTCGAAGGAATGGGGATTCATCCGAGCGGCCATTGTCCGCGCGTCGAGAATCTCGACTACGAGACGATCCAGCAGACCCTGCGCAACGCCAAGGCCGCCATCGCCGGCATGGTCGAGCACCTGCCGACCCACGAGCAGTTCCTCAAGACCGCCTAGTCGGCAGTCGGTGCCGGGTGGGGGAAGTGGGGGTTAACGTCTGGGAGTTGGTGCCGGGTGAGAAAACACTGAGTTAGCTTTTGAGCGCCTCGCCTGTCCGAGGTACTCGCGAGCTAACTCAGTGTTTTCTCACCCGGCACCAACCACTCCGGCCCCGACCACAGGCAAGCTAACTCAGCGTTTTCTCACCCGGCACCAACCTCTTCGCTAGAATCGCGGCATGCAAAACGAAGGGGCAGCGCAGGGCGCGGTGAGGAAGGTCGTCATTGCGGGCGGGGGTACGGCCGGGTGGGTGGCCGCGATGGCCATCTCCAAGCAGTTCGGCGACCTGCTCGACATCACGCTGGTCGAGTCCGAGGAGATCGGCACGGTCGGTGTCGGCGAATCCACGGTGCCGCCGATCGTCACGTTCCACCAGTTGTTAGGCATCGACGAACGCGAGTTCATGACCGAATGCGCGGCCACCTTCAAGGTCGCGATCCGGTTCGACGACTGGGGGACGCTCGGCAACTGGTATCTGCATCCCTTCGGTGTGCACGGCCAGCGCGCGTGGATGGCCGACTTCTACAACTTCTGGCTGCACGCCCGCAAGAACGGCCACAAGGTGCCACTGGGCGAATACTGCTACGAATGGCTCGCGGCGGTGAAGGACCGTTTCGCGCTGCGCGAAAATCCGCGCATCAACTACGCCTATCACTTCGACGCGGCGCTCTACGCGCGGTACATGCGCAAGAAAGCCGAGGCGCGCGGCGTCAAGCGCGTGGAAGGCAAGATCAAGGCCGTCCACACGCGCACCGACAACGGCTTCGTCGAATCCCTCGAGCTCGAAGACGGCCGCAAGATCCCCGGCGATTTCTTCGTCGACGCGACCGGCTTCCGCGCCCTGCTGATCGAAGGCGCGCTGCAGACTGGTTACATCGACTGGTCCAACTATCTACCCTGCGACAGCGCGGTGGCCTTTCAGACCATCGTGGACGCCCCCGCCCAGCCGTACACGGCTTGTTACGCACACACCGCGGGCTGGCGCTGGAACATTCCCGTGCAGCATCGCGTCGGCAACGGCGTGGTGTTCTGCAGCCGTTACATGTCGGCGGACGAGGCCAAACATCGCCTCGTCACCGACTCGGGCGGCAAGCCGGTCAAGGATCCCTGGCTGATCCGCATCAAGGCCGGTCGCCGCAAGAAATCCTGGAACAAGAACGTGGTCGCGTTCGGATTGTCCGCGGGTTTCATCGAGCCGCTGGAGTCGACCAGCATTCACCTGATCACCACGGCCGCCGTCCGATTGATCAACATGTTCCCGTTCGACGGCATCAAGCAGCCGGTCGTCGATCACTACAACGAGCTGTCGGAAGATGAGATCGAGCGCATCCGCGATTTCGTCTGCATGCACTACCACTACAACACGCGCGACGATTCGCCGTTCTGGAAGGAATGCCGCGAGATGGAGATTCCTGATTCGCTGCGCCAGCGGGTCGAGCTCTTCCGGCAGGGTGGGCGTGTGTACAAAAGAGACGGCGAGCTGTTCACCGCGGACTCGTGGATCTCGGTGATGATGGGGCAGAACATCGAGCCGCAGACTTACATTCACATGGCGCGTTACGACGAGCGCGAACTCAAGGAGTTCATGTCGAAGTACCGCGCGAAGGTGGCGGAAGTCGTCAATGCACTGCCGGCCCACGCGGACTTCGTGAAGCAGTATTGCCCCGCGAGCGAGGCCACCTGGGATCTGGCGAAGAGATAGGTTGGTGCCGGGTGGGGGAAGTGGGGAACTGGCGGGAGCTCTTTGCTAGTTCCCCACTTCCCCCACCCGGCACCAACCCTCCCCCATGACCACTACCGAAATCTTCCTGATCGCCATGGTGATCATCTTCACCGTGCCGTACCTCATCTGGCGCGGGCTGCGCACGGATTACTACGCGCCGCTGGTGGTGGTGCAGACGGTCGCGGGCATCTTGTTAGGCCCCGGTGTGCTGGGCGCGGCCTTCCCCGACTACTACCACTTCGTCTTCACGCCGGCGGTGGTGCAGTCGCTCAACGGGCTCGCGCTCTGGGCGGTGACGTTGTTCGTCTGGATCGCGGGCATCGAGCTCGACCTCGGCGCGGCCTGGCGTCAGCGCCGCGAAACGCTGGTCGCCTCCGGCACGGCACTTGGCAGTCCACTCATCCTCGGCTGTCTCGCGGCGCTGTTCCTCATCAGTCCCGACTGGGTTGGCGCCGCCGCGCAACCCTGGCAATTCGTCATCGCGATGGGAATGTCATGCGCGGTCACCGCCTTGCCGGTGCTCATCCTGCTCATGGACAAGCTCGATGTGCTGCGCAAGCCACTCGGTCAACGCATCCTGAGATACGCCAGTCTCGATGACATCGCGATCTGGACCGTGCTCGCGCTGATCCTGCTCGACTGGACTCGTATCGGCCGCCAGGCCGCATTCCTCGCAAGTTTCGCGCTGGCCGCCTGGCTGGTCCGCAAACTCATGGCGAAGCTGCCGCAGACCGATCGCTGGTTCGTCGGCATCATCTGGCTGGGTTTGTGCGCGCTGGGCGCGGACTGGTGCGGATTGCATTTCATGGTCGGCGCCTTCCTCGCCGGCGCGGTGCTCGAAGCGTCGTGGTTCGGTCAGGACTCGCTCGACTCGATGCGCCACAACCTGCTCATCATCGGCATGCCGGTCTACTTCCTCAGCACGGGCCTGCGTACGGACTTCGCCGTCGGCGGCGCGACCGTGCTGCTGGTCGCCGCGCTGCTGCTGGTCATCTCCGCTCTCGGCAAACTCGCGGGCACACATCTCGCCGGGCGCATCCTCGGCTGGCAACGCGGCGAAGCATCGATCATCGGTTGGCTGCTGCAAACCAAGGGCCTGATCATGATCGTGTTCGCGAACGTGCTGCTCGACCAGCAGCTCATCACCAACGGCGCATTCACCGCGCTGCTGCTGATGGCGCTGGGCTCCACCATGCTCACCGTTCCACTGGTCTCTCCGCGTCTCAAATCGCAGTGAGGGCGCCGCCCGGCATGTAATCCGGGGAGAACGTGCCTGCCGGTCCGAAGGGCGTGTGGAGTGCACCAGCGGGGCGCAAATTTCCGCTCTCCCGACAATCCCTTCCCGCCGCCACATTCCGGTAGGAACTGGCTGCGCGCAGGCCGCGAGAACTGCCGACGGAGCCGCGCCCAAGATGCGAGGATCATGGCCTCGTGAAACTGTTCACCTGCGACAACTGCCAGCAAACCCTCTACTTCGAGAACAGCCGTTGCGTCGGCTGCGGAGAGGCGGTCGGTTACGCCCCGGAAATCGCCCAGCTTGCGACCCTGCGAACGCAGGCCTTCGGCGCCGCGGGCGTTTTCGAAATCACGCTGCCGGACAACGGCACGCATCGCTACCGAACCTGCCGCAACTCCCGCGAATACGAAGCCTGCAATTGGCTGGTCGCGGCGGAAGATCGGGACGACTACTGCCGGTCCTGCCGCCTCTCACAGGTCATTCCGAATCTTTCGTATACGGCCAACGACCAGGCCTGGCGCCGCATCGAAGCCGCCAAACGCCGCCTGCTGTACACGTTGTTCGAGTTTCGCCTGCCGGTCGACGGACTCGCATTCCGCTTTCTCAAGGGGACCCAGGACGAGCCTGTGCTGACCGGCCACGACGAGGGTGTGATAACACTCAACATCGACGAAGCCGACTCGGCGTTTCGCGAGAACATGCGCGAGAAGTTAGGCGAGGGCTATCGCACGGTGCTTGGTCATCTGCGGCACGAGAGCGGTCACTTCTACTGGGACAAGCTGATCCGCAACAGCGATCGCCTGCAGGGATTCCGCGAGTTGTTCGGCGATGAGCGCGCGAGCTACGACGCGGCGCTCAACCGGCACTACGATTCCGGGCCGCCACAGGGCTGGGGCGCATCCTTCGTGAGCGCGTACGCGAGCATGCATCCCTGGGAGGATTGGGCCGAGACCTGGGCGCATTACCTGCACACCGTGGACACGCTCGAGACGGCCAAGAGTCACGGCCTCGTCGTGCGCGCGCCCACGGCGGACGAGTCCGGTGAACGAGTGGTCACGGATCGCCTGGCGTTTTTCGATTTCGAATCGCTGTCGAAGGGCTGGAGCGCGGTGACCCTGGCCCTCAACAGCCTGAATCGCAGCATGGGCATGGAAGATGTGTATCCCTTCGTGCGGTCGCAGCGCGTACTCGGCAAGCTGCGCTTCGTGCACGACACGGTCCATCAGCAACGCGCCGCCGCACCCATGGATGCCGCCGCCTGACCGAAAACCGGACCGCACCGGCGAGGCGGTCCGCCCCTCGGCGGCGCCGCATGGCCGTCAATAGGCAGAATTTATAGGCTACCGGCTGGCGCGCGGACGCGGCCGGAATTGAAATCCCCCAGGTCGAATGAGGGGGATCGCGTGGGCGTCGCAAAGCTTTCCATAACGTTTTTCCTGCAGATGGCCCTCATCCTGGCCACCTGCCGCATCGTCGGCTGGCTGGGGCAGAAGTACCTGAAGCAGCCCCAGGTGGTCTGCGAAATGATCGCCGGTGTGTTGTTAGGCCCCTCGTTGTTCGGCCTGCTCGCGCCCGACTGGCAGAAGTTCGTATTCACGCCCGAGAACAAGGGCGTGCTCTACGTGGGCGCGCAGTTCGGCGTCGGCCTGTACATGTTCCTCGTCGGCCTCGGCTTCCGCACCGATCACTTCAAGGCCAACGTCCATAAAGCCGCGTCGGTGTCGCTCGCCGGCATGGGCGTGCCGTTCATCGTCGCGATCGCGATCACGCCCTGGCTGATGACGGTTCCCGGTCTGTTCTCGCCGACGGCGTCGCGGTTCGACGCCACCTTGTTCATGGGCGCGGCCATTGCGATCACGGCCTTCCCGATGCTGGCGCGCATCATCCACGAGCGCGGGCTGAGCAATACCGCGCTCGGCACGTTGTCGCTGTCCGCGGGTGCGATCGATGACGCCGCGGCGTGGTGCGTGCTGGCCATCGTGCTCGCGAGCTTCGGCGCCGGGGCCGGCGTCGCGTACACCGCCATCCTCGGCGGCATCGCGTTCGCGCTGTTCATGATCTTCGTGATGCCGCGCATCCTCGCGCCGCTGGCGCGCCGCGCGGAACGCGACGCGGCACTGAACAAGCCGCTCGACAACACGGTGTTCGCCCTCGTGCTGACGGCTTTCATGCTGTCGGCCTACGTCGCCGACGCGATCGGCTTGCACGCGGTGTTCGGCGGCTTCCTGCTCGGCTGCGTGATGCCGCGCGGCGTGCTCGCGAACCAGGTCCGCAAGCAGCTCGAGCCGTTCACCGTCATCGTCATGCTGCCGATGTTCTTCACCTACTCGGGGCTGAACACCCAGCTCACGCTGGTGGCCGATCCCTATCTACTGACGATCGCGCTGGCGGTGCTTGCCTGCTCGATTCTGGCGAAGTTCGGCGCCTGCTGGGCGGCGGCGCGCCTCTCGGGCCAGGACAACCGCACCGCGCTCGGCATCGGCGCGTTGATGAATTCGCGCGGGCTCATGGAGCTGATCATCATCAACATCGGATTGCAGGCGGGCGTCATCGGCCCCGCGTTGTTCTCGATGCTGGTGCTGATGGCCATCGTCACCACGCTGATGGCATCCCCGCTGTTCGAAGCGGTCTACGGACGCAAGGCGCGCGAAAGCGGCGAACTCGCGGCGGTGGAGCCGACCGGCTGACAAGTTTGCAGGCACCGCTCGGGGATCCCCGGAGGACATCCGCTCTGCAAGGCGGATTCTACCCTCTGAGTTCTCGAGGATTCCCGGGCTGGTGCGTGCAATTGTTTTCCCCCTTACCATGCGCTCGCACCAAGGGGGTTACATGCGTCGATTCTTCCTGCTTGTCCTGTTCCCGTTGACCGCCATCGCGGCGGACAACTTCACGCTCAACTCGCAGGAATATTTCGAGCGGCCCGGCATCAACGTGATGTACGGGCAGGACTACTACCCCGAAGGCCACCAGGGCGGCCTCAGCGTGATCATGCACGACGAGCGCATCGCCTCGAACGGCGACGTGCGCCTCGAACCTTCGCCCGGGCAGTGGTCGCCGATTCCAAAACCCGGCAAACGAGTGATCGACGCGGCCACGAAGGAAATCCGCGTGCCGCTGGCTTTCCCGAACCCCGAGCTCGATCGCAAGGGTTTCAACCCGATCATCTATCCGGATCTGAAACTCGAATACACGGTACGCGCGCGTGCCGAAGGCGAGTCGATTCGCGTGTCGGTCGATTTCAGCCAGCCGATTCCGCGGGACTGGATCGGCAAGGTCGGCTTCAATCTCGAATTGTTCCCCGGCCTGCTGTTCGGCAAGTCCTACCAACTCGGCGGCAGCGACGGCGTGTTCGCGCAGCAGCCGAGCGGGCCGGGAGAGATTCCGCTGCTCGCGCGCGGCAAGCGGCTCGAGATCGCGCCCGAGACCGAGCTCTATCACCTCTCGATCGAAGCGGTGAAGGGTGGCGAGCTCGAACTGCTCGACGGCCGCGGCAATCACAACAACGGCTGGTTCGTCGTGCGTTCGCTCGCGCCGGCCGGCGCGACCACCGGCGCGATCGAGTGGCTGGTCACGCCGCACGCGAAGCAGGGCTGGATCCGCACGCCCGTGATCCAGGTCTCGCAGGTGGGTTATCACCCCGCGCAGCCCAAGCAGGCGATCATCGAGCTCGACCCCCGTGACACGACGCGTCACAACGTGGTCTTGCAGCGGATCGGCCAGGTGGGCCAGAAGAAAACGGTCATCGACCGCAAGCCAACAGAATGGGGGGCTTTCCTGCGCTACCAGTACGCGGTGCTCGACTTCAGCGCGGTGAAGGATCCCGGCCTCTATGTCGTGCGTTACGGCAACCAGGTCAGCAACCCGTTCCGCATCAACACGAACGTGTTCGCGCGCGAAGTGTGGCAGCCGACACTCGAATATTTCCTGCCCGCGCAGATGTGCCACATGAAGGTGATGGAGAAGTACCGCCTGTGGCACGGCGCCTGCCATCTCGACGACGCGCGCATGGCGCCCGTCAACCACAATCACTTCGACGGTTACCTGCAGGGTCCGGAGACGCTGACTAACTACCAGCCGGGCGAACACGTGCCGGGCATCGATCGCGGCGGCTGGCACGACGCGGGCGACTGGGACCTGCGGGTGGAATCGCAGGCGGACACGATCCACGGCCTCGCGCTCGCGTGGGAGCTGTTCAAGACCGACTACGACAACACCAGTGTCGACCAGAAGACGCTGGTGACCGAGATTCATCAGCCCGACGGCAAGCCGGACGTGTTGCAGCAGGTCGAACATGGCGTGTTGTCCGTGCTCGGCGGCTATGAATCCATGGGCCGGCTGTACCGCGGCATCATCGAGCCGACGCTGCGGCAGTACGTGTTCCTCGGTGATGGCGCATTGATGACCGACAACGTGGTGTTCGATGCGAAGAAGACGCCCGAGGCCACCGCACCAGCCGTCGGCCTGCCGGGTTCGCCCGACGATCGCTGGGTATTCACCGAGAACAATCCGCGCCGCGAACTGCAGACGGCAGCGGCGCTCGCCGCGGCGGCGCGTGTGCTCGAGGGTTTCAACGACGATCTCGCCGCGCGCTCGCTGAAAGCCGCGATCGAAGTCTACGACCGCGCGACACCGCAGGAACCGTTCGCGCGCGTCGGCGCGGCGACGGAGCTGCTCATCACGACGAAGGATCCGAAATACCGCGCGTTGCTGCTCGAGCAACGCGACGCGATCGTGAAGAACTTCGATCGCTTGGGTTGGATGGTTGGCCGCACGATTCCGCTGGTCAAAGACGATGCGTATACGAAGGCGCTGCGCGCCGCCGTCACGGAATATCGCGTCAAGGTCGAGCAACTCGCGAAGGAAACACCATACGGCGTGCCGTACAAACCCGACATCTGGGGCGCCGGTTGGAACATCCAGCGCTTCGGCTGGGACAACTGGATGCTGCACTTGTCGTTCCCGGATCTGTTCCCGCGCACGTATGCGCTGAACGCGCTGAGCTTCATCCTGGGCGTACACCCGGGCTCGAACACAGCGTCGTTCGTGTCGGGCGTCGGCGCGAAATCGTTGACCACCGCCTACGGCTTCAACCGCGCGGACTGGTCGCACATCCCCGGCGGCAGCGCCTCGGGCACCGCGCTGATCCGCCCGGATTTCCCGGAGCTCAAGCACTGGCCGTTCTTCTGGCAGCAGACCGAATACGTGCTCGGCCGCGGCACGACGGACTATCTATTGCTGGTGCTGGCGGCGGACCAGGAACTGAACCGGTAGCCGCGGATGCGCGTGAAGCTGCTGTTCGCATTGCTGCCCTGCATCACCCTGGCGGACGGCGCCGCGGCGCCGCGGGTCGATCATCATCAACATCTGCTCACGGCCGCGATGACCGCACCCGGGCAGAAACCCATCGACGCGGCCGCGATGATCGCCATGCTCGATGAGGCTGGTATCCAGCGCGCCGTGTTGTTGTCGAACGCGTATCGCCACGACGGCCACGCGGAATTGAAAGCCGAAAACGACTGGACAGCGGCCGAAGCCGCGAAATTTCCCCAGCGCCTCATTGCGTTCTGCGGCTTCGATCCGCTCGCCGACTACGCACTCGAGGAGCTCGAACGCTGCGCCGGCGACCAGCGCTTCGGCCGCGGCATCAAGCTGCAGTTCGGAATGTCGGCCGTGAATCTCGCCGACCCGGATCACGTCGCCCGAGTGAAACGCGTGTTCCAGGCGGCGAATGAGCAGGCCCTCGCCATCGTCGTGCACATGCGCGGCCGGCGCGCACATCCGTATGGCGGCGCACAGGCGCAGGTCTTCATCGACGAGTTGTTAGCCGCCGCCCCGGATGTCCCCGTCCAGATCGCGCACTTCGCGGGTGGCGGCAGCAGCAACGATCCGCCTGCCGACGAGGCGCTCGCGACCTTCGTCGCCGCGCTCGCACGCAAGGATCCGCGCGTGCGCAATCTGTATTTCGATCTGGCGCTGGTGGCGCCCGCGGACCTGACCGCGGAACGCGCGCAATTCATCGTGGCGAAAATCCGCGAGATCGGCCTGGCACGCATCCTCTACGGCTCCGATGGTGGTGATCCAACCGACCCACCGCCCAAGGCGCAAGCCGAGGCGTTCCGGAAACTGCCGCTGTCTACCGCGGAGTTTCGCGAGATCGAAGCCAATGTGGCGCCCTATCTGCGTTGAGCGCACGGGCGGCGCGCGTGCGAGGATATCGGCCATGAAACGCCGGTTCCCCTGGGTTCTCTTGCTCTGTTCGATCGCACCACTGGCCTCGGCCGCCGATCCGGCGCCGGCCGGCGCGGCTCCTCCAGAAGCGGCTCTTCCAGAAAGGGCGATTCAGGAACTGGCCCGCGCCTGGCTCGCGGACAATGACGGCGTCGGCCTCTCGATCGGCATCTACGACAACGGCAGGCGCCACTTCTTCAACATCGGCGCCACGCAGCTCGACGGCAACACGGTGCCGACGAAGGACACCGTGTACGAGATCGGCGCGCTGGGCAAGACGATGACCGGGCAGCTTCTCGCCCGCGCGGTGGTCGAAGGCCGCGTGACGCTCGACGACGAGGTCACCCGGTATCTCGACGGCAATTACAAGAACCTCGCCAACGGCGGCGAAGTCATCCGCCTGCGGCATCTCGCGGGCATGACCTCGCAGCTCGCGGACAACATTCCCGACATCACGCAGGTGCGCAAGGTCCCGAGCGAACCGCTCGCGGTCACGCGCATGCGTGTGTTCAGCGAGTATTCGCAGAAGGAATTCCTGCGCCAGCTGCAGCGCGTGGCGCCGCGCCGGCCGCCGGGCGAGGAGCCGGGCCAGTCGAATGTCAGCAGCCTGCTGCTCGGCGTCGTGCTCGAAAAAATCTACGGTGAACCCTTCGAGGTCATCCTCGCGCGCGAGATCGAAAAGCCGCTGCGCATGGGCAGCGGCACGCGTCCGTCCGCCAAACTACTTGCGCACGGTTATACGGAGGACAACGAGCCGTTGCCGCCGTACGGCGCGCCTTCGCACTACGCGGCGAATTCCCTGCGTTACAGCGCGGAGGACATGCTGCGCTTCGCATCCTGGCAATTGGTGGAGCGTGATGCGTCGGTGAAACTCGCGCACCAGCCGCTCTGGTCCACGCCGGATGGGCGGGTGTCCGTGGGGTTCTACTGGATCGCGGGGCAATCACCCCAGGATCCACAATTGGGTCGGCGGCTGCAGTTCTCGGGCACGACGTTCGGATTCACGAGCTACTGCGAGCTCTATCCCGAGGCGCGTATCGCGGTGGTGTTGCTGTCCAACAAACAAGCGGAAGGCGCGCAGGAATCCCTGCGCGCCTTGTCCGGAAAGATCACGGCGCTCGCGCGCCCGGGGTTTGTCAGCCCGTCTTCGTCAACAGGCGCTCGGCAGCCGGATCGGTGAGCGTACCCGCCGGGGTGCTGCGTGCCGCGGCGCCCTTGTGGTTCATGTCCACGCTACCGTTGAACTGCGCGCCATCGGCGATGCCGACCCGCGGAGCGAAGATGTTGCCCTTCACCTTGGCCGACTGACGGATCTGGACCGACTCGCTCGCGTAGATGTCGCCATCGACGCGGCCTTCGACGATCACGAACTTCGCACGGATGTTGCCCGTCACGCCGCCTTCCTTTCCGATGGAAAGGCTGCGGGTGTGTTCGATCGAGCCTTCGAGCTGGCCCTGGAAATCCAGGTCCTCTTCACCGTAGAGCTCGCCCTTGAAATGCAGTGTCGGGCCGAGCACGCAGGCGACGCCGTTGGCCGTCTGCGGAGCCGGCGGCGCGGGTGGCGCCATCTTGCTGTCGCTGAATCCTTTGCTCATGTTCTTCTCCGAATCAGCGGGCTTGGCCGCTGGCGGTGGTTCCTTGGGCCCCAGACCCAGAGCTCGGCTCCATGGTGACGCTGCCATTGAAATTCGCTCCCTCTGTAATGCTGACGCTCGGCGCGCGGATGTTGCCGCGCACGACGGCTGACTGACTGACCTTGATGCTCTTCTTGGCGTGCATGTCGCCCTGCACGCGACCCTCGACGTCGATCGACGCCGCGGTGACGGTGGCGACGACTTCGCCCTTGGATCCGACGACCACCCGCTGCTGGTGGTGGATCGTGCCTTCGATCTTGCCCTCGACCTTGAGGTCTTCCTGGGCCTTCAGCTCGCCTTTGAATCGCAATGTCGGACCGAAGACCGACATCCGTTCAGCCGACGCGTTGTACGGACTGCTCATGCAAAATTCTCCCGGGGTATGCCTGACACCACGAAGCGCGGAGTAGATTGCACCCCGTCATTGCGACAAAACGTGTCGCGATTCGCAGGCGTGCGGGAACGGCGCTGGACGCCTAACAATATGTAATGGGGTGTTGCCCCATTTGTCGGCAAAAAGCGCCGGGATCGCGCCCCGCCTGCCGGTCGATCGCGTTGTGGGAATCGGGGAGTACCCGACCTCGCGTCTCGCGGCCGGCGAAACGTCGCCGCTCTTACTCGGGTCGGAAAGAAGAGGGACGAGCACCACGCGGGAGGCCCGGTGCAGGAGCTTGAAGAGGACGTCGAACCGGCAACACCCGCCGCGAATCCAGCCGCCAGCGATGTTCGCGGAGCCGGGCTCGCCGCGGCGGTGGCGCTGGCGCTCGCCGCCTGTGGCGGTGGCGGTGGCGATGGAGGCGGAAGCAACAATCCAGCGCCTCCCGTCCCCACTGGTCCGCCTCCTACTCCGATCCCGCCACCGCCAGCGCCCGGACCGCTGCCCGCGCCAACCCGTGACGAACGCCCCGCAACGGACGCCGAAGCAGTGCGCTTCGCGCTACAGGCGCAGTTCTCCGCAAGCGACGCGGACATCAGCGCGCTGCGCAGCGGCGGCTATCTCGCCTGGCTCAACGCGCGCTTCGCCGAGCCGCCCGGTCAGACCGGCGTCGCCTGGCTCGATTCGCAGGGCTACAACGCGGTCACGGCCGAGGTGCGTTATTTCTCGCAAGGTCCGACGGACCCGATGATCTGGAATCAGCTCATCGCCGGCCCCGACCAGATGCGCAAACGCGTGGCGCTGGCCTTGTCGGAGTTCTTCGTCGTTTCCGTCAACCCGATCGACGGATTTTTTCCGGCGTACGTCATCGCCGCGTACTGGGACGTGCTCACGGCGAATGCCTTCGGCAATTTCCGCGCGCTGCTCGAGGCGGTCACGCTGAACGCGGCGATGGGCGACTTCCTCAACACGCGCGGCAACCTGGGCGAAAACTCCCGTGGCCGGCAGCCCGACGAGAACTACGCGCGCGAATGCATGCAACTGTTCGCGATCGGCCTCCACGAGCTCAACCCCGATGGCACACCCCGGCTCGACGGCAACAACAAGCCGATCGAAACCTACACCCAGGACGACATCACCAACCTGGCGCGCGTCTTCACGGGCTACAAATGGGACTACCAGTCCAATGGCGGTAGTCAGTCGGCGGTCGCGTGGGCTACCTACCAGGTGCCGAGCACGCATTTCGCCACCAATCGCATGCGTTTCGTCGCCAACGATCATTCCACCGTGGAAGTGAACTTCCTCGGCCAGAAGATCACGGGAACAACGCCGGGCGCGGATGCGCTGCACATCGCCCTCGACCGGCTCTTCTATCACGCGAACACCGGCCCGTTCTTCGCGCGCCAGATGATCCAGCGGCTGGTCACCAGCAACCCGTCACCGGCTTACGTGCAGCGTGTGGCCACCGTGTTCGGCAACAATGGCAACGGAGTGCGCGGGGATCTGAAGGCGGTCTGGACCGCGATACTCACGGACGAGGAAGCGCGCGCCAATCCCACCAGCGCCGACACTCTCGCGGGCAAGCTGCGTGAGCCCATCGTGCGTTTCGTGCAGTGGGCGCGCAGCGCGGAGGCGGCGTCGGACAGCGGCGCGTTCGACATCGACGATCTTTCGGAAAGCGACACGCTGCTCGGCCAGAGTCCGCTGCGGGCGCCCTCGGTGTTCAACTTCTTCCGTCCCGGCTACGTGCCGCCCAACACGCAGATCGCCACCGCCGCCAAACAGGCGCCGGAGTTCCAGCTGCTGAACGAGTCGAGCACGGCCGGATACATCAACTTCATGCAACGCGTGACGCGCAACGGCTTCCGCGACGTCACGCCGCGTTACACAGCGCTGCTGCCGATCGCGCACGACGTGCCGGCGGTGGTGGACTGGCTCAACCTGCGACTCACCGCCAACCAGTTGTCGAGCGCCACGCTGCAGGTCATCACGACTGCGCTGCGCGGCTTCGGCATCACGGAGTCCAGCAGCGACAGCGCCAAGCTGGACCTCCTGGCCGCGGGATTCTTCCTCGCGATGATCTCGCCCGAATACCTGGTGCAGAAATGAAATCCAGCCAGCTGTGGACCCGCCGGGTCGTCCTGCAACGCGCGCTGCAACTCGGGGCCATGGGAGTCGCGACGCCATTGGCCATCAATCTCGCCGCGATCGGCGAAGCCGCGGCCTTCGACAACACGGACTACAAGGCGCTGGTGTGTATTTTCCTCATTGGCGGCAACGACTACGCCAATACGGTGGTGCCGTTCGACCCGGCTAACTACGCGCTCTATCACCAGGTGCGCGCCGGCGCCGCGGGCGAGGAGCAGGCGGGCATCGCGCTGGCGCGCGCGAGCCTGGCGGCCACCGCGCTCACGCCGCTCGATGGCGCGGTGCTCACCGACAATCTGCAGTACGCGCTGGCGCCGCAGCTCACGGGCTTGAAGGCGCTGTTCGACGCCGGGCGGCTCGCGATCCAGCTCAACGTGGGACCGCTGATCCAGCCGACCACGCTGGCGCAATACAAGAGCTCCAATCGCGTCGCCAACCCGCTGCCGCCCAAACTCTTTTCACACAACGACCAGCAATCCGTCTGGCAGTCCGACAGCGCCGAGGGATCCACGAATGGCTGGGGAGGGCGGATCGGTGATCTCGCGCTCTCGAGCAATACGCCGAATGCGACGTTGACCTGCATTTCCGCCGCCGGCAACGCCGTGTTCGTCGCGGGACACGATGCGCTTCAATACCAGGTCAGCACGAATGGCGCGATCCGCATCAACGCGCTCTCCGGCGGTTTGCGGGACGCGGTCGAGGCCATCGTTTCGCGCTCCAGCGCGCACGTGTTCGAGAACGAATGCGCCATCGTGACGCGCCGTTCGATGGAACTCGAGGGCGTGGTGAACGGCGCGCTCGGCGGAGTCGATCTAACTACACCATTCCCGGCGGGCAACCCCCTCGGCCGGCAGATGCGTGCAATCGCGCGGCTGATCGGCGCGCGCGCGGCGCTCGGCGCGCGGCGCCAGGTGTTTTTCGCGTCGATCGGCGGGTTCGATACACACAACTCGCTGATCGAGGATCACGTGGGGCTCATGACGCGGCTCAATGACGCGATGAGCGCGTTTTATGCCGCGACAGTAGAGCTCGGCGTCGCGGAGAAAGTCACGACGTTCACCGCCTCGGATTTCGGGCGCACCCTGGCGTCGAACTCCGACGGCTCGGATCACGGCTGGGGCTCGCACCAATTCGTGATGGGAGGCGCGGTGAATGGCGGGCGCTTCTATGGAACCGCGCCCCATGTTTCCACGGAGAGCGACGACCAGGTGGGACAGGGCCGGTTGCTTCCCAGCACGTCCGTCGATCAGTTCGCCGCGACACTGGCGCGCTGGTTCGGATGCGACGCGGCCGAGTTGCCCGGAATCCTGCCGAACGTCGGCAACTTTCCTCCGGCCAGTCTCGGCTTCGTGTGAGGGATGGCGGTGCCGGGAAGGGATTCCCGGGAGAAGCCGCGTGTTTCGCCGGCTAGCCTACCCACAGCAAGCGATTCTCCCGGGAATCCCTTCCCGGCACCACGGATCCCGTTCGGTATAGCACTCGATTGGCGACAGGTTGTTTGCCGGGCCGCGCGCCCGTAGGGTACGTTCCGAGGGGGCAGGGGGGCTTGTGCAGGAACTCGAAAGCGACGTCGACGTGACGTCGGCCGAACCGGCTGAAGACAGCCACGTCGATACCCGCGGAGCGGGTGTGGCCGTGGCGCTGAGTGCGCTTGCACTCGCGGCCTGCGGCGGGGGCGGCAGCGGCAGCACGCCGCCGCCGTCTTCCGGCAATCCGAATCCTCCGGCGCCGAATCCGCCAGCGCCGAATCCGCCGGCCCCGGCGCCCACACAGATCACCGAAGCCGAAGCCGCGCGCTTCCTGCTGCAGGCGCAGTTTTCGCTGACCGACGCCGACATGAGCGCGGTGCGCGCGAATGGCTACCCGGCCTGGCTGAATTCGAAGTACACCGCGGCGCTGGGCGAGACCGGCGTCGCCTGGCTCGACGCGCGCGGCCACAACTCCATCACGTCCGAGCAGCGCTACTTCTGGCCGCAGTTCGGCGATTTCATGATCTGGAATCAGCTCCTCACCGGGCCGGATCAGATGCGCAAGCGCATCGCGCTGGCGTTGTCGGAATTCTTCGTCGTGTCGCTGAGCCCGATCGACGGCTTCTATCCACCGTACGTGATCGGCGCGTACTGGGACCTGTTGTGCGCGAATGCCTTCGGCAATTACCGCGAGCTGCTCGAGCGCGTCACGCTCAACGCGGCGATGGGTTTCTTCCTCAACACCAAGGGCAATCTCAAGGAAGACGCGAACGGCCGTCAGCCCGACGAGAACTATGCCCGCGAGGTGATGCAGCTCTTCACCATCGGCCTGCACGAGCTCAACGCCGACGGCACGCCGCGGCTCGACGCCAACAATCATCCGATCGAAACCTACGGTCAGAGCGACATCACCAATCTCGCGCGCGTGTTCACCGGTTACGACTGGGACTACACCTCGAACGGCGGCGCGTTCACGAACGTCGCCTGGCACGACTACGATGTGCCGAATACGCGTTTCGCGACGAACCCGATGCGGTTCATCGCCAACAATCATTCGAACCTGGAAGTCACCTTTCTCGGGCTCACGATCCCGGCCAACACCGCCGGGCCCGAGGCGCTGCGGCGCGCGCTCGACCATCTCTTCAATCACGCGAACGTGGGTCCGTTCTTCGCGCGGCAGATGATCCAGCGCCTCGTCACCAGCAACCCGAGCCCGGAATACGTGGGCCGCGTTGCGGCCGCGTTCGCAAACAACGGCTCCGGCGTGCGTGGCGACCTGCGCGCGGTGTGGACGGCGATCCTCACCGATAGCGAGGCGCGCACGCTGCCGGGTGCGTCGGACACGCTGTCCGGAAAATTGCGCGAGCCCGTGGTGCGTTTCGTGCAATGGGCGCGGACCGTCGGCATCACCTCCAGCAACCTGGCGTACGAGATCTACGATCTTTCGGGCAGCGACACCGGGCTCGGACAAAGTCCGCTGCGTTCGCCATCGGTGTTCAACTTCTTCCGGCCGGGTTACGTGCCGCCGAACACCGCGCTCGCGACGGCCAACAAACAGGCGCCGGAATTCCAGCTCGTCAACGAGACCACGGTGGCGGGATACCCGAACTTCCTCACGTGGATCATCCGCAATGGCTGGAATGACGTGCGTCCGACGTACGCGGAGCTGCTGCCGATCGCGCACGATGCGGCGGCCGTGGTGGCACACCTGAACCTGCGCCTCACGGCGAACCAGCTTTCGCAAACCACTCTCGACACGATCACGGCGGCATTGACGGCGATGAACGTGACCGCGGGTAGTTCGACCGACGCGAAGCTGAACCTGGTGGCGGGCGCCTGTCTGCTGATCCTCTGCTCACCCGAATACCTGGTGCAGAAATGAAACCGCCCGGCAACCGGAATACGTACTGGACCCGGCGGCTCGTCCTGCAGCGCGCGCTGCAGCTCGGCGCGATGGGCGTGGCGACGCCGCTCGCGATCAATCTCGCGGCGATTTCCGACGCGGCGGCTTTCGACAGCAGCGACTACAAGGCGCTGGTGTGCATATTCCTGTACGGCGGCAACGACTATGCGAACACCGTCGTGCCGTACGACGCGGCTAACTACGCGCTGTATCACCAGATCCGCGCCGGCGCCGCGGGCGAGGACCAGGCCGGCATCGCGCTGGCGCGCGCCGCGCTCGCGCCCACCGCGCTGACGCCGACCGCCGGGCCCGCGCTCACGGACAACCTGCAGTACGCGCTGGCGCCGCAGCTCACGGGCCTCAAGTCGCTGTGGGACCAGGGCCGGCTCGCCGTGCAATTGAACGTCGGTCCGCTGATCCAGCCGACGACGCTGGCGCAGTACCAGAGCACGAACCGCGTGGCGAATCCACTGCCGCCCAAGCTGTTCTCGCACAACGATCAGCAATCGATCTGGCAGTCGAACGGTTCCGAAGGCTCGACCATCGGCTGGGGCGGGCGCCTCGGCGACATCGCGCTGTCGAGCAACGCGGGCAATTCGCTGCTCACGTGTATCTCCGCGTCGGGCAACGCGGTGTTCGTATCGGGCCGCGATGCGCTGCAGTACCAGATCAGCCCGAGCGGGGCGATCCGCGTCAACGGGCTCGCGCAGGCGCCGTACGGTTCCACCGCGCTGCGCACTGCGCTGAACACCTTGATGACACGCACCAGCACACACGCGTTCGAGAACGAGTACGCCACGGTCACGCGGCGTTCGATCGAGATGGAAGGCGTGGTGAACAGCGCGCTCGCCGGCGTCACGCTGAGTGATGCGACGAACACATTGTTCGGCACCGCCAATTCACTGGCCAACCAGTTGCGCATCGTCGCGCGGCTGATCGGCGCGCGCGCCGCGCTGGGTCTGCGCCGGCAGGTGTTCTTCGTGTCCATCGGCGGCTTCGACAATCACAACCTGCTGATGCAGGACCATCCGCGCTTGCTCGGCCGCATCAACGAGGCGATGAGCGCGTTCTACGCGGCGACAGTCGAGCTGGGCGTAGCGGATCGCGTGACCACCTTCACCGCGTCGGATTTCGGCCGCACGCTGAGCTCGAACGCGGATGGCTCGGATCACGGCTGGGGCAGCCATCACTTCGTGATGGGCGGCGCGGTGAACGGCGGGCGGTTTTATGGAACCGCGCCGCACGTGTCGATCCAGACCGACGATCAGGTTGGTCAGGGACGGTTGCTGCCGTCGACCTCGATCGATCAGTTCGCCGCTACGCTGGCGCGCTGGTTCGGCTGCGATACCTCCGAGCTACCCGGCATCCTTCCCAATGTCACCAACTTCTCGAACACCAGCCTCGGGTTTGTGTAGGAAGAAGCGGTGATGCGGCTGGTGGTGCCTGGCAGGAATTCTCGGAAGTCCCGTCCTGGTTCCGCCCTACCTCTCCGGCCACTTCCACGGCGGCGCGTCGAGCATGCCCTGACCTTCGATCGCAGTCTCGCCAAGCTCTTTCGTCAATGTGATCGCATTGCAGTTTTTCGCTTCCTTGAGAGCCGCGATCATGCGCGACGCATGCGAAACGACCCACACCTGGGTGCGTTTCGATGCCTTTTCGATGAGCCGCGCGAGCGCGGGCAGCAGGTCTGGATGAAGACTGGTTTCCGGCTCGTTGAGGATCATGAGGGATGGCGGGCGCGGCGTGAGCAGCGCCGCGATCCACAGTAGATAGCGCAGCGTGCCGTCCGAGAGCTCGGCGGCGGACAAGGGTCGCAGCAGGCCGTGCTGCTCGAACATCACCGTGAAACGTCCGTCTCCGTATTCCACGCTGACACGCGCGCCGGGAAATGCATCTTCAACCGCGGCGGCGAGCGCGTCGCGATCACCGATTTCACGAATGGTCTGCAGCGCGGCCGCAAGATCTCGGCCATCGTGCGCAAGCACGGGCGTACGTGTTCCGATCTGCGTGTGCCGTGCCGGCGCGTCGGAGTCAGCACGAAAGTGATCATAGAAGCGCCAGGAGCGCACCTCCTCGCGCAGTGCGAGCAGCTCGGGTGCACGCTCAGGATCGGACATTTCCGACAACATGCTTTCGAAGGTCGCGAGTTTTGCGACGGTTTGATCCCATTCGCCGTCCGCGCGTCGAAGGCGAACCGCCGCGCCGTGTCGATCGGCCAACAGTGTTGCCGGGCGCATGGTCGGTGCCGCCCAGACGCACTCACGCTTGATTTCGGGATCCTGTCCGAACGCAGTTGGTTCCGGACTCGGGGGACGCTCAGGCGCGGGTAAACCCAGATCGATCGCATATCCGACCGCGTCGCCGAGAAATCCCAGCCGCAGGTTCACCGGATCCTTGCGCGGCCCGCCCTGCACGGGCACGGTGCCTTTCTTCATTGCCCGCGAAATTGTTTCGGGCCCGGCCCACAGCGTCGACGACAAGCCGCCTTCGCGTGCCAGCGAGCTCACGATGCCGCCTTGCGCCGCTTCAGCGAGCAGCCGCAATGCGCGATAGAGATTGGATTTTCCGCTGCCGTTGTTGCCGGTGATCAGGTTGAGCTGGCCCAGCGGCATGACGAGCGAACGGATCGAGCGGTAATTCGCGACGGCGAGTGTCTGGAGCATACGCGCAAGCGTAATCGCCCTCGCGCCCCGACGCACGCGCCGCGGCGCGCAATATGTCAGTAGTTAGCAGGTGCGGGTCGGCATCGCGCCAGCCCGCTTGTCGAGGGCGCCTATCCCGGGAATCCCTTCCCGGTTCAACCGACGCCTCAGTCGATCGAGGTAAAGTTGATCGTGCGGTCCTGGTAGCGAGCCGCCGCCCACTTCGCGGCGTCCTCGGACAACGTGAAAAGCTGTTCGACCTCCATCAACGCGGTGTTGTGATAAGTCGCGAGGATCTGCTTGTTCGCGCTGCTCTGCGCGGCGGCGCCATACTGCGCGGGAGCGAGATCCTTCTGCACCATGGCGATGTCGGCGAGGCGCGCCTTGCGTGCCGCTTCGACCTGCGCGCCGATGCTGACCAGCGCCTTGTCGTACTCGGCGATGATCTGCGCATGCGCCGCCTTCAGCGTCGCCTTGTCCGCGGCCTCGTCGGCCTTCGAGGCGCAGCCGCCTTCGCCGTCGCTGCATTTCAGCGACTTGGTGGCTTTCTCCGCGATCTGCATCGCGCGCGTGCTGACCTTCTGCTGGATGTCGCTGACCGCCGCGTACTGAGCCGTGATTCCGCCGTTCGCCTGTTTCATCTGGTAGTCGGCGTAGTGATCGGCCGCGATCTTCACCGCCGGCGGATCGTTGCTCATCGCCACGACGTCCTTCACGGCCGCCTGCTGCGTCGCCTTCGACATCTGCATCGCCAGCGCCATCTGCTCGGCCTGGCTCATCGATGCGATCTTCGCCTTGATCTGCTCGGCGTACGCCGGGTCACGCTGCGCGCGCTGGAAGTCGATGCCGCCGGCATTCGCCAGGCCGCCTGACTGATTCGCGGTCGCCGCATCGGTTTGCAGCTTCTCGACGAACGCGCGCTGATCCTTGAGCTGCTTGCGCAGGGTGGTCACTTCCGGGCTCGTGAGCCAGGCCGGAGCGGCCGCGGCGGTGGCCGGCGGCGCGGGCACGCGCGAGTGCATCGACTGCAGCGAATGCTGGGCATGGGAAACGTTCGCGGCGAGCAACAGACCGCCAACAACCGCAATGGACTTCAACATGGACGAAAACTCCCTGACTACACAAAAGGCGAGGGAATGCCGGAACAGGCGCCACCCTCGAAAGGGCGGCGATTATGGTGTTGGTGGTGGCGCCCGTTCCCTAATACGCGCTTAACCTGTTCACGGAAATGCGCCTGGCTATCGGTCGGAAAGGCCGGTCTTGCTCGGCCGCCTGGAGTACACGGCGATCAGGCGCAGTGGCTCATGGCCCGCGTTGGCAATCTGATGGAGCGCATTGCGAGGGATGCATACGGTGTGATGCGGACCGAACGTCTGCCTTCGGTTGGTCTGCTGCCAGATGGAAAGCTCATTCATGCCTTGCTCCGACCCGGCGAGAATCGCGGCCTGCTGGATTCCGGGGAATTGCGAGACAGCGAAGGCGGGATTCGAGCTGGCTTTCACAGCGGGCTCCAGGGGGCAAGTGATCGGGGGCGGGAGGGTGAGGCCTTCGCAACAACAGCAAAATAGCCTTGAGTGTCGTTTTATTGAGGAACAATATTCATCAATGAATAGCGTCCATCAGATCATGGCTTTTGCCACCGCCGCCCGGAATGGCAGCTTTGCAAAGGCAGCCCGCGAGCTGTCCCAGACCCCGTCGACGATCGCGAAGGCCATCGGCCGGCTAGAAGCTCAACTGGGCGTGCGGCTTTTCAATCGCACGACCCGCCAGGTCAGCCTCACGCCGGACGGGCAGCACCTGTTCTCGCAGTGCCAGCGCATCCTCGACGAGGTCGAGGTCCTCAAGTCCGTGGCCGCCGGTGCGAGCGGTACACCGACGGGGGTGTTGCGCATCGATGCGCCGCTCTCCTACGGGCGGCGCGTCGTCCTGCCGGTGCTCGCACGATTGCTGAAACGCCATCCGGGGCTGTCGATCGAGGCGCGACTCTCCGACAACTACACCGATGTGATTCGCGAGGGCCTCGACGCGATCGTGCGCCTCGGACCGCTGGCGGATTCGCGTCTCGTGGCGAAAACCGTCGGTCAACACCATCAGTTGGTCGTCGCCAGTCCGGAATATCTGACGCGCCAGGGGCGGCCGCGCACACCGCACGATCTCGAGAGTCACGCCTGCGTGCTGTTTCGCGTGCCGGCCACGGGCCGCGCGCGGCCGTGGCAGTTCCGCGTTGACGGCGTGGACACGGAGATCAATCCCGACTCGCGTCTACGCCTTGGAGATGGCGAGGCCCTCATCGAAGCGGCCAGCGCGGGACTGGGGCTCGTGCAGGCTCCGGACTATATGGCCGCCGATGCGATCAACGCGGGACGCGTGGTCGAGGTGCTGCGCGAGTTTCGCCCCGCGGCGCTGCCGGT
>JAKFFF010000040.1:0-56764 GCA_036677145.1 Alcaligenaceae bacterium
CAGGTCGCCTTCGACCGCGGTCTTCGCGAGCACGGAACGGATCGCGTTCACCTCGGCCTCGGTGAGATCTTTCACCTTGGTCGTGGGCGTGATGCCCGTGGCGGCGCAGATGTCCTTCGCACGCGAACGACCCACGCCGAAGATGTGCGTGAGCCCGATCACAACGTGCTTGTTCATCGGGATGTTGATGCCAGCAATACGTGCCATGTTCTATTTCCTGGTAACCCTAGCCCTTAACCCTGGCGCTGCTTGTGGCGCGGGTCGGAGCAGATGACGTAGACGACGCCGCGACGGCGCACGACCTTGCAGTTCTTGCAGATTTTCTTAACCGAGGGACGAACTTTCATGTAATGAGCCTCAAATTACTGCGGCGCGCCCGAGCGGCCGTAACCCATGAGGTTCGCCTTCTTGAGCAAACCCGGGTAGTGATGCGACATCAGGTGGGCCTGAAGCTGCGAGAAAAAGTCCATCGCGACGACCACGACGATCAGCAGCGAGGTGCCGCCGAACACGAACGGGACGCCGCCCTTCACCATCATGAGCTCGGGCAGCAAGCACACCGCGGTGATGTACAGGGCGCCCCACAAGGTCAGTCGGGTGAGCACCTTGTCGATGTAATCGCCGGTCTGCTGGCCGGGACGGATGCCGCGGATGAAGGCGCCCGACTTCTTGAGGTTGTCGGCCGTCTCGCGCGCGTTGAACACCAGCGCCGTATAGAAGAAGCAGAAGAAGATGATCATCGCGCCGTACAGCGTGATGTGCAGCGGCTCGCCGTAGCCGAGCGTGGTCGAGAACGTCTGCAGGGCCTGGCCCCACCAGGTCTCGGTGTTCTGGCCCGCGAAGCCGGCGATCGTCGCCGGGAACAGCAGCAGGCTCGAGGCGAAGATCGGCGGGATCACGCCCGACATGTTGAGCTTGAACGGCAGGTGCGTGGTCTGCGCCTGCATCAGGCGGCGGCCGACCTGCTTCTTCGCGTAGTCGACGGGAATGCGGCGTTGCGCACGTTCCACGAATACGCAGAACGCGGTGACCGCGAGCACGACCACGATCAGGCCGATGGCGAAGATCGGGTTCATCGCGCCGGAATTGATGTTGCCGGCGGTCTGGCCGATCGCGCCCGGGATACCCGCGACGATACTGCCGAGAATGATCATCGAGATGCCGTTGCCGACGCCGCGTTCGGTGATCTGCTCACCCAGCCACATCAGGAACATCGCACCCGTGGTCATCGTGATGGTCGCGACGAACAGGAACTGCCAGCCGGCCGTGGCCATGCCGGAGTTCTGCAATCCGGTCGCGGTGACGAAGGACTGGAACAACGCGAGACCCAAGGTGCCGTAGCGGGTGATCTCGGTCAGCTTGCGCCGGCCGGACTCGCCTTCCTTGCGGTACTCCATCCAGGTCGGCACGACCATCGCCATCATCTGCACGATGATCGACGCGGAGATGTACGGCATCACGCCCATCGTGAAGATGGACAGGCGCTCCATCGCGCCGCCCGACAGGGCGTTCACGATGCCGAAGATCGTCTCTTTGTTCGCATCGAAGAACTGGGCCACGGCCGCCGGGTCGATGCCCGGCACCGGGATGTACGTACCGATGCGATAGACGATCAAACCGCCAATCAGGAACAGCAGGCGCTTGCGAACGTCGCCGAAACGCGTTGCGTCGCCGAGTACTGATGCCGGATTGGGGGTGTTGTCTGCCACTGTCGTCTGGTTTCCTTGGGCCTTGGCCCCTTACTTCTTGGGCGCCAGCTTTGCGGGGGCCGGCTTCTCCGGCAGGGCCTCGACCGTGCCGCCAGCCTTCTCGATGGCCTCGCGCGCACCCTTGGTGGCGCCAATGCCCTTCAGGTTCACGACCTTCTTGATTTCGCCCGAAAGCACGACCTTCGCGCGGTCCGCAAAAGTCGGGATGATGTTGGCCTTCTTCAAGGCGTCCAGATCGATCGCCGAGCCGTCGATCTTGTGGAGTTCGTCCAGGCGCACCTCGGACTGCAGCATCTTCGAGCGGAAGCCGACCTTGGGCATACGGCGCTGGATGGGCATCTGGCCGCCTTCGAAGCCGACCTTGTGGTAGCCACCCTTGCGCGCGCGCTGACCCTTCACGCCACGGCCGCAGGTCTTGCCCTGGCCGGCGGAAGCGCCGCGTCCCACGCGCAGGCGCGTCTTGCGGGCGCCGTGGGCAGGTTTCATGTCGTTCAAACGCATCGTCATGTGCTACTCCACCTTCAACAGGTGCGATGCCGCACCAATCATTCCGCGGTTCTGCGGCGTGTCGGCGACTTCCACCGTCTGGTGGGGGCGGCGCAGGCCGAGGCCGCGCACCGACGCCTGGATGCTCTTCAGCTGTCCGGCCAGGCTCTTCGAGAGCGTGACCTTGATGTTCTTGGCTGCCATGTCGTTACGCTCCCGGGGATTAACCCAGGATCTCCTCGACTGTCTTGCCGCGCTTCGCCGCGATGCCCTCGGGCGAGCTCGCATTCGCGAGCGCGTTGACCGTGGCGCGCACGACGTTGATCGGGTTGCGCGAGCCGTAGCTCTTCGCGAGCACGTTGCGCACGCCGGCGCACTCGAGCACCGCGCGCATGCCGCCGCCGGCGATGACGCCCGTACCGTCCGAGGCGGGCTGCATGTAGACCTTGGTCGCGCCGTGCGTGCCGTGCATCGCGAAGTGCAGCGTGTCGTTGCGCAGCGCGACGTTCACCATGTTCTTGCGCGCCTGCGCCATGGCCTTGCTGATCGCGACCGGCACTTCACGCGCCTTGCCGAAACCGAAGCCCACGCGGCCGGCGCCGTCGCCTACGACCGTAAGCGCGGTGAAGCCGAACTGGCGGCCACCCTTGACCACCTTGGCGGTGCGATTGACTGCCACCAGTTTCTCCAGGAACTCGTCCTGCGCCTGGTTCTTCATGTCGGGTCGTGCCATTAGTTAGTCCTCAGAATTCCAGACCGGCTTCACGCGCGGCGTCGGCCAGCGCCTTGACGCGGCCGTGGTACATGAAACCGGCGCGATCGAACGCGACCTTCGTGACGCCCGCGGCCTTGGCGGCCTCGGCAATGGCGGTGCCGACGGCCTTCGCGGCCTCGACGTTGCCCGTGCCCTTGAGACCCTTGGCGACCTTTTCCTGCACGGTCGACGCCGCGGCAAGCACCTTGCCGCCGGAGGAATCGAACACCTGCGCATAGATGTGCTGCGGCGTGCGATGGATCGTGAGGCGGGCGACGCCCAGCTCGCGAATCTTCATCCGGGTCTTCACTGCGCGGCGCTGACGCCGCTCTTTCTTGGTGATCTGCATATGAGTGCCGAAGAATTACTTCTTCTTGCCCTCCTTGAGGGTGATCTGCTCGCCGGTGTAACGCACGCCCTTGCCCTTGTACGGCTCCGGCGGACGGATGGCGCGGATCTTCGCGCACACCTGGCCGATCTTCTGACGGTCGATGCCCTTGATGATGATTTCCGTCTGGCTCGGGCACTCCATCGAGATGCCGTCCGGGATCGGAAAATTCACCGCGTGCGAGAAGCCGAGCGTGAGGTTCAGCGACTTGCCCTGCACCGCGGCGCGATAACCGACGCCGACGAGCTCGAGCTTGCGCTCGTAGCCCTTGGACACGCCCGTCACCATGTTCGCGAGGTGCGCGCGCGCGGCGCCCGCGGACATGCGTGCACCAGCGTTCGCGAACGACACCTGCAGTTGCTTTTCCTGCTGCTGCACGCTCACACCGTCGGCGACGACGAGCGACAGCTCGCCCTTCGCGCCCTTGACCTTGATCGTGTTCGCGGCCACGGAGGCGGTGACGCCCTGGGGCAGATCGACCGGTCGTTTTGCTACTCGGCTCATAATGGTTCTCTAGTTAAGCCACGATGCAGAGGACTTCGCCGCCCTGCCCGATGGCCCGCGCCTGTTTGTCCGTCATGACGCCCTTGGGCGTCGAGACGATCGCGGTTCCGAGACCGCCCTGGATCTTCGGCAGTTCGCTCTTGCTGCGGTAGATACGCAGGCCGGGACGCGAGACACGCTCGAGGCGGTCGATCACGGGGCGGCCTTCGTAGTACTTCAGCTCGATGCTCAGCGTCTGCTTCACGCCGTCGGTGACGACGTTGAAACCGGCTACATAGCCTTCGTCCTTCAACACCTTGACCAGCGCGGTCTTCAACTTCGAAGACGACACCGACACATCCGGCTTGCGCGCCATCTGCGCGTTGCGGATGCGGGTCAGGAGATCGGCAATGGGATCAGTCATGCTCATGCCATGCGCTCCTTACCAGCTGGCCTTGGAAACGCCCGGCAATTCGCCGCGCGCAACCGCTTCACGGACCTTCACACGTGCCAGGCCGAAGCGGCGATACACGCCGCGTGAGCGGCCGGTGATCGCGCAACGGTTGCGGCCGCGGGAGGGGCTCGCGTCGCGCGGCAGCTTCTGCAGCTTCACTTGCGCGTCGGCACGAACGTCCGCCGAGGTCTTCGGGCTGCGAATGAGCTCCTTGAGAGCCGCACGCTTCGCCGCGTATTTCTTCACGATCTTGGCGCGACGCTTTTCGCGCTCGACCATGTTTGTCTTGGCCATACCCTGTGGTTCCTTACTTGCGGAACGGGAAATTGAAGGCGTCGAGCAAGGCTTTGCCCTGCTTGTTGTCCTTCGCCGTCGTGGTGATCGTGATGTCCATTCCCCGGAGCTGATCGATCTGGTCGTACTGGATTTCCGGGAAAATGATCTGTTCTTTGATGCCGAGGCTGAAGTTGCCACGGCCGTCGAACGAACGCGGGTTGATGCCGCGGAAGTCACGGATGCGGGGAATCGCGATCGTCACCAGACGATCGAAGAACTCCCACATGCGTTCGCCGCGCAACGTCACCTTCGTGCCGATCGCCAGGTTCTCGCGAACCTTGAACGACGCGATCGACTTCTTCGACATGCAGAGCTTCGGCTTCTGGCCGGTGATCTTGGTGAGATCGGCCACCGCCGCGTCCATGACCTTGCGGTCGGCCACGGCTTCGCCCACGCCCATGTTCACCGTGATCTTGGTGATCCTGGGGATCTGCATGACGTTCTCCAAACCCAAGTCCTGCTTGAGCTTCGGAACGACCGTCTTTTGATAGAACTCTTTTAACCTGGCCATTACTGCCTGTTCCTTAGGATGATATCGACGCTCAGGCGTCGATCACTTCGCCGTTGGACTTGAAGAAACGCACTCGCTTGCCGTCCTTCAACTGTTTGATGCCGACGCGGTCCGCCTTCTTGGCGCCCACGTTCCAGATCGCAACCTTCGAGATGTGCAGCGGCATCGCCTTGTCGACGATTCCACCCGGGATCGGGCCCGCCGCACTCTGGCGCGGCTTCTGGTGCTTCTTCGCCTTGTTGATGTTCTCGACGGTGATCTTCTCGCCGTCGATATCGAGCACGGTGCCTTGACGGCCCTTGTCCTTGCCCGACAACACGACCACCTGGTCGCCTTTGCGGATCTTGTTCATGTCACAGCACCTCGGGAGCGAGCGACACGATCTTCATGAACCGCTCCGTGCGCAGCTCGCGCGTGACGGGTCCGAAGATGCGCGTGCCGACCGGCTCGAGCTTGTTGGTGAGCAGCACGGCCGCGTTCGTATCGAAACGCAGCAGCGAGCCGTCGGCGCGACGCACGCCGCGCTTGGTGCGAACCACCACCGCGTCATACACCTCGCCCTTCTTGACCTTGCCGCGCGGGATCGCGTCCTTGATGGACACTTTGATCACGTCGCCGACCTGCGCGTAGCGCCGGCGGGTACCGCCGAGCACCTTGATGCACATCAGCGTGCGCGCACCGCTGTTGTCAGCGGCATTCAGAATGGTTTGCAGCTGGATCATTGCAGGCCTGCCCGCTCGATCACGGAGACGAGCTTGTAGGACTTGCGGCGCGACAGCGGACGGCAGGGCGCGATCGAGACGGTGTCACCCTCGCGGGCTTCCTTGTTCTCGTCGTGCGCCAGCAGCTTGGTCGTGCGGCGGATGTACTTGCCGTAGCGCGGATGCTTGATCAGGCGCTCGATTTCAACGGCGATGGTCTTTTCCATCTTGCTGGAAACGACCTTGCCCGTCAGGGCGCGCGCCGGCTTCTTAACTTCTTCGTTCATTTCTTGGCTCCTGCGCGTGCCTTTTCAGACATCACGGTCTTCACCCGCGCAATGCTCTTCTTGACCTTGCCGAAATCCGAGGACTTCACGCCCTGGCCGCTCGCCGCCTGCATGCGCAGGCTGAACTGTTCACGGCGCAGCTTGATCAGCTCGCCCTGTAACGCCGCGGCGTCTTTGCCGCGTAAATCTTTGGCGCTCATCAACGCACCTGCCGTTTCACGAACATGGTGGACACCGAGAGCTTGGCGCTGGCCAGGCGGAACGCTTCGCGCGCCGTGGCTTCATCGACACCTTCGATCTCGAACAAAACTTTGCCGGGCAGGATCTTCGCCACCCAGTACTCGACGTTGCCCTTGCCCGCGCCCATGCGGACTTCGAGGGGCTTCTTGGACACCGGCACGTCGGGGAACACGCGGTTCCACACCTGGCCGCCACGTTTGACGTAGCGGGTCATGGCGCGGCGCGCGGCTTCGATCTCACGCGCGGTCATGCGCGCGCGGCTGGTGGCCTTCAGGCCGAATTCACCGAACGACACCTTGCTGCCACGCTGGGCGAGGCCGGTGTTCGTTCCCTTGAACTGCTTGCGGTATTTGGTGCGCTTGGGCTGTTGCATAGTCGTTGAACCTTGTTAGGCAGCCGGCGTCGTCGCGGCAGCAGCAGCGGCTGCGGCGGCACTCGCCGCGGCACCCTGCGCCGCCTGCGCAGCTTCGACATTCTCGGCCTGCTGTGCGAGCTCGGCCTTGTCGAACACTTCGCCCTTGAAGATCCACACCTTCACGCCGATGACGCCGTACGTGGTGCGGGCTTCGCCCAGACCGTAGTCGATGTCGGCGCGGAACGTGTGCAGCGGAACGCGGCCTTCGCGCGCCCACTCCGTGCGTGCGATTTCCGAACCATTGAGGCGGCCCGACAGGCGCACCTTCACGCCCAGGGCGCCCGAACGCATCGTGCTCATCACGGCGCGCTTCATGGCGCGACGGAACATCACGCGCTTTTCGATCTGCTGCGCGATGCCGTCGGCAACGAGCTGCGCATCGAGTTCCGGCTTGCGGATCTCGGAGATGTTCAGGCGCACGTCCTGCGGCGGCAGCTTGAGCATCTTTGCCGTCTCGGCGCGCAGCTTCTCGATGTCCTCACCCTTCTTGCCGATCACGATGCCCGGACGCGCGGTCTGGATCGTGATGTTGACGCGCTTGGCGGCGCGGTCGATCAGGATGCGGCTGACGGACGCATCCGCGAGCCGGGTCTTCAGGAACTGGCGCACGCGGAAATCCGTATGCACCTGGATCGGAAACTGCTTCTTGTTCGCGTACCACTTGGACACCCAGTCACGGGTAATGCCAAGGCGAATGGCAACCGGATTTACCTTTTGACCCATGACTTACTCGTCCTTCTTGCCGTCGCCGACGACGACAGTGATGTGACTGTTGCGCTTGACGATGCGCGTTCCGCGGCCCTTGGCCTTAGAACCGAAGCGCTTCAGCTGCGGCGCCTCGTCGACCATGATGCTCGTGATCTTCAGATCGTCCACGTCCGCGCCGAGGTTGTTCTGCGCGTTTTCGACCGCGGACCAGAGCACCTTGTGCACGAGTTCGGCGCCCTTCTTCGGCATGAACTTGAGCGTGTTGAGCGCCTTCGACACGTTCGCGCCGCGCACCGTGTCGACCACGAGGCGGCACTTCTGCGGCGAGATACGCGCGTAGCGGAGCTTTGCAGTAGCTTCCATGTAGATAGTCCGGCGGCCTTAGGCCGACGCCTCCACCTTCTTGTCGCCCGAGTGCGCCTTGAACGTGCGCGTCGGCGAGAACTCACCCAGCTTGTGACCGACCATGTTTTCGGTGATCAGAACGGGGATGTGCTGACGGCCGTTGTGCACGGCAATGGTCAGGCCAACCATGTCGGGAATGACCATCGAGCGGCGCGACCAGGTCTTGATCGGCTTGCGGTCGCTCTTGGCGGCGGCCGTTTCGACTTTCTTCAACAGGTGAAGATCGACGAAGGGGCCCTTTTTCAGTGAACGAGGCATGGCGGATCCTTGTTAACGAATGCGGTTCTGGCGGCGCTGCACGATCATGTGAGTCGTGCGCTTGTTGCGACGCGTCTTGAGACCCTTGGCGTTCTGGCCCCACGGGCTGACCGGATGCGGGTTGCCCTGGCCGGACTTACCTTCACCACCACCGTGCGGGTGATCGACGGGGTTCATCGCCTGGCCGCGGACGGTCGGGCGGATGCCGAGCCAACGCTTCGCGCCGGCCTTGCCGTAAACGCGCAGGTTGTGCTCGTCGTTCGACACTTCGCCGATCGTGGCGCGGCAGTCGACGTGCACCTTGCGGCTCTCACCCGACTTCAGGCGCAGCAGCGCGTAGATGCCTTCGCGCGCGGTGAAGCTGGCCGAGTTTCCGGCGCTGCGCGCCATCTGGCCGCCCTTGCCGGGCTTCAGTTCGATGTTGTGCACGATCGAGCCGACCGGGATGTGGCGCAGCTGCATGGCGTTGCCCGACTTGATCGGGGAATCCGCGCCCGAGCGGATTTCGTCGCCAGGGGCCATGCCCTTGGTGGCGAGGATGTAGCGGCGCTCGCCGTCGGAATACTTGATCAGCGCGATGTGGCTGGTGCGGTTCGGATCGTGCTCGAGACGTTCGACCACGCCCTTGATGCCGTCCTTGTCGCGCTTGAAGTCGATGATGCGGTACTTGTGGTACTGCCCACTGCCCTGGTGGCGCGTCGTGATGCGGCCCACGTTGTTGCGGCCGGAATGGCGCGTCTTCTTCTCGGTCAGCGCCTCGTGCGGACCGCCCTTCCACAGGTGCGACTTGTCGAGCTTGACGCGGAAACGCGTGCCCGGCGAAGTCGGTTTCATCTTGATGACTGACATGTCTAGCTACCTTAGGCCTTCAGCTTGGCTTCGTAGTCGATCGTCTGGCCCGGGGCGAGACGAACGTAAGCTTTCTTGATGTCCTGCGTGCGGCCCTGGGTCTTGCCCATGCGGCGCGTCTTGCCGGTCTCGTTGACCACGTTCACGTTCGCGACTTTCACGCTGAACATGAGCTCGACCGCGGCCTTGATCTCGGGCTTGGTCGAATCGCGGCGCACGCGGAACGAATACGTGTTCGTGTCCTGCATCGCCAGCGAGGTCTTCTCGGTGATGTGCGGCGCGAGCAGCAGGTTGATCAGCTTCTCCGCGCTCGCGACTTTCTTCGGGGCGTCCTTGATGTCGACGACCTTCTTCGCGGCCTTGGGGGCCTTCGGAGCCTTCACGGGTTTGTCCGCCTTGTCGGCGGCAGCTTTGGCGGCACTCATTGCAGACGCTCCTCGATGAGTTTCACGGCCGCGGAGGTCACGAGCACCTTCTCGTAGCTCGCGAGCGAAAGCGGGTTCAACGCCGACACCGTCAGCACTTCGACGTGCATCAGGTTGCGGGCCGCGAGGAACAGCTTCTCGTCGATGCCTTCGACGATGATCAACACGTGGTCGAGCTTGAGCTGCTTGAGCTTCTCGGCCACCTGCTTGGTCTTCGGCGCATCGACCGTGAAGTCCTGCGTGACGACCAGGCGATCCTGGCGGACGAGCTCGGAGAGCATCGCCTGCAGCGCGCCGCGGTACATCTTCTTGTTCACTTTCTGTTCGAAATCGCGCGGCTTCGCGGCGAACGCACGGCCACCGCCGACCCAGATGGGCGAACGCGTGGAACCGGCGCGCGACGTGCCGCCACCTTTCTGCGGGCGCGGCTTGCGGCCACCGCCACGCACTTCCGCCTTGGTCAGCTGGGCCTTCGTGCCCGCGCGACCGGCGTTGCGATAGGCCGTGATGACCTGGTGCACGAGCGCTTCGTTGAATTCCTTGCCGAAGATCGCGTCGGAAACCGCGAGCTCAGCACCGCCATTGGCAACTTTGAGTTTCATGTGTGCCGCCAATTACTTCTTGTTTGACGTGCCGGTGTTGATCTTGGCCGGCGCGATCTTCTTGCGTCGCTTCTGCGCCGCGGCCTTCGTCGACGGACGCACGATGACCTGGCCGCCTTCAGCGCCCGGAACGGCGCCGCGGATCAGCAGCAGGTTGCGCTCGGCATCGATCTCGACAACCTTGAGGTTCTCGACGGTGCGGCGAACCACACCCATGTGGCCCGACATGCGCTTGCCCTGGAACACGCGGCCCGGGGTCTGGCGCTGGCCGATGGAGCCAGGCGTTCTGTGCGACACGGACACGCCGTGCGTCGCATGGTGGCCCGCGAAGTTGTGACGCTTCATGGTGCCCGCGAAGCCCTTGCCGATCGTGGTGCCCGTGACATCGACAACCGCGCCGACTTCGAAGAGGCCGGCCTTCAGTTCGCTGCCGACGGCGAGGTCCGTACCTTCCTTGTCGGTGAGGCGGAACTCGACCAGGGCCTTGCCCGGCTCGACATTCGCCTTCGCGTAGTGGCCCGCGGCCGCCTTCGAGAGAAGCTGCGGACGCTTCTTGCCGAAGGACACCTGAATGGCGCGATAGCCGTCCTTGTCGACGGATTTCACTTGAGTGATGCGGTTCGGCAGCACTTCGATGACGGTTACTGGAACCGTCTCGCCCGCATCCGTGAAGATGCGAGTCATGCCGGCCTTGCGGCCGATTAGAGCAACGCTCATGACTTTCCTCTCGTTCGTCGCAGACGCTTCGATTGGCGTACTGCGGGGTAGTTAGTCGAACGAGGAGGAACACTGGAGAGACGCAGCCGCAAGAAATTGCGCCGCGAAGCTCGAGTGGTCTTGGGTGGTCGCCTGCTGGCGGTCCCAACCTCGCCCGATTTCACTTGAAATCAATCGCTTAAGTACACGGCACGGCCGGGGACCCACGCGAAGGGCGCGCAGTATAGGCAGCGACCTTTCCTGCCGCAAGCCCAAAGGCGGTGCTTCTGTAGGGGGCCCTCACCCTTCGTGGCCGAACGGCCGGTAAACCCTTTGGCAATCAGCCAGTTATGTAAACGCAGCTTCGCGGCCGGCACATATATATGTGCCGAAGGATGCCGGGCAGGGAATTCCGGGAAAAGGCTGGCCTTCTCCCGCGATTCCCTGCCCGGCACCGAACTCGACTACCAGACGTACTCGACCTGCATCCAGAGCTTTTTCGTGTCGCGGGCCGAAGCCAGCACGCCGCCGTCGTAGTCGGCGAACTTCAGCATGGCGTTGACCTTCTTGAACTTGCCGGCCAGCGAGATGTTGATCTCGCTGCCGTAGTCAGCGTCGATCCGCTCGGCCTCGTAGTCGTGATAACCCACGACGACGGCCAGCGAATCCAGGCCGCCGACGGCCTTGTAGGTGGCGCTCAGGGTCGCATACGAATCGACGATGCCGTTCGGCGGCGTCGCCAGGAACTTGTCCGCCCAGCCCTGGAACTTGTGCAGCGTGGCGAGCGGGGTCGTGAAGCCTTTCACGCCGTTGCCCTCCATGTTCTCGACGCCGAGCGCGAGACCGTATTGTTTGACCGTGACGCTGCCTTCGACCAGGTAGTAGTCCAGATCGAAGTCGAGCGGGTTGTCCGCGTAGTCGGACTGCTGCGCGTATGAACCTGTGTAGCCGATCTTCACTTTGTCCACCGTCACGTCGCCGGCGAAACGCACGCCATAGGTGTTGGTCGAATCGCGTATCGCGGCCGGCACACCCACGAGGTTCTCGAAATCGAGTAGATAGTTGAACGCGCTGATCTTGCCGGCCTTCGTCTGGTAGCCGGCGTTGAGCAGCACGCTGTCACCCTCGTAGTGACCCTGCGGCGAATCCGGCCCGAACACGCGATTCACGCGGTTGAAATAGGTTGCGTCGAGGACGAGATTCTTCACGCTCTTGTTGACGACCCGCAGCGCATCGAATGTCTGCTCGTTCTGACGCCACCCGACCGGCCCGACGAAGCGCTGATCGTCGAGCGCGATCCGCTGACGGCCGAGTGTGATCGTCGTGCCCGGCAGCGAGGTATTCGTGAATTGGAAGCGGTTGACCTCATACGCTTCCGGATCCGGCACCACCGGGTACGTCAACATCGTCGGCACTGTCGGGTCAGGCCGATACTCGTTTTCGATCGGCAGCACGCCTTCGCCTTCGACCAGCAGCGTGGTGTTCCACGCCTTGCCGGTTTCGAATCCCAGGCGCGCGCGCAGCGTCGTCGCATGCGCCTCCTCCGCGAGACCATCCTGTTCGACAGTCTCCACGCGCAGGCGCGTATCGAGCAGCAGCTTCGTTCCGTCGAATGCCGACTTGAGCGGACTCGCTTCCTCGGCGTGCGCCTCGCGCGCAACGTTGACGACGAGCAGCAGGCCGATCGCGCACGCAACTTGGGGCTTCATCAGAAATACCTCCCGAATCAAATTAGTTAGGCTGCACGAGCCCCCCGCCGTGCACGCGAGGTAAAGCAAGCCGTATGCCAGGCCATTTTTTTCGCTCTTTTCCGCAACCGGGCCGCTGAATTCGGCACCCTGCACCGAAAGACGGCGAGGGGGTGCACGCGCGCCGTCAATGCAGTGCAGGCACACGGCACGTCATCGACACGGAAATTCTGCGCGAAAGCCGCCGAGGCGGGACTGGCTGCGCCATTGAAGTGCGCTATGGGCCGGGCGGGCTAGTGCAGGTGAGCCAGCGATACCAGCAGCGCCACGAACAGCAGCGCGGCCACCGCCTGCCAGAAACGCGTGGGATTACGTTCATAGAGAGACGGCTGGTCGATCGAATGCGGCACCGCACGCAGCGACCCGTGTTCCAGCTCGAACGCGAACTCGATGGCATCGGTGAAGCGCTCCCGCGGATCCACGGAGATCGCCCGCGCGATCGCGCGTTCGAGCCAGGCCGGCAGGTCCGGCCGGTGCTTCGTCAACGAGGTTGCCCGGCCGAAGCGCGGTTGGGCGAAAGCTTCGACCTCGCCATACGGATACGCGCCGCCGGCGAACATGCGATAGATCGAAACGCCGAGCGCGAAGATATCGGCGCCTTCGTCCGCCTGGCTCCCGGTGAACAGCTCCGGCGCCATGTAGCTGCGCGTGCCTGGGACTTCGAGCGCCGGAGCATCTTCGAATTGCCGCAGGCGCGCGACCCCGAGATCGATGAGCTTCAATCCCCCGTCCGTCTCGAGCATGACGTTCTCGGGCTTGATGTCGCGATGGATGATGCCCGCGCGGTGCAGGGCCGCAACGGCCTTCGTCAGCTTCAGCGCGATCTCGAGCCCGGCCGCGAGCGTCATCTGCGGCCGGCGTACCAGCCGTGCTTCGAGCGTCTCGCCTTCGTAGTAAGGCAACACGCCGTACAGACAGGTGCGCCTTTCCGCGGGCGGCTCGAGCGATTCGGTGACGAAGGGACTGCGCACGTGAGTCGCGATCCACATCTCGCGCAGCAACGCGGCGCGCAGCAGCCCATCGAGGCCGGGCCGCGACTTCGGAAACTTGAGCACGACCTCGCGTCCGCCGCGCGCATCGTGCGCGCGGAACACCCGCATGTATTGGCCGTCCGCGAGCATCTCGCCCAATGCGTAATCGTCGATGACGGCGCCGCTCACGGGCGGGCTGCGCAACGGCTGTTCGGCGGCCGCGAGTTCCAGGTCGGCGAACTGCGCCGAGGGCAATGCCAGAATATCGAGCACGAGCGCGGTCGCGTTGTCCGATTCGGTGCTCGCCGCGGCGCGTTCGACCAGCTCGCGCGCGGTCTCCTCGGGAGCGGCGCGTTTGGCCAGCAGCCCGTGGATTTCGCGGGTGGATAAAGCACCGTGTACCCCATCACTGCAGATGAGGTAACGATCGTGCAGGTGCGCGGATTCCTTGAAATGATCGACGCGCAGATTGTCCTGCGCCCCCACCGCGCGAGTGAGCGCATGGGTCGTGCCCGGGGCGCCGAGCGTGTGGTCCGTGGTGAGTGCCTGCAGCTCGTTGTCGCGCATGCGGTACACGCGCGAATCCCCAACATGGACCAGATGGGTACTCCTCCCGCACAGGACCAGTGCACTCAAGGTGCAGGCCATGCCGTTCAGTTCCGGGTCGGAACGGCCGAGTGTGTGGATCCAGCGATTGACCGCGTTCGCGGCTCGGGCGCCGATGCGGGCCATGCCCTGCGTGGGCGGCTGGCCCAGGCAGGCCTCGATGAAGCCGCGAACGGCCATTTCAGCCGCCACGCGCCCGCCCTTGGCGCCTCCCATGCCGTCGGATAACGCCGCCACCAGGCCAATAGTTAGCTCGCCGCGCGGCGGGCCGACATAACACGCGGCGTAATCTTCGTTCTCGGCGCGCCCGCCCTGATGCGTTGCGAAGCCCACGCCCACGTGCAAACCACCCGCGGTGCTCTGGTCCGCTACTTGCATATCACCGTGGAGTCGAATCGCACTGACGAGGGGTGACGTGGTCAATCGTGAATTCCTGAAGGCGGGGCATCTTCCCACTTTGCTCGCGGCATTTTTCTACTTTGACATGAGTTTCATGGTCTGGGTGTTGCTCGGCGCGCTCGCCGTGCAGATGTCCGCCGATCTCGCGCTGAATGCCGCGCAGAAAGGTTTCATGGTCGCGTTGCCCGTGCTGGCCGGCGCGTTGCTGCGCGTCGTCTTCGGAATTCTCGTCGACAAGTTGCGGCCTCGCCGCGCGGGAATCATCGCGCAGGTCATCGTGATCGCGGGACTCGCTATCGCATGGCTGATCGGCATCAAAACCTATTCCGGGACGTTGGTACTCGGACTCATTCTCGGCGTCGCGGGCGCGTCGTTCGCGGTCGCCTTGCCACTGGCCTCGCGCTGGTATCCGCCGCAGTACCAGGGCACCGCCCTCGGCATCGCCGGCGCGGGCAATTCCGGCACCGTGTTCGCTTCCCTGTTTGCGCCCGGTCTCGCCGTGCTGGTCGGCTGGAACAACGTGCTCGGTCTCGCCGCGATTCCACTCGCGATTGCTTTCGCCGTCTATCTATTTGCCGCGAAGGATAGCCCGAACACCCCGCCGCCGAAGAAATTCCATGAATATCTCGCCGTCCTGCGCATGGGTGATGCGTGGTGGTTCATGTTCTTCTACGCGGTGACCTTCGGCGGATTCGTCGGGCTCGCCTCCTCGCTCGCCATCTACTTCAACACCGACTACGGGCTCGACGCCGTCACCGCCGGCTACTTCACGGCCGCGTGTGTGTTCTGCGGATCGCTGGTGCGTCCCATCGGTGGCGCGCTCGCGGACCGCATCGGCGGCATCAAGACGCTGAGCGCCATGTACCTGCTCGCCGCGCTGGCATTGATCGCCGTCAGCTTCCGTCCCACGAGCGTGTACGCGGCGCTCGCGCTGTTCGCCTGCGGCATGCTCGCCTTCGGAATGGGCAACGGCTCGGTGTTCCAGCTCGTGCCGCAACGCTTCCGCCACGAGATCGGCGTGATGACCGGCCTCGTCGGCATGACCGGCGGCGTCGGCGGATTCTTCCTTGCCTCCAGCCTGGGCCTGTCCAAGCAACTCACGGGGCATTACCAGGCAGGCCTCCTGGGATTCGCGTCGCTTGCATTGCTGGCGCTGATCGGCCTCACGAGCATCAAGCACCGCTGGCGCACGACCTGGGGCGCGATCGGCATCGCGGGCGCACGCATCTAGTGTGAGAATGGGTTGACCACCCATGACCCGACCTACCCAGATCGATTGGAACCTGCAGGGCAAACGCATCGCCGTTCCGGAGATGCGCGAACTCGAAGTGTTCAGCGGCTTGCTCGAACGGCGCGGCGCCGAGGTACTGCGCTGCCCGCTCGTGACGATATACGACACGCCGCATAGCGCAGCCATACTCGCGTTCGCCGTGCGGGTCGCCGAAGGCGGCTTCGACGATTTCGTGCTGATCACCGGCGAAGGCCTCACGCGCATCCTGTCGTGCATCAACAAACACGACCCGTCGCTGCAGGAGCGTTTCATCGCGGGACTCGCGAAAATCCGCACGATCACGCGCGGCCCGAAACCCGCGCGCGTGTTGCGGCAGCTCGGCCTCAAACCCAATATCGAAGCCACAGCGCCGACCACCAGCGGCGTGATCGCCGCGATGACGCCGCTGGAGTTGTCCGGCCGCAAGGTCGCCGTGCAGCTCTATGGCAATGATCCGAATATCCCGCTGACCACATTCCTGCGCGAGCGCGGCGCGGAGCTCACGACCGTCGCGCCGTACGTCTACGGCAATGCCGCGGATGATGCGACCGTGAAGTCCCTGCTCGAACGCATGGCGAACGGCGAAGTCGATGCGATCGCGTTCACCAGCAAGCTGCAGATCGAGCGGCTGGTGACACAACAGCCCGCGCCACTGGTGCGCCGCGCATTGACCCGCACGAAGATCGCGGCGGTCGGCCCCATCGTCGCCGAAGCCATCCGCGCGGCCGGTTACGAAGTCGCCTCGAGCCCCGAGCATTCCTGGTTCATGAAACCCCTCGTCGTCGCGCTCAGCGAATCTCTCCAAGCCAAAAAAGACAAGGACCACTCCGGCCTGTCGTAATGGGGACATTCCTCGTTTCCTAGCAAATGGGGACGCACCTGCCCGCACCCGCTGGCTTGCACACCACCGTCAGACCCAGGTCCGATACCCCCACGCGCCCCGCCATCGTCCAATTCAGCTGCCTTCGCATCTTGGTAATGGAAGGAGCCATCCATGGAACTGTCGGTGCCCTACACCGCGCGGGCATTCACCCCGGCGCACGCTGACCTGGACAACGCCGCGGGCGTCCCGGCGCGTCTCGCCGACGAAAGCTACGTCGCGTCGCTCGCGCGCATCGTCTACTACTGGGGTTATCCCGCCGTCGACACCTTCGGCCGCACGAGTTCCTGGGAGATCATGAAGGAGGCCGGCCCCGGCGCGACTCTGGGCCTGTTCCCCGGCGCGCCGAAGAACCACATGGGCTACCTCGACGACTACATGCCGGCGATGCAGCGAAAAGTGGTCACGCCTAACAACGATACGATCTATGGCGTCGGCCTCGCCGATCTCGCCGCCGATTCCGTCGTGATCCAGACGCCTACCTACGCCCCGCGGGGACACTACTGGACGATCCAGATCGTCGATCTGTTCACCACCGTGATTCATCAACTCGGCTCCGCATCGTCCACGGCGGGCGGAAAACTCCTGCTGGTGGGTCCCGACTGGAAAGGCCACAAACCCGAGGGATTCCTCGATGTATTGCGCTCGCCCACGAACGTCGCCGGCGTCTTCGGCCGCAGCTTCGCGGCGCGCACGCCGGAGGCGAAAGCACAGGCGCGCGCCGTGCTGAATCAGATCGGCATGTATCCCTTGAGTGAAAACGACAGCAACATGAAGTCCTTCGACTGCCAGGCGAGCGCCCGCAACAAGGTGTTTCCGCCCGGCCTCACCGCGGAGATGGTGGCCGCCGATCCCGATCTGCTGCGCCAGCGGCCGGTGAACGTGCAGACATTCTGGGACGACCTGAAGAAAGCGCTCGACGCGAACCCCCGCGTGAGCAACGACGACGCCCCCATGCTCGCGCAGGCACGCACCTTGTTCGCGCTGCGTGAATCCGACGCCTCCTGGCGCGCGCTGCTCGATCACGTCGCGATGACCGCCGATGCCGAGTTACACGCCGCCGCGCGCTACGACCAGGTGGGCGTCGATGCCGGTAACGGCTGGCAGCGGCAGGAAAACGGTGGACAGTGGGGCGCCGACTGGTTCGGCCGCGCGATGGCGGCCATCGTCTACATCTTCGTCAACGACTTTCACGAAGCTATCTACTTCATCCGCGGCACCGACTCGAAAGGCGCGCTGCTCTACGGCCGGTATCGTTACACGGTCACGTTCGCGAAGGATGCGCTGCCGCCGGTGGACCGATCCCGCGGCGGCTTCTGGTCGCTGACGATGTACGACCAGGACTATTACATGTTGCCGACGAGTCCCAACGGCCGGCACAACATCGGCACCGTGAACCTGGACGCGAACGAACTCGTGTTCGACGCCGACGGATCACTCACTCTGCATCTCTCGCACGAGAAGCCGGCTGACAAGAACTCGGAAGCCAACTGGCTGCCGGCGCCCGAAGGACAGTTCGCGCTGATCGTGCGAACCTACGTGCCCACCGCGCCGCTGCTCGACGGCAGCTACAAGCTGCCCAACGTCGAAAAAGGGGGCAGATCCATCTAGATCCGCCCCCTTCCGCTACTTCAGATACTCGGCGATATCGGCCACCTGCTGCGCCGACAGGCCTAACTGCTCCGCGCCCAGCATCAGCGAACGATTGAGGCGCTTGCGCTCCTTGACCATGCTGCGCGGAATCATCTGCGTCACGCCGCCGGTGCTCTGCACGATCAGCGGATTGCCGCCGCTCAGCACGAGGCCATGCACTTTCCGTCCGTCGACGAGCGTGATCTCCGAGCCCTCGAACCCATGCGCGATGTCATTCGACGGGTTCACGATCGCCGTGATCACGACGTCCTTCGTCTGGCGGCTCGCGAATCCCTCGATGGCCGGTCCGTAGTCGACACCCTGCGCGCCGATGCGATGGCACATCGTGCACGCGGCAGCCGCGGTGGCCCCGCGCTTGGCGTTACCGCGCAGCTTCACGATCTCCGCCACCGCGGGCAGCGCGGAAGTCTCCGCCGGCGCGGCCACGGTGAATTCGCTGACGGTCACCGCGTCCGGATCGAACAATCCGCGGCGCTTCAATTCGGCATCGATGCCGGCATCGGCCCAGCGCGAGTCCTTGTAGTTCAACAGCCACCACAACGCGGCGTTTTTCTTCAGATCGGGTTCACCCTGCTGCGCGATGTCGAGCAACGCGTTCGCGGCGTCCTTCGTTTCGATGAATCCCAGCGCGGTGATCGCCTTGTTGCGTTCGCTGGACGGCAGCGACGCCGCGAGTGCGCGCGCCTTGAACGCAGGCACCGCCGCGGGCGGCGTCAGGCGCCAGACCAGATCGGAGTACTTGCGCGGCCAGCCGGCCGCGTCAGCGGACGGCGCGGAAGCGGCCAATGCCGCCTGCAACTGCGCTTCCTTGTGAGTCGCTCCGATGCCCCAGGCTTCGAGATAGCTGCGGTCGTTGCCGTCGTATCCCGCGGCCAGGGCCAGCAAGACATCGCGCGATGTTTCGAACGGCACGCCCCGCTGCGACAGCGCCACTTCACGGCGCACCGCGCTCGACGGATCACGCGCCAGTTTCGCCGCGTGCGGCTGGGCGCGATTCGCCTGCCGCAGTGCGCGATACGCGGTGATACGCAGCATCGCATCCTCGTTGTCGAGCAGCCGTTCGACACGGGCGAGTCCCTCGGGCCCGAGCCGCGCCAGCAGCCACACCGCGCGCGCGCGGATGAACTGATTCTCGTCGTCGAGCAGCTTCGCAACCGCCGGTATCGCCTCCGGACCGCGCGCGGCAAGCTTCTCGAATCCCAGCGCGCGCACGTTCACGGCCGCGCTGCGCAGCGCCGTCACCTGCCCTTCGAGCGTCGCGGCGTCGAATTGCGGAATGCGCGGCTTGAATCCTTTCGGCGCGATCCGGTAGATAGCCCCGGACGTCGTGTCGTCCTTGTCATCGTGACCGCCGACGCGCGGATCGAACCAGTCGGCGACATAGATGGCGCCATCGGGGCCCACCGCCACATCGGACGGGCGGAAGAATGTCTGGATCTCCTCGTTGACCTTGCCGCCCTTGAAGTCGGTGCCGGCGAAGGCCTGCGCCTTGTTGCTGGTCAGGAAATCGAAACGCTGCAACGCGAACCCGGCGCCGTCCGGTTTCGGGAAATAGCCGAAGATCGTGTTGCGCGCAGCCTCCGCGGACAGCAGCAGTCCGCGATATTTCTTGCCGAGACCGTCACCTTCGTTGAACACGATGCCGGTGGGCGCTCCGCCGCCATACACGTCGCCGGACGGGATCACGCCGGGATCTTCCTGGCGCCACTCCGCCGTGGGAATCGACTGCCCCGGCCGGCGATCCGCGTTCCAGGTGCGTTTGCCGTCGCGCGAGAAGAATCCGAGGTTGCCGTATTCCATCAGCCAGGTCGTGCGGCAGGCCGGCGGATCGTCGTTGTCGTTGTGGAAGATGTCACCGAAGCTCGTGACCGCCTGCTCGTAGCTGTTGCGGAAATTGAAGCCGAGGATCTCCACGCCCGTGCCGTCGGACTGCATGCGCGCGGAGAAGCCGCCCACGTACACGTGGCCGTCATCGCTCTTCGCGCCCGAGTAATTCACCGGCGTGAAGCCGAACACCCGCTGCGCGCCGCCATCCGGCACCGGGTCGTACGTGCTGCCGACGCGGAACGTGCGGCCGCCGCGATCGGTGAAAAACGCGCCGGCGTTACCCTGGCTGAAGTACCAGCGGCCATCGGGGCCGAACGTCACCGAGTGCAACGCGTGGTCGTGATTGCGGCCATCGAAACCCGTCAACAGCACTTCGCGTTTGTCGACGGCCGGGTCGAATTTCCGGTCGCCGTCCACGTCCGTATAGACGATGAGATCGGGCGCGTTCGACACGATCACCTTGTTGCCCACCACCGCGATACCCAGCGGCGCGACCAGTGTCGGTTCCTGCACGAACACCGTGGACGAATCCGCGCGGCCATCGCCGTCCGTGTCTTCGAGCACCACCACGCGATCGCCCTTCGCGTCGCGATCCTTGTGGCGGCGGTAGTTCACGCCTTCCGTCACCCAGATGCGTCCCTGCGCGTCGATGTCGATGTTGGTGGGATTCTTGAGCTGCGGCGACTGCGCCCAGACGGTCACTTCGAGTCCGTCGGGCACGGTGAAGATGTCGAGTGGCACGAGGCGCGGCGCATCCGCCGTTCCCGCCGGTTGCGCGACGGCGAGAGTTGCACAGGCGGACAGAACGAGCAGCGCAATCTTGCTGCGCGCGAGGGTGAATTTCATGACGAGCTCCTAAAAAGAATCGGCCGCGACGTATGCGTCGATCAACGCCTGCTCGCCTTCCTTGCCGGGCCGCGCATTGCCGTGCTCCATGCCGAACACGCCGTCGTAGCCTTTCGCGCTGATGTGCTTGAACAGATTGCGGTAGTTCATCTCGCCGGTGCCCGGTTCCTTGCGCCCGGGATTGTCGCCGATCTGGAAATACGCGATCTCGCTCCAGGCATGATCGATGTGGGCGACGATGTCGCCTTCGTTGCGCTGCATGTGGTACATGTCGTAGAGGATCTTGCAGGCCGGACTATCTACCGCGCGGCAGATCGTGTACGCCTGGTCGGAGGTGCGCAGGAAGAGATCCGCGTTGTCCGACAGCGGCTCGAGCACCATCGTGAGGTTATTAGGCGCGAGAATCTCGGCGCCCGCGCGCAACGTGTCGATCACGTTGCCGGTCTGGATGCCGATCGGCAGCTTGCGCTCGAAGTATCCGGGAACCACCGTCGCCCACTTCGCATTCACGCGTTTGGACACTTCGACGGCCTTGCGGCAGGTGTCGAGGAACTTGTCACGGAACTCGGCCTTGCCCGTCGTGAGCGAAGTCTTCCAGTTGTCGCCGCCATCGATGACGAACACGCCCATCGTCATCCCGAGCCTGGCGAGCGTCGCGCCGATCTTCTCCTGCACCTCCACCGGCCGGCGCATGAGGTCGTTGTCTTCGAGCGCCCTGAAACCCTGCGCGGCCATGAATTCGAGCTGCGCGACGTGATCATCGCCCGCGGTCGCCTTGAACATGCCGAAGTGCGGCGCGTATTTCAGCTTGAAGGTGCGTGGCAGTCTTGCCTTGCGGGCCAGTGCCGGCATCGAGGTAGCCACGGCCGCGAGTGTTCCCGCAGCAACGGAATTCCGCAGGAAGTTGCGTCGGCTCGACATTGTCTTTTTCTCCCTCATTGGGTGATGCGCACGGCGGCGCCACCGGACAACGCATGCTTCGAAACATGCGCATCCACTGTCGCGGGCAAGTCCGCGCCGGGAGCAGGCGCGGCGAATGACGTGGCGAACGCCACGAATTCCATGTCTCCCACGAGTCCCCTCTCCAGCGAGTGGCCGCACAATACCTAATTCGTGTGATTTATTCAGCAGGCGGGTCCGCGTGCCGTCCTACGCCCTGTCCGCGAGCGCTTCTCCCGATGCGCGGTGCTGTCCGCGCCCAGTCTCCGGCGCGCGGCCTTACAGTGGTCCGCATGAAAACCCAGGTACGAAAACCCAATCCCGCGCGAGTTCCGGAGCAGGATGAGGAAGTCCTCAAGGGCCACGACATCCGCTCGCTCGGACCCAGCGACAGTTCCGACACGGGCGCCGACATGGTCGGCATCGAGGGCCTCGACAGCACCAGCGATCGATACGGCACGGGGGAAAGACTCGACGTCGAAAACGATCCTGAGGGACGCGCCGCCGATGATCTGCTTCCCGATCGCATCGTGAATGCGGATGAGGCTGGACTCGGCGACGGGCTCGACCAGGCGGAAGAAGCGCGCTTCGGCATCACCGACGAGGAAATCGACGCCTCATTGCGCGAGCAACTCGACGACGACGAATAGACCGGCGCCGCTCAGGCGCTCGCGGTTTTCGTCGCGACCTCGGCGATGATTCCCTGGATCTCCGCCACGCACGAACCGCAGTTCGTCCCGCACTTGAGACGTTTGCCGATCTCGAGCGCGGTGGCGGCCGCGCCGAGTTCGCGCGCGCAGGCCGCGATCGGGTTACGTCCTATTCCGAAACAGGAACACACGAGCGGCCCCTGATCCGCCCCTTCGAGCGCGCGGCCTGCCAGTACGGCCGAACGCGCCGCGGCATCGAGCTTGCGGCCGGAAAACAATCGCGCCAGCCAACCACGCTCGGGCAGTGAGGGACGGCGATCGAAATAGATGCAGGCTTCCAGGCGGTCGTTGACGAACCAGGCCGCGCGATACACGTGGCGCGACGGCTCGTGGTATTCGATCCAGTCGATATCCGCGAGCGCGGTGTCCGCCGGCACACCGAGCAGACGCCGCGCCTCGAGGGACCAGTCGCGCGCGTGATTGCCGGCGAGTTCGTAGCGCACGAACTTCTCGCCCTGCACCTTCGTCCACCACTGTGTCACCGGCGGCGCGCGCGGACTGCGCGTGAGCATCACGCCGAACCACTCCGCTTCGAAGTGTTCGATCGCGACCGGCGTGTGTTTGAGCTCGGGCTCTCCGGAAATCGGATCGACCACCGGATTCGTCAGCGCGCCCACGCGCGCATCCGAGGCGAACGCGCGATTCCAGTGGATAGGCGCGAACACCATGCCGGATGGCACATCGTTTCCCGTGCGCACCCGCACGACCATCGAACCCCAATGCGAACGCAACGTCGCGAGTTCGCCCGCGCGCACGGCATAACGCAATGCGTCCGCGGTGTTGATCTCGACATACGGCTCGGCCACGTGCGCGGACAGCCGCGCGGATTTTCCGGTGCGCGTCATCGTGTGCCAGTGATCGCGCACGCGTCCCGTGTTGAGCACCAGCGGATGTTCGAGTGACGGCGCGTTCCCCGGCATGCGCGGCGCGAGCGCCACGAATCTTGCGCGGCCATCCGGATGCAGGAATTTCCCGTCCGCGAACATCGGGCCGCGCGCGGAGTCGCGCGATTCAACCATTGGCCAGGCGGCCGGTTCCCAGCGTTCGAATTCTTCCGCCGTGATGTCCGCCCACGCGCCGAGGTTCAGCGCGCGCCGGCCATCGTTCGCATGCGCGGTGAGCCGCGCGTGTTCGCGGAACACTTCGTGCGCTGACGCGAATTCGAAGCCCGGATAACCCATCGCACGCGCGACGTCGCAGACGATGCGCCAGTCGGCGCGCGCCTCGCCCGGCGCGGGCAGGAACGGCCGCTGCCGCGACATCGTGCGATCGGAATTCGTGACCATGCCGTCCTTCTCGCCCCAGGCGAGCGCCGGCAACAACACGTGCGCGAACTGCGCGGTATCGGTGTTGCCCATCACGTCGGACACGGCGACGAATTCGCAGCGCCGCAGTGCCTCGCGCACCTTGTCGGCATCCGGCAGGCTGACCACCGGGTTCGTCGCCATGATCCATACGGCCTTGATCTTGCCGGCGTGGATCTGGTCGAACATCTCGACCGCCTTCGGCCCCTGCTTCGTGGCGATCGACGGACTGTCCCAGAACTGTTGCACGGCCGTGCGCCCCGGCTCGTCGTGCAGATCGACGTGCGCGGCCAGAGTGTTCACGAAGCCGCCGACTTCGCGGCCACCCATCGCGTTCGGCTGACCCGTGACCGAGAACGGACCCGCGCCTGGCTTGCCGATGCGGCCCGTGGCGAGGTGACAGTTGATGATGGCGTTCACCTTGTCGGTGCCCGCGGAGCTCTGGTTCACGCCCTGCGAAAACGCCGTGATGACGGCCGAGGTCTGCGCGAATAGTTTGAAGAACTGCTCGACCTGCGGCACATCGAGTCCGCAGGCGCGCGCGGCTTCGATCAGAGCACCGCCGCCGGCGCGCGCGGCCGCGAGCGCTTCGTCGAAGCCATGGGTGTGCGCCGCGATGTATTCGTGATCGAGATGCCCGTGATCCGCGAGCCAGACCAGCAGGCCATTGAACAGGTGAACGTCGGTTCCCGCCGCGAGCGGCAGGTGCAGATCCGCGAGCTGCGTGGTCGCAGTGCGCCGCGGATCGAGCGCCACGATTTTCATGTTGGGCCGCTGTTCACGCGCCGCGAGCAAGCGCTGCAGGATGACAGGATGGCACCAGGCGGTGTTCGACCCGACGAGCACCACGAGATCCGTGCATTCCAGATCTTCGTAACTCACCGGCACGACGTCTTCGCCGAAGGCGCGCTTGTGCCCCGCAACCGCCGAAGCCATGCACAGGCGGGAGTTCGTATCGATGTTCGCCGCGCCGATGTAGCCCTTCATGAGCTTGTTGGCGACGTAGTAGTCCTCGGTCAGCAACTGCCCCGAGACGTAGAACGCCACCGACTCCGGGCCATGTTTGTCGATGCAGCGGCGAAACTCCTGTGCCACGGTTTCGATGGCCGCATCCCAGGGCACACGCGCGCCATAAACCTGCGGGTACAGCAATCGGTCTTCGAGACCGACGGTCTCTCCGAGTGCATTGCCCTTCACGCACAGTTTGCCGCGATTGGCCGGATGCGCCGGATCGCCGCGCACATCGGCGCCTTCCTTGCGTGGAGTGGCCAGCACGCCGCAACCCACGCCGCAGTACGGACAGGTGGTGCGCGTGGGCCCGGGTGCGGTCACGGGCCTCAAGCGGCCGCGGACGTATCGAACAGCAGCGAATCGCGGATCGGTCCCACGTCCGTGCCGTCGGCGATCAGCTCGCGCAGCCGGCTCGCCTCGCGCGTATCACCGAACAACACGGCGCCGCACACCTTGTTGCCCTCGAGCACTATGCGTTTGTACACACCGCGCCGCTTGTCGGACAGGACCAGCGATTCGCGATTCGCCTTCTCCGAGAAATCTCCCGCGGAGAACACTTCGATGCCCGAAACCTTGAGCTGCGTGGCGTTGATCGCGCCGGAGAACCGTGACACGCCGATCTCGGCGATGTGCTGCGCGCAGATGCGCGCCTGTTCCCACAGCGGAGCGACCAGGCCGAATGTCTGGCGGCGATGCTGGACGCACTCGCCCACCGCGTAGATAGCCGGATCGTAGGTCTGCAACGTGTCGTCGACCAGGATGCCGCGATCGCAGGCGAGATACGCGCGCTTCGCCAATTCCATGTTCGGCCGCACGCCCACCGCCATGACGACCAGGTCCGCATCGACCGAGCTGCCGTCCGCGAACTTCACGCCGGTCACGCGTTCCGTGCCGACGATTTCCTGCGTCTTCGCGGACATGCGGAACTCGATGCCGCGCTTCTCGAGCGCCGCCTTGAGCAACGCGCCCGCGGACGCATCGAGCTGGCGCTCCATGAGAGTGTCGAGCAGGTGGACCACCGTGACGTGCATGCCGCGCAGCGACAATCCGTGCGCGGCCTCCAGCCCTAACAACCCGCCGCCGATCACCACGGCGCGCCGGTCGGCGCCCGAGGCCTCCAGCATGCGGTTCACATCGTCGAGGTCGCGGAAGGTGACCACGCCGGGAAGGTCCTTGCCCGGCAGCGGCAGCACGATGGGATCCGAGCCGGTGGCGATCAGCAACCGGTCATAGTGGGCGACAGCGCCATTCTTCGAACGCACGATGCGGCGCTTGCGGTCGATCTCGATGATCGGATCGCCCGAGTGCAGCGTGATGCCGCGCCGCGTGTACCAGTTGGGCCGGTGCAGCATGATGTCGTCGGCCTGCTGCTCGCCGGCGAGCACCGGCGAAAGCAGGATGCGGTTGTAGTTGCCGCGCGGTTCGGCGCCGAACACGGTGATGTCGAAGCGGTCGGCGACACCGAGCTTGAGCAGTTCCTCGACCGTGCGCATGCCGGCCATGCCATTGCCGGCCACCACCAGGCGCGAGCGGCGCATCGCGCGCGGCGCCTCGATCTGCACGAGGCCGTCGACGATACGGGTGGCGTACGCGGTGACGCTGAAGGTCGGGTCTTCGATGCAACGCCCGCTGGCGAGTGAATAGTGGTGCTTGTAGATAGGTGACGCGACCACGCGCTCCTTCTGCAAGTCGCCCGTGAGGCCACGCGACAACACGTTGGCGCGGCTCGCCGGATCGAAGTTGTCGAGCGCGTAGGTCTGCCCTTCGACGAAGAACACCGCGATCTGCCGGCCCGCGACCAGCGCACACACACCCGTGCCGTCGACGAGATCGTCGAACGCGCATACGTTTACCCAGCGATCGTCCGGAGCGGAACTCATGCGGCCACCTCTTCCTTGACGGCCTTGGCGCGTTCCTCGGCGGTCGCGGGACGGATCTGCCCGCGCTCCTCGACGAACAACACGTTTCTATCGGTCTCCTCGGCATTCACGAAATGACGGAAGCGCTTGAGTGTCTGCGGGTCCTCGATGGCAACTTTCCACTCGCAGGCGTAGGCGCCGATCACGCGCGCCATGTCGGCCTCGAGCTCCGCGGCGATGCCGAGTGAATCCTCGCAAACAACCTTGCGCACGTAGTCGATGCCGCCCTCGAGATTTTCCAGCCACGTGGAGGTGCGCTGCAGGCGGTCCGCCGTGCGCACGTAGAACATCAGGTAACGATCGATGTATTTGACCAGCGTGGGCGTGTCGAGATCGCGCGCCAGCAGGTCAGCGTGCCGCGGCTTCATGCCGCCGTTGCCGGAGACGTAGAGATTCCAGCCGCCTTCGGTCGCGATGACGCCGACGTCCTTGCTCTGCGCCTCGGCGCACTCGCGTGTGCAACCCGACACGGCGAACTTGATCTTGTGAGGTGCGCGCAGGCCCTTGTAGCGATTCTCGAGGTCGATCGCGAGACCGACCGAGTCCTGCACGCCGTAACGGCACCACGTGGAGCCGACGCAACTCTTCACCGTGCGCAGCGCCTTGCCGTAGGCATGACCGGATTCCATGCCGGCGTCGACCAGTTCGCGCCAGATGAGTGGCAGCTGATGAACCTGTGCGCCGAACATGTCGATGCGCTGACCGCCGGTGATCTTCGTGTACAGGCCGTACTTCTGCGCGATCTGACCGATGACGATCAGCTTCTCCGGCGTGATTTCACCGCCGGGCACGCGCGGCACGACGGAATACGTGCCGTCCTTCTGCATGTTCGCGAGGTAGTAGTCGTTCGTGTCCTGCAGCGCGGCGTGGCGCTTCTTGAGCACGAACTCGTTCCAGCACGACGCCAGGATCGACGCCACCGCGGGCTTGCAGATGTCGCAGCCGAGTCCGGCGCCATGTTTCTCGAGCACGGCGTCGAAGGTCTTGAGCTCGCCGATGCGCACCAGGTGAAACAGCTGCTGACGCGTGTACGGGAAGTGTTCGCACATCGACACGTTCACGCTCACGCCGCGTTTCTTGAGCTCGGCGTTGAGTAATTGCGTCACCAGCGGCGTGCAGCCACCGCAGGAAGTGCCCGCCTTGGTTTTCGTCTTCAATGCGCCGACCGTCGTGCAACCCGCCTCGATGGCCGCGCAGATGCCGCCCTTCGAAACGTTGTTGCAGGAGCAGACTTGCGCGGTCGCCGGCAGCGCGGCCAGCGCATTGGTCGGGGGTGCACCCGCACTGGCCGCGGCCGCCGGGAACAACATGGTTTCAGGATTCTCGGGCAACGCCATCGCGTTGGTGACGGTCTGGTGCCACATCGAGTAGTCAGACGTGTCGCCGACCATCACGGCGCCGATGAGCGTCTTGCCGGCCGCATCGACGACCAGCTTCTTGTAGACCTCCTTGCGCTGGTCGAAGAATGAATACACGCGCGCACCCGGGGTCGCCGCGTGTGCATCACCAATCGAGCCGACTTCTACGCCCAGCAACTTGAGCTTGGTGCTCATGTCGGCGCCGCCAAAAGTTTCGCCTTCGGTGCCGAGAATGCGCGATGCCGCGATGCGCGCCATCTGGTAACCGGGCGCGACGAGGCCGAAGATCTTGCCGTCGAACGCGGCGCACTCGCCGATCGCGTAGATGGATTCGTCGGAAGTCCGGCAGTCCCCGTTGATCACGATGCCGCCGCGCGGCGCGACGTCGAGACCGCTCGCCCGCGCCAGGTCGTCGCGCGGACGAATACCGGCGGAGATCACCACCACGTCGGTTTCGAGGGAGCCGCCGTCGGCGAAATGCATGCGATGCCGCGCGGATTCGCCGTCGTCGATGCGCGTGGTGTTCTTGCCGGTGTGAACCGAGACACCGAGTCCTTCGATGCGCGAGCGCAGCAGTCCGCCGCCTCCCTCGTCCACCTGCACGGCCATGAGCCGTGGCGCGAATTCGACCACGTGAGTAGTGAGGCCGAGATCCTTGAGCGCTTTCGCGGCTTCGAGGCCCAGCAACCCACCGCCGATCACGACTCCGCGCGTGGAATTCTTGCCGGCCTCGCTGATCGCCTCGAGATCCTCGATCGTGCGATATACGAAAACACCGGGCCGCTCGCGGCCGGGAATCGGCGGCACGAACGGAAACGAGCCCGTGGCGAGCACCAGCACGTCGTATTCGTATTCAGCGCCACTTTTCGTGGTGACGCGTTTTGCCGCGCGATCGATGGCCGCGACCGGATCGCCCGAGTGCAGCTCGATGCCGTTCGTGTCGAAGAATTCGCGGGTCGTGAGCGTCAGGTCCTCGACACTCGAGCCGGAGAAATACTTGGATAGGTTGACGCGGTCGTACGCCAGCCGCGGTTCTTCCGCGAGCATCGTGATCGCGAGGCCTTGGGATCCGTCCTGCGTCAGCGATTCGAGAAAACGCTGACCGACCATCCCGTGGCCAACCACAATAATTCGTTTGGACATTGCTGAATCTGGCCCTCGTCCGATGAAGCAATACCCGAGTTTTGCAACCTCTATGCCACGAGGGATGGAGAGGCGAATCGACCAGCGGGGGCCCGGGCTGGGGGCGTTGCATCAGTCCGGTGCAGGGGGTGAATCGCGCCGCCTCAGTTGCGGGCAGGCCCGCGGAAATAGGCCCGGGCCTTGCGCGAAAAGGCGAAGGCGTAAAGCCAGTAAACGACCGGGAGGGACGTGACGAGGAAGCCGAGGACGAATCCGAACAGGGCCCAAGGCGTCGCCGTGTCTTCCGGCTGCATCGTTACCAGCAGGTAGATGGGAAAAGTCAGGATAGCCAGGATCATCAGGACGCCGCACCAGCGGCCAAGCTCCGTGCGCCTGGGTAGTTCGTACAGCATCAGCGCCACCGCGGCGAAGATCGCCACACGTACCCCGAGCTCCAGAAACCAGAGAGGTGGTGGGCTTCCGAATTTCTGCCACTCGAGAAAGGCGATCGCGTAACGGGTCATCACCCAGGCGAGCGCCGCCGCGGCGACCACGCCGATTACCTGCGCGATGGTGACGGCGATGGGTTTCGGTGGCGCGGGCTCCTCTCTCACCGCATCCGCGACTCCCGCCGACGGCGGCGTGTAGGGATTGTGATTCATGCGTAAGCTCCTCAGCGCTTCAGCGCAAGCATCGCGACACCCAGCGCGACGAGGCCAATGCCCGACCAATCACGCACGGTCGGACGCTCCTGCAAGAAGACGAAAGCGAATATCGCGACGAGTACGACGCTGAGTTTGTCGACCGGCGCGACCTTCGAGGCCTCGCCGATCTGCAGCGCCCGGAAGTAGCAGACCCAGGAGGCGCCGGTGGCGAGCGCCGACAAGCCCAGAAACACCCAAGTGTTGCGCGGCAGCGCAAATGGATCCGACCACTTGCCGGCGAACCAGACGAAGCCTGCGAGCACGATGGTGATGATGACCGTGCGGACGAGCGTCGCGAAATCGGCGTCGATGTCTCGCAGGCCGACTTTGGCGAAGATCGCGGTCAACGCGGCGAATATCGCCGACAGGACCGCCCAGAAGAACCAGTTTGCCGAGTGGGGCATATCGGCCTCCTCATCCGCCAGCGACGTTGACCTGATATAGAAGAGTGTCATTCCGTGCGAATGGGGGCTGCATCACTTTGTCGCGCCAGCCGCGCACCTGCGGAAATCTCGACTCCACCGCCTCGATGAATCGCTCGAAGCCCGGCTGGTCTTCCGAGATCTCGAAGGGCGGGTCATTCTCGAATTCGAACGAGAAGCGGATCTCATCGAACGTGAGTAGATCGAGCTTGAATGCGCGGATCGCCACGACGTGAGTCCATTCGCGCACGATGAGCGAACCGTCGTCGCCCTCCTGCCAGAAGCCGCGTTCGTCCCAGGAGAGCGCCTTCGGGCGCGACCGGGATCCCGGAACGAACCAGCCGCCTAACAAGCCTTCGATGATCAGACGCAACTTGTCACCGAAGCGCAGCGGCACGACTGCTTCGCGCGGTGGCGTGTTGAACCGGGCCAGTAGCTCGAGCGCGTCGGCCACGTTCTCTTCCGCTACCCAGATGCTTTGCGTGTTGTACGAATTTATCTGGACGCCGGGGAGGAGGCTGCCGATTCCGCGATTCTGGACGAACGCGGTGATCCCGTGAGCTTCGAGCATCGCGGTGGCCACGAGAACTTCGGACTCGGATTGCGGCAAGAAGACACGTACCAGTGACATGGCGTTTGAGCCGCTACCTGCTGGCCGTGATCGCCAGCACCATTCCCCCAAGCGCGGCGTGCTCATGGAACTCGATCTCCACCAGGCTGCCGCGCTCTTCGTCTCCATACTTCACGGACATCGATATGGATTTGAGCTTCGCAGCTGCGTCGAAGCGGGTCGGCCTGGACAAACACTCGAGCGCCGCTTTCGCGTTCTGGCCGGCGAATTCGATCATGCCGTATTTCATCAAGTACGTGCACACGGCCACGGCCGGCGGGTAGTTCGAGTGTTCGCAGCGCTTCGCGCCGACGGCCTCTTGATCGCGATCCTTGAAATTGCCGCCCCATATCGTATGAAACTTCAGCACTCTCGATTCGCCGGGATTGACCGAAGCGGCGAACGCGCGCAGCGGCTCGCACAGTTCGATGGCCGCGGATGCCGGCAGACAAGCCGCGAGCGAGATGATGCCTGCCACAGGGATTACGATGTTCCGTCGCATGGGGCCCTCACGAGTCGACGAGCGCGGTAGTTAGCCCGCGAGCCACGGGACGCGCCTCTCCGGCGAACCGGCGTCCATGAAAAGGAGTAATCCTTGTCACGAAGTTGTCGGCGTATCCCGACAACAGTTTACCGCGAGGTTGACACTCCTGACTTCGCTGTGTACTTACGTTCGACCGTCCTCGACCGAGGCCGGCACGCATTCAGGCACAGGAGGTCATATGGCGTTGTGGAAAGATCAATTCGGCCGGGATCAGGGCACACCGGAACCCGCGGCGAAGGCGCCCGAAAAGGCAGTCCTGGCCGCCGTGGGCGAGCCGGCCCCCCGCCCGCCCGCGACGCCGGCCAAGGCGGATGCACCGGCCAAGGAATCCATCATTGCCGCCGGACTCACCATCGAAGGCAAGATCGAAGGCTCGGGACACGTGCGCATCGCCGGTGACTTCAAGGGCGACGTCAACGTCCAGGGCAATCTGACCATCGAGCCGGGCGCGCATCTGACCGGCGGCGTGAAAGCCGACACCGTGGTCGTCGGCGGCCAGCTCGACGGCAACATCGATGCCGCCTCGCGCGTCGAACTACTGCAGACCGGCGTCCTCAATGGCGAACTGAAGGCCGGCTCCCTCACCGTGGCGGCGGGTTCCCGCATGCGCGGCAAGGCGGAATTCGGCTGGGACGAGAAACCCAAGCACTAACCCACACATGAATGGGCGTGTTGGGACACCCGGCAAGACCAGGATCTGTCCGCACTGCAAGACGACGATCCTGGAGAGCGCCGCCGTCTGCCCGGGTTGCAACCATCATCTGCGCTTCAATTCCGGCGCCAACGCCGACGGCCGGACGAAGCCCACGTTTTCAGCGCTGACCGTCGAGGGCGCCTTCCGCAATCCGGAGGGCGCCGACTCGTGGGAGTACTCGGTGGTGGTTTCGATTCGCAACGATCGCGGCGACGAAGTGGCGCGCAAGGTCGTTGGCGTCGGCGCGCTCGATCCGCGTGAAAGCCGGACCGTGACGCTCTCGGTCGACGTGTTCACGCCGGGCGGCGCGAAGTAGCCGCCCTCGCCGTTCAGTAAACCCAGCGCACGCCGGCGCTGACGACCTGCGAGTCGTACTGCACCGTTGCGCGATCGGAATCCCGGTCCTCGACGCGGCCTTTGATATCGAAGTGCAGCTTGCGCAACATGCGGTAGCTGAAAGTGAGCTCCTGCATCCGTACGCGGTCATTGCGCGGATCAGGCGACAGGATCAAGCCGGTGCCTAGATAGTCCTGGTCTTCCAGGCCCATCTCGAGCGAAACGGCAATGCGATCGGTCGGGCGCCAGCTCGACGTGAGGCTCACGCCCTCGGCGATGAAGTAGTCAGACTCGGCGTCGAGGTACGCGCGCAGCTTGCGCCAGCCGCTCAGCTCGACACGCACCTTGATGCTCGGATCCCACAGGAACGCCGCGTCCCACACGATGCCATTGAAGCTGCCGCGCGTATCGGCGGCCGTGATCGCCTCGGAGTACTCGCGCTCCAGGTAGCCGACGTTGCCATCGATCGTGGTTTTTTCGCTGAGGACGTAGTGGATGCGGAAATTGCCGCTGCGCTCTTCGAAATCCCGGTCGAACACCTGGCCATTGAGTGAACCCGGCTGTTCGAAATCCGCGCGTGTCGCGCGATAACTCCACGCGAACTCATTCTTCGACGAGGTCGTGAACTGCAGGCCGAGGCTCGCGGAGTCGGTGCCGGAGTCGTCGAACCGCCGCTCGACGGCGCTGTGCCCGGTGTCCGCATGACGTCCGGCGGCGCGCAACGACCACTGCGGCCCGAGACTGAACGCCAGCTTCCACGAGGCGCCGGTGGTTTCGACCACGTCACGTCCGAGGTACTGCGTGTTCGCGAAGTTCGCCAGCGACCGCCGGTAGTCACCGCCAAACTCCCCGGCCAGTCGCCCACCGGCCGCCCACTGCCACGCCGCGCTGGCTTCGCCGGAGGTGTTGTCGAGGTGATCGTTGTTCCGGTACGCGTCGTGATTGCCCCGGGCTTCGATGATCACGGCCTGTCGCGACCATTGCCACTCCTGCTCGAGTCCGAGCGTCACGCGGCTGAGATAGTCGTCGCGCGAGATGCCCGGCTCCAACACGGATGATTCCTGCGCGGGCAGCCGGTAGAGGTTGTCGTCATAGGATTCCCGCACGCCGACGGTGAGCGTGAATCCGGGATCTCGATCTTCCTCTGCGTGCGCTCCCGGTAGATAGACGAGAGCGAGTGCGCCCAGCGCGATGAATCGACATTTCATACCGCACCTCCAATTGCCCAGGCGGACGCCAGCAGCGCGACGCCGGCGGGCAGGATCCAGCTGCTGACGTAGCGGCTCATTCCAATGGGTTCGAGGGGTCTGACAAAGAACGGATAAGCCAGCAACGTGACCGCGACCTGGATCAGCGACAACGCGATGGCGAACGCGAACAGGCTCGGCGCGATGGCGGCGATCAGCAGATTCGGCACCCAGGTCACGAGCGACACGCGCAGGTTCCAGGTGAACTCGTTGCGCGTGCGTCCGGTGGCTTGCGCGAGCATGCCGGCGTTCTGCCCGAGTGGCCGCAGCGCGCCGAAGAGCGTCATCAACGGCACGAGACTCGCGACGGTTGCGAACCCTTCGCCGTAGAGGATCCTGACTACCCACGGCGCAAGCACCGCGAGCGCGGCGTAGATGACGCCGCAGAAGATCGCGGTGGTGCGCAGGCCGCGCACGAACTCCGCCCGCAACGCGACGGAATCGTGCTGGTGGAACGCGAGCGCGGGCAACGTGAGCCGCGCGATGAGCGGCTGCACGAAGCGCAGCGGATATCCGATGAGATCCTTCGCCAGCGAATACACGCCCAGCATTTCGGCGCCGAGCGCCTTGCCCACGATGAGCTGGTCGGCCTGCATGCGGATCTGGCTCACGAACTGTGTGCCCGCCTGGAAAACTCCGTAGTGCAGCGCGCGCGGCGCCAGCTTCCGGTCGAACAGCCAGCCGGGATGCCAGTCCCGCGGCGCGAACGTGGCGAGCAGCAGCAATTTCAAAGTCGCGAACACCAGCATGCCGGTGACGATCGCGCGCGGGCCCCACCCCGCGGCGGTCAACAGCCAGAGCGCCACGCCCAGACCCGCCAGCCGCGCGCCGAGTTCGATCTGCGCGAGCCGCGCGGCCTGGAATACACGGATGTAGTTGGCCTGGTATTGCCCGCTCAGGCCGATGATGAAGAAGTTGACCGCGAGCAGTTCGAGCAACGGCGTGAGGCCCGGCATCGCGTAGAAATACGCCACGGGTGTGGCGATGGCGAACACGAGCACGGCGCCCGCCGCGCCGAGCGCGGCGCTGATCCAGAACAAAGTCGAGTGCTCCCGGCGCGGCACTTCGCCGAGATGCACGCAGAAGCTGGAAAGCCCCATGTCCTGGAAGGCGGTGACGACCGCGAGCATCACGTTGATGATCGCGAGCACACCGAACTCCGCGGGAGTCAGGTAACGCGCGGCGACGGAGATCTGCAGCAGCTGCGCCGCGGCGCCCACCAGCGTCACGGACACGGTCCACGCGGCGGCGCCGGTGCGGTTGATCATTGCAGGCACTCGGCCACCATGACACTCGCCCGTCCACGCTCGCGCTCGACCGCGGCGGCCACCTTTCTGCGCCACGTGTCCGGCGATTCGAGCAGGGTCATCACCTGCGCCGTGAGTGATCCATCGAGCAAGGCTTGCACTGGATGCGAGAGTTCGGGCAACCCGAGCTGGCGCATCACGCCTTCGGACTTGTGTTCGTAGTTGAGCGCCACGGCCGGCGTGCCGAAGTTCATGGCGATGATGGCGCTGTGCAAGCGAGTGCCGATGAGCAGGCTGCAGACGGCGAACAACTCGCCGAGCGCGACGTCGTCGAGTTCTTCCATCGCCACGTGAAACCGGTCGGGCCGATTCACGAGCGCCGCGACGCGCAGCGCGTTCTGACGATCGTCACGCGGATAGTTGCCGATGCTGGTGCAGGTGGACGCCGCCACGACGTCGTACCCAGCGTCGATCAACGATTTCACGAGCGTGGCGAACGCCGCTTCGTAGATTTCCTGCGTGGTGTTCAGCCGGCGGTCGAAAGGCGCGAGCTCCCGCATGGTGATGGCGATCAGCGGGCGTTCCTCGCGCCGTTCGCGCAGCCACGCCAGCGGCTCGCGGGTGCGCTCCGAGGGCGGCACGGCCCAGGCCGTGTCGGCGCCCGAGGTCACATTCTCCGTCGGCAACCGGCTGCGTTCGATGAGCGCGCGGCTGACGGGCTCGCGCAACGCGACACTGCGCGCGCCGCCTAACAACATGCGCGCGAGGCGGTTCGACAGGTTGCTGTTGAAGGGACCCAGGCTGTGACCGGCGAGGAACAACGGCCGGCCCGCGAGCAGGGCCGCGAACGGATACTCGAATTGCCCGGCCCCGTAGAGATCAACGAAGAACGAGCCGCCCACCTGTATGACCGCGTCGTATTTCCTCAGCGCCTCGACCTGACGGCGAAAGGATTGCGGCAACAACTTGATCGGCCAGCGCCATCCGGTGCGCAACGCAAACCACATGACGAGCGGCAGCAGCCGGCTCGCGAGCCGGTCTTTGCCGGGAAAATTTGCAGAGTCGTTCCGGTGCCAGTGCGCGAACGGATCGGCCTCGACGGGCCGTTCCAACATCTGCGCGGCCACGGCGGGACTGCGGCTCACGATGGTGATCTTCGCGCCAGGGCGCTGGCGTTCGATCTCGTGAATGAGTCCGCGCAGGATGGCGCAGTCACCGCGGTTGGCGCAGGTGTGATTGCCGATGAGCAACAGGTTCATGACCGCGACCCCACCGCGGCCAGCATTCCCGCCGGCGGCGCGTATTGGCGCAGTTGCGCGTCGTAGAGGTCCTCGAGGCCGCGCGTGCAATGGCCGATGTCGAACCGGTCGGCGACGAAGCCGATCGCCGCCGCTGACATGGACGTGACCAGCGCATCATCCTGGAGTAGTTTGATCAGCCGTTCGCTCAATGCCGCGACGTCGCCCTCGGCGAAGGCGAAGCCCGTGACGCCGGGGATGATGCCTTCGGTCACGCCGCCGCGCGCCGACGTGACGACCGGCACACCACAGGCCTGCGCTTCGAGAATCGAAATGGGCAACCCTTCGGCGTCGCCATTCGCGGCGGTGACACTGGGCAGGCAAAAGACTCGCGCGCAGTCGATCTGCCGCTTGACCTCGGCACTGGAAACGCTGCCGAGGAATTGCACGCCGACGCCGAGCTGCGCGGCCAACTCGCGGAATCTCACGCCCAGCGGCCCATCACCTGCCATGACCAGTTCAGCACTCGGCACCTGGCGGCGCACTTGCGCGAATGCACGAATGAGCAGTTCGCCGCCTTTCTTCTCCACGAGGCGCCCGACGTAGAGAATGCGCCGCGCACGGGCCGCGACTGGCGCGCCCGAAAACGAGAAACGCGCGCGATCGACACCGATGTAACGCACCGTGATGGATTCGGGCGCGATGCCATACGCAATGGCGCGCTGACGGATTGCTTCGCTGACGGCGACGAAGTGCACGCCGCGTTGCCGCGCCATGGCGAGCAGCCGGCCGGGATAAAGGCGGTTCGCCAACGAGGTCCGGTCCCGCTGCCATTCGTGCTTGTGGACGTTGATGTCGAAGCCGTGCAGCGTGACTACCACCGGCAGATTCAACCGCTTCAGCAGCGGCCAGTAGTCGACCGCATCGGTGCCGAAGTGCACGTGGACCAGCGCGGCATTCTCCGCGCGCAGGCGGCGCGTGGCGCCGGGCGCCGCCACGTGCAATTCACGCAGCGCGCGTTTGTAGATCCGGCTGCGCAAGGTCGGCGTCGCGCTGTGCAACAGGCGCAGCTCGATCCCGTCGACGGGCAGACCAGGCTCGACGCGATGCGTACCCACGAGCACAGGATTCCAGCGCGAGTACGCAAGTAATTGTTCGCGGATGAAGGTTTCCGAATAGGGCAACAGGCCGGCGCGGCAGACGAGTACTTTGTTCATGTGTTCGTGAAGCCGAGGGCCGATGCTTCCTCGGCGGCTGAGATTTCCTCGAGACGGTAGAGCTTGTGTACCTGGCTGCGGAACGCGGCGCTGCCAAACCGGCGGCGCGCTTCGGCGCGGGCCGCGGCGCCCATTCGCGCGCGCAGCGCCGCATCGTCGGCCAGCGTGATGACGTGTTGCGCGAGCGCGGCGGCCGAGTCGCCGACGAGGCCAGACGAGCCGTGCGTCACGGCGTCCCGGTTTCCGGCGCAATCGTTGACCACACAGGGCACACCCGCGGCCATCGCCTGGATAACGGAAATCGGCAGTCCTTCCCAGCGGGAAGTCTGTAGATAGACATGCGCCTGCGACAGGAGCCCGGCGACCTGATCACGCGTGCGCCAGCCGGTGGTCTCGCAGCCCGCGGCCGCGAGCACGGGCCGGTAGTTCGACTCGCCGTCGCCAATCCACACGAAGCGCAGGTCCGGACGCTGCTCGCGCACCTTGCGGGCCACGGCGGCGAAAATCTCCGGCGCCTTCTGCCGCGACAACCGGCCGAGCGTGACCACGGTGCGCACCGCCGTGTCGCGGCTCTCGATGTCGAAGAATCGCTCGTCCACGGGATTTTCGAGCAACAGCGCCTCGCGGCCTGACAGTTGCGACAGCAGATCCGCTTCGCCTCGTCCGCAGCCGACCGGCGTCGCGCCGGTGCGCGCCGCGACGTACTCGAGTGATTTGAAGACGGCATTCCAGGCTCGCCGGTCGGGATCGAGGAATGAAAGTCCGTGCGGCGAATAAAACGTGCGGCACGGCCAGCGCATCGCGCGATGCGCGAAACGGCCGATGAATCCCGCTTTCGAGGAATGCAGATGCAATACGTCAGGCTCGAAGTTCCTGACCGTGCCCGCCAGCGCGCGCAGGAAGTTGACGGCGAACTTCACATGCAGGCCGGACGCGGGCGGAATGCGCACGAACTCCACGCCTGGCGGAAACAGCGCGGTGAGGTTGGCCGGTGTTTCAGGCCGTTCGCTGTACACGATGACCTGGCGCGCGCCCGCCGCCGCGAGCTCGTGGGCGAGCGACACGATGACACTCAACGTGCCGGACGCGGCGCATTCGGTGGCGTGGATGATTTTCATGATGTGACGTCACTCGCGCGCAGCGGCGACTCGGCCGGCGTCGCGCCTGTCAGGCCTGCCCTCGCCCGAATCTCGCCCAGCACGGACTGTGCACTGGCCGTCCAGGTGTAGTGAGTCAGCCGGCGTACGCCGTTACGGCGCAAGGTCTCGCGTATTCGCGCGTCGCGCGCGGGCCCGCGCAGCAACGCCGCCAAGGCCACCGGATCCAGCGGATCGAAGTACAGCGCACCGTCGCCGCACACTTCCGGGAGGGCCGCGGTGTTGGCTGCGATGACGGGGCAGCCGTTGGCCATCGCCTCGAGCGCCGGCAGACCGAAGCCTTCGTACAGCGACGGAAACAGGAACCACGCTGCGTTGGCATACAACGCGCCGAGATGTTCGTCGGGCACGAAGCCGAGAAATTTCAAGCGCGGATCAGCCGCACCGGCGGCGCGGAAGATGCGCGCGTCCGCGGCGCCGGCCACCGCGACGGTCCACGGCAAGTCCCGAATCTTCGACATCGCACGCGCGACGACCTCGATGTTCTTGTTAGGCTTGAGACTGCCGACGAGCAGCAGGTATTCGCCGGCTTTGAGGCCGTAACGCTCCAGGGTTGCCGCGGCATCACCACGCGCCAGCGCGTGGCTCCAGCCTTCCCGGCCCACGACCACACGATTCGTAACGCCATACCGCGCGCGGATTTCGCCCGCTGAAAACTCCGACACCGTCATCACGCTCGCCACGCGGTTGCGCAGCAGCCAGAGCAACGCGTCGTGCCACCAGCGGTATCGCGCGGAGAAACATTCCGGCATGGCGCGCACGGTGGCGTCGTGCACGGTGATCACCTGGTGGCGTTTGACCACGGGCCCCGAGTAACTGAAATTCACCAGCAGGTCGTCGCGCGCGAACAGCGGCAGCGTCACCTGTTCCCACGCGTGACCGGTAAGCCAGGGTAGTTTGCGCACCTGGATATGACGCAGCACCAGGTCGTTGGCTCCGGCTGGCACGGCCAGCACCAGCTCCAGATCCGTGCCCTGTTGCGCAAGAAGCGCATCGAGCGCGAGCACGGTCTCGCGCGCGTAGCGCTGCACGCCGGTATGTGGTTGCGCAAGAAAGCGCCCGTTGAGAACGACGCGTGTCACGGTGTCACCTCGGCGCCCGCGCCGCGGGCATTGATGTCGCGGCGCCAGGCATCGTCCACGTGCCAGGTCCCCTGCGACTTGCGGAACAGGACGGGATCGCCGCCCGGAGGAAGCTGCGCGGTGAGTCGCTGCAACTCCGGCGGCGCTTCCGGCAGCGCGGGCGCGCCTTCCTGCCAGCCTCGAAAATTGGTCTCCAGCGTCCACGCCATCGCCCACGCGCCCGAGTCGTCGGAGCCTGTGGCCAGGTAGTCATGCGCGCCGACGCGATACGCCGCGACGTGGCTGGATGACACCAGCCGCGCGACGGTGCGTGCGGCCAGGAGCGCGGGCTTGGGTGTGAGGTTGGCGCGAACCAGGCCGAAGCGGTGCTGCGCGTCGGTATTCGACGGCCCGTCGTCGATGAGGTCGTACCACCACACGCCAGCGATCCACGGGCGCGAGCGCGCGAGCAGCATGAACCGCACCAGGTAGTTAGCGGACTCGCGCTCGGAAACGCCGTGGCGTCCCTGGTTCGTGGGCCAGCCCATCTCGGTCACGTAAACCGGAATGTCGCGCGTCGGCTCGGCCGCCTTCAGCAACGCGTGCAGCCGGTCGAGACTCAGGATCGCGCCTTCGGGATTCACGCGGTAGCGGAACAGCGTGTAGCTGTGCACGGAAATGGCATCGGCGTGCGCGAGTCCGCCGGCGGCGATGAATTCGCGCAGCCACTTGAGATCGACGCCCGCGGTCGCGCCGGCGATCACCTGCGCGTCCGGATTGGCGGCGCGGATCGCGGCCGCGGCCGGCGCGAGCACGCGCACGTAGTCGGCGGCCGAGCCGCTCTTCGCCGCGGGCTTGGAACCGAAGCCGCTGTTCCACTCGTTCCACACCTCGAACTGCCGCACCGAGCCACGCAGCGTCTTGGTAACGAATCCCGCATAACGCGAATACGCGGCGATTCCGGCCGGCGTCACTGGAAAGCCGCCGCCGTCATGAAACTTGTTGCCATACGCCAGGATCACGATGGGGCTCTGGCCCTGTTGCGCCAGCACCTGCATCGCACGCTTCGACTCGGCGTACCGCGCCGGATACTCCAGCACACCCTCGCTGCGCTCGACACCGCTCCAGTACGCGTCGTCGCGAATGCTGTTGAAGCCGCCCTGTTCCACGAGCCGCAGCACCGTGGCCGCATCCGAGCGCGCCATCGCCAGGTGAACGCAGACACCGAACTGGAAGGCCGCGGCTTCCTGCGCGCACAGCAGCAACGCCAACAACAGGCCGGACAGCGATTTCATCGCGCCTCCGAAGGAGCCGCGCCTTCGCGCGGTCCCGCGTGCCGGGACATCAGGTAATCGGCGAGCATCGAGATCAGCAACGTGATCGCAATCGTCACCGCCGCGGATACAAGGCCAAGAATTCCGAGTCCCGACTGCGACAGTGACTCGCCGGAGGAAGCATCCAGGTAGACCACCAGCAGCGCCTTCTGCAGCGAGACGTGCAGGATGAAGATGACGAGCGTGTGCCGGCCGATCAGGGCGAGCGGACGCGCCACCAGCGTGAAACGGCTCAGCCAATGCGACAGCGCGAGCGTCAACACGCAGCCCGACAGCGCCGCCAGTAAAGCCCATGCGAATGGCGCGAACACACGCAGGTTGAGATCGGCCTGCGCCATGCCGAGTGACAGCGCGAATACGATTGCGGCGGCCACCGCCACCGCGGGAATCTCGACGGCGCGTTGCGCAACCGCACTGGTGCGCAACGCCTGCCCCGACCACACGAACAACAGGCACAACGGCAGGAGGTCGAAGCTCCACGGCCAGCCCACGGGATCCGCCATCGGCAACAGCGCCGCGGCAACCGCGGCGAGCAATGCCGCCACCGCCCAGCCCGCCGCGTTGTTCTTCACGCCCAGCGCCAGCACGTGCGTGACGAGCAGCGCGAGGAACAGCGCGGGCAGGAACCACAAATGCGACCACGGCAGCGTGTCGCCAGTCGCCCAGGCGATTCCGGACAACGTGCCAACCACCGATTCGCCACGCGTCACGCACTTGATGGCGCCGACCAGAAGCGCGGCCAACAGAAACGGCGCCAGCAGCCGCCCGGCCAGCCGCGGCATGGCGCGCAGCGGTCCCTCGGGCCGCAACACCCGGCCGCTCAGCAGGAAAAACAGCGGCACGTGAAACAGAAAAAGCGCCGCGATCAGCGCCGGCCACGCGATGCTTATTGCACGGTTGTGTCCGAGCACCACCAGCGTGATGGCAATTCCGCGCGCCACGTCGATCGACAGGTCGCGATCGCCCGGCATTCTCAGTGCGCGGGGCATGGCAGCCCTCCGGGATGCTGGACGGCAGTCGCGCGCGCCTGGCGGCGCAGATGACCCGACGCCACGCCCGCGATCAGCCAGAACGTGGCCTGCACCAGGTCGGGGATCGCGATGAACCAGACGATGAGAAAACCGATGAGTCCGAAACAAAACTGGCGCGAATCGGCATCCGCGGCGCGATAACAGGCAAGCACGAGCGTGCCGGCGAAGGCGCAGAACGCGAGCACACCAGGCAATCCGGTGGTGGCAAGCAACGTTGCCAGGAAGCTCGAAGCACGCGTGCTGCCCACGCCGACACCCAGGCCGGCGCTTTCGACGAAGGTCTGCAGCGCCAGCGCGTCCGCGGTGCTGCGGCCGACACCCGAGGAGCTGTCCGCCTTGTTGAGCACGAGGTCCTGCAGCGCCCGCGAGTCGAGCAGTAGATAGTCGACGCCGATGAACGCCAGGCAGGTGAACGCGACGGCCGCCGCGATCCGCATCTTCACGCCGCCGGCCACGCGTTTGTCGAGCAGCAGCCACACGCCAACCAGCGCCACCAGCCCGAAATAGCCGAGTGACGAGGTGGACAACATGAGCACGCACAGCGCGAACACACCGAGCGCCGGCGAGCGGCCGCCCAGCAGGAACAACCCGAGGCAACCGACGAAGTTGTAACCCAGCAAGGAAGGTTCCCAGAAGGTCGAGGAAATACGCTTGATTCCGCCGGCCATCTGGTCGGGAAACTGTCCGACGCCGGTATTCGAGTTGATGATCTCGGTGGGCCACGGCAGGCCGGTGTAGTACGCGATCAACTGGTACAGTCCGAGCGCGCAGGCAAACGCGAGTCCGTATGCCACGCCTTTCAGCGCCCAGCGCACCCCATGCTCGCGCGTGGCCACCAGGTAGCTCGCGATCGAGAACAACATGAAGTTCATCACCAGGTAGAAGGCCTGGATGATGTTCGTGCCCGAGGGCGAGACCGGCGTGAACGCCGCCTCGTTGATGGAGCCGCGGCTGCCCATGGCGTGCGCGATGCCGGCGAACACGCGCGGCAGGAACACCGCGCCCACCAGCCCGATCGCCGTGAACGCCAGCAGCCACAATTGCGGCGCCGTCCAGCCACGCACCGCCACCGGGTCGGTCGCGCCGATACGCATCCGCTCGCGCAGGTAGTGCATGAATCCCACGGCGGTCAGTAGATAGGCAGGCGCCATGCCGGCGAGCCGCCCGCCGGCGGTGAGGATGAACGGCGAGGCGCCCTGCAGAAAACACGCGAAGCCGGTGGCGGCCAGCCAGTGCAACGGGCTGCGCATCGCAACGGCGAGCAGGACCAGGAAAAATGGCAGGAACGCGGTCAGCTCCATGTGCTGCCTGCCACCCAGGGCGACGCAAGACTCGCGGACACGGGCTCGTCGCCGCGCGCCGCCGGCTGCAACAGGCGCAGTAGTTCGCCCGCCTTCGCATTCCAGTCTTCGCCGCGCGCCCGCTCGCGCGCGCGTTCAATCAAGGACGCATCGGTGGCATGCGCGAACGCCTGCGCCACGGCCTGCGGAAATGCATCGTCGCCGCCGGCGATCGATAGTGTCGGCAGCGATGACACGCCCGGACGCAATGTCGAAGTCGCCGCGACGCACAGTCCCGCCGCCGCGTACTCGTACAATTTCATCGGACTGCGGCCGGCATTGGCGGCATCCGGCGAGAACGGCAGCAGACCAACCGCGCAGGCGCCGAGTAGCGCCGGCAGGCGTTGATAGTCAACGGCGCCAAGCGCCTGGATGTTGGGCAGGCTCAACGCGCCAGCGACCCGTTCGCTGCCCGGCCCCGCGAGCAGGAACTGGATGCGCGGCAACGCCAGCGCGGCGGCGCGCAGCGCCAAAGCACTGAAGCGGCTGTCGAACGCGCCGACGTAGATGGCGCGCGTCGCCCGATTGCCCGGCAGTTCCGGAGCAAACCCGCCGCGGCGTGCGGCCGCGAAATGTTCGTAGTCCACGCCATTGCCGATCACGTGCACCGGGCGGCCGCTGAGCGCGCGCAGATGCGCGGCCACGCCTTCCGAGGTGCCGATCAACACATCGGCGCGCCGGCAAATGTCCCGCTCGAGATCGAGGATCCGTTCATCGCCGCGCATCTGGGCGTAAAGATCGGTGGCGCGATACGCGAGGAACTTCGGCGCCGGCCCGATGAGTCCCGCGAGCCGCGGTTCATCGACGATGAGGCAATCGGCATCGTGAAGACGCAGTGAACCGATCGTCGCGGCCGGCGCCGCCAGCAGCGTCGCGACGTGCATCGCCATCAGCGACCGGCCGCGCCGCGCGAGCGCCCAGGGCAGCAGCGAGAACGGCACGACGTCACGCACGCCCGCGAAATCGCCACCGCCGCGCGCCCAGCGCGCGAAGCGGCGGCGCACGAATGCATCCCGCAGCCGCAGCAGGTGCACGGGCGTCACCGGCGCGCTCACGTGCAGCACCTCGTGTCCGCGCGCCGCGAGCGACTTCGCCAGGTGATGCGAACCCACGACGAAATCGCCGCCCATCGCTGTGTGACTCAGGAACGCCGCTTTCATGTGGCGTCCCCGCCGATCAGCAGCCGGCGCGCGTCCGCCGGCATGGCGTGCACGAGATCGCCGAGAAATCGTTCCTGCACTTCAAACCGCGCGGGGCCGGCCGCACCCGCGTCGGGCACGATCTGCGAGACGCGCACCAGCATGCCGTCGACCACCCTGCCCTGCATTCCCTCGGTGAAGATGTGCGCGCGCGTCTTCCACGCGTTCGTGCTGTAGAGATTGCCGATGCGGATCCAGTAACTCACCGCTTCGCTGCGGCCCGGCGCGCTCACGAGCATGCGCGCGCCCTGAACCGCACCAGCCCCCGCGGGTTGCGCGGACAGCGCCAGCGTCGCACTCGACTGCTGCAATATCGAGTAGCCCTGCGATGTGTAGCAGAGCTCGGGCCGATGGATCTTGACCTCCTGCCGCTGGTGTCGGCCATAGGCGAGCGCGAGCATCACCACGTCGCCTCTTGCGTTGACGTAGCTGCGCATGAGCACGTCGTCATACGGCGCTTCGGGATCGGTTTCGCCGGGCCGTTGCCCGCGCGGATCGATGGCGTTGACCGGCGCGTCGAGCTCGCGCCATTCCGCGAATTGCCGCGGCACCACGTCAGCAAGCGGCATGACGCCATGCGCGGGCATCGCGCGCGGCGTGAAATACCACGCGGCCGCCGCGGCCAGCAGCATCGCGAGCACGAGCATCAGAGGGCGAGTTGAGGCGCTCATGACGTGTGCCTCGCGGGAACGAACGACCGCGGCGCACGCGTTGCCCGATGGAGCAACATGAGCAGGTGGTCGAATGCGAAGAAGCCACCGAACGCCAATGCGACCTCGAGCACACCCGCATGGTCGTGGAAGGCCTTGCCGCTGCTCTCGCCGCGGTAGTAAGTGATGAGCACCAGCAACGCCACGCGGATGATGTTGGCGAGGAAGGCGATCGGCAGGATGCTGAGCAGCAACGTGATGTTGTGCGCGCGGCTGGTGTGCCCCGCGAGATACACGTAGAGCAGCCCGATGCCCGACAACGCCACCATGGAATTGAGCCCCGAGCACGCATCGGCGATCAGCAGGCTGTACGCGCCGATGGTCAGCACGACGCCATCACGCGCGATCGGATAACCCAGCAGGTGCAGTGTGGTGTCGACGGTCGCCGAGACCCAGCCCTTGAGCGGCAACAGCACCTGGTCCAGCAACGACCCGGGGATCGGCGCCAGGAAAACGATGAGCGCGATCGGGAACCACAATCTGCGCAAGCCCTCGCGGCCCATCGTGAGCCACACGCCGCCGAGCAGGATCGGGATCTGCGCGATCACCTCGAGGAGGTAGATAGACTGCGAGCGCGCCGGCACGTACAGCAGCAGTCCGGCCACGACCAGCGCGATGCCGGGCGCCGCCGGCGCATCGGTGCATTCGCGCAATGCGGCGCGTTGCCGCCACACCAGCCAGAGGATGGTGGCGAGGATGATGGGACCCTGCGGGCCCCGCTCGAGACTCCAGAAGACGCGATAAATATCGACGTAGGTAGGCACGAACAACAACGCCAATCCGGCGAACACCAGCACCCAGCGCCAGCGGGCGTTACCCCAGCGTGGACCGGGCATCGATGCCGGAGGAGATGACGCGTGCATGCGCGCTCACGCCCCGAGCATGACTGCGCCGACCAGCTTCGCGCCGGTCGGGGCCAGGCGTGCCTGGGCTGCTTCAATGTCCGCCAGGCGGGTGGTGTCGCGTTCGGTAACCAGCAGGCAGCCGCCGCAGCGCGCGGCGATCAACTGCGCATCGGCGTATTCCAGCAGCGGCGGCGCCGTGGCGATCACCACGTCGAAGCTCACCGGCAAGACCTCCATGAGATCGGCGAAGCTCGAACGGGCGAGCAACTCCTGCGGGTTGGGCACCGCGGCGCCCGCGCACAACAACGACAGGTGCGCGAAACCCTGCACGCCGGTCAGTCCATCCGACAACGACAGGCGGCCGCCAAGAATCTGCGTGAGACCTTCGTCATCGGCCAGACCGAACAATTCACGCTGGAGCGGCGTGCGCAGGTTGGTGTCGATGAGCAGCGTGCGCTCGCCGGTCTGCGAGAACGCAATCGCGAGGTTCGCCGCGAGCTGCGCCGACTGGCGGCCACCGCGCGCTTCGAGCACCGTCAGCGAGCGCCGCTGCTCCGAGAACCAGCGCAGCTTGAGCTCGCTGCGCAATTGGCGCAGTGCCTCGGCCGACGGGCTGAGCGGGTCATAGGCGGCAAACAGCGAAGTGTCGAGATTGGACGAGCCATATTCGACCACGGAATAGTCGAACTGCTGTGACAGCGCGCGGCGCACCTCGGCCTCCTGAAGCAGTCCGAGCTCGATTGCCGCTTCTCCGAAACGGATGCCGCGTTCGCGTTGCCGCGCCAGCACCGACTCGATCTGCTGATCGTTGAGCCTGCCGGCGCGCCGCAACAGCTCGCCGAGCATGCCGGCGCGCGCCGGCGCCCAGTCGAGATTCTGTTCCTTGTGAATGACAGTGGCCATGCAGCGTTGTGTTCCTTGTGCGAATCGTCAGGCGCGCGAAATGCGCGGCGGCAGCGCGAACAGGGCTCGCATCGACTTGCCGAAGGAGCGCGGCGGGCGGCGCGGGCGCGGCACTTCCGCCAGCAACACGACACCCGTGGCGAGAGTGATATCCGAACCATTGCGGACGCGCCGGTCGCGCCACTCGACCATGATGGCGAGCGCCATGCCGGACAACGCGCCGAAGAACAGCGCCGCGATGGCGTTGAGCATCACGCGCGGGCGTGCGGGAGTCAGCGGCTGCGTGGCGGGCACCAGCACGGCCACCGAGCTCTGATCGAGCTGGCTCTCGAGCCGCACCGCGCTGGCGCGCTGCGTGGCGGCTTCGTAGGCGCGCTGCGCGCTCTCGACTTCACGGCTCAATACATCGCGCTCGTCGTTGACGCGCCGCAGTTCGAGGATGCGTTGCTTCTGCTCCTCGAGCGATGCCTCCATCTCCGCGGCGCGTTGCGCCGCGATCTGCGCGGTCTGTTCGATCGAGCCACGCGCCGTCCCGAGCTCCTGCGCCAGGCGGTCGCGCAGGGAATTGACCTCGGCGGCGGCCGCCACGTAGTTAGGGTGGCTGGAGCCGTAACGCTCCGAGACCTGCGCGAGCTTGCTCTCCGCGCGCGTGAGATCGGCCTTCATGCTCTGCAGCAGATTGTTGCCGAGGATGTCGGGCAACTCGGCGGTGCGCCCCTTCTCGAGCGCGAGCTTCATCTGCGTGCGGCGTGTCTGTGCATCGGCTGCGGCCGTCTGCGCGGCGAGCGCCTCGGTGGCGATGCCGGCGAGTCGTGCGGTTTCCACGTCGAGGCGCCCGTCGGTGGTGACCAGCTCGTTCTTGCGCTGGAACTCCGCGAGCCGCGACTGCGCCTCCTCCAGTTTTTCGCGCAAGCTCAGCAACTGCTCGTCGAACCAGCGCGACTGGCGCTTGGCGGGGTCGAGCTTCAGTTCGATGGTCGTCTGGATGTACGCCTCGGCCATCGCATTGGCGACCTGCGCCGCGTCGCCGGCCTGGGTCGCGGCGTAGACGATGTGGAACACATTGCTGTTGCGCGACAGTTCCACCTCGAGGTTGGCGAGCAGCCGGTCCGCGAGCCACTCGCGCAGTTCCCCGCCGCCATTGGTGCGCGCGTGAAACTCCGCCTGCAGCGCGCGGCTGTCGGCGAGCTTGTAGCGATCCACCACCTTGAGGGCGACGCTGCGGCTCGAGACGATGTCGGCCTGCGTATTGAGGTAGCTGGTGAGCTGCTGCGACCGCACCGCGTTGCCCGTGACCGGATCGGTGTCCTTGATCTCCGCCACCATGGTCACGCGCGCGACGTAGGTTTCAGGCAGCAGCAGGCTCACGACCGTGACGAGCACGACGAACACCGTCAGCACCGCGAACACGAGACCGCGCCGCGCGCGCAGGATCCGCAACAGTTGCGCGAAGGTCAAAACAGACTCTCCTTGACGTACACCACGTCGTCTTCCTTGACGATTTCCGCGCCGCGGATCGACGCGCTGTGCTCGCGTCCTTGCGCATCGCGCCGCTTGACCACGGCGCGGCGTTCCGAGCCGCGCGCGGTGAGACCACCGCCGGCGGTGATGGCGCGCGACAGGGTCATGTTGCGCTCCAGGCGATACGCGCCCGGCCGCTGCACTTCGCCGTAGATGTAGAAGCGCGGCGCGCGCAGCACGTTGATGGTGTCACCGTTGGCCACCACGGGGTTCTGCGAGGAATCGCCGCGGAACAGCGCGTCGAGATCGATGGTCTGGCTGGTGCCGCCGCGCCGCAGAAGCACCGCTTCGTCGCCGCCGGACTCTTCCGCGACCCCGCCGGCTTTCGCGAGCAGATCGAGAACCCGGGTGGTGCCGTCGAGGAAATACTGCCCGGGCTTGCCCACCTGTCCGAGCACCGAGACCTTCTGGCTCAGATACTCGACGATGAGCACGGACACTTGTGCGTCCTTGATGAAATTACCTTCCAGGAGTCGCTGCGTGATCACCGTCTCGAGCTGGCGCGTGGACAGCCCCTCGGCGGCGATCTGTCCGATGAGCGGAAAGGTGATGTTGCCGGATTCGCTGATACGCACGTCCGCCGCGAGATCGGGATAACCAAAGGTGGAGATCTTGATCAGATCGCCCGCGCCCAGTAGATAGTCCTCGCCGCCGCGCGTGCCGGCCGTCGCGCCCGCGCACGCCGCGAGCCCGAGCGCCAGGAGAACGAGGTGTTTCCACAATCGACTCATTCGGCGGCCCTCGAAGCATCGGCGCTCAGCGTGGGTTTGCCTGGTGCGTCGGCCGGAGACGTATAAACGATCTCCGCGCTGGCGCGTGCCCGCGACAGGTACGCATCCGTGGCCTCGCGATTGCGCGAGTTGCGCAGGAATTCCTCGATCATCGGCCGCGCGCGCTCGAGCGTGAGCGGCACGTCGTCTTCGATGGCCGTGACCGACATGAGCAACACGCTGCCATCCTTGCCGGGATTGATGAACAGGTCGCCGACACTGGCCTTGGTGAAGGCCGGCAGCTCTTCCACCGGCAATTGCTCGGGCGCGATGCTCGCGAGCTGCGTTTCGTACTTGATGCCGCGTGAATCCAGGATGCCGCGCACGTCGTCGACCGACTTGACCTGCTGCAGCGCCGCCGACACCGGCGGTGTGAGATCCGCGCTCGCCGCGCGAAAGGTCGTCAGGCGGAACTTGCGGCGATTGGCGAACAGCAGCGGCTCGCGGTTGTAGTAGTCGGAGACTTCGTTCGCGGTCACCACGGACTTCGGATAGACCATGCGCTCGGCGAAGATCTGCGCCAGCAATTGCCGGCGCGCATTCTCGAGCGACTGCACGAACGCCGTATCGCGATCGATCTTGGCCTTGAGCGCGGCCTGCACCAGCAATTCCTCGGAGGTCAGGGACTCGATGGCGTGTTTGCGCACCTCCGGCGTCACCTCGCGGACGCCGCCGCGTTCGAGCACGCGGTTGAGCTGCAGCACGGTGATTTCCTCACCATTGACCGTGGCAATGACCTGCGATCCCTTGCCGTTGTTCGACGATCCGCAGGCGGCCAGCGCCTGCACGAGGACCAGGCAGCAAGCCAGGCGCAGAGTTGCATTCTTGAATTGGTGGATCACTGTCGTTCCCCTCAATAAGCACGTTTGTCGGTGAGCACCATGATCGCGGTGCGAAACAGAATCATGATGTCGAGCCACAACGACCAATGGCGCAGGTACTCGAGATCGAACTCGATGCGCTTGGTCATCGAACCCAGGTCATCGCCGCCGCGATACCCGTTGACCTGCGCCCAGCCGGTGATGCCCGGCTTCACCTTGTGGCGGACCATGTATCCGGGAATGAGGCGGCGGTATTGCTCGTTGACCGCCACGGCGTGCGGCCGCGGACCGACGATGCTCATGCTCCCTTCGAGCACGTTGAACAGTTGCGGCAGTTCGTCGAGCGAGGTGCGGCGGATGAAGGCGCCGAAGGGCGTGACCCGCGCGTCACCCCGGCTGACCTGCGTGTAACTGCGATCGCCGTCCTCGGTGACGGTCATCGAGCGGAACTTGTAGACCGTGATCGCCTTGCCATCGAGTCCGTAACGCTTCTGCCGGAACACGACGGGACCGGGCGATGTGATCCGCACCCCGGCCGCGACGAACGCGAGCACCGGCAGCAGGATCAGCGTCGCGGCGCCGGCGATCAGCACGTCCGTGAGGCGCTTGGCCAGCGCACGCACGCCGTAGAACGGCGATTCGCGCACCGCCACCAGCGGGATGCCGTTGATGAGATCGAAGCGCGCCTGGATGAGGTTGAAGGAAAACAGGTCGGGCACGAAGTAGATGGACACCGTGGAATCGCGCAGGCCTTCGAGCAGCGCCAGCACCCGCGGGTCGTGGTTCATGGGCAGCGTGAGATAGACGACGTTGATGTCGTTGCGCAGCACGTAGTCGACCACCTCGGAACACTTGCCGAGCAATTGGCCCGGCTTCAGTGGCGCGACGCGGCAGGCGGCGCGGTCCTCGAAGTAGCCTGCCACCTCGATTCGCAGCAACCGGTCATCGCGCAGCGTGCTCTCGAGCCGCACCCCGAGCGGTGTGACCCCGACGATCACCGCCCTGCGCAGCGGCTGCGCGGGCCGCAGCAACACGTGATGCGCGCCCCACTGCGCCGTCCAGGCGGCCAGCGGCGTGAGCAGGCCCCAGCTGAGCAGGACGCGATCGTCGAAGTGGTCGCCGAGCGCGGAGATATCCATGAGCATCCACACGCAGGCGGTGAACAAGATCCAGCGCAGCGTCAGATCGGCGAGCTGCTGCAGTGCATCTCGCCATCCATCGCGGCCACCCACCTGCGCGACACCCAGCAGCTCCGCCGCGCCGGCGAAGCCCAGCACGGCGATGAGGAAATAAGGTCCCCGCAGCGGCTCCTCACGCCATGCCAGGCACAGTGCCAGCACCAGGACCGCCACCACTGGATTCAGCAGCGACTTGATGACGAACACCGAAGAGGGGTCCGCGGCGCTCACGCCCGACGACCGGTGACTTTTCTTTCGGAAAACCATATCCCTTCCCTGCACGGAAATTTTTGCTAACTACCCCCTCTTGTTGAGCCGGCTGAGCGGCTCTGAGCTGTTGCTCTGGGCTGTTGTTAAGTCGCGGTCAGCGATCCATCGGGCACGGTCTGGCCCAGCGACTTCTGCTTGCGGTGCAGCTGGAATGCCACGAGACCCGCGCCAATCATCAACATCAGCCAGGTTTCCATCTCCGGGACCGCGGCCACTGCGACGCGATACGAAGCCGCATAGAAACCGAAGGCACGGCTGTCGCCAAAGATCGACATCGAGTAGCTGCCCGGCGCCAGGTCCGCGAATGAATACCGGCCGAGCGTGAGCGCCCCACTATCGAGCACGCCGCTCGACGACGACAGACTCCAGTTGGCCGACTCCAAACGGAACGGAGTGACGAAGCCCGTGATGCTCGAAGTACTGGTGAGCGTGAAGTTGATGATGTCTTCGAAGCTCTGGGGCTTGGAGAACAGGCCACTGACCAGGCCGAAATCGCCGTCTTCGAGCGAGCCGAGGTTGGTGATATGGGTGCCCGCGTTCGCGGCCAGCGAGCCGGTGAGCAGCATCGTGCAGATGATCATTTTCTTGAGAATCATTTTCGCCTCCATGCAAGACAGTTATCGACTATCGAATCAACGCAAGTCATCAATGCAAGTTCCGTTCCGCAATGAACCGCACCAATCACGGGCGCGGACCATAACAGATACTCGAGTAGTTTGACTGTGCGTGAGGAATTTAAGATTTGCCACTGTCGCCGCATGAATACACTGCGATGCGCGAGCAATTCTTCACATGAAATGTTTTGCCGCGATCGCAAAAGCCTTGACAGTTGCTCATCTCGGCGCGAGCAATGCACACGCGCGGTGCCGTCTAACTGTTTTCGCACGCACCAATTGCAAGCGACGTATGTCTATCGCTGTGCAAACATCACGCAACTGTAAATGGCTGTGTTTGGCGACGTCATGCGAAACGGTATACGTCTGTAGGAATCGGATGACACGTGAGTTTTTCTCAGCGTGTGCATCGTTTGTGTATTGCCCAGCTCGGCGGGCGCCAGTGGGCTGGAGTAGTTAGGCGGAAATCGGGCGAATCAGGGGATGTTCGCGCGCCCGACGAAGGCGAGCCCCAGCGAAGGAATCCCGTATTGAACTGGCTTTCGCGAACTGAACTCGATGACAAGATCTGGGGAAGTGCTGTGGTGAATCTTGACCAGCCCGGCATCCCTGATTGCGCGCAGCGAGCCGGAGATGGAAGCCGGGTCGGACAGGCCAATTGACACGGATCGCATTTCACAAAGGCCCAGCGGATGTGTCACCGGCTCCGATTCGGGTGACGACTGGTCCTGGGGCCAGCTCAGCACGAAGACCTCGGGCTCGGCCAGAGGCAGGTTATCGGCGAATAGAATGCAGCGGTCGTCGGTCAGGTAGTCGGGCCGGTACGACCAGGAAGGAAACGGAAGCACGGCATCCGCGCCGACCGCTGATGAGAAACATATGCCGAACGGATTGGCAGCTCTGCCGCGCTCAGCCCACCGATCCCAAAGCTTGCTGGGTGCCGTGAGCGCTGACCGTGCCTCGCGTTCATCGTGAACCCACAACAGTTCCAGAAACCCGCTCTGGAAGAAGAATCGCCGGTTCGCTGAGCCCTGACCCGGGTGTGTACTCGGCGAGCCCTCGATCAGTCCTGCATTCAGCAGCTCTTCGGCCGCTGGTGCGCCCTCGGAGGTAAAAACGCAGACGTGATGGAGGCGAAGTGACATGCAGGAGAGCTTTCCGTTGGTTCAATCCCCGTGCGAAAGAGCAGACGGCATTGCGGCATGCCTCACAGCAGGTTCGGATTGAGCCGCCAGGTGGCGAATGTGAGCGCGGAAGCGAACGTCACCCACGCGAGATATGGAAGCAACAGCGCGGCGGCAGCGGCGCTGAAGCGCCGAAACGACGCGGCCGTGGCGGCGATGAGGCACCACAGCAGTATGACTTCCGCGAACGCCAGCGCACCGCGCTGCCACACGAAAAACAGCCAGGTCCAGAGTGCGTTGGCGCCGAGCTGGATGATGAAGAGTACGAGCGCGACTCTGGCTTCCTTGAAGCCATGCACTCGCCAGACGAGCCATGCCGCAACGCCCATCAGGACGTAGAGAACCGTCCACACCGGCGCGAACAACCAGCTCGGCGGCGCCCAATCCGGACGAACCAGCTGCTCGTAAAACACGCCGGCTTGTGCAGACGCGACCGCGCCGATTGCGGCCGCCGCGAAAGTCAGCAGCAGCCAACCCAGCAGGCCCACGACTTGTCGGGATGCGGAAATGGTGGACATGACTTTCCCCTCGCTGCCTGATGCCTATCGATTGCGCTTGTCTTGCCCGATCCACAGACGGTTACCGTCGGGATCTTCGATACGAAACTCGGTCATGCCGTAGAAGGTTACGTCCAGGTCGGGGACTGGTAGTCCAGCTTCCTGCACCCGGCGATGGAACTCCGCGACGTCCCCCGGATAAAGGTACAGCACGGCCACTCGCGGAATTCCAGGGTGAGGATTGATGGACTGATCCAGCATGATCTGGCAGTCGCCGCAGCGAAGCCTGGCCCATCCCCACTGGTCGTTGCGATCCTCGACTGTGAAGCCCAGTTTCTCGTAGAAGCTCACACTGCGCGGGATGCTCGCGACCGGCTGCATGGGGACAAGGCTGCTGAGACTCATGCGAACTCCACGACAACCGCCTCGAATCTTTGATGTCGCCGCACCGCGCCCCTACGGCTCTGGTTTGTGACAGACGGCCTCGACATTGTGGCCGTCCGGACCAATGACAAACGCGCCGTAGTAGTTCGGGTGGTAGTGCGGCCGCAACCCCGGCGGGCCGTTGTCCTTGCCTCCCGCGGCAATGCCTGCCTCGTAGAAAGCATTCACTTCCGAGCGCGAGTTGGCTGTGATGGCGATGTGCAGGCGCGCAGGCGTCTCCCTCGTTTCGGAGAGCCACAGTGAAGGCTTGCCATTCCTTCCAAGCCCTACGCCGTAGGGTCCTTCCATGGCCACCGTTACGCCAAGTGGTTGAAGCGATCGGAGGAAGAACTCCTTGCTCTCCGAAAGGTTGGTGACTCCGAAACCGACGTGATCGAACATGACTGTTCTCCCGGGGCGAATGCCGCAAAGCTCGGGCCGCCGCTCATTGCGAACTGGGAAGTGCCGTGTGCTCCACCAACTGTACTGCGAGTTTGGCCCACGGCGGACGGTGCGCAATGAACAGGGCTTCTCGCGGGCTGAATGCGGCTGCGTCGTCCAGGCTACCCGCATAGATAGTGACCATTTCCGGAGCTGACTCAGGCGTTCCAAAAAGCAAGCTGCCACACTCGGAACAGAAGTTGCGGACAGCACTCTGGCCACTGCCGCCCCTACTGCGCGACTGCTTTACTGGCCCCGAGAAACTGAACGAAGACTTCGGCACTCCCAGGACAGGCACGCCTCCGCTTCCCGATGCGCGCTGACAATCACGGCAATGGCAGATGACTGAAAAGAGAGCCGGGCCAGCCGATTCGTATCGGACCTCACCACACAAGCACCGTCCTGTCAGCATCTGGTTATCTCCTCTGTGCTTCGGATAGTGGCCTGACGGTTGAACTCAGCGGCGCGCACTCCGTCGCATGAGCTTGTTGCTTCATCTCTCACGCGTCCGCTCCAGCGAGGTGTCAGGCGACATCCGCAACGCAGTGCGACCTGCTTCGGAGCGCTCGGTCAGCACGGCCCAAGTTTGTCTCCGTGATTGAGGTGCGCCTGGGCAGCACTACGAGGGAGTTCGAGTGTCTTTTTTCCCTTGTGGCAAACCACCGCGGTGTCACCGCCGGCTTTACCGTTGGATTTGCCGCCGCCGCCATCAGGGGCAACTACACACCCGCTGAAAAGCATCAGCAAGACTAAGGAAAGCATCGGTTTCATGTGGACTCCGGGAATTGCTGTTTCGTGCCAGAAGGTCGCACTGCTGTCCAACGGTTGAGTTGAGCGGCAGGAGCGTCGACGAATGAGCTTGGCACTTTATCTTGCACGCGTGCGCTCCAGCAATTTGTCAGGTGCTGAATAGCGAACCAATCCAATTGATTGCCGCCACGAGCAAGAGTACCCAGATGGCTGCAATAGTCCCCGCAGCGACGTAGCTGATCGGTCTGTCCGTGGCCAACTGCGCTTCGGCCTGAGCGGACTCCAAGACCTCGGGGGGCGTGAGTCGGATCACCAATGCAATGCCCAGAGGAACAAGCAATAGATCATCGAGATACCCAATTACCGGAATGAAGTCTGGAATGAGGTCAATCGGACTCACCGCGTATGCCGCAACAAATAGTGCAATCGCTCGAACATGAAACGGCATGCGCGGATCTCGCGCAGCAAAGTACACCACAAGCGTTTGGCGCCGAAGTTTGGAGATTTGCGCCTTGAGTGAAGCGAACACGTTTGCCAGCACCTAACGGTTGAGCTGAGCGGCGCGCACGCTGCTGCGTGAACCTGGCATTTTTTCTCCACGCGTCCGCTCCGGCGAAGTGTTAGACGGCATGCTGACCTCACATGTGCACTTGCCCCGACTCTGCGCCATTGGCCAAAGTGACCACGACTCATATAGAGGGCCGAACCAAAGGCAAAGGTTTTCGCTTCCGTAGTTCTGAAACCCAAGCCGAAATGAAGCTATGCGTTTTGCCCCCTGACGAATTACCACAAGATGATTCTTCGAGGTGTCGAGGCCGCCAATGAATAGGGATTCCGAGTGAGATGTCGTGATTGGTTCCAAGTCGCCCAGGGTGACCTTGAACTCGTACGGTACCGCGCTTGCCGTGGCGTTTGCCAATGACTTCGTACCGGCAGTCGCATTTGGAACGGGCGCGATGCAGACACTGCCGTCCGCGCCGAGGGCCGTCACTGAGATTCCGATGACGGTGAGCGAAAGAAGCGCGCGATGTGCTTTGCTCATGCCCGTCTAACGGTTGAACTGAGCGACGCGCACGCCGACTTGTAACCTTGGCACTTTATCTTTCACGCGTCCGCTCCGACGATTGTTAGGCCCCAATGAGCTCTCGACGTATTGAAGCCACTTGTCCTTTGTCGCCTCGCCTCC
>JAKFFF010000041.1:0-32052 GCA_036677145.1 Alcaligenaceae bacterium
ATGCTGGTCGGTAACCGTCGTGGCCCGGTCAGATCTGACGCCAGCAGGGTTCGTTCGAACACTCCAACCTGCTCGCGCGTCATGTCGACGGCCCGTTCGTCCGCGCGCGCCAGGTGCGTCATCACGCGCAGTTCCAGCGCCGGCACCGAGAGTGCGCGCAACCGCGCGAGGGCGGACGCGAAGGCCTCCGGACGAAACCCGAGCCGGTTCATGCCCGTGTCCATCTTGATCCAGACGATGAAACGCCGCGCGTCGCGATGCGCTTCCAGTAGTTTGATCTGCAGCGGGTCGTGGACCACCAGCTCGAAGCGGTGATGCGCCGCCTCGGCGAGCTGCTCGGCGCTGAAGATCCCTTCGAGGAGCACGATGGGCGCGGAGACACCGGCGCTGCGCAATGCGATGCCCTCTTCGAGACGCGCCACCGCGAAGCTGTCGGCATCGGCCAGGGCCAGCGCCGTGGAAACGAGGCCGTGGCCGTAGGCATTGGCCTTGACGACCGCCATCACTTTCGCGCCGGGCGCGTAAGCGCGGATCGTTCCGAGGTTGTGCCGCAGGGCGGCGCTGTCGATCCGCGCGCGCAGCAGACGTATCAACGCATGATTCCTTCGCCGTACGCCGGATCCGCGTAGTTTTCGAAGCGCGCGTTGGCGCCGCGGAACGTGAGCCGGATCTCGCCGGTTTCGCCGTTACGATGTTTGGCGAGGTCGATGTCGGCGACACCCTTCTTCGGCGTCTCCTTGTTGTAGACCTCGTCGCGGTAGATGAGCAGGATCATGTCCGCGTCCTGCTCGATGGCGCCCGATTCACGCAGGTCCGACATCACCGGTTTCTTGTTCTCGCGCTGTTCCACGCCGCGATTCAGCTGCGACAACGCGATCACCGGGCAGCTCAGCTCCTTCGCCAGCGCCTTCAATCCGCGCGAGATCTCCGAGATCTCGGTCGCGCGATTCTCCTTCGTGCCCGGCACGCTCATGAGCTGTAGATAGTCCACCACGATCAGGTCGAGCCCGTGCTCGCGCTTGATGCGCCGCGAACGCGCGCGCAACTCCGTCGGTGTGAGCGCCGGCGTGTCGTCGATGAAAATCTTGGCGTCCTGCAGCTGCTTGGTGGCCCCGGTGATACGTGGCCAGTCGTCTTCGGACAACTTGCCGCTGCGAATGTTGCCCAGGTGCACGCTGCCGACCGACGACAACATGCGCGTGAGGATCTGCTCGGCGGGCATTTCGAGCGAGAAGATCGCGACCGAGGCGCGAATGCCTTCCTTCAGCGCCGCGTGTTCCGCCATGTTGATGGCCAGCGTGGACTTACCCATCGACGGGCGTCCCGCGATGATCAAGAGGTCACCGCCGCGCAGTCCGCCAGTCTTGGCATCGAAATCGATGAACCCCGTCGGCAAGCCGCGCGGCTTGTTGGGATTGTTGTAGAGATCGTCGATCTGGTCGATCAGCGCCGGCAATGCCTGCTTGGCACTCACGTAACCCTTGCCGCGCGCGCTGCCTTCGGCGATCGCGAAAATCTTGCGTTCGGCCTGCTCGACGAGTTCGCGCGCGGTTTCGCCCTCCTCGCTCCACACCGAGGACGCGATCTCGCCGCCCGCGGTCACGAGCGAACGCAGCAGCGCGCGCTCTTTCACGATCTCGCCATACGCGCGCGCATTGGCGGCGCCCGGCGTGTCGCGCGTAAGCGAACCGAGATACGCGAGCCCGCCCACGTCATTGAGCTTGCCGAGCCGCTGCAGGTGTTCCGACACGGTCACCGGGTCGCAGGGCTGCGCCTCGGCCGCCAGCGCCGCGATGCTTTCGAAAATCAGCTGGTGATCGGGACGGAAGAAATCCTCCGCGGTGACGACGTCACCGACGTTGTCCCAGGCAGCCCGATCGAGCATGAGGCCGCCGAGCACGGCCTGCTCGGATTCGATGGAATGCGGCGGCGCGCGCAGATCAGATGCGCCCGAGCTTTCGCGACGAAACTTTGGTGTGCTGGACATGAATCGCTCCCCTGCCCGGAATAGTCTCGCTTCTGGCCAGTCCGACGGAAAGAATTATTTGAACGGGATGCCGAAAAAGAAACGGCACCCCACTTCTCTCGAAGATGGGGTGCCGTTTGCAATCATCGCCTTGAGAGCGATTTACTCTTCGGCAGTGATGACCACCGGCAACTGGACATCGATGTCCGTATGCAGGTGCAGGGCCACCATGTGCTCACCGACCGTCCGCAGCGGACCCGTGGGCAGGCGCACTTCCGCGCGCGCCAGCTTGTGGCCAGCCTTGGTGGTCGCTTCCGCGATGTCCGCCGTGCCGATCGAACCGAACAGTTTGCCTTCGGTGCCGGCCTTCGCCGTGATCTGCAGCTTGAACTCCTTGAACGCGGCAGCGCGGCTTTCCGCATCCTGGAACTGCTCGCGCGCAATCTTCTCGAGCTCGGCGCGGCGCGCCTCGAACTTCTTCACGTTGTCGGGCGTCGCGAGCGTGGCCTTGCCCTTGGGCAGCAGGAAGTTGCGGCCGTAGCCGGACTTCACCTTCACTCGGTCGCCGATGTTTCCAAGGTTCGCCACCTTGGTAAGCAGAATGACGTCCATGGTTATCTCAATGCTGGTCGGTGTAAGGCAGCAGCGCGAGGTAACGCGCACGCTTGATCGCGGACGAAAGCTGGCGCTGATAGAACGCCTTGGTGCCCGTGATGCGGCTCGGCACGATCTTGCCGGTTTCGGTGATGTACTGCTTCAGCGTGGCGAGATCCTTGTAGTCGATCTGCTTGACGCCTTCCGCCGTGAAACGGCAGAACTTGCGACGGCGCGAGAAAGAGCGGTTGCCACCGCCACCCGGGCCACTGCGACGCGGTTTTTCGTCTCTCATTAAGCGTTTACTCCCATGTCATCGTCGTCGCCGCCAAAGCCGACGTCGTCACGGCGTACACGCGGTCCGCCTTCCTTCTCTTCCTGCGCGGCCTTCGCCATCGGCGACGGCTCGGTCACGGCTTCGTCCATGTTGACGACGAGGTGACGCAGCACGGCATCCGAGAAACGGAACGCACCGGTGAGTTCTTCGAGAGTCTTCTGGTCCGTCTCGACGTTCAGCAGCACGTAGTGCGCCTTGTGAACCTTGGAGATCGGGAACGTGAGCTGACGGCGGCCCCAGTCTTCGAGACGGTGCACCGTGCCACCACCGGCGGAAATCATTCCGCGGTAGCGCTCGATCATGGCGGGGACTTGTTCGCTCTGGTCCGGATGGACCAGGAACACGATTTCGTAATGCCTCATGGATACTCCTTGTGGATAAAGCCGCCCGCCTGAGGTTGGAGGTGCGGCAAGGGGTCTGAAACGGGCGCGAAGAATACTCAACGCGGGTCACGATGGCAAGCCAGGAAACGGCGCCTACCCCTCAATATTCAAGCACTTACGGATTCTGCCGGGGGCCTTTAATGCCCACGAGCCGCTGGCGGACCGCTTCGTACAGCAACATTCCGGTCGCCACCGAGACATTGAGGCTTTCGACGCTGCCGGCCTGCGGGAGCTTCACCAGAAAATCGCAGGTCTCGCGCGTGAGTTGCCGGAGTCCCGATCCTTCCGCTCCCATCACCAGCGCGATCGGTCCTTTCAGATCCGACTCATGCGCGAGCTTCGGCGCCTCCGCATCCGCGCCCACGATCCACAGTCCCGCCTCCTTCAGCAGGCGCAAAGTGCGGGCGAGATTCGTCACCACAGCCAATGGCGTGGTTTCGGCGGCGCCCGCCGCGACTTTGCGCACGGTCGCATTCAGCTGCACCGCGCGGTCCTTCGGAATCACGACGGCAAGCGCACCACAGGCATCCGCGGTGCGCAGACAGGCGCCGAGGTTGTGCGGATCCTGCAACCCGTCGAGCACCAGCACGAGCGGCGGTTCCTTGGCTTCCAGCTTCGCGGTAATGGCCGCGACCAGTTCTTCTTCCTGCCATGGCGGCAACGGCTGCACGTCCACGTACACGCCCTGGTGCACGGCGTCTCCGAACAATTGTTTGAAGGCCGCGGGCGACGCGCGCGCCACTTTCTTGCCGGCCTTCTGCGCCAGTGCCTGCAGTTCGGCGACGCGCGGCTCGGAGCGTCCTTCGACAATGGTCACGCCGGTGACGCGCGCGGCATGGCGCGTAAGCAGCGCCCGCACCGCGTGCAGGCCATACACCTTTTCGGTCACCGGCTACCTCTCGCGGCCGCGCTTCTTGCGCTGCCCGTTGCGCGGTGCGGACTTGTTAGGCGACTTGTGCGGCGACTTCTGCATCCGGGGGCCCGGATCGTGCGCCACTTCCACGAGCGTCAGATCCACGAGGCCTTCGATCGGGTTCACGCTGGTCACGATCACGTGCACGCGCGCGCCCATGCCGAGACGGCGCTTGTGTGTGCGCCCGACCCAGGCGCGGCCGCCGGGCTCCATCACGTATTCATCGTCGCGCAGGTTGTCGATGTGCAGCAGCCCGTCGACGCCCACCGCGGTGAGCTGCACGAACGCGCCGAACTCGACCACCGTCGTGATCAGGCCTTCGAACGTCTGGCCGATGCGATCGCGTAGATAGACGCACTTGAGCCAGGCCGACACATATCGATCCGATTCGTCGGCGCGTTTCTCGAGCAGCGTCAGTTCCGCACCGCCGGTCGCGAGTTGACCGCCGTCGTAGCGCTGGCCATATGGATCCGATGCCGAGAGCATCGCACGCAACGTGCGGTGGACGACGAGATCCGGGTAACGGCGGATCGGCGACGTGAAGTGCGCGTAGTGCCCCAGCGCCAGGCCGAAGTGCCCGATGTTCTGCGGCTGATAGACCGCCTGCTGCATGGAACGCACGACCAGCGACTCGAGGAATGGCCGCTGCTCGTCGTTGGGGAAGCGATCGGTGATCGCACGGAAATCCCTGGGCTGCACGTCCTCCGGGAGTTCGGCGGCGACGCCGAGCGAGTTCAACGTCTCGAGCAGCACGTTGATCTTTTTCTCTTCGGGTTTGCCGTGCACGCGGTACAACGTGCCGACCCCCTTCGTCTCCAGTTCGCGCGCCACGGCCACGTTCGCGAGGATCATGCATTCTTCGATGAGCTTGTGGGCCTCGTTGCGCTCATACATATATATGCGCTGTATCCGGCCCGCCGGGTCGATGTCGAACTCGGCCTCCGCGGCATCGAATTCGAGCGCGCCGCGCTTGTGACGCGCCTTGAGCAACGCGCGGTACACGTCGACCAGCGGCAGTAGTTTGTCCGTGAGGCTGCCGAGTTCGGCGCGCGCTTCGGGATTACCCTCGAACAGCGCCGCGAACGCCTTCGTGTACGTGAGCCGGAAGGCCGAACGCATCACCGCCGGATAGAAATGCGCTTCCATCAGCACGCCGGTCTTGGAAATGATCATGTCGGCCGCGAAACAAAGCCGGTCGACGTGCGGCTGCAATGAGCACAACACGTTCGACAGCGCGAACGGCAACATCGGAATGACGCGTGTCGGGAAATACACACTGGTCCCACGTTCCCTGGCGCTCGCGTCGAGGGCGGTGCCGCGCCGCACGTAGTAACTCACATCGGCGATCGCGACGATGAGCCGGAAGCCCTTCGCATGCGGCTCGGCATACACCGCGTCGTCGAAATCCTTGGCGTCGTCGCCGTCGATCGTGACCAGCGGCAGATCGCGGATGTCGAGACGTTGCGCCGCGACCGCCGGATCCACGGCATTGCCGTAAGACTCGGCCTCGCGCACGGCCTCCGGCGAAAAGTCACCGGGCAGGTCGTAGCGCGCGATGGCCGCCTCGGTCGCAAGGTCGACCGGTTTCTCGGGATCGAGACGTTTGGTGACACGCGCCTGCGGCGTCGAGCCTTGTCCGGCGTAACGCGTGATCGCGGCGATGACCCAGTCGCCATGATGCGCGCCGTTGAGATCTCCCGGCGCCACCATGCAACGCATGCCGACGCGCCGGTCGGCAGCCGTCACGAACGCATTACGCCCGTGAACCTCCAGCGTGCCGACGAACGCCTTCGTCGAGTGTTCGATGACCTTTTCGAGCTTGCCCGAGTAACGTCCGTCGCGGCCGCGCTCGACCGAGACGCGTACGCGATCGCCGTGCATCACGCCCGCCATCTGGTGCGGTGGCAGGAACACTGCGTCTTCCTGTCCCTCCACGCGCACGAAGCCGAATCCGGCGCGATTGGCGCTGACCACGCCTTCGGCGGTGCGTCCGAATGTGGAGGTGTGAGCCGGCGCGGGTGCGCGCGACTCGTGGCGTGAACCGCCCTGACGTTTGTTGTGTTTGTTTCGGTGCAAGGAGTGAGGTCCGTTTGGAATTGCGCGATTCTACGCAGAATCGCGCCCGGACCATCGTGCGATCGGGCATCCGCGCGGGGCCGGGCCGGTCCCGGTCCCCGCGCGGAATAGACTGGCTACGCGCTACGCGGCCTGTCCGCCGGCCTTCGCCATGTTGTCCTGCGCCTTGCGGGCGTTTTCCAGCGCCTGGTCGATGCTGAAACTCGCGGGCCGCTGCCGTGGCGGAAACTCCGCGAAGGTCTTCAGGAATTCGCCCACGATGGCCTGCGCGGGCACCAGCAGGAAGGCGCGATCCGCCATCCACTTCGCCCAGAACATGTTGCCGTCTTCCTTGCCGCGCTCGAACGGATCACTGCGCAGGTTGTAGAGGTCCGGCGCGCGCAGTGAAACCATCGGTTCCTTCCACACGTCGAGACCGTGCCCGCGTTGCTCCATGAACACGACCTTCCATTGATCGACGCGCAGCGCCATCAAGTCGCCATCGTCACTCCAGTAGAGGAAGCCGCGGCGCGGGTTTTCCTTCACCTCGCCCTTGATGAAGGGCAGCAGGTTGTAGCCGTCGATGTGTACCTTGAAGTTCTTGTTTCCGGATTTGTAGCCCTTCTTGAGCTTGTTGACGATGTCCGCATCACCCGCGACCGCGGCCAGCGTGGGCAACATGTCCTGGTGCGAGAACATTTCGTTCGACACCGTGCCCGGCTTGATGACCCCCGGCCAGCGGATCGCGCAGGGCACGCGCCAGCCGCCTTCGAAGTTGGTGTCCTTCTCGCCGCGGAACGGCGTCGAGCCGCCGTCGGGCCAGCTCATGACCTCGGCGCCATTGTCCGTGGAATACATCACGATGGTGTTGTCGGTGATGCCCAGCTCGTCGAGCTTGTCGAGTAGTTTGCCGACGTGTCCGTCGTGTTCGACCATGCCATCGGGATAGACGCCGAGGCCGGTTTTCCCCTCGGACTCCTTCTTCAGGTGCGTCCAGATGTGCATGCGCGTGGAGTTCCACCAGCAGAAGAACGGTTTGTCGTCCTTCACCGCCTTCTCCATGAACTTGACGCTCGCGTCGAGGAATTCCTCGTCGACCGTCTCCATGCGCTTTTTCGTGAGCGGGCCGGTGTCCTTGATCTCCTGGGTGCCGTCGGCTTTCGCGTGGCAGTGGAGCACGCCGCGCGGTCCGAACTTCTTGCGGAATTCCGCGCCCTTCGGATAGTCAGGGTTCTCCGGCTCTTCCTCCGCGTTCAGGTGGTAGAGATTGCCGAAGAATTCATCGAAGCCATGCACGGTCGGGAGGAATTCGTCGCGGTCACCCAGGTGGTTCTTGCCGAATTGCCCGCACACGTAGCCCAGCGGCTTCAACACGTCGGCGATGGTCGGATCATCGGGTTGCAGTCCGAGATCGGCGCCAGGCAATCCCACTTTCGTGAGGCCGGTGCGGATCGGCGACTGTCCCGTGATGAAGGCCGCGCGGCCTGCCGTGCAGCTCTGCTGACCGTACCAGTCGGTGAACATCGCGCCTTCCTTCGCGATGCGGTCGATGTTCGGCGTGCGATATCCCATGAGGCCATGGTTGTACGCGCTGACATTGAACCAGCCGATGTCATCGCCCCAGATGATGAGGATGTTCGGCTTGCTGGATTTGGCCATGGCTCTGCTCCTTGAGAATGGAAGACTCCTTGCGGGGCAGGAAGTAGAAAGCCGCGAATGGCCCGCGCCTATCGGGCGTTGGACCTAGGGCGCACCAGCCTGAGGTCTTGGCTGACACGCAGCCCCTCAGTGTTCCGGAAACAGGAATGTGACGACGAAGCGCGCGCCCCAATCGGGGCCGCCTTCGGGTTTGTCCGCATACCAGCGCCCGCCCCCGGCGAAACTGATCATCTGTCCGCCGATCTTCGTGACCTTCGAGTACATGAGGTTGATGGGCACGGTCCACTGCTCGTTCTCCCAGTCGTAGGTCGACTCACTGTTGACCGTGAAGGTGCGCCCGCCCTTGAACTGCTTCGCGACGAAGGGCTGCAGGAAAGTATTGCTGATGTCGGCGCGATCGCCCGCACCGGCAAACGATTCGATGTGATTGACGAGGGCGCCGGATGTCCACCCCGACTCGGTCTGCTTCAGGATCAGGACGCTCGGGCCCGCGCCCCACTTCTTCGCGCCTAACAACTCATCGGTGGCGGTCGGCAGGAGGAACACCGGGCCGGCTCCCCAGATCACGCCGCCGGGCGCGGGCTGCGGTGAAAAGAAGAAAGTCGGCGTCGTGTCGCCGAGTCCCGACTGACTCGATCCGGCGATCACGTCGTCCTGGTACAGCACCGGCACGATGACGCGGGTGATGAGATTCCATTTCTCGTTGAGCGACGTCGGAATGACAGGTTGAACATTGAGCGTGATGCGATATCCATCCTGCTCGCCGTAGCCCGCGTCGTAGTTGAGTTGCAGCGGGACGCTGATCAGCGACGCGACGGGATTCGACAACTGTTTTGCCAGCGTGTCGGCGCTTTCCTGCGCGAATGCGCATGGACTCGCGCCGGTCGCGCAGAGCGCGATCAAGATCCTCGTTTTCACTGCGCGTCCCGATCACCACCGCCTGCATCGAGCTTAGGCAGTGAGTCCTTGCCTGCCATCGGACTAAAGCCTCATGACGCGACGCATCGTGCGTTACGCTCTCGACATGTCCGGAATCGACACAGCGCTTTCGATCGCCCTCGGTATTGGTCTCGCCGCCGCGGTGGGCTTCCGCGTATTCCTGCCGCTCGCCATCGCAAGCGTCGCGGCGTACACCGGGCACCTGAATCTTTCCGAAGGCTTCGCGTGGCTGGGAACACCCGCCGCGATGATCATGCTGGGTGTCGCCGCCGTGGTCGAAGTGCTCGCGTACTACGTTCCCGCGGTCGACAACGTGTTGGACTCGATCACCACGCCGCTTGCGCTCACGGCGGGCACCATCGTGTCGGCCGCGGTGATCACCGATCTGCCGCCGCTGATCAAATGGAGCACCGCCATCATCGCCGGCGGCGGAGTCGCCGCGATCACGCAAGGCGCGACATCGATGTTGCGCGCGAAATCCACCGCCTTCACCGGGGGCCTCGGAAACCCGGTGCTCTCCACTTTCGAAATGTTCGCGGCCGGAACGGTCACGGTGCTGGCGCTCGTCGTGCCAGTCCTCGCTGTCGCGTTGGTCGCATTGTTCTGCTGGGTCGCGGTGCGGCTCGCGCGCCGTTTCATCCGCCGCCGGGAGAACGCGGCGCCGCCGCAATCGCCGCCCTGAGCTACTGCACGGGTTGCGCGTGGGGGAAGGTCCACCTTCCTTCGAGTATTTCCCGCCGCGGACGATACAGCCGCACGATGTAGTTCCAGCCATTGACGATGGGCAGGCAGTTCGGAGTCCTGCCATCGAATCCACCGAACTGCACCGTCACCGCGCCATCCTTGTCCTTGACCGCGGTCAGATTGTTGACGGTGTAGGCGTCGTGCTCGTTCTTCTCGAAAAGTCCCTGCGCATTGTAGACGCTGATCGACCAGAACCCGTCGACCGGCACTTCGCTCACCCGCAGCCGGTAGATAGTCCGCCCGTCATTGCGCGGCGGCGTGAAGTTGAGGTACATGGCTTCCTTCTCCGGGTTCCCGCCCCAGGCCATGGCCGCGCCGATGAGCCTGCGCACCGGCGAAACCTCTTCCTTCGCGCCGAACATGCCACCCGAATCCGGCAGTGATTTGCCGAGCGTGAGCAGTGCCTCGCGCACCACCTTCTGGCTCGCCGGATCCCACGGGGGAGCCTCGAACTTTCCGATGTGCTGGTAATCCTGCTGAACGTGCACGGCATCCTGCAGCGCGTGCACCTTCTTCAGGTCCTGCGGGTCGCGCGGATCGACCAGTATGCGCAGCGCGCACAATACGTAGCGCGTGTCGAAGTTCGGACGCGACAACACGTGCCGGCCCGCGCCATAGGTCACCATCTCGGTGTACTGGTCTTCGTCGATCACCTGCATGGAGAGAAACCTCTTGCCGGGATCGGGCAGCGTGATGACAACGTTGCCCGCGTCCAGATCGAACACCGCGCCACCGTACAAAGTATCGCGATTCATCCGGATGACCGTCTGGTCGTCGATCGGCGTGAGCTCGCGGTTGAATTCGAAGCGACCGAAGCCGTTCTTCTTCACGACGCTGCTGAAATACAGATCACTCTCCGCGCGGACGAAATTGTCGGCGGTAACGGGCACCGGAATGGGGGCGTGAGTTGACATGGTCTGCCTCGCAACACGGTTCGGGCTGGAAGGCATTGGTCTAAAGGGGCGCCGCGTTGCCCTCCATCGGACCTTGGCCTTATAGCCCAACCCTCGCGGGCGACGTCGCCGTCGTTCGCTGCTACATTGCGGCGCCATCGCCCCCGCGAACACCCTGATGAACTTGACCCGATGAATATGACAATGGGAGTTCGAAAAATCCTCGTGCTGGCGGCGATTGCCGCGCTGCTGGTCGGACTCTATGCAATCGCCGGCTTCTTCGTGGCGCCGCGCGTGGTGCGCGCGCAGCTGCAGAACTTCGCCGCGGAGAACTACCAGCGCGAGGTCACCGTCGGCGACATCCGTTTCAATCCGTTCACACTCAGACTCGAGGTTAACGATTTCTCGTTCCCCGACGCGGACAAGAAGCCACTGCTCGGCTTTCAGCGGCTCGTGCTCAACCTCGAGGTGTCGAGCATCTGGCGGCGCGGCGCGAGCCTGTCGCTCATCGAGCTCGATCAGCCGTTCGGCAATGCGGTCATTCGTCCCGATGGCACGCTCAACTTCGCCGATCTTGCCAAGCCCTTCGAGGAGTCGCCCGAGAAGCCGCAGGACCCGGACGAGAAGCCCGCGCGGCTGTTCGTCGATCTGCTGCGCGTCATCCGCGGCAAGGTCGACTTCGAGGATCGCACCCGCCCCACGCGATTCCACGCGACGCTGCAACCAGTCACGTTCGCCTTGCGTGAATTCAGCACGGTCGGCAAGGCCGGGAATTCCTACGCGCTCGACGCCGAATCGGTCGACGGCGGAAAACTCACCTGGAATGGCAACTTCGACCTTTCGCCGTTCGCCGCCAAGGGTCATTTCACGCTGGTCGACATTCCAACGCAGACACTTTGGTCGTACCTGCGTGATTCGCTGGCGTTCAAGATCACCAGCGGCAAGCTGGCGCTCGACGGCGATTACGACTTCGCGGCCACCGACGACGGCGTGAAGTTGCTGGTCGACATCGCGAACGTCGCGGTAAACGGCCTCGGCGTCGCGCCACGTAATGCCGCGGATGGGGAAAGCGACTACGTGCGGCTCACGGACCTGACCATCGGCAAGTCCCGCTTCGATCTGGCCGGCTCGCGCGTCGAACTGGGCCCGGTGAAACTCGTGGGCGGCGAGGTGCGCGCCTGGCGCGAATCCGATGGCCGCGTGAATCTGCTCGAACTCACGGAGACTGCAGAGGCCGCGCCCGCGCAGAGCGCAGTGCCCTCGCCCGCGCCCGCCGCCGAGGCGCAGCCGGACTGGCACGTGAGCGCGCCCGACATCGCGATCGAGCAATTCAAAGTCGCGCTCGAAGACCGCTTCGTGAAACCCACCGCGGCCTTCGAGCTGAATCCGGTTGCGCTGCACGTGAAGGGATTCACCAACCAGCCCAACCAGCTCTACGACGTCGATGCGTCGGTCGGTTTCGCGAACGGCGGCAATCTTCTGCTCTCCGGGCAGGCATTGCCCGAGCGCGCGAGCTTTCGTGGCAAGGTGAGTCTCGAGAATCTCGGCCTCGCGCAATTCCAGCCATACATCGCCACCTATTCGCAGATGACGCTGCTCGACGGCGCGGTGTCCGCGAAACTCGACGTCGATCGCCCGGAAAACGGCGAACTCAAGATCACCGGCGACACGCAGATCGCGAAGCTGCACGCGATCGACAGCGCGCTGCGCCAGGACTTCATGAAATGGCAGCGCCTCGAGCTCAGCGGCGTCGACTACCGCTCGGCGCCCGCGCCCGGCAGCCTGCGCATCGCCAACATCCGCGCGCAGACACCGTACATCCGCTTTCTCATCGCGCCGGATCAGACGACCAACATCAGCAAGATCCTCGCCGCTCCCGCCAGCGCGCCCGGCCCGGTGCAGACGGTCAAAGGACCCGGCCAGGAAGCGCCGGTGGAGAATCCCGAGCCGCTCGCGATGAGCATCGGCAAGATCGACATCCGCAACGGCTCCGGCAATTTCTCCGACTTCTGGATCCAGCCTAACTACGCGGTGAGCATCCAGCAGCTCAACGGCAACATCTCCGGGCTGTCATCCGACCCGGCGTCGCGCGCCAAACTCAAGCTCGAAGGCAAGATCGACCGGTATGCCCCGGCCAACATCGAAGGCGAGGTCAACCTGCTGTCGGCGAGCCTGTTCACGGATCTCAAGGTCAACTTCAAGGGCGTGGAGATGACCTCCGTCACGCCCTACTCCGGGCGGTTCGCGGGCTACCGCATCGAGAAGGGAAAGCTGTCGGTCGATCTGGAGTATCACGTCGAGAACCGCAAGCTCGACGCGAAGCAACGCTTCGTCATCGATCAACTCCAGCTGGGCGAAAAAGTGGACAGTCCCGACGCCGTGAAGCTGCCGCTCAAGCTCGCGGTGGCATTGCTCAAGGACAGCAACGGCGTCATCGATCTCGGATTGCCCGTCAGCGGCAGCCTCGACGATCCGCAGTTCAAGATGGGGCCCATCATCTGGAAAGCGTTCGTGGGTTTGCTGACCAAGATCGCGACCTCGCCGTTCAAATTGCTGGGGAGCCTGTTTGGCGGCGACGAGGAGATGAACCTCGTGGTGTTCGCGCCCGGCTCATCGACGCTCGACGATGCCGGCAAACAGAAGCTCGCCGGATTGGTGAAGGCGATGAAGGAGCGGCCGGGACTGCAGCTCGACGTGCCGGCCGTGTATTCCACCGAAGTCGATGGCGCCGCGCTCGCGACGCAGGCGGTCGATCAGAAACTCGCCGCGCAGGACGAAGGCAAGAAGAAGCGCGGCACCGACGGCGCGCAGGACGGCCAGAGCGCCGACCCCGGGGAGCGTTTCGAGCAGCTCGTCGCGCAGTTCAGATCCGAGGCCGGCGAGAAAGCCGCGCTGCCCGGCAGCGTTCCCGCCGTGCTCGAAACACGCAAGAAGAAACGCGACCCGCAGATGCTCGCCACCGCGATCGGCGAGCTCGAACAGGCGCTGCGCGAGAAACTTGCCGTGCCGCCCGAAGCGCTCGAGGAACTCGGGCAGGCGCGTGCACGGGCCATCCAGGATGCCTTGCTCGGCGGCGGCGAAGTCGACCCGCAGCGGGTGTTCCTGGTCGCGCCGGAAGCGAAACCGCCGGTGGACGGCAAGGTGCGCATCGAGCTCAGCCTCAAGTAGACGTGACTAGTCCATCGACCTGCGAAGCTCGATCAGAAACTGATCCATGTCCTCGACGCGGATCAACCCGAGTCGCGGGAATTCGAGATCCACGATCACGTACAACACGATGACCAGCACGATCGAGAACGCCAGCGAGTGCAAGGCACTGCGCACGTTGCTGCCGGCCGCGTCGTAGCCCACGAACGCCGAGCCCACCACGGCGAGAAAGGCAATGGTCGCGTACACGGCGGCCGGTGGATGGATACGCGTCGACGCGAGCCGCGTCGTCGTGATGTCGAACATCTCGTTGAGCGCCGGCAACAGCAACATCGCGGGCGGCGTCTCTCCGCTGGCGCGCGCGGCGCGGATGCTCGCGCTCCAGATGCGCTGCTGCAGGGCGGTATAACGATCGCGCGCGGGCTGATGCGACTTCTCCTCCGCGATCAGCCGATAGGCGTCGAGACGTGCATCCAGGTAGGCGCGAAACAGCGCGCGAATTTCGGGCTGCGCATCCGCCGGCAGCAGATCGATACGCAGCCACGCGGTGCCGATGGCATTGGTCTCCTGGATGATGAGATCGCGGCGGGCGTCGAATCGCGTGCCGGCGCCCGAAAACGCAAACGCGAGGAACAGGCCGAGCACCGCGAACACTGCGCCTTCGGTGGCGCCGAAGGGATGCTTTTCATCTCGTCCCGCCAACAAGCGATGCTTTTCACCGAGCCGCCTGCCCCATGCCTGCGCGGCGAGCATCGCGGCCAGCAACACAACGATGACCGCCAGGCTCTCGAAGGTGAATCGCATCGCGGCATGGTTCTGCGCGGGTCCGCCCACGGGTATCGGCACAAGGGCCCATTGGCCTTTCCGATCGCGCAACGTTCAATGGCTCTCGCTACCTCGAGGAGCGCCATGACAATCAGTCGCGGTTTGCAATCGATGGCCTGCCTGGCGCTCATCATCGCGCTGACCCTCCCCGCGCTGTCCCGCCAACGCGGTGGCCAGATGGGCTGGCTCGCCCAGACTCCGATCAGTCAGTACAACGACGAGGACAAGCAGTTGCTGCGCGATGCGGCGGAAGCGGTCGTGGCCGGCGAAGCCGGCAATTCACGCAGCTGGGAAAACCCGAAAACAGGCAATCACGGCAAGTTGACGCTGCTCATCTCGTTCAATGGCTCGGATGGCCGCCCCTGCCACCAGGTCCGCGTGCAGAACCACGCCAAGGGCCTCTCCGGCGACTCAAAAGTGACCATTTGCAAGGATCCGAAGCGCGGCTGGCTGTTTGACACCCAGGAACCCCCCAAGAATTGACAGCCCGGGGCCCGGTCCGTAAATTGCGCCGCTCTTCGCAACCCTGCCCGGGTGGCGGAATTGGTAGACGCACTAGTTTCAGGTACTAGCGAGTAACATCGTGGAGGTTCGAGTCCTCTCCCGGGCACCATTCGATTCAGTTCGTTCGCCGCGCGCCGCCATTCTCGACGGTCGCTTTCCACGAGTCCCAACGCTCCGCAATGCTCTTGATCCGCGCGAGATCCTCGCGCAGCTCTGAATGCGCGTCCGCGCTGAAGGCTTTTGCGATGGCGTGACCCACGGCTCCCGCCGGGGGCGAGTAACTCATGTTCACGTCGACGCGTGTGCCGTTTCCCTCGAGCGGTTCGAAGCGCACCACGCCCGAATGATCGATGCGCGATCCGGGCACCGAACGCCATCCCAGCATCTCGTTGGCCTTGTGCACGGTCGTCGTGGAATCGAATTCCATCTTGTATCCGCCCGGCCCGTTCATGACCCAATGCGTGCGTCCGCCCGCGTCGCGGCGCACCTCGCGCACGTTGCGCATGAAACTCGGATAGTTTTCCTGCGCCTCGAACAATCCAAATACACGCTCGATAGGCGCGTCGATGTCGATGGTCTCGTGAACGTCGATCATGCGGCGGGCGAGCCCGTTACGCACGATCGGCCGGTTGGTCGCGGTGCGAAACAGCAACGCGCTGCCCAGCACGCCGCCCACCACACCGAGCAGGGAGCCGCGGGCCACGCCGCGAATCAGCACGGCGCCGATGAACCCCGTCAGCAGACGTGTCGCCGGTGACCAATGCTCCTGCCGCAGGTCCACCTTCTTCCAGCTGCCCGCCTGCGAAAGATGCGACGTCGCGCTCATCGAAGGATCGTCGTCGGCCCGTTCGACCAGCAGGTCCGACACATTGCGCACGCCCGGCGTGGATTCCACGGCGCGCACCAGCGGCTCGTGCTGCTCCTGCGTGATGTTTCCATGCAGCAGCGCCTTGCCCTCGTTCATCGTGATCCCGACACCGGGCGTTTTGCCCAGCGTGCGTTGCACGACCTCGCGCACCTGGCGGAGCAGGACCTTGTCCTGTTCGATTTCGCCGCGCAGCACGGTTTTCACCTTGTCGGCGAATCTCTTCATGGTCGACGACAGGTCACCGCGCGTTTCGCTCGTTTCCTCGACGCGGGGGCCGGGCTGCGGCGCGGCCTGCCGTGGATTTTCGATCGTCACGCTGCGTCGCCGCCGCGAGTTCAGTAGATAGCCCGCCCCCACCACGAGCGCGGCCATGGTCACCAGGCGTGCGATACCAGAGGTCTTCATGTTCGTCCCCGTACGTGGTTGCACAAGTCTCGCGGCGCCGTCGGCCAATGCCGTCAGCACGGCATGCGAGGTCGAGTCGTGAAGGTGCCTCATGAGTTGCGCTCCAGCATTTGGACCATGACCCGATTGTGCGCAGGCGCACCGGATCCGCGCTGTCAGTGCACGCCTCTTGGCGGTATCACGCGAATGGACTAGTAGTCCACCGCATCGCGAATGATCGGGCAGGTCATACAGTGCCCACCGCCGCGGCCGCGACCCAGCTCGGCGCCGACGATGGGCACCACCTCGACACCTTGCTTGCTCACCAGCGAGTTGGTGTACGTATTGCGGTCATAGGCGAAGACAACTCCGGGTGAAGCGCACACCAGATTGGCGCCGCTGTCCCACTGCGTGCGCTCCCGCATGTACGCATTTCCGCCCGTTTCCACCACTCGCAGTTTTTTCAATCCCAAGGCGGCCGCCACGACATCGACGAGCGGCTTCTTCTCCTCGGTCACCTCGTAACCGCGCGGGCCATCACTCGGCCGCAACGTGAACGGCTTTATCTGGTTGACGATATCGGGATGCAGCAGCACCAGGTCGCGGTCGGCGAACGTAAATACCGTGTCGAGATGCATGGCGGCGCGCAGCTTGGGCATGCCCGCCGCGATCACCAGGGTCGCGGCCTTCTTTTCGAACAGTGTCACCGCAAGCTGGGCGATGGCCTGTCGAGAGCTGCGCTCGCTCATGCCGATGAGGACCGCCCCCTTGCCGATGGGCATGACGTCGCCGCCTTCCAGCGTCGACATGCCCCACTCCTTGGTCGGATCGCCCCACCACACGTTGACCTTGCCCTTGAAGTCCGGGTGAAACTTGTAGATAGCCGTGGTGAGGATGGTCTCCTCGTGGCGCGCCGGCCAGAACAGCGGGTTCAACGTGACGCCACCGTAGATCCAGCAGGTCGTATCGCGCGTGTACAGGGTGTTGGGCAGCGGCGGCAGCAGGTACTCGGTGACGCCATACGCCTGGTGCACGAGCTGCATCATTCCGCTGCTGCCGGTATCGGGAAACTCCTCGCTCGACAACCCACCGATCAATGTCTCCGCCAGCTCCCGCGGTGGCAGCTTGTCGAGATAGTCGCGCAGTTCCTGCACGAGCCCGATTCCCACCTCGTTCGCGATCACCTGGTGATCGAGAATCCACTTGCGGGCCTCCGGAATCGCGACGGTCTCGGCGAGCAGGTTGTGCATCTCGACGACTTCGATGCCGCGGTCGCGCATCTTCAGGATGAAATCGAAGTGGTCGCGCTTCGCGTTTTCCACCCACATCACATCGTCGAACAGGAGTGCATCGCAATTGGAGGGTGTGAGCCGCTGGTGCGCACGGCCCGGCGCGCACACCATGACCTTGCGCAACTGTCCAACCTCGGAGTGAACGCCGAATGCGGCTGCTGCCGTGTTAGCCATGATTTCCTCCAGGGATCGAAGAACCCTTCACAAAACGATGCCGCCACTGGCGAGCCCGTAGATCGCACCCAGGCAGCCGGCCACCGTCAGCAGGAAAATGACGAGCTCGACCGGCCGGAAAATCTTCTGGCCCTGCTCGCGCCGCGCCCAGAAATAGAGCAGCGTGCCGGGCGCATACAACAGGCACGAAAGCAGCACGAACTTCATCCCGCCCGCGAGAATCATGAACGCCGTGTATGCGGACGCGATGAACGCGAAGATGATGTCGCGCGTGCGTTGTTCCGGCGCGGTGTCGTACGTCTCGCCACGCCGGGCCAGCATGAATCCGTACAACGCGACAAGTAGATAGGGTATGAGCGACATCGCGCTCGTGAGATTGAGCATCAGCGCGAAGGCGTCCTGCGACCAGTACGTCGAGATGACGATGAGCTGGACGATGATGTTCGTCATCCACAGGGCCGCGGCCGGCACGGCGTTGCGATTCTCGGTGGAGAAGACCTTCGGCATGTCGCGCGTCTTCGCGGCGCTGAACAACACTTCGGCGCAGATCAACGACCAGGCGAGGTATGCGCCGAGCACGGAGATCAGGAGGCCGATGCTCACGAACACCCCGCCCCAGGGACCAACTACCGCCTCGAGCACGCCGGCCATCGAGGGCTGGCGCATGTCGGCTATGTCGGTGCGCGCCATGACGGCGTACGGCAGCATCGTCACCAGGATGAGCAGCGCGGTGACTCCGAGGAAGCCGACGATCGTCGCCCAACCGACGTCGGCGCGGCGCTTCGCGTAACGCGAATAGACGCTCGCGCCTTCGATGCCGATGAACACGAACACCGTCACGAGCATCGTGTCGCGCACCTGCTGGAACAGGCTCTTTTCCGCCAGTTCCGCGCCGCCCCAGAAGTTTTCGCGGAACAATCCCATCTTGAATGCGCCGATCAGCAGCACGATGAACACCAGGATCGGAACGATCTTGGCGATCGTGACGATCGTGTTCAGCGACGCGGCCTGCTTGATGCCGCGCAGGATCATGAAATGGAACAGCCAGATGCCGGCCGACGCGACCAGGATCGCGGTGACGGTGTTGCCGTCACCGAAGACCGGGAAAAACGCGCCCAGCGTCGACTTGATCAACACCCAATAGGATACGTTGCCGATGCAGCTGCCTATCCAGTAGCCGAAGGCCGACAGGAATCCGGGGTAATCTCCGAAGCCTGCTTTCGCGTACGCGTACACGCCGGCATCCAGGTCAGGCTTGCGCTCGGCTAACAACTGGAACACCCGCGCCAGCATGTACATGCCGCCGGCGGCGATGATCCACGCGATGATTGCGCCGAATGGGCCGGTGGCCTGACCGAATGTGCGCGGCAGCGAGAAGATTCCCGCGCCCACCATCGACCCGACAACCATGCCGGTCAATGCGATACGGGACAGCTTCTGCGCATCGGCGCTCACGTTGCGCACCTCGCGTCGTTGGGTGACTTCTCTGGTAAGGGCAAACGAGTTCGCGAATCGGCGCGAGGATCCGAACACGAAAAAGCACTGTGTTCCGCGCCCGAAAACATGCCCATTGGTCATTCGTCCCATTGACCGTCGCGCACCGCGACCGGCGCTCTATGCTGAGAGACAGCCAACAAAGAGGACCCGAGGAGCAGGCCATGGTCGATGCACCGGAACCAGAATCGCGCCGCCAGATCCGCGAGCCTAGCTACCTGGATGCGCTGATCCCGCTCATCACACTCGTCGTGCTGATCGGCGGAGCGGTGCTGCTGTTCGGCATCGATGCAGTCGACGGACCGATACCGGTCGCCTTGATCGTGTGCAGCATGATCACCGGGATCATCGGTCTCAAGAACGGCTACACCTGGGACCACATCCAGCGCAGCGGCAAGATGGCGTTCGAATCCATCGTGACGCCGGTTTTCATCCTGCTGGCCGTCGGCGCGCTGATCGGCACCTGGAACATGTCGGGCACGATTCCGACGCTCGCCTTCTACGGCATCAAACTACTGGAACCCAGCTACTTCTACGCCGCATCGGTCGTGGTCTGCGCCGTCATCGCCATGTCGATCGGCAGCTCGTGGACCACCGCGGGCACCATCGGCGTTGGCCTGGTCGGGCTCGCCGGTCTCGTCGGCGTTTCGCCGGCGATCACGGCCGGCGCCGTGATATCGGGCGCCTACGTCGGTGACAAGTTGTCGCCGCTGTCGGAAACAACGGTGCTGACCTCCCAGCTCGCCGAGGTGAACCTCTATACACACCTGAAGGCGCAAGCCTGGACGTCGGTGCCGGCCTTCCTGGTCGCGCTGGTGGTGTTCGCGGTACTTGGATTCGCCGGCCCGCCGCCCGTCGCCGTGGATACCGGCAGCGAACTGCTCATGCTCGACCAGCTGTTCCGGATTTCGGTGTGGACCCTCATTCCCCTCGTCCTGCTGGTCGTGTTGTCGGTGCGCAAAGTGCCGGCGTCGCTCGCGATCATGATCTCCGCGCTGGCCGCGGGCATCCTCGCCCCGCTCCTGCAGCCGGAAGCCGTCGCCCGTTTCATCAACGATGAGTCCGTCACGCCGCCGGCGCTCTACATCAAGGCCATCTGGTATGCGCTCGGGAATGGCTTCCAGGCAAACTCGGGCATTCCCGTGCTCGATCAGCTGCTGTCGCGCGGCGGCATGGACAGCATGCTGAAGACACTGTGGATCATCATCGGCGCGGTGACGTTCGGCACGCTGCTCGATGAGCTCAAGCTGCTCAAGAAACTCATCGACCCGATCCTCAACCGCGCGAAGAGCACGGGACGGCTGGTGGCCTCGCTCATCGCGACGGCGTTTTCACTCAACGTCATCGCCGGCGACCAGTACATCGCGCTGGTGCTGCCGTCGCGCATGTTCCGCATGGAGTTCAAGAGACGCGGACTCGCGCCGCAGAATCTGTCGCGCGCGTGCGCGGACGGCGGTACCGTGACCTCGCCGCTCGTGCCATGGAATTCCTGCGGCGCGTACATGGCCGCGGTCCTGGGCGTGCCCACGCTCGCGTATCTGCCGTTCGCGATCTTCAACTATGTCAGCCCCCTCCTTTCGATTCTCTGGGGCATCACTGGATTCAAGATCGACCGCGTGGCGCCGAACGAACATCCGATCGAAGCAGAAGTCGCGCGCGGGACCAAAGCCCAATAGAAGGACCCGGGTGCGTTGGGTACACCGGGCTGTGAAATCCTTTCGCGTGTTTTTCACCGACGCGGTCGTGAGCGGCCTGCTCGTCGTCGTCCCTCTCTACCTGACAGGCCTGCTGCTGTTGAAGGTCGTGCAGTCGCTGCAGCGCGCTCTGCAGCCGGTCGAGTCGCTGCTGCCCGACCTGATCTTCGGCGACTACGTGCTCGCCTTCCTGATCCTGGTGCTCCTCGCCTTCCTCGTCGGTGTCGCGTTGCAAACGGCCAAAGGACAGGCCGTCAGCAACCGGTTCCAGGACAAGGTGTTGTCGCGTATTCCCGGGTATTCGCTGTTTCGCGGACTGACCCGGCAGTTCGCCGGCAGCCGCGACGAGAAGCAGTGGAAACCGGCGCTCGCCGAGATCGAAGAAGCGCTCGTGCCGGCATTCATCATCGAGGAACTCGACGACGGGCGCTTCACGGTGTTCGTGCCTTCCGTGCCGACCCCGCTCGCCGGCACGGTGTACATCCTCACACCCGAGCGCGTGCACAAGATCGACATCCCCTTCTCGCAGGCCGCAATGGTCGTCGCGCGTTGGGGCGCGGGCTCGGCGGAGCTGATCGCGGCGCTGAAGCGCGGCGAGCGGTAACGCGGTGAACGTCCGCCTCGGCCACCTCGATCGCAAGCCCGGCCTCCTGCGCCGCCTCGCGCGCGCCCTCGTTGCCGCGATCCGCTACTTCGTGCAGGGGTTGCTGATCCTCTGGAGTTCGCTGGCTATCTACTACTCGAACCTGCCCCTCGGATGGTTGCGGCTGTGCGCGGCGATCGCTTTCGCCGTATTCGGCATCTGGGCGCTGTGGCGCGCGCGCACGGGGCGCGCGTACTTCGTCTACGGACTGGCGTTCTGCGTGGTCGTGTTGTGGCACCTTTCGATCGCGCCTTCACACGACCGGCAATGGCGGCCGGAAGTCGCGATCATGCCGCGCGCCCACATCGACGGCGACCGGGTGCGTCTCACCGGCGTGCGGAATTTCACCTACCGCTCCACGGAAGATTTCACGCCGCGATACGAGGAGCGGGAGGTCCTGCTTTCTCACCTGCAGACCGTCGATCTCTACATCTCATACTGGATGCCCGGGCCCGTGGGCCACACGTTCGTGAGTTTCGTGTTCGACAATGCGCCACCCGTGAGTATCTCGATCGAGGCGCGCCCGGAGCTCGGCGAGGGTTACGACCCGATCGCCTCGATGTTCAAGCAGTTCGAGCTCATCTACGTGGTCGGTGACGAACGCGACCTGGTACGCGTGCGCACCGACTTCCGCCACGAGGATGTCTATCTGTTCAAGGTGCGGATGTCGCCCGAGCACGTGCGCGAGCTGTTCATGATCTACCTCGACCGCATGAACCAGCTCGCGGACCGACCGGAGTGGTATCGCCTGCTCAGCAACAGCTGCACGATCAACATCGTGCGCTATGCCAACAAGATCGATCCTTTCAGCCGCTTCGACATCCGCCACTATCTCAACGGATTGTTCGACAGCTACCTGTACGATCGCGGCAACCTCGACACCTCGCTGCCGCTCGACGAACTGCGCCGCCGCTCGCACATCAACGAAGTGGCGCGGGCCGCCGGCGATGCGCCGGATTTTTCCGCGAGGATCCGTGCGTCGCTGCCGCCGCGGCACCCTTGAGCCGGCCCGTCAGGGCAGCGAATTCTTGTAGACCTTGCCGTCCTTCATGATGACGAGCAGCTTCGACTGGTCGGAAAGCAGGTCGATGTTCGCAACCGGATCGCCGTCGATCAGCAGCAGATCCGCCAGCGCGCCCTCTTCGACGACACCCAGCTTCCCGGGATAGGGGTCCCGTGGTCCTGACAACTTCAGTAGCTGGGCATTGGTGGCCGTCGCCATCGCCAGCACTTCTTCAGGGGCAAACCACTTGCGCATCTTCGTCAGCTCGAAAATCTGCCGCGGGGCGTTTTCGGCCGAGAACAACAGGTCGGTGCCCCACGCCATCTTGAGTTTGTACTTCTTCGCCAACGCGATGGCGCTTTCGGTACCGGCGAATACCTGCAGCTGTCGCGCGCGGCTGGTGGGCGCGACCGGCGATGCTGCCTCGTCGTCGAGGAAGGCCTGAAAACTCAGCCAGATACCGCGCTTCGCCATCAGCTGCGCGGTTGCATCGTCCATCAAGTGACCGTGTTCGATCACCTTCACGCCGGCGTTGATCGCCCGCTGGATCGCGGCCGGGGTGTAGGCGTGCACGCATACATACGTGCCCCAGTTCTCGGCCGCCTGCACGGCCGCGCGCAGTTCCTCTTCGGTGAACGTGGACACATCGAGCGGACTGTGCGGCGAAGCGACGCCGCCACCGGCCGTGAGTTTTATCTGCGATGCGCCCAGCAGCAACTGCTCGCGGCCCCGCAACCGCACTTCGTCGGGTGAATCCGCGAGCATGCTGCCGCCCATGATTTCCATGCGCGACAGCTCACCCATGCGTCGTGGCAACTCCGGCGGACTGCGGAAGTCTCCGTGCCCTCCGGTAATCGTGATCATGGCGCCCGATGGATAGATGCGCGGCCCGGGTACGAGGCCCATGTCGATGGCGCGCTTGAGTCCGAAAGACGGACCACCAAGGTCGCGCACGCTGGTGAAGCCGCGCATCAGGACATCTTTCGCCTGCACCGCCGCCACCAGGTTCGCAAAACCGATGTCACCGTTTAGCAGTTGCTCGGGCGTGAGTCCCACGAGCATCGTGTGCCAGTGGTTGTCGATCAGGCCCGGCATCAGCGTGCGGCCCTGGCCGGGAATGCGCTGAACGTTCACGCCCGCCACATCCGCCCTCGTCACGTCGATCGGCCCGCTGGAAATCGCCTTGATGACGTTCCCGGCGACGAACACATTCGTCGGGCCAGAGAGCCGCGCGCCGCTGCCGCTGAACACCCGGACGTTCTCGAAGATCACGCCGGGGGTGGTTTGTTGCTGTGCGAACACGGGCGCGGCACAACAAAATCCCAGAATGACGGTCGCGCGGAGGATGCTGCTTCGCAGGCGATTCATTCCGCCATCTTAGTCAGCGCCGGTGGGTGAACCATGAGACTAAGGGACACTGTGCGCCGCGGCGGCGCGGACGCACCCTTACGTCTTCATGCACAGGCAGTCCTCGCCGCGCAGTTCCTTGGTGCTGGTTGCCGCTTTCGCGATGGCCACGGGAAATGTTTGCGTCGCGCAGACCGCGGCCGGATCTTCACGTCCCCGCGTCGGCCTCGTGCTCGCCGGCGGCGGCGCCAAGGGCGGCGCGCATGTCGGCGTGCTCAAGGTGCTCGAGGAATTGCGGGTGCCCATCGACTGCATCGCGGGCACGAGCATGGGCGCGCTGGTCGGCGGCGGCTACGCGTCCGGCATTCCGGCGGCCGAACTCGAACAATTCGTCACCAACATCGATTGGAAGAAAGTTCTCGGCAGCCAGGGACGCCGCGAGCTCGAGCCCATCGAGCAGAAACGCGCGGGCACCACCTACAGCAACGAGTTCGAATTCGGACTCGGCCAGGGCGCGCTGCACATTCCCGGCGGCCTGGTGAACACGAGCAACGTCGAAGACCTGCTGCGCAGCTATGTCGCGAGCGCGCGCCTGGAAACCAACTTCGATCGTCTACCCATCCCCTACCGCGCGGTCGCCACCGACATGGTCACCGGACGCATGGTCGTGATGCGCGATGGTGACCTCGCCACCGCGATGCGCGCGAGCATGGCGATCCCGGGCGCATTCGCGCCCGTGTTGATGGACGACAAGATTCTTTCGGACGGCGGCCTGGTGCGGAACATTCCGATCGACGTCGCGCGCGGGCTGTGCGCCGACGTCGTGATCGTCGTCAACCTGGTGGAACCCGCCGTCGATCCGCAGCGGCTGCAAAGCGCGGTGCAACTGGTCAGCCGAACGATGGATGTGATGATCGAGGCGAATGAGACCCTGCAGCTCCAGACGCTCGGCCCCGGCGACGTGCGCATCGACGTGGCGATGGGAACGATCACCACCGCGGATTTCGAACGCGTCCCGGAAACCATTCCGCTGGGCGAGGCCGCGGCGCGCGCGCAGGCGCTGGCGCTTGCACGTTACGCGGTGCCCGAGGCGCAATACCTGGCCTGGCGCAAGAGCGTCACCACCTCGCAGGACATCGAAGCACGCATCGCCGACGTGCGCTTCGAGGGATTGAAACGGGTGAACCCCGAATACCTGGCCTCGATCGATCGCGTGCAACCGGGCGACATCGTCGACAGCGCGGAAATCAGCGCCGAAGCGCAACGCATGTCCGTGTTGCAGGACCTGGATTCGGTCGGCTACCGGCTGGACGGCGAACGCTCCGCGCCGACTCTCACCTGGCTGCCGCGCGAAAAGACCTATGGCCCAAACTACCTCAAGGTCGATCTCGGCCTGTACGCCTCGATCGAGGGTGACCTGACCTTCGGGCTTTACGGCCGTCACGTGCTCACCTGGGTGAACCCCCTCGGCGCGCAGTGGCGCAACGAAATCCAGTTCGGCGGGCAGCAGCTCGTCTCCACCAGCTTCTTCCAGCCGCTCGACGTCGCGCAACGCTGGTTCGCGGAGCCGCGTATCTGGTACTCCCGTTCCATCGAAGACGTGTTCCGCGACGATGAGAGGATCTCGCGCTACTCGTTCCGGGATGCGGCCGCTCAGCTCGATGTGGGCCTGAACCTCGGGCGATACGCACAGGCGCGGCTCGGCTACGTCTACGACCAACGCGACGTCTCGGTCGACATCGGTTCGACGCTGATGCCGGAAACGAAACCCACCGACGCGGGCATGGTGTTAGGCGCGCAATACGACAGCCGGGACTCGGGCTTCAGCCCGACGAAGGGCATGACCGCCGCGTTCGAATACTTCTTTGCCGACGACGCGCTGGGCGGTGATCGCAATTGGGAACGCGTGGAACTCGGCGTCGGGCTTGCGGTGCCGCTGCGTCGCGATGTGTTGTGGGTCACCGCCGCGGGTGGCACCGGCGTGAATAACGACTTGCCGGGCGACCGCACCTTCGCGCTCGGCGGGCCCGGAAGTTTCCCCGGACTCGAGCTCGGCGAGTTGCGCGTCGGCAGCTACTGGAACATCGGCACGAGTTATCTGTGGAACGTGAAGGAAATCCTGCCGGTCAAGAATTTCGCGCTTTATGTCGGCGGGCGAATCATCGGCGGCGCCGTGTACAACCGTATCGACTCGGGCCGGACCGGCGACATGTACGGCGGCTCCATCTTCCTCACGGGGCGCACCCTCTTCGGCCCGTTCACGCTTGGAATAGGCGCGACGTCGACAGATTCCTGGAGCGCGTGGCTGAGCATCGGGCGGCCGCTCGGGCACGGCACGATCCTCGAGCGCGGCATCTTTCACTAGTCAGGCCGCGCTTTCAGGCCAGTCTTTCAGGCCATTCTTTCAGGCAAGCGGGCCGATGCGGAACATGATGCTCGCCACCACCGACAAGCCCAACACGAGCAGCACCAGCGCCGTGAGCAGCGTGAGCGAAACCGGGTAACCGCTTTCGCCGTGCACCAGCCCGGCGGCGCGCATCGATTCCCTGGAATGCCGCAGCTCGCGCATGAAGGCCAGGTGATAGAGGATGCCACCGATCAACAACAACACGCCGAGCGCCACCAGTGCCGTGCCGAAATGACGCGACGCGCCCAGATCGGTGATCAAGCCCGATTCCACCAGCTTCTTGAGCACCTGGTAGATAGTGAAGCCGAAGCCGATCATCGACAGCGACGTGCGGATGAACGACATGAGCGTCCGCTCGGCGCTGAGCCGCGTGCGCTGGAACGACATGCCCGTCCTGCGCATCGACAACTCGGTGCGGTCCTCGGATAGTTTGGTGCGCAACTTCGACAGGCGGGTGCGCAGCTTCGACAGGTCGGTGCGGTATTCGGACAGCGAAGTGCGGTGTTCGGACAACGCCGTTCGATGCGTCGACAGCTCCGTGCGGAAATGCGAGTACGTCACCGACGCCAGGTCCGCCTTCGATTCATCGACCTCGGGAATCGGCGGCACGGGTTTTTCGGGCAGGTGCTCCGGGCGCACTGGTTCATCGTCCATGGAGATCGCGACGTTGGCGTTCATGTCGCGAACATCGCCCCGGGATCTCGCGGCGGACAATCGGTCGTTGGTCTTATCAACACCGTTACAGACGCAAGGCGGCCGCCGAGGCCGGCGTGCTGGCACCGATGACGTCCCGAAGATTGACGAGCATTGCCCGCGCGGCCCGCGCCGATGCGCCCGCGATGCAATCCGCCGGCACGACGATCTTGAATCCGTGCGTGTGCGCATCGCAGGCTGTCATCCACACACAACTCTCGGCGGAGATTCCGGCCAGTACGAGCGTGCCGACGCGCAGTTCATCGAGCAACACCGCGAGTGGCGTACCGAAGAAGGCCGAGTGGCGCGGCTTGAGGACGATGTAGTCGGACTCGATGGGCGCAAGCGACAGCACGAGTTTCGCTCCGGCCCTGCGCGACTCGGTGCAATGCGCCAGCAGCGCGGGCGAGTCGCTGCGCCAGGGACCGAGATTGTCGTTGGCGTAGATGACCGGCACGTGCGCGCGGCGGGCCTTCGCCAGCAGCGCATGAATCGCCGGCGCATGCGCGGCAAGTGATTTCCGCACACGCGGACCATCTGGAAAAGCGAAGTCCGTGATGAGATCGAGTACCAGCAGCGCCGCACGCCCCTTCGCCCGCGGCCTGGGTGCGAGGCCTCGACGCATTTGATCCGCCCCGCTATTTCTTCTTCGCGCGCGTCCGGCGGCGCGGCGCCGGCGGCACTTTCGCGCCCGCGCGGCGGGCTTCCGACAGCCCGATCGCCACCGCCTGTTTGCGGCTGGTCACCTTCTTGCCCGAGCGGCCGCTGCGCAGCGTGCCCGCCTTGCGTTCTTCCATCGCGCGTTTCACCTTCACCTGCGCCTTCTTGCCGTATTTCGTCGCCATGATGTTTGCCTCCTTTCGTACCGCCAGACGATCCTCGCCTGGTCTCGGCGAGGCTGTAGGCTCACGCCGCACCGTCGCGTCGGCAATGCGCGAACGGAAGCAGCGCCGCGCAACAATTTCAGGCGCGCGCGCGCGGCGCATGGGAGCATCGGGCAGGTGAGCGACTCACGAAAAACAAGACGCGTATCAAGGCGGCAGGCGCTGGCGGGGACCGGCGCCATGCTGGCGCTCGTGGCCTGTCAGACCTCGCCAAAGAAGGCCGCGCGCCTGCCGCGCCCGATTCCAGCCGTGCCGGTGCGCGAAATCGATCCGCTGTTCGACGACATCGCGGAGCGTGTCTTCAATTTCTTCTGGGAGACCGCGGATCCGCTCACCGGACTCGTGCCCGACCGCTGGCCGAAGCCGCCCTTCGCCAGCATCGCGGCCGTCGGTTTCGCATTGAACACATATGCGATCGGTGTCGAACGCGGCTATGTCACACGCGCCAACGCATGCACGCGAGTGCTGACGACGCTCAAGTTCCTGCACGGCGCGCCGCAGGGACCGGCGCCCTCGGGCACCGCGGGCCACCAGGGATTTTTCTATCACTTCCTCAATCTCGGCACGGGCGATCGCTACGGCGACTCCGAGCTCTCGACGGTGGACACCGCGCTGCTCATGGCCGGTGTGTTGTTCGCCGCGAACTTCTTCGATCTCGACAACCCCGAAGAAAAGACCATTCGCACGCTCGCCGACGAGCTCTACCGGCGCGTGAACTGGCCGTGGGCCGCGGTGTACGGACTCGACATCGCGATGGGCTGGAGTCCGGAGCTCGACTTCATTGCCTTCGACTGGCGCGGCTACAACGAGGCCATGCTGGTGTACATCCTCGGGCTCGGCAGCCCCACGCATTCGATTTCGGCACGCACGTGGCAGGCCTGGACCTCCGAATACGATGATCGCTGGGGCACGCTCGAAGGACAGACGCACCTCACTTTCGGCCCGATGTTCGGGCACCAGTACAGCGCCATCTGGATCGACTATCGCGGCATTTACGACGGCTTCATGTACCGGCAGGGTTTCGACTACTTCGAGAACAGCCGGCGCGCCGCGCTCGCGCAGCGCGCCTACGCCATCCGCAACCCGCTCGACTGGCGCGGCTACGGGCCCAACGTGTGGGGGCTGACCGCCTCCGACGGCCCCGCCAATGTGAAGTTGTCATACCGCGGCGAGATGCGGCAGTTCGCGTCTTATGCGGCGCGCGGCGTGGGCCTCACGGAAAACTTCGACGACGGCACGCTGGCGCCGACCGCCGTCATCTCTTCGCTGCCGTTCGCACCCGAAATCGTCGTGCCCGCCGTGAAGACTATCTATGCGCAGTATGGCCGCCACATCTACGGCAAATACGGCTTCGTCGATTCGTTCAATCCGAGCTTCGACTACGACGTGCCGCTGGCGCACGGCCGCCGCGTACGCGGCCTCGGCTGGGTGGCGACCGACTACCTTGGCATCGACCAGGGCCCGATCATCTCGATGATCGAGAACTACCGCAGCGAACTCATCTGGCGCGTGATGAAACGCGATCCTTATCTGCGGCTCGGCCTGGAACGCGCCGGGTTCGAGGGCGGCTGGCTCAACGAACCCCCACCCGGACATCCCCCGTGAAATGGGGACATTCCTCGTTTCCTAGCAAAAGGGGACGCACCTGGGAACTCCTCATCGAGGCCTGTCCCCTTTTGCTAGGAAACGAGGAATGTCCCCATTAGCTAGCCCACGCGCAAGGACAGTTGCGGGGCACTGCCGGCCACCGCCTCGAGCGTGTCGACGAAACTGGTGTGCCAGGCGGTGATCGAGTTCCGCCGCAACACGTCGAGCATGGCGTGGTGGCGCTCGCGGCGTTCGGCCAGTGGCATGTTGAACGCCTGCTGTATCGCGTGCGCCATGCCGCGCGAATCGTACGGATTCACCATGACCGCGGAGCCGAGCTCGCGCGCGGCGCCGGCCAGCGTCGACAGGATCAGGACCCCGGGGTCGGTTGGATCCTGCGCCGCCACGAACTCCTTCGCGACGAGGTTCATGCCGTCGCGCACCGGCGTCACGATGCCGACCTGCGCCGAACGCATGAAACCCATCAGCAACTCGTGCTGGAAATTCCGGTTGAGGTAGCGGATCGGCGTCCAGTCGATGTCCGCGAAACGCCCGTTGATGCGTCCCGTCGTCTGCTCGAGCTGCTCGCGGATCTCCGAATACGCGCGCACGTCGGTGCGCGACAGCGGCGCGATCTGCAGGAAACTCACCCGGTTCACATTCTCGGGATGTGTCTCGAGAAATCTTTCGTACGCGCGGAAGCGTTCGACGAGACCCTTGCTGTAGTCGAGCCGGTCCACGCCGATCATCAAACGCCGGCCCAGCAGACCCGCGACCATCCGTTTGGCATCCTCGGTTGCCAGCGATTCGACGGATTCCCGCTGAATCGAGTCGACGTCCACGCCGATCGGATAGACCCCCGTCACGACGCGACGGCCACCCACCGACACCGTGTGTTTCGAGGCCAAAGCCTGCGGCCCCCATACATACGCCACCGCCGAACGAAACGAATCGCGATCCGTCTCGGTCTGAAAACCCAGCACGTCGTACGCCAGCATCGCCTGCAACAATTCTCCGTACACCGGCAACACGCGCAGCACTTCCACGTTGGGGAAAGGAATGTGCAGGAACAATCCGATGGGCTGGCGCGCGCCGGCTTCGCGCAGGCGCTGGGCGAGCGGAAACAGATGGAAGTCGTGCACCCAGATCAGATCGTCGGGCTGCAGCAGCGGCATGAGCTCGCGCGCGTAGCGCAGGTTCATGCGTTGATAGGCTTCGTAGTGGACGTCGCTGTAGCGGAAACCATCCACGAAATAATGAAACAGCGGCCACAACGTGCCGTTGCAGAAACCCAGATAGAAATCACGATACTCGGTCTGATCGAACTGGATCGATGCGAAGGTCACGCCGTCCTTGCGGACGATCTCCGGATCGCCGGGCGTCTGCTCCGTCGTTTCGCCACTCCATCCGAACCACACGCCCTGCCGTGCCTGCACGGCGGACATCAATCCGACCGCGAGGCCCCCGGGTGCGGCGCCATGTCGAGGCACCTGCGTTCGATTCGAAACGGCCACCAGTCGGCTCATACGATTTCCTCCCAGCTGCGCGACAGACGCAGCGCGCTGCCAATGACACCAACCATGCTGTATGTCTGCGGAAAGTTGCCCCACAGCTCGCCGCTCGCGGGAGAGATGTCCTCGGACAACAGACCCAGAGGATTGCGCAGCTCCAGCAGCCGCGTGAAACGCTCGCGCGCCTCGTCGACGCGGCCGGCGGCGGCCAGCGCATTCACGTACCAGAAGGCGCAGATGGTGAAGGCGTTTTCGGGCGCGCCGAAATCGTCAGCGTGTTTGTACCTGAACAACAGGTCGCCGACTCGCAGCTCCTCCTCGATACGTTCGAGCGTTTTCAGAAAGCGGTGATCGGTCGCGGGCAGCAACCCGAGTTCGGGCAGCAGCAACGCGGTGGCGTCGAGATCGCGATTGCCGAACGCGGAGGTGAACGACTGGCGCTCCTCGCTCCACGCGCCGGCGAGAATGTCCGCGCGCATGCGATCGGCGTGTACGGTCCATTCCCGCGCGGCGGCCTCGTCGCCGACGCGGCGCGAGATGCGCGCGAGACGGTCGCAACCGGCCCAGGAAATCGCGGCGGAGAAAGTATGCCGTTGCAGCCGGCCGCGGAATTCCCAGGGACCCGCGTCCGGAACTTCGAACGTCGCGACGGCGCGGCGGCCGAGCTTGTAGAGCCGCTCGAGCAATGTCTGATCGCCCGAACGCACCAGGCGTTCGTCGAAGAACAATTGCGTCGCCGCGAGGATGACCGAACCGTAGACGTCGTGCTGCACCTGCTCGGCCGCGAGATTGCCGAAGCGCACCGGCCCCATGCCGCGGTAACCCGTCAGACTCTTCGCGATCTTCTCCTCCGCGCGCGGATCGCCGGTGATGCCGTACAGCGGCTGCAGCGCATCCACGGTCGAAGAGGCGATGATGTCGTCGATGTAATGTAGATAGGCTTCCATGGTGCGGGTCGCACCGAGGCGATTGAGCGTCTGGATCACGAAATAGCTGTCGCGCAGCCAGCAATATCGATAGTCCCAGTTGCGCGTGGAATGCGCGGCCTCGGGAATGGACGTCGTCAGCGCGGCCAGCACCGCGCCGGTGTCCTCGTAGGTACACAACTTCAG
>JAKFFF010000042.1:0-56634 GCA_036677145.1 Alcaligenaceae bacterium
ACACCTCGCGTTACGGCAAGCTGCACCAGTTCTACGTGCTCACGGGCATAAACGCGCTCACCGTGACCAGCCCGGATCCGGACCTCTGGACCGTTGCGCGCACCCGCCAGAGCAAGTTCCAGGAAAACCGCCTGCTCACCAACCAGACCAATATCACGGCCAACCTGGGCAGCGGCGGCGTGACGCATGCCATCACCGGCGGCGTCGAGTTCATCGACGAAGAGCAGTACAACCCGACCTACGTCGGTCTCGGCGCGCCGATCCCGCCGGCGAATGTCTACAACCCGAATCGCAATGATCTTCTGCCCGCCTACAACCCGGTGCGCAACGGCGTATATACGCGCGGCGAGACGCAGACTGCCGGCGTGTACGTTTTCGACACCGTGAGTTTCGCCGAGCGCTGGCAGGCAACCGCCGGCGCGCGCGTCGACAGCTTCGAGACCAATTTCGACAGCGCGGTGCTGTCGACCGCCGTCACTCATCCCACGCTGCCCGTCGGCACGCTGGTGCCGGTGCCGCTGCAGGTCGACGACACGTTGTTCTCGTACAAGATCGGCCTGGTCTACAAGCCGGTCGAGAACGGCAGCATCTACTTTTCTCACGCGACTTCGGAACAGCCGCCGGGAGGCGCCAACTTCACGCTTTCGACCGCGGCCAACAACGCCAACAATCCGAATCTCGATCCGCAGAAGGGCATCAACTACGAGATCGGCACGAAGTGGGAATTGCGCGATGGCGCGCTCGCGCTGACCGCAGCTGTCTACGACAGCACCAACGAAAACGAGCTCACGCCGGATCCGGTGGATCCGACGCAGTTCATCCAGCTCGGCGAGCGCAATGTGAAAGGCGTCGAGCTCGGCGTCGTCGGCAAGCTCAGCGATTCGTGGGAGATCAGCGCCGGCGTCGCCAAGATGGATACCGAGGTGAAGCGTGGCCTCGCGAACCAGAACGGTTTGCAGATCACCTGGTCGCCGGAGTTCACGTTCACGAGCTGGACGATGTATCACACGCCCTTCGGCCTGTCGGTGGGCGGAGGCTTCCGTTATGTAGATAGCGTGATGCGTCCGGTGAGCAGCAACGCCGCGCCGCCGCCGCCCAGCCAGACCAACATGGGTATCGCGCCCGACTACTGGGTGGTCGACATGATGGCGTCGTACGTCGTCAACGACAAAGTGACCCTGCAGCTCAATGGCTACAACCTCACCGACGAGTTCTACGTCGCCACGCTGAACAACAGCGGCGCGCGTTATTCGCCGGGGGCGCCGCGATCGGCGTTGCTCACGGTCAACTTCTCGTTCTGAGAGACCTTGTGAGACCATCCGGCACATGCTGATCCACGTGCCGAAAGTCCTGACAACCGAGCAGGTGGCGGAATGCCGCCGCCTGCTCGATCAGGCTGAATGGACCGACGGCAAAAACACCGTCGGGGAGCAGGGCGCGCTGGTCAAACGCAACCGGCAGTTGCCGGAGCTTTCGCCCGTCGGCCGGCAGCTCGGCGAACTCATCCTCCAGGCGCTCGCGCGCAATCCGCTGTTCTTCTCCGCGGCGCTGCCGCTCAAGACCGTGCCGCCGCTGTTCAATCGATACGAGGGTGGCGAGCATTACGGCACACACATCGATGGCGCCGTGCGGGCCGTGCCGGGCAGTTCGCATTTCATCCGCACGGATCTGTCGTCGACGTTGTTTCTCACGGATCCCGCCGATTACGACGGCGGCGAACTCGTGGTGTTCGATACCTACGGCGCGCACCAGGTCAAACTACCCGCGGGCGACCTGATCCTCTACACCTCGGGCAGCCTGCACCGGGTGAATCCCGTGACGCGCGGCGCACGCGTGAGCTCGTTTTTCTGGACGCAGAGCATGGTGGCCGACGAGCGTTATCGCGAAACGCTGTTCAGGCTCGATCAGAACATCCAGAAGATCCGCGCGAAAACAGGCGAGACGGAAGAGACCGTCGCGCTCGCCGGGCACTATCACAACCTGTTGAGGATGTGGTCAGAGGTCTGAGGTCCTACCTCACGGCCGCAAGCACCGCCGGCACCAGCCGGAATGGCTGATCCATCTGCGACGAGTTGTAGTTTGATCCGGTGTACGTGACTACCAGCTCCAGCGACGGGAACACGAATACGAAATTGCCGCCGTTTCCCGAGGTGAAAAAACACTCGAGCGGCGCGCCGTTCGCTGTGAACGTGCGCTTCCACCACAGATAACCGTAGCCATCGGTCCCGAACCTGTAGGGCTGCGTGCGCGAGCGCATCACCCAGTCTTCGGAGATCACCCGCGTGCCGTTCCAAACACCTTCGTTGGCGTACAGCGCGCCGAGCTTGGCGGCATCACGAGGCCGCAGCCGATAACCCGTGGCGCCGGTGGCGCGTCCGTCGGGTGAATAACGCCAGACCGAATCGCGGATGCCGAGCGGGTTGTGCAGGTACATCTGCGCGTAGTCATCGATCGCCTGGCCGGAGGCGCGCGAGATGACGTGCGCCAGCAGTACGACACCCGCGGTGCAGTAGCGCGCCGTCGCGCCCGGGGAGTCGATCATGCGCAAGTCCAGCGCGAATTTGATCCAGTCGCGCGAGTCGTACATCTTCTCCTCGTTGCCGGGCGATTCGGGTTGCCAGTCATCGCAGCTAAGGCCGCTGCTCATGTTCAGCAGATTGAGCACGGTGATCGAACGCTTGCTCGCATCCATGTTGGCGTAGCTGTCGAACCCGGGGATGTACTGTGAGATCGGATCGTCCACGGCGATCAAGCCCTGCTCGACCGCGATGCCCGCGAGCGCGGAGATGAAACTCTTCCCGGTGGAACGCAGTTCATGCACCGTGTCGCGCGTGAAGCCGTTGAAATAACTTTCCGCCACGAGACGCCCGTTGCGCACGACCAGCAGCGAATCCACGCCCGGGGCTCCGCCGTCGCGAATGTTCTGCATCGCCACGAGCAACTGGTTGGTGTCCATCTGCTCGGCGGCGGGCGTCGAGACCACCCAGCCGTCACCGGTGTTTTCGGGCGTGACGGTCAGGGCGGGTGGCTGTGCGGGTGGCGCATCCCGTGACGGGTCCGGGTTGTCGCCACCTCCGCCGCAACCGGAGATGAGCGCGATGAACAGAAGCGCGCCCAGTCGCTGGATGAGGGGCGGGTCTGGCAGAGCCTTGTTTGACACGTCGATACTCCGAATACGTCCGGAAGATAGAGTGCGGCCGCGGCCCTGGAATCCTTCGCGAAGGATTCTCTCGTTCGGAGCACACTAAACACTTCGATGGCAAACAACGATCAGGAACTCGTCGAACGGCTGCTGCGCGGCGACGCCCGCGCCTTCGATGCGTTTTTCAACGAGTACTACCCAAAGCTCTACCGCTTCGTGAAACGCCGCATGCCGCGGGATTCGGCGGGCGCCGAGGACGTGGCGCAGGCCACGCTGTGCCGAGCGCTCGGCAGCCTGCATGGATATCGCGGCGAAGCCGCGCTGTTCACGTGGCTGTGCACGTTGTGCCGGCGCGAGCTCAGCAATCGCTGGCAGGAAATGAAAGCCTTCACGCCCGCGACTCTCGCCGAGGACGACCCGGAAGTGCGCGCGGCGCTCGAATCGCTGCTCGCGGACGGCGGGGATCCCGTCACCGAAACCAATCGCGAACAGTTGCGCGCGACGATCCGTGCCGCGCTCGACTATCTACCGGCGCCCTACGCGGACGTGCTCGAATGGAAATACGTGCGCGAACTGAGCGTGGCGGAAATCGCCGCGCGGCTCGGCCGCAGCGCGAAAGCGACGGAGTCGTTGCTGACGCGTGCCCGCGAATCCTTCCGTGAAACTTTCCAACTGCTGCGCGGCGAAGCCGCGGGTGACCTGTCATGAGCGCTCCGGATCGCGAAACCGCCGTCGAACAACTGATCCGCCTCGCGGGCGAGCGCGACATGCCATCCGATGAGGCCACCGCGCGCGCACGCTCCGCGGCAATGGAGTCCTGGCGGGCGGCACTCGAAGCGCGGCAACCCGTGCACACGCGGCGCATCACCCCGCGTTGGCTGCCGATCGCGGCCGCGGCGGGCATCGCCCTCATTGCGGTGACGCTGTGGATCAACACGCGCGTCCCTAGCCCGGTACTCGTGGCGCGCGTCTCCGCGGCCGACGGCCACGCGGCACTGCAGTCGGGGCAGGAGATCTACTCGGCGTCGACGCTGGAGACTTCTTCCGGCCGCGTCGCGCTCACGTTCGGCGATTCGTTGTCGCTGCGCGTGGACCGCAATACGCGGCTGAGATTCGAGTCGGCCGAACGCGTCACCTTGCTGAATGGCGTCGTATACATCGATTCGGGCGGAGTGAACGCCGTGCCGCGCCTGCGCATCGCGACGCCGGCGGGCGAAGTGCGCCACGTCGGCACGCAGTTCCAGGTCTCGGTTGGTGGCGCGATGACCCGCGTGCAGGTGCGCGAGGGGCGAGTGGTGCTGACTCCCGCGGATGGGCGCGCGCAGGACATCGGCGCCGGCGACCGGCTCGTGATCGATGGCGGGAACTTCAATCTCCAGCGCGGCCAGCCGGCGTTCGGCGCCGAGTGGGAATGGGTGACGCAAACCGCGCCGCTGTTCGACATGGAGAACCGGCCGCTGGCCGAGTTCCTCACCTGGATCGCGCGCGAACACGGCTGGCAGGTGCGTTATGGCGACGCGACGCTGCAGGCGCGTGCGCAGGGCATTCGTCTGCATGGCTCGCTCGCCGGGCTCGATGCGACGGGCATGATCGAACGCGTGGGATTGATCACCGGCGTGCCGATCGCGCAGGCCGACGGCGTGTTGTGGGTTGGCAAGGCGGATGCGCGATGAAGCTTGTGCGTATCGGTTTGTTAGCGTGTGTCTTCACGTGCGCGTGGCTGCCTGCCGCGTTCGCGCAGCAAGCGGCTCCCGCCCTGGCGGCCGGCACCCGGCTCGAGGCCGCGCTGGCGACACTCAACGCGCAGGGTCACCGCATCGTCTACAGCAGTGCGCTGGTGCGGCCCGACATGACGTTGCGTACGGCGCCAGCGGCGGCGCGTATCGACGCGCTGCTGCGCGAAATCCTCGCACCGTGGAATCTGCGCGCGATTCCCGCGGCCAATGGCGACTGGCTCATCGTCGCCGTGGAGCCCGCGAATAGTGAGGCCGCGAATCCGCCGCCCGCGGCCGAGGAAGAAATTCTTACCGTCGACGTCACCGCAAGTCGCTACGCGCTCGCGACGGTCGAAACGTCCGCGACCTTTCTCGATCGCGCAGGTGTCGAGCGGCTGCCGCACCTCGCGGACGATGCGGTGCGCATGCTCAAGGTATTGCCGGGCGTGTCCGGCGGCGACTTCTCCGCGGCGTTGAACATACGCGGTGGGCGCCGCGATGAAACGATGCTGGTCATCGACGGCGCGGAGATCCACAACGGTTTTCACTTCCGCGATCTCACCGGAGCGTTGAGCGTGCTCGACACGCATCTCGTCGAGGGCATCGATCTCATCACGGGAGGCATGACGGCGGACTACGGCGACTACATGAGCGGCGTGGTCGACATGCACACGCGCCGCGCAAGCGAAGACGATGACTATCGCAGCGCCGCGGGCATCAGCTTCGTGAGCGCGTACGCGCGAACGGGCGGAACGTTCAGCGACGGACGTGGCTCGTGGCTGGTTGCCGGCCGGCGCGGCTATCTGGACGTCATCATGGAACGCGTCCAGGAGGACGACGAGCAGATGACGCCGCGCTACACCGATCTGTTCGCTTCGATGGATTTTGATTTCAGCGAGCGCACGAAGCTCTCGGTTCGCACGTTGCTGGCGGCGGACGAGCTCAAGCTCGTAACCCACGCCGAGGACGATGCCAACTCCGCGGGAGACGCATCGGCAGGACACCTCTGGGCGACACTCGAGCACGCATTCAATGACTCATTGCGCACCAGGACGCTGGTATCGGTGGCGCGCGCCACGGAAACGCGCGACGCCGACGGCGTGGAAGAGGAACGCGCGGGCGACGTTCTCGCCGACTACCGCTTCGATTTCCTCGACCTTCGCCAGGACTGGGCCTGGACGGTGAATCCGCGCAACCTGCTGCGCGCCGGTTTCAACCTGGGGCGCAGTACCGCCGACTACGACTACGCATTGACCGGAATCATCTTCGACATACCGGCGTTCGGCGGTGTCGGTGCGCGCGAAATCGAGTATGCCCACGACCTCCGTGTCAGCGGTTCGAAGTCCGGCGGCTTCGCCGCCTGGCGCAGCTCGCTCACCGACGCGCTGACGACGGAAATCGGCGCGCGCTGGGATCAGTATCGCTACGGCGGCGGCCTGCATTTCGACGAGATCAGCCCGCGATTCAATGCGGTCTACGCATTGGGCGAAAGCGGCGAGCTGCGCGCGGCCTGGGGCATCGTTCATCAGCCGCAGGGCGTCAACGAACTGCAGATCGAAGACGACGTCACGAATTTCTTCGGGCCGGAGCGCGCGGATCAGGCGGTGCTGGGCTACCTGCATCGTTTCGCCCATGGTCTTTCCCTGCGCACGGACGTGTATCGCAAGAAGTATTCGAACCTGCGGCCGCGCTTCGAAAATGCACTCGATCAGGTACAGCTCATTCCCGAAGCCGCGCTCGACCGTGTCCGGATCGATGCAACCGAGGCCGAGGCGAGCGGCGTCGAGGTGACTCTGCGGCGCGAAGCCGAACTCGGACTCACGGGATGGCTCAGTGTGGCGCTGGCAAAGGCGCGCGAGCGCGATGCGGATGGCTGGACTTCGCGAACCTGGGAGCAGCGCGAATCCTTGTCGTTCGGCGCGAGCTGGACCGGGGTGAAGTGGAACGTCAGCGTGGTGGGTCTGTTCCATAGCGGTGCTCCGACAACGGATCTCCGCTTGGGAATGGTCACGCTGCCCGGCGGCGCGCTGTCACAGGCGGTGGTTGCGGGCCCGCGCAATGCCGAGCGGCTCGGCGATTACCAGCGCATCGATATACGCGTGAATCGCGAGCAGCAGCTGCGCAGCGGCCGGCTCTCTTACTACTTCGAAGTCATGAATCTGCTGGACCGCGAGAATCCCTGCTGCGTCGAAGACATTCACCTCGAAAGCACGGGCGCGGGGCCGCGCCTGGTGGAGGAACAGTCGTACTGGCTGCCGATGCTGCCGTCGTTCGGCGTGCAGTTCGAGTTCTAGATAGCCGGCACCAGTTCGCGAATGCTCTGTCCCTTGAGCGGCGCGAGCACCTCGTCGACGCTGAGCAAGCCCATGCAAGGCATCGCGCCCCTGGGCGGCACGAATCCCCCTGCGATCTTGTTGGCTAGCGCGATGGCGGGTCCGCAGGGGATGTTCGGTCCATGGTTGTCGTACGCGATGAGATTCCAGGTGAGCGTGAGCGGCGCGCCATCCGGCTCCAGGCCCTGCATCGTGATGAACATCCCGCCGCGGTCGCTGAAAAACGATTCGGTCCATTTCGCGATGTACGCGAGCGGGCGCGCGAAGGGCAGAGCGCTTTTCAATCGGCCGTCGTGCACGAGCCGCGCGAGCCACTCGACCAGGCGGTGACCTGCGTCGCTCGCGAAACCGGCGTGGAAGCTGACGGTTTTCACGCCCGGGTAACGCGCCGGCAGCAGGTCGAGGTCGGGGACGTCACAGCGTCCTAACAACCGCGCATCGACCGGCTTGGGAAATTCGTGCACGCGCGTGTCCAGCCAGCCGCGCACCTGTGTCCATTCACCTTTCTCCAGCGCGCGAAACGGCTGGCCGCAGTAACCGAGCACCGCGCGAATCGTGGCGATACCCGGCACCACGGCGCCGGATGTGATGCCCATGCGGATCGAATCGAGCCGCGAGAATTCGCCTCGATAGCGATCCACCACCGCGGACGACAACGCCGGCAACGAGCTCACGCCGCTGATCACCGACACACCGGCCGCGCGTGCGGCGGCGTCGAGAGCGCCGATGCCCGTGACGAAAGCGCGTCCATCGGCAAGATCCAGGTAGTTACATCCCGCGCTGATCGCCGCACGGGCAACCGCATAGTTCTGCTCCTGGAAAGGACCGGCGGTGTGGATCAGCGTCGCGACCTGGAGCTTGCGCAGCTTGTCGGCGAGCTTCGGATCCGCGGCGTCGAGGGCCTTGGCGTTCTCGGCGCGCAGGCCGATCTGGTACGCGAGGGCGGTCGCCTTGTCGGCATTGCGGCCGGCGATGAGCAGATGAACGCCTGGATTGCGCGCGAGCGCCGAACAGATGCGGCTGCCGAAGAAACCATATCCGCCCAGGACGAGAGTGCGGTGCATGGGATCAAGGTTAGCTGGCAACGGGGATTTGTGCTGACGCGCGTAGATTCCGGGGGTTACGCGCGGAAGTTCGCGCCGGAACAGCCGGTGAGATCAGGCCGACTGGCGAAGATTCGTACAGCGTAGTGCGCTGGAAACCACGAGATTTGAAGCCTACTTCTTCGCGTTCACTGCCCGTACAATCCTGCTCCACAAATTTACTTTCGATGAAGGGCACGACATGGCGCGGGGAATCAACAAAGTCATCCTGATCGGCAATCTGGGCGCAGACCCGGAAACCCGCGCCATGCCTTCCGGCATGACGGTCGCGAACATCCGCATCGCGACCAGCGAAAACTGGAAGGACAAGCAGTCCGGCGAGCAGAAGGAACGCACCGAGTGGCACAACGTCGCCATGTTCGGCCGCCTCGGTGAAATCGCCGGCGAGTACCTGAAGAAGGGTTCGAAGGTTTACATCGAAGGCAGCCTGCGCACGCGCAAGTGGCAGGACAAGCAGGGCAACGATCGCTACACGACCGAAATCATCGCCAACGAGATGCAGATGCTCGACTCGCGCGGTGGCGGTGGCATGGGCGGTGGTGGCGGCGGAGGCGGTGACTACGGTGGTGGTGGTGGAGGTGGCGGTGGCCGCGGCCGTCAGCAGAATGCTCCGCCTGCCGACGACTTCGATCAGGGCGGTCCGCCCGCCGGTGGAAATGACAAGGGCGGCGGCGACTTCGACGACGACATTCCGTTCTGAGCAGCCATCGCGCGGTCCCGCGCGATCTGACGCTATCTACTCCGGCCAGCCGAATGGATTGACGGCCCGAGAGTCCCATTGGCCGGAAGGGCGCATGCCGCCATCTTTCCGGCCGAGGCATGAAACTCTCTCGGCTCATCCCGTTGTTGCTCGTCTCCTGCATGGCCCGGAATGCGGCGGCGGACGGGCTCGTCGATACGCTGGTGAAGCGATTCGCCGAGAGCGATTTCGTTTTCACACGCGTTAGCTCCAACGCTTCGCTGCCGCCGCTCGCGAAGGTCGCCGCCACCGGCTACAGCCAGGCTGAATTCTCGAATCCGGATGGCGGCGCGTCCGGCACAACCGCACAGCAATCGACGTTTTCGCAATACGTGCTGGTGCCGATCCCGCTCACGAAGCGCGATGCGCTGGTAATCGGCGAGTGGACCGATTCGACGCACTTCGATCTGGACAATGCGGGCGTCGACGACCTCGATGTGCTGAGCGTGTCCGTGCCCATCGGCTGGGCGCGGCAGATGAATCCCGCCTGGCAGTTAGGCGCATTCGTCGCGCCGCTCGGGCACCGTACCTCGGAAGACGACTGGTATTGGGAGACTCTCGGCGGGGTGTTCGCTCGCTACGTGCACGATGAGCGCTTCGCCTGGGTGTTCGGCGTGTATTTCGATGTGGCGCCCCTCGAGGACTTCTACGTCCCGTATCTCGGCGCGACCTTCCTGCTCAACGACCGCTGGACCATCAACGCCATCATGCCGTGGCCGTCGATCACGTACGCGCCGTCCACGAAGACGATGTTCCGGCTGGGTGTTTCACCCTCCGGGACGTCGTGGTCCGTGCAGCCAGGCGTGCGCGAGCCGCGGGTCGACTTCAGCGCCTGGAACTTTGGACTCGCGTTCGAGAAACGGCTCTGGAAAAACCTTTGGTTCGGCGCAGAAGCCGGGGTCTCGGGTTTGCGCGGCCTTTCATTCGCGGGGGATGAGTGGCAGGACGTCGAGACCCAACTCAGCCGTACGGGATACGCGATGATCTCCGTGAATTTCCGGCCTGGCGGATTCAAGGAAAACTAGTGATTCGGAGGTCTATAAGCCTTTGAAATGAAAGGATAATGTGCGCGTCGGGGCAAGTGCGATACCCTATCGCCCGCTTTCCCCCTCGCCTCGAAATGACCGGCCGCTACTACATCAAGACCTTCGGCTGCCAGATGAACGAGTACGACTCGACCCGCATGGGCGACGTGCTCGGATCCGGCGCCGGACTTCAAGCAACCGACGATCCGGCCCAGGCCGACGTCCTCATCATGAATACCTGCTCGGTGCGCGAAAAAGCCGAGGACAAGGTGTACTCGTTGCTGGGCGAATGGCGCGCGTTGAAGAAGCTCAAGCCGCACGTGCTCATCGGCGTCGGCGGTTGCGTCGCCAGCCAGGAAGGCGAGGCCATCACGCGCCGCGCGCCCTACGTCGACCTGGTGTTCGGGCCGCAGACGCTGCATCGCCTGCCCGACATGATCGGCGAGCTTCGGAAAACCGGCCGCTCGGTCATCGACATCTCGTTCCCCGAAGTCGAGAAATTCGACCACCTGCCGGCGCCGCGCGCGGAAGGCGCGAGCGCCTATGTGTCGGTGATGGAAGGTTGCAGCAAGTACTGCACGTTCTGCGTCGTGCCCTATACGCGTGGCGATGAAGTCTCGCGCGGTTTCGATTCGGTGATGGACGAGGTGCGCTCACTCGCCTCGCAGGGCGTCGGCGAGATCACCTTGTTAGGCCAGAACGTCAACGCATACGCGGGCGCGATGGCGGACGGCGAGATCGTCGATCTCGCGACGCTCATCCACTACGTCGCGGCGCTCGACGGCATCGAACGCATCCGCTTCACGACTTCGCATCCGGTCGAGTTCGGCGATTCGCTGATCGAGGCGTACGCCAACGTGCCCAAACTCGCAAACCAGTTGCACCTGGCGGTGCAGTCCGGTTCCGACCGCATCCTCTCCGCGATGAAACGCGGCTACACGGCGCTCGAATTCAAGGAGAAGTTGCGCAAGCTTCGCGCGGTGCGGCCGACGATATCGGTATCCACCGACATCATTGTCGGCTTTCCCGGGGAGACCGAGCGCGACTTCGAGGCCACACTGAAACTCGTGCGGGAAGCGAACTTCGATCAATCGTTCTCGTTCATCTACAGCCAGCGTCCGGGCACTCCGGCCGCGGCGCTCCCCGACGACGTCCCGCTCGAGGTGAAACAGCAGCGCCTCGCGCGTCTGCAGGAGCAGCTCAACACGCAGGCGCGCGCCATCAGCGAAACGATGGTGGGCAGCACACAACGCGTGCTGGTGGTGCGCCCGTCGAAGAAAGACGCCAACGAACTCGCGGGCCGCACCGAAAACGGCCGCTGGGTGAATTTCGCGGGTCCGCACAATCTCATCGGCCAGTTCGTCGATGTGGCCATCGTCATGGCGCTGCCGCAGTCGCTGCGCGGCCGTCTCACGAGCGCCGCTCCCGCAGAACCGCGCATCGCCGCTGCCTGCTGATCGCGGCCTGAACCCAATGTCCACTCCCGCACCCATTGAACCAGTCCGCGAATTCGAACTCGCGCCGCCGGACAACACGCGGCTCGCGAATCTCTGCGGCCCACTCGATGAGAACCTGCGTCTCCTCGAAGACCGCATGGGTGTGTCGATCAAGCGCCGCGGTTCGGGCTTCCGTATCAGCGGTGCGCGCGCGCACGCCGCCGAGGAAGTCCTGCGCGACCTGTTCGCGGCCACGGCGACCGAAGACGTGTCGCTCGACCGCGTGCACCTGGCGCTGCGCGATTCGCGTGACCTGCCCGGAGCGGTGGGTGCGGATGAGCCGCGCGACGAGAGCACGGTGCGCACCGCGCGCGGCACGATCCGCGCGCGTGGCCGAAACCAGCGCGAATACCTCACGAACATCCGCTCGAAGGATCTGACCTTCGGCATCGGTCCGGCTGGCACGGGCAAGACCTTTCTCGCCGTGGCCTGCGCGGTCGAAGCGCTGCAGTCCGACAAGATCCGCCGCATCGTGCTCACGCGTCCGGCCGTCGAGGCGGGCGAGCGGCTCGGGTTCCTGCCCGGGGATCTCACGCAGAAGGTCGATCCGTACCTGCGTCCTATCTACGACGCGTTGTACGAAATGCTCGGTTTCGATCGCGTGGTCCGATTCATCGAACGCAACGTGATCGAAGTCGCGCCGCTGGCATTCATGCGCGGCCGTTCGCTCAACGATTCCTTCATCATTCTCGACGAGGCGCAGAACACCACGCCCGAGCAGATGAAGATGTTCCTCACGCGCATCGGCTTCGGCTCGCGCGCGGTGGTCACCGGCGACGTGACGCAGACGGATCTGCCCGCCGGCAAGATGTCCGGCCTCAAACACGTGGTGAACATCCTGGGCCGCACCGACGGTGTGGCATTCACCTACTTCGCGGCGGCGGACGTCGTGCGTCATCCGCTCGTGCAGCGCATCGTGCAGGCGTACGAAGCGCACACACCTGACGAGCGGACATGAGCGCATCTCGCGGCCTCAAGCTCGATCTTGCTTGCGGCACGCGGGCCTGGACTCCCGCGGCTTCGCGCATGAAGGCCTGGGCGGCCGCGGCGCTGGGCCGGCGCGGCGAAGGACGCGAACTCGCCGTGCGAGTGGTGAAACCGGCTGAGAGCCGCGAGCTCAACCGCCTCTGGCGCGGCAAGGACAAACCCACCAACGTATTGTCGTTTCCGGCGCCGCAAGAAAGCAGCCGGGGAAAGCCGCGCGACTTCCGCCCGCCGCTCGGCGACCTCGTGATCTGCGCCGAAGTCGTGCGCCGCGAGGCCGGGCGCGACGGCAAGAAGATAGAGGCGCACTGGGCGCACATGATCGTGCACGGCGTGCTGCATCTCGTTGGTTACGACCACGAGCGGGGCGAGCGCGACCGGATGAAAATGGAACGGCGCGAGATCGCCGTCCTCAAAGGTTTCGGTTTCGGGAATCCGTACACATGAGCGCCAAAGAGAAAGAAAAGGAACGGGACATAGGGGCGAGCGGCAAGTGGCTGCGCAAACTGTCGCGCAAGATGACGGGCGAGGCGCAGGATCGCGGCGAGGTCATCGAGTACCTGCGCGAAGCGGCGTTGCAGGGCATCATCGAAGGCGACGCGCTGGCGATGCTCGAAGGCGTGCTCGGCGTCGCGGAAATCCAGGTGCGCGACATCATGGTGCCGCGCGCGCAGATGACTTTCCTCAATCGCGATGATGAATCCGAAGTGCTGCTCAAGACCGTGGTCGAGAGCGGCCATTCGCGTTTTCCCGTCATGGACGAGGATCGCGAGAAGGTAGTCGGCATCCTGCTGGCGAAGGACCTGCTGCGGATCACCGCGGGCAACGGCGGCGCCGAGTTCGACATCAAGGAATTCATGCGACCACCGGTGTTCGTGCCGGAGTCCAAGCGCCTCGACGTTTTGCTGCGCGAGATGCGCCGCTCGCGCGTGCACATGGCCATCGTCGCCGACGAATACGGCGGCATCGCGGGCCTCGTCACCATCGAAGACGTGCTCGAGCAGATCGTCGGCGACATCGATGACGAACACGACATCGACGAAGACGCGAACATCCGCAAGGAAGGCGAGCGTCAGTACATCGTGCGCGGCCAGACGCCGATCGACGAATTCAACGAATACTTCCAGACCGAGTTGTCGGACGACGAGTTCGACACACTCGCCGGGCTGGTGATGAAGCAGCTCGGCCGCCTGCCGCGCCGCGGTGAGACATTGCAGCTGGCCGATTGCGATCTGAAAGTCCTGCGCTTCGACCGGCGCCGGATCGACACGCTGCGGCTGACCGCGCCGCGCGACATCGTGCCGCCCGAAGACCGGCCACTCGAAGAAGAGTGAACCTGCGCAATCTCCTGGCGCGCCGCTACGTCGGCAGCAGCGTCGCGTTCGCCGCGGGCGCGCTGCTGTCGCTGGCCTTCGCGCCGGCCGGCTGGTGGCCACTTGCGCTGTTGATGCCGACGGTGCTCTTCCTGCTGTGGGATGACGCCACGCCGCGGCGCGCGGCGGTGCTCGGATTCTGGTTCAACGCCGGCACGTTCGCGGCCGGGACATACTGGCTGTACATCGCGATCGTGCAGATCGGTCACGCGCCGCTGTATCTCGCCGTGGTCCTCATGGGCGGGCTCGTCGCCATCATGGGCGCCTATCACGCATTGTTAGGCTGGGCGGTCGCGCGATTCCTGCCCGGGCGCGGCGCATGGCGCTGGCTCATCGGCATTCCCGCGGCGTGGCTGCTCGTCGAGTGGTTCCGCAGCTGGTTCCTGACCGGCTTCGGCTGGCTCGCGCTGGGTTACTCGCAAACCGACACCTGGCTCGCGGCCTTCGCGCCCGTCGTGGGCCAGTACGGCATCGGCCTGCTCGTGCTGCTGCTCGCGGGCACGCTGACGACGCTGGTGCTCGGCACGACGCGCGAACGCATGGCCGCGGGCGCCGTATTCGTAGCAGCGTGGGCGGCGGGCTTCGCGCTGCGCGGCATCGAGTGGACGCAGCCGACGGAACGCACGCTCACCGTGGCGGTGGCGCAGGGCGCGGTTCCGCAGGACGAAAAACGCATTTCGGAAAGCATGCCGGCCATGCAGGAGCTGTATCGCAAGCTCACCCTCCAGGCGAGCGGCGCGCAGCTGATCGTCTGGCCCGAATCCGCCGTGGCCGACCTGGCTAACAACCTTGTGCCTTACTACCGCGACGTCTATCAGGCCGCGAGCGCGCAGGGTTCCGCGCTCGTCATCGGCACTCTGCGCGCGGAAGAGAATCCACAGACCGGCGAGCTCGAATTCTTCAACTCGGTGCTGGTGATGGATCCGGGCACCCGGGGCATCGGCTGGTACGACAAGCATCATCTCGTCCCTTACACCGAGTTCGTACCGGTGCCGCAGTTCATGCGCGACTGGCTGCGACGCATGAACCTGCCGAGCGCGGATTTCGACCGTGGCGCGGCGCTCCAGCAAGCGCTGCCGGCCGCCGGGCAGCACATCTCGGCGACCGTCTGCTACGAAGATGCCTACGGCTCGACCCAGCTTCCATTGATGCGCGATGCGACGGTGCTCGTCAACGTGACCAACGACGCCTGGTTCGGCCGCTCCAGCGCCCGTTACCAGCACCTGCAAATCAGTCGCATGCGCACTCAGGAGACCGGCCGGCCGATGGTGCGCGCCGCAAACGATGGGGTTTCAGCCGTAATCGATCATCGCGGTGCAATCATCGCCCGGGCGCCGGAGTACGAGCCGACGGTTTTGCGCGCCGAGCTGCAGCCGCACACGGGCCTGACCCCTTACGCTCGCACCGGTAACTGGCTGGTGGTGAGCCTGGCGCTCGCCTTTGGGATCGCCGCCGCCGCAATTCAACGCTTCGGAAATCACATTAAGGAGGTTTAATGGAACCGCATCCGCTGAACTTCGCGAAACTCGTCCGGTCTACTTCGGCACCTACGTACCCTGAACTCCGAGGCATTGTTGATATGTCGCTAACTTTTGCGAGACGTCTCGCAGGCGTCGCGATCGTGGCCATCGCGGTCGGCGCCTGCTCTCCCCAGTCCTCCGTCGCGGCTTCGAAGAATGACGGCGCTGTCGCGCCCGCGCCGATCGCCGCGCAAACAACTACCTCCCCGCAACCGGTTGGCACGCTCAATGGGCGCGTTCTTCCGGATTTCGCGACGCTCGTCGAAACGGTCGGACCCGCGGTCGTGAACGTTTCGGTGGTCGAGAAAAAACAACAGCGCGTGCGGAGCCGTTCGGGGCAGCCGGACGCCGAAGATCCTTTCCAGGAATTCTTCAAGCGGTTCGGTATCCCGGCTCCCGACCAGCGCGGCGGCGGTGGCGGCGAAATGCCGCAGCGCCAGGGCGAAGGCTCCGGCTTCATCGTGAGCGCGGACGGATACATCCTCACCAACGCGCACGTCGTCGCGGACGCGGATGACATCACCGTGCGCATGACGGACCGGCGTGAATATCCGGCCAAGCTCATCGGCGTGGATCGCCGCACTGACGTCGCCGTCATCAAGATCGAAGGCAAGAACCTGCCCGTCGTGAAGCTCGGCGATCCGTCGAAGCTGCGCCCGGGCGAGTGGGTGCTCGCGATCGGTTCGCCGTTCTCGTTCGAGAACAGCGTCACCGCGGGCATCGTGAGCGCCACGGGCCGCGCCATGCCGGGCGAAGACGGTCTCGTGCCGTTCATCCAGACCGACGTCGCGGTGAACCCGGGCAACTCCGGCGGGCCGCTGTTCAATCTCAACGGCGAAGTGGTCGGCATCAACTCGCAGATCTACAGCCGCAGCGGCGGCTACATGGGCCTGTCGTTCGCGATCCCGATCGACGTGGCTAACAATGTGCAGCAGCAGCTCGTGTCGACCGGCAAGGTGACGCGCGGCCGCATCGGTGTGCAGATCCAGGAAGTGAACGCGCAGTTCGCCGATGCGTTCGGCCTCGACCGTCCGCGCGGTGCGCTGGTCGGCCAGGTGCTCGACGACAGCCCGGCCGCCAAGGCGGGCATCAAGACCGGTGACGTCATTCTCTCCGTCGACGGCAAGGTCGTGGAACGGTCGGCGCAGTTGCCGGGCGTCATCTCGTCGATCAAGCCGGGTGAAAGCGCCAAGGTCGAAGTGTGGCGCGACAAGGCGCCCAAGACTCTCAGCGTGAAGGTCGAGGAATTCCAGGAGGAGCCGCTCAAGGTCGCGAACCGCGACGTCGAAGAACCGGCGAAGGCCGACAAGCTGGGACTTTCGGTCCGTCCGCTCGGCGCCGAGGAGCGCAAGAGCGCCGAGACCCAGGGCTATCTACTGGTCGAAGACGTCACCGGCCCGGCGGCGCAGGCCGGCGTGCGTCCCGGCGATGTCATCCTCGGCGTCAACGGCAAGGCCGTGAAGTCGCTGGCTGAGCTCAAGAACGCGACGTCGAACGGTTCGAAGACCGTGGCGATCCTGCTCGAGCGCGAAGGCAACCAGGTGTTCGTGCCGATTCGGCTGAGCTGACATTCCGCAAGACAAGTGAGACCGAAAGGGCGTCTGGAGGAAACTCCGGGCGCCTTTTTCTTTGTTTCCGCTTCCGTCGCTCACTTCACTGGTAGATAGATGTCGGTAACTGCCTCGGAATCCGGGACGTCCGGAAAAAACGTGACGCGCTGCATGAACAGCGGAAATTCTCGCGGTTCCTCCCCGCTGGTCGGCAGCCATTGCGCGTACAGGTGCATGATCGAGCGGCCGAGCTGATCGTCGGAGCCGGAATGCCGCAGCAGCGCGCATCGGCCGGCGGGGATCAGGAACTCCACGATACCGGCGTCGTTTGCCGGAACTGGCCCTTCGGTCGCCGCGCACAGACCAAAACGGAATTTTTCGGACGGCGTGTCGTCCGGGTCGTTGTAGACGATATTGAACGTAGCGCTCTTTTTCGGCGGCAGGCGATTCGCTTTGCGGAATTCGATGAACCTGCGGATGCTGTCGCCGAGGCGCATCGGATCCCCACGGTGTTCGAGCATGGCGACGCGCGTGGCGGGAAAGGCGACGAGGCGCACGGTGGGTTGTGAGTTGAATGTGCTCATCGTGTTCTGCCTCAGATGCGTGTAAGGGCGGAATCGGGAATGCCACTCCGCCCAGTCTGGTGCGGCCCGGAACTCGCTCGGCGACTGCCCGGAGAATTGTCTGAAGGCCCGGGCAAAAGCTTCTGGGCCCTCGTATCCGGTGGCGCAAGCGACATCGCCGATGCACATGTCGGGGCGATAAGCGAGGCGCCAACTGGCGCGCTTCATGCGCATGAACTGCGTGTAGCGATACACGCTCATGCCGAGAAACCCAGAAAACTGGCGGTGAAAGTGATACTCGGAGAAGGCTGCGATGCGGCTCAACCTTTCGACCGAGAGCGCTGTTTCAGAGTGGGCCTCGATGTGCGCCAGCACCTGCGCAAAGCGTGTCTGGTAGCGCTCGACGGTCGCGGGAAGTCTTTCGCATTCACCCATGACTCGACGATACCGGCACGCGCGGCCGGTTACCTTGCCGATCCTGCGTTTTCGGGGTTTCGACGAATTATGATTGTCCTTCGAGATCAGCCGTAAACCCGATACCTCGTTTCTTTCGCGGTGGCATCTCCGTGAGCATTCGAATCGCCCCGAGAATCTCCGCGATTGCCCGATCGTGACTCATCAGCCGCGCCTCGAGTTTCGACTCAACTTGTTTCAGTCTTCGCGCCAGACCTTCATTCTCGGAGATGAGTTGGCGGAGTCGAACAAATGCGCGGACGACGAAGAGGCTCATCTCGATTGCCTTGGCGCTGTTTAAAACTGTCGCGGCCATGATTGCGCCGTGCTCCGTGAATACGTACGGGTTGAACCGGGCGTTCCTGCGGGTTGGGGATGCGGTCGCAATTTGCGACCGCATCACGGCGGCGGTTTCCTCGCTATTCAGCCGAAACATGAAGTCCTCCGGAAATCTCGCGAGATTGCGCTTGACCTGTTCGTTGAGTCGCCGCGTTGACACTCCATAGAGCGAAGCGAGCTGTACGTCGGCGATTACTCGCTGACCGCGCAGGACGAAAATCATCTCCGTCATTCCCGTCGAATCGGGCGCCTTGTTGGGAGTTGGGGACATTGGTCTGTTATCCGGACTGGTCCCGCCTGCGCCAAGTGATTGATCTCGCGGGAATCGCCATAAACTCGCGTTGTTTTCCCAGCGCATCGGGCTCGTGTATTCTTGCCGGCCTTCCAAGCCCCTGAAAAACCAGACTTTCCCGATGCAAGAACGATACGAGCCGGCCGCCGTCGAGCGCGCAGCGCAGACATTCTGGGATGAACAGCGGGTATTCGAAGCCCGCGAATCCGCCGACGCCGCGGGCAAGTTCTACTGCCTCTCGATGTTCCCGTATCCGTCGGGAAGGCTGCACATGGGCCACGTGCGCAACTACACGATCGGCGACGTGCTCACACGTTTCCACATGATGCAGGGCAAAACCGTGCTGCAGCCGATGGGCTGGGATGCATTCGGCCTGCCGGCGGAAAACGCCGCAATGAAAAACGGCGTGCCACCCGCGAAATGGACGCGCGACAACATCGCGTACATGAAGGGCCAGCTGAAGCAGCTCGGCTTTGCGTTCGACTGGTCGCGCGAGATCGCGACCTGCGATCCGTCTTACTACCGCTGGAACCAGTGGCTGTTCCTGCGCATGCTCGAGAAGGGCATCGCGTACCGCAAGACGGGCATCGTGAACTGGGATCCCGTGGATCAGACCGTGCTCGCGAACGAGCAGGTGATCGACGGCCGCGGCTGGCGCACCGGCGCCCTCGTGGAAAAGCGCGAGATCCCGATGTATTACCTCGCGATCACGAAGTACGCCGATGAGTTGTTAGGCGACCTCGAGCAGTTGCCCGACTGGCCCGAGCGCGTGAAGACGATGCAGGCCAACTGGATCGGCAAATCCGAGGGCTGCGAGATCGCGTTCCCGTACGCGCCCGACACGCGCGCGTTGATGGGCCACGACGGCGCGCTCAAGGTGTTCACCACGCGCGCGGATACTTTGTTCGGCGTCACGTACATGGCGGTGGCCGCGGAACATCCGCTGGCGCTCGCGGCCGGCGCGAAGAACGCGGAACTGCAGGCCTTCATCGACGAGTGCCGCCGCGGCAGCACGATGGAAGCCGACATCGCGACGCAGGAGAAGAAGGGCATGCGGACGGGTTTCTCCGTGCTGCATCCGTTCACCGGCAAGTTCGTCGAAGTCTGGGTGGCCAACTACGTGCTCATGGGTTACGGCGAAGGCGCCGTCATGGGTGTGCCCGGTCACGATGCGCGCGATTACGAGTTCGCGCTGAAAAACGAGCTGCCGATCGTGCAGGTCATCAAGTCGAAGACGGACGCGTTCGCGAACCTCGATCCGCCGTGGCAGGACGCATTCGCCGAATACGGCGTCACCGTGAACTCGAACGAGTTCAACGGGCTCGAGTTCCAGGCGGCGGTCGATGCGATCGCGGCGGCGCTGGAAAAGAAGGGGCTCGGCAAGAAGCGGGTGCAATGGCGACTGCGCGACTGGGGCATTTCGCGCCAGCGTTACTGGGGCTGCCCGGTGCCGATGATCCACTGCGCGAAATGCGGCGAAGTGCCGGTGCCGGACAAGGACCTGCCGGTGGTCCTGCCGGAAGGCCTGGTGCCCGATGGTTCGGGAAATCCGCTCAACAAGACGCCGTCGTTCTACGAGAGCGCCTGTCCCAAGTGCGGCGCGGCCGCGCGCCGCGAGACGGACACGATGGACACGTTCGTCGATTCGTCGTGGTACTTCCTGCGCTTCACCTGCGCCGATGCGCAGACCATGGTCGACGAGCGGGCGAAGTACTGGATGCCGGTGGATCAATACATCGGCGGCATCGAACACGCGATCCTGCACCTGCTTTATTCGCGCTTCTGGACCAAGGTGATGCGCGACCTGAAGTTGATCGAGGTCGACGAGCCGTTCAAGAACCTGCTCACGCAGGGCATGGTGCTGCACCACATTTATTTCCGCGAGCCCGCGCCCGGCCGCCGCGATTACTTCAATCCGGCCGACGTCGAGGTGTTGTTAGGCGAGGACAATCAACGCAAGGGCGCGATCCTGCTCACCGACAACCAGCCGGTGGAATGGGACGGCCTCGGCACGATGTCGAAGTCGAAGAACAACGGCGTCGATCCCACGGCGCTGGTCGAGCAATTCGGCGCAGACACCGCGCGCATGTTCATGATGTTCACGGCGCCGCCGGAACAGACGCTGGAGTGGTCGGAAGAGGGCGTTCAAGGTTCGTTCCGCTTCATTCGCCGCCTGTGGAAGGCGGTGTACGACCAGGTCAACACGCCGCCGCCCGCGGATGCGCTCGCGATCGAGAAGTTCGACAAGAGCCAGCTCACGGCCGCGCACAAGGACTTGCGCCGCATCGCGCATCACACGCTCGAGAAGGTGACCGACGACATCGGCCGCCGCCGCAGCTTCAACACGGCGGTCGCGTCGGTGATGGAGTTGCTGAACGCGGTGGGCAAGCTCACCGACGAGGGGCTGGTGACACGCGTCGTCAAACACGAGGCGCTCGAAATCGCGGTGATGTGCCTGTCGCCGATGATTCCGCACGTCACGCACGAGTTGTGGCATCAGCTCGGCCACGAGACCGCGTTGATCCACGAGCGCTGGTGGACTCCCGACCCGGAGGCGCTGGTGCAGGATTCGCTGGAGATCTCCGTCCAGGTGAACGGCAAGATGCGCGCCCGCGTGACGATCGCCGCCGAGGCGACGCAGGATGCGGCGGTGGCCGCCGCGCTCGCCGATGCGAACGTGCAGAAGTTCGTCGATGGCAAGCCGATCAGGAAGGCGATCTACGTCAAGGGCAAGCTGGTCAACATCGTCGTATGAAAACCTGGTCTGCCCCTTTGCTGCTCGCATTGTTGTCAGCCGGTTGCGGGTTCCACCTGCAGGGCCGGCAGCCTTTGCCCGCGGCCTTTTCGAACACCTACATCGACACCGAGGACGAGCAGACCGACTTCGTGCAGGACCTGCGCAAGGCGCTGCTGGCATCGGGCGTCAAGGTCATTCCCACGCATGGTTCGGCGGGCGCGACGATCAAGGTCCACGAAGATGAGCTCACCGAAAAGATTCTTTCGGTTTCGGCGCGCAACATCCCGGCCGAATACGAACTCACTTATCGCGTGAAATTCTCGGTGACCTCGGATGGCAAGATGCTGATCGAGGATGAGGAGGTTTCCGCCACACGCGACTTCAGCTTCAACGAAGCGCAGTTGCTGGCCAAGGAACGCGAGCAGGAAATCCTGCGCGAAGGGCTGGCGCGCGACCTGGTGGCGCTGGTCATGCGCCGTATCTCGGCGCTCTGACGAGTCCATGCGCGTCGCATCCGACGCAAGCAGCGTGATGCTCGTGGGAGCGCGGGCGCCCGAGTCCGTACTTGCATTGACCGCGCGCTTCGGCGCCGCGCTCGTGATGTGCGGCGCGGATGAAGCCCTGCCCGGATCCTACTGGGGCGAAAGCGAGGCGGGCCTGCGGGCTGACCAGTTGTACGTCCGCGCCGATACGCCGCTTCATTCGCTGCTGCACGAGCTCAGTCACTTCGTGTGCATGTCCGCCGCGCGCCGCGCGGGTCTCGATCGCGACGCGGGCGGCGATGACGCCGAGGAATGCGCGGTGTGTTACCTGCAGATCGTGCTCGCGGACGAACTCGCGGGATTCGGCCGCGACCGGATGCTCGCCGACATGGATACCTGGGGTTATACGTTCCGGCTCGGCTCGGCGCGCGCGTGGTTCGAGCGTGATGCCGCGGATGCGCGCCAATGGCTGGAAGAGCGGGGGCTGATCGACGCGGCCGCGCGGCCGACATTCCGGGTCCGGGGGTGAATGGAGGCGGAAAATCGCTTGGAAGCTTCAGGAGTCGAATCTAAAGCCTTGCTCCCGCCTCCATCACCCACAGATGGCCAACATCGTCCGACGGGTGCCACGTTGAGCAGACGCAGTCCCCGGCAAGGGACGTATCGGCCGGGTGCTGTTGGACTTTAGGGCGATCTTGCGGGTGGTTTGACAGAATCTCCAAGGATCGGCGCGCTCACTCCGTCCAAAGATCGGGACAGGAGGAAAACGATGCGCCGCCCAATAGTTAGTTTGATCACGTGTGCCTGGCTCGCGATGAGCGTGCAGGCGGTTCTCGCCGCAACGGCCAACCCGGCGCTGAACGCGCGCGATTCCGGAATCCATGACGCGGACGACGATCCGGTGCCGCTCGACATCGCGGATCTCGACGTACAGGTCGACATCGTCGGCAACGTCGCGCGCACGACGGTCGCGGCGCGCTTCACGAATCCCGGCAACGACGACCTCGAGGGCACGTTCACGCTGCAGATGCCCGATGGTGCGGTCGTCACGAGTTATGCGCTCGACGTGGAAGGAAAAATGATCGAAGGCGTGCTCACGCCGCCGATCCGTGCGCGCCGCGCGTACGAGGAAAAAGTTCGCCAGGGCATCGATCCGGGTGTCGCGGAAGTCGCGCTCGGCAACGTGTTCAGCACGCGTGTGTATCCCGTGCTGGCAGGCGTTGGCCGCACGATCCGCGTGACGTTTGCCGCGCCGGTGCATGCGGAACAGGGGTTCACGCTGCCATTGCGCGGCAAGGCGGGGCGCGTCGGGCTCAGAGTGCGGGTGCGCGGCGCCGCGAATTCGCCGCAGGTAGTTTGGCCCGCGTCGATCAAACCCGGGTGGGTGCGCAGTGGTGAGGACTTCGTCAGCGAGGTGACGCTGCGCAAACCGGCGTTGACCGGCGAGTTGCACATAGCTCTCGCCGATAACGATGGCCGGGCATTCGTGACGCGGCATCCATCGGGAAAACGCTTCGTGGAATTGCGCGATGCGGTTTCGGCCGCGCTGCCGGCAATGCGTTCTCCCGGCGCGGTGCGCGTGTACTGGGACCGGTCGCTGTCACGCGCCGATGATGCGCTCGCCGACGAACTGAGGTTGCTCGAGAAATATCTCGCGGCCTTGCCCGGGGCGAAGCTCGAAGTGGTGCCCTTCAACAGCAGCGGCGCGAATGCGCGCGCGGTGCCGGATGCCGCGGCGGCGTTGAGTGCCCTGCGTGCCGTGCGGTATCGCGGCGCGAGCAGCTTCGCTGCCCTGGGACAGCCGCGCGCGCCGGCGGACGTGTGCCTGCTGTTCAGCGACGGCATCGCCAACATCGATGCGCGGCCGGAGGCGAAGCTGGATTGCACCTTGTTCGCGATCACGAGTGCGCGCGACGCGGATCGCGGATATCTCGAGTTGCTCACGCGACTCAACGGCGGCGCGGTGCTCGCGATCGACCGCGGAAACGTGGACGAACTGCTGCGCCACCTGCGCTCACCCGCGCCGCGTGTCATCGACGTGCGATCGACGGATGGCCGCGCGTTGCGTTTCGCGCCGTTGCCGGCGGGTGCGCGTGGCTGGGCGCTGATTAGCGAAGCGCCGGCGGCGGGCGAGGTGATCGTGCGCGTCGCCGGAATGGGCAGCGGAGTCATCGAGAGGCGGTATGCACTCACTCACGATGGCGGCCGCTTCGCGGGCGCGGGTGCCTTGTGGGCATTCGATCGCGTGAGCCAGGTGCTGGGCGATGGCCGTCGCGAGCCGGAGCTACGCGACTTGTCGATGCGGTATTCGGTTGCGAGTCCCGCGATGTCGTTCGTCGTGCTCGAAAGTCCGGAGGACTACATACGCGCGAAGATCGCGCCGCCGGCCAGCTACCCGAAAGATGCACTGGCCGAATATCGCGCGCTCAAACGCGAATACGACGCTGAAGAAGCGGGGGCGCGCGCGCGTTGGCTCGAAGATCTGGTCGCGGCGTGGGAGGACCAGAAGGACTGGTGGACGCGCGAGTTCGACGTCGATACGCGCGCGAAGAAGATCGCGCCGCGGGGCGGCCGTCCGGCGGAGGGTGTCGATTCGATAGCCGCGCAGGACATCGGCGCCTTGCCGAATCGTGCCGCTGCCGAAGCACTGCAGCGGGTTGCGCCGGCCCTGCTGAGCGCGTCGGCGGACTCGCTGGACGAAATAGCCGTCACAGGCATGCGGGCCTCGGATCCTGAGATCTCGGTCGAGCTCGAACCCTGGAACCCCGAGCGGCCGTACCTGAAGGCGCTCGAGGCCGCCGGCGCCGCGGGGTATGAGCGGGCGCTCCTGGTCCAGATGAGAAAGTTTGGCGCGTTGCCTGTGTTCTATTTCGATGTGGCGGAGTGGTTGCATCGCAAGGGACGATCGGCGCAGGCCACAGAAATCCTGCTGTCGGCGCTCGAGCTGCCGTCGCGTGACACGGAAACATTGTCGCTGGTCGCGGACCGGCTGCTGCGTTACGCGCAGACCGATCGCGCTGTCTGGCTGTACGAGGAAGTGGTGCGGCTCGATCCAGATCGCCCGCAGCCCGCGCGCACGCTGGCGCTCGCGCTCGCGCAACGGGCGTCGCTGCCTGGCGCGCGAACGCCGCGCAAGGACCTGGAGCGATCACTCGCGCTGCTGACCGCCATCGTGATGTCGCCGCCGCAGGATGCCTTCCAGGGCGTCGAGCTGGTGTGCCTGATGGATGCGAACGGCATCATTCCGCGGCTGCGCGAGCTTGGCGTGCGCAAGTTCGATCTCGACCAGCGGCTCATCGCGGTGCTCGACGTGGACCTGCGTGTCGTCATCGAGTGGAACACCGGCGCCACCGACATGGACCTGTGGGTGGATCAGCCCGACGGCGAGCGGTCTATCTACAGCAATCGGCAGACCGCGATCGGTGGGCGCCTGTCGAACGACATGACGCAGGGCTACGGGCCCGAGGAATACCTGTTGCGCAGGGCGATCGCGGGTCAGTACGCGATCAGCGTGAACGTCTATGCCAGCGACGTGCTCAATCCGAACGGCGCGACGATGGTGACCGCGCACCTGACGCGGAATTTCGGCCGCGCCGACCAGAGCACCGAGACCATGGAGATCGAGCTCCAGCGCGACGATTCTGGCCAGAAACTCGTCGGCCGGTTCAACGTCGGCCCGCGAGACGCACTCTCGCGGCGATAGGGGCAGGTGATGCGAGGGGGCTGCCCCCATTTCCACCGATCAGCGGCGGGCGAAGCGGTCGGTGGCCTGCACGAGTTCGCGCGCGATGCCGGGCTCGAAGGCCGAGTGGCCGGCGTCCGGCACGATGCGCAGGTCGGCTTCCGGCCAGGCCTTGTGCAGATCCCAGGCGCTGCGCACGGGACACACGACATCGAACCGGCCTTGCACGATTACAGCGGGGATGTGGCGGATTTTCGGCACGTCCTCGAGCAACTGGTCGGGCCGCTCGAGAAAGCCGCCATTGACGAAGTAGTGGCACTCGATACGCGCAAACGCGGCGGCGAACTCCGGATCACCGAAACGCTTGACGTAGTTAGGGTTGAGCTTGATGAAGGACAACGCGCCTTCCCAGATCGACCAGGCGCGCGCCGCGGTCAGCAGCGTGGACTTGTCGCTGCTCGTGAGCCGCTCGTAATACGAGCGCATGCAGTCCTTGCGCTCCGCCGCGGAAAGCGGCGCGAGATACTGCTCCCACAGATCGGGGAAGATCGACGCCGCGCCCTCGGGGTTCTGATAGAACCACTCGAGCTCCGAACGGCGCAGCAGGAAAATGCCGCGCAACACCAGCTCGGTGCAGCGCTCCGGATGTTTCTGCGCATAGGCGAGCGCGAGAGTCGAGCCCCACGAACCGCCGAACACCTGCCAGCGTTCGATGCCGAGCTTCGTGCGGATCGCCTCGATGTCGGACACGAGATGCCAGGTGGTGTTGTCGATCAGGCTCGCGCTCGGCCGGCTGCGGCCGCAGCCGCGCTGGTCGAACAACACGATGCGGTAACGCTTCGGATCGAAGAAGCGGCGCATCTTGGGATCCGTACCGCCGCCGGGACCGCCGTGCAAAAAGACGACCGGCTTGCCCTTGGGATTGCCGCTCTCTTCGTAATAGATCTCGTGCACGGGAGACACGCGCAGGAAACCCGAGTTGAATGGCTTGATCGCGGGGTAGAAATCGCCAGCCTTGCGTGCGACACGCGCGACCTTCTTTTTCTTCTTAGCCATGTTTCCCTCCCGCGAGCATCGGGCCGAGCACGCGGCCTCCGAGCAGATGCATGTGCAGGTGAAACACCACCTGGCCACCGTGTTTGTTGCAATTGATGATGAGGCGGAAGCCGTCATCCGCGATGCCTTCGGCGCGCGCGATGTCGCGCGCCACGATGAACATGTGCCCGAGCGTGGCTTCATCGGCTTCGGTCACGTCGTTGACCGTCGGGATCGGTTTGTTCGGAATGATCAAGACGTGCACGGGCGCCTGCGGACTGATGTCGCGGAACGCGGTGACGCGTTCATCCTTGTGCACGATCGTGGCGGGAATCTCTCCCGCGATGATCTTTTCGAAAATCGTGGCCATGAAGTCCGTGCGCCTCGTCAGTGTTCACCCGGTTGGTGGCCAGAGAATACGCGGCTGCCCCGAGGCGCGTCGACGTACTCCTGCCACCGTCGCCCAGGCGGGCCTCAGAACTCCAGCCGCACGCCGGCGCCCACCGAGCGCCCCGGCAACGGCGCGTACTCCTTGAGCGGCGAGGTGTGGCGGCGCGCATCTTCGTCGAGCAGGTTTTCACCGCGCAGGTAGACGAGCAGTGGGCGCCCGCCCAGTTCCAGGCGCCACGACGCGTCGGCATTGAGCAACGTGTAACCATCGGTCGGCAACTCGTTGGCCGCGACGCGCTCCTGATCCGCGAAGCGATGCGCGGAGACACCCGCCGACCAGACCGTGCGCGAATAACGCAGCTCCGCGCCGACGCGGAAGGGGGGAATCTGCGGCAGGTTTCCGCCGCCGGTCAGCTCCGCCCGCACCACGTCCGCGAGCACGCGTGTCGCCAGCTGCCCGCCGGCGAAGTCCAGCGCCGGCAGCGTGATTTCGGCCTCGACGCCGCGGAAGCGGGCATCGTCCTGGCGATATTCGGCCACCGGCAGATCGTCTTCGATGTCGCCCGTCAGTGTGGTGTAGATGTAATCACGGTAGCGGCTCTGAAACGCGGTGAGACTCATGTCCCATGATTCGCCATGCGGCTCGCCGTGATAACGCAGCGACGCGTCCAGCGTCGTCGCGCGTTCCGGGCGCAGCGCCGCATCACCAATCTCGAAGCGCTGCACGGCGATGTGCGGCCCATCGGCATGTAGTTCGGTGGACGTGGGATGACGCTGCGTCGACGTGACGTTCAACGCCGTGCTCCAGCCGGTCGCGAATTGCCAGACCAGTCCGCCCGCGAAGTTCGCGCGCGTCGCGTCGTAGCCGGACAGGTTTGCGTCCACGGACACCTGCTGACGTTCGAGCCGCGCGCCGAGCTCGAGTGTGACCGGCCCGAAGGCGCGTTCCTCGTATACGAACAATCCCGCGTTGCGCGTCAGCGAAGCGGGCACGAAGGCTTCCTCGCCGTTCGCCACGAAATCCACTTCGCGGTACTGGAAACCAAAACTGCCGCGCCAGGATGCGAGCGGCGCGTGTTCGAAAGTCAGGCGCGCCGACAAACCATCCTGATCGAACTGCGTGCCGACCTCGCCGCCGGGCTCGAGCTCGGCGTGTTCATAGCGGTTGTACGACGCGCGCAGCCGCGCCGAGTCGAGCCATGAATCTTGCGGACGCCAGTCGCTGTTGAAGTCGAAGCGCGTCTGCTCGAGGTCGAGCGACACGCCGTGTTCCGGCCCCGGAATGCCGTACCGCGTTTCGAAGCGGCTGACGGCGACGCCGGCGAAACCCGCGCCGCCCACACGTGAGACGCCGAGCGCGCCGCCTGCGAGCGTGCTCGCCGAATCGGCGATGTGCCCGCGGCTCGCGGCGATTTCCTCCGGCGTGAATGCGCCGGATTCGCGCAGGCGCCGCGACAGCGCGTAGCCGGCGATCCCGACATCGTCGGTTGCGCGCTTGTACGCATCGCCGTGGAACGACCAGCCGTCGATGCCGCCATCGATCCGCAGCGCCGCGGCGCGTTCACCGGATGCGCTCGCGCCGCGCAGTTCCGCGGCGCCTTCGACGGCGCGTTGATACGCCTGTTCGGGCACGCGTCGCACCACCACGTTGACCAACCCGCCGGCCGCGCCATTGCCGTACAGCAGCGTGGCCGGGCCGCGCAACACTTCGACCTTGTCGGCGAGCAGGGGGTCGATGGTCACCGCGTGATCCGCGGACAACGCCGCGACGTCGAGCGATTCCGCGCCGTCTTCGCTGACCTGCACTCGTTCGCCGGTCTGGCCGCGGATCACCGGGCGGCTGGCCTGCGGGCCGAAGTAGGTGGCGCTGACGCCGGGAGTGCCGGCCAGTGCTTCGCCGATGCTGGTGCCGCGGGCGCGTACCAGGTCATCACCCGCGAGCACCGCGGTGGGTTGGGCGACCTCGAGGGAGGATTCACGCAGCGCAGTCGCGGAGACGACGACTTCTTCGAGCGCATCGTCGGCGGTGGCGGGGATCGGGCTGAATGACAAGGGAACGAGGAACATCGCAACGGACATTTGCCGTGCGAAACGCAAGGAATGTGAATTCACGGAACACCTGAAACCTGCAATTGGGGAGCGCGTGCGGGGCCGCGGCGGCCCGGCACGAACGAGGACTCAGCAGGTCAGGGATGGAGGGGCGCGGGACGGAGGCCAGAGACGCGGCGCATCGAGCGTCGGGCGACCCGGCACCGCCGGTTCGACGGCCGTCGCGGCGAAGAACCGGGCGACGGGTTCGGCCGCGGGCGCCGGTGGCGCCGGGAGCCGGTCGAATTGCAGGCAGAGGGTGCAGTGCCCGGGGGCGGCATGATCGGCGGAAACATCGAGCTGCGCCGCGTGCGGCGCGGCCGCGCGCGGCACGTGGAAATGCGCCAGGTACCGGCTGGTGGCGCCGAGCAGGGTCAGGGCCAGCAGCGAGCAGACGATCGCGTTGAGGCGGAGACGGCGGTTGGGCGTGGCGCTGCGCATGGGGGTTCGTGGGCAGCCTATCGGGGGATTTTCAGGGCCGCAACTGGCCCCTTCTTGCCCCATAATTGACCCCAGATTGAAGCTCACACTCGAAAGCCTCCGCTCGCACCTCCAGGGTGAGCCAGCCAGGGCATACCTCGTTTCCGGTGACGAAGCGCTGCTCGTGGGCGAAGCGGCCGATGCCATTCGCGCGCGTGCGAAACGCGCCGGCTTCGACGAGCGCGAAGTTCATTTCATCGAACGCGTCGCTGACTGGGACGACGTGCGCGCCGGATCCAACAATCTTTCACTGTTCGGCTCGCGCAAACTGATCGAGCTGCGGCTGCCGTCCGGCAAGCCCGGCACCGGCGGAGCGAATGCCATTGTCGAGCTGCTGAAAGACGTCAGCCCCGACAACGTGTACCTGATGATCACCGGCAAACTCGAACGCGAGCAGAGCAGCTCCGCGTGGGTGAAGGCTTTCGAAGCCGCGGGCGCCTGGCTGCCGGTGTATCCGGTGGAAGTCGCCCGTCTGCCGCAGTGGCTGCGCGGCCGCGCCGCGACGCTCGGCATCGAACTCGAAGACGACGCCGTGCAGTTCATCGTCGATCGCACCGAGGGCAATCTACTCGCCGCGCAGCAGGAGCTCGAGAAGCTCAAGCTGCTCGCGCCGGCCGGGCGCATCGGACTCGCGGCCGCGCAGGCCGGCGTCGGCGACAGCGCGCGCTTCGACGTATTCCAGCTCGGCGAAGCCGCGCTCGCGGGTGACGTGCCGCGCGGCTTGCGCATCCTCGCAGGCCTGCGCAGTGAAGGCGTGGAGCCGACACTCGCGCTCTGGTCGATCACGCGCGAAATCCGCAGCACCTGGGGCACGACGCAGTCCGACGGCGCACGCGGCTGGCAACGCCCGTCCGCCGCGCTCGAGAACGCCAAGCGGCGTGCCGCACGCCTGCCTTATGCGCGCCTCGCGGTACGCAGCTCGCGCGCCGATCGCATGATCAAGGGCCAGCAACGTGGCGACGCCTGGGACGAGATGGCGCTCATGCTGGTCGAATTCGCGGGCCGCCGCGCCCTGCCACTCACCGGAACCCGTAACGCTTGAATACTCCTGACGGTCCAATCGGCCTCTTCGGCGGCACCTTCGATCCCATTCATTACGGACATCTGCGCACGGCTTTCGAGCTGTGGCAGTCCTTGAAGCTCACCGAGGTGCGCTTCCTGCCGACCGGCAATCCACCGCATCGCGAGCGCACGCTCGCCGACGCCGCGTTGCGGCTCGAGATGGTGCGCGCCGCGGTGGCCGATCAGCCTTCATTCGTCGTCGACGATCGCGAAGTGCGGCGCGCCGGCGCCTCCTACACGGTCGACACGCTGATCGAACTTCGTGAGGAATTTCCCCGGCGATCGCTCTGTCTGCTGGTGGGGATGGACGCTTTTCTCGGACTGCCGAACTGGCATCGCTGGCGCGAACTGTTCGATCTCGCGCACGTGATCGTCGCGCACCGTCCCGGTTGGAAAGCGCCCGCGCACGGTCCCTTAGGCGAGCTGATGGTGGATCGCGGCACCGGCGCGGTTACCGACCTGCACAAGTCGGTCGCCGGGCGCATCTACGTGCATGCCGTGACACAGCTCGAAATATCCTCGACAGAATTACGACAGATCATCGATGCGGGGCGCGACCCGCGATTTCTGGTGCCCGATCCGGTCCGCGCGATCATTCGCGAATCCGGGTGTTATGCTCGATCACGTTGAGGAAGTGAAAAGTCTCCTCGCAATCCACGGAGTGAAATGACCACAAAAGCCCGTCCGCGCCGCGCTCCCGCGCCGGCCAAGTCTTCAATCCCGCAGACCCTGCTGCGTATCGTCAATACCGCGCTCGATGACATGAAAGCCGTCAACGTCAAAGTCATGGACGTGCGGCAACTCACCGACATCACCGACATCGTCGTCATCGCGTCGGGAAATTCCGATCGCCACGTCAAGTCCATCGCGGACCGCGTGGTGCAACTCGCCAAGCAGAACGACTTCCGCCCCATTGGCGTGGAAGGCGCGCGCGAAGGTGAGTGGGTGCTCGTCGACCTCACGGACCTCGTGGTCCACGTGATGTTGCCGCGCGTGCGCGAGTTCTACGGCCTGGAAAAACTCTGGGAAGACGTCGCGCCACCGCCCGAGCCGGTCGTAAAGGCCGTGCCCGCGCCCGCCCGCCGCGCCGCGCCACGCCGCAAGACTTCCGCGCGAGCGCGCGCGACCCGATAAGCCCCGCGCATGCGCGTGCGCATCGTCGCGATCGGGACGCGCATGCCCGCGTGGGTCACCACGGCCTACGAGGATTACACCCGGCGGATGCGCGGCACCCTGCGCATCGATCTCGATGAGCTGGCCGTGGGCCGCGGCAAGGCAGACGAGCAGACACGTCTGCTCGAGCGCGCCGGCGACGACTACCTGGTCGCCCTCGACGAACACGGTAAATCGAAAACCACGCTCGAGCTGGCCAAATGGTTAGGCGAGCGAATCCAGGACGGGCGCAACCTGTGCTTCGTCATCGGCGGTCCCGACGGCCTCGGGCCCGAAATCCTCAAGAAAGCCGCATTGCGCTGGTCGCTGTCCCCGCTGACCTTCCCGCACGCAATGGTTAGGGTAATCCTCGCCGAACAGCTGTATCGGGCACACTCCGTCCTGCACAATCACCCGTACCACCGCGAGTAGCGCGAATCGGCTGAGGGGTCGATGGCAGAACAACAAGAAAGAACGCCGGTACTGCGGCTGGCCTCCGCGTCGCCGCGCCGCCGGCAGTTGTTAGACCTGATCGGCGTGCCGCACGTGGTGACGCCGGCGGATATCGATGAGACTCCGCGCTCCGCCGAACCGGCGGACGAATACGTGCGCCGGCTTGCGCGCGAGAAGGCCGAGGCCGTTTGCCGGCACCATGGCGATCTGCCCGTGCTCGCCGCGGATACCACCGTGGTCATCGATGGGGAAATCCTGGGCAAGCCAGAATCAGAAGCAGATGCGTTCTCCATGCTCGGCAAGCTCTCGGATCGCGAACACGTCGTGCACACCGGCATCGCGGTCTGGGCCGCGGGCAACATGGCGGTAAGCCTGTCGTCGACGCGGGTGCGTTTCGCGCCGCTGACGCGCGAGGAAATCCATGCGTACTGGCTCAGCGGGGAACCGCAGGGCAAGGCCGGCGCATATGCCATCCAGGGACTCGGCGCCGTTTTCGTGCGCGATCTCGCGGGCAGTTACACCGGCGTCATGGGACTGCCGCTGTTCGAAACAGCCCAACTATTGCGCCGCGCGGGTATCCCCGTGTGGCACGGAAAGATCTGAAATCTTGAGCTTGGGGGAACGGTGACAACGGAAATTCTCATAAACGTGGCGCCACGCGAGAACCGCGCGGCGCTCATCGAGAACGGCGTGTTGACCGAACTATTCGTCGAGCGGCAGAGCCGGCGCGGCATCGTCAGCAATCTCTACAAGGGCCGCGTGCAACGCGTGTTGCCCGGCATGCAGGCCGCGTTCATCGACGTCGGACTGGAACGCACGGCATTCCTGCACGCGGCGGATATCGCCGCGCCCAGTAATGCCGACAACACCTTGATCGGCGACACGAAGATCGATGACATCCGCCGCCTGGTCAACGAAGGCGACGACATCCTCGTGCAGGTGGTCAAGGATCCGATCGGCACCAAGGGCGCGCGCCTGACTACTTTCGTCGCGTTGCCGTCGCGGCTCATGGTCTACATGCCGCGCGGCGAGGGCGTCGGCATCTCGGCGCGCATCGAAGACGAGGCCGAACGCACGCGGCTGAAGTCCCTGGTCGCCGCAGCGGTGCCGCAGTCATTCACCGGTGGCTACATCGTGCGTACCGCCGCGCAGGGGGCGACCGTCGACCAGATCCGCGAGGACATCCAGTACCTCGGCCGTCTCTGGCAGCACGTGAAGGAACGGGGCATGCGCGCCCGCGCGGGCGAGCTGGTGTACGAGGATCTGCCGCTGCCGACGCGCATGTTGCGCGACGAACTGGCTCGCGGTGTGGATCGCGTGCTGGTCGACAACGCCACCGCGCACGCGAGCATGCTCGAGTTCGCGGCGTCCTTCATGCCGGGCAGCAACACGAGCATCGATCTGTACGCGGGGCAGCGCCCGATATTCGACCTGCACGGCGTGGAGGAGGAAATCGGCAAGGCGCTCAACCGCAGCGTGAGCCTCAAGTCCGGCGGGCACCTGGTCATCGACCAGACCGAATCGATGACCACGATCGATGTGAACACCGGCGCCTTCGTCGGCCACCGCAATCTCGAAGACACGATATTCCGCACCAATCTCGAGGCCGCCGTCGCCATCGCGCGCCAACTGCGGCTGCGCAACCTGGGCGGCATCATCATCATCGACTTCATCGACATGACCGACCCCGCGCATCGCACGCAGGTCATGGAGGCGCTGCAGCGGGCGCTGGCCGGAGACCACGCGCAGACGCATATCGCCAGCGTGAGCTCCCTGGGGCTGGTGGAGATGACGCGCAAAAGGACCCGGGACAGCCTGGAACATTTGCTTTGTGCGGCGTGTCCCAGTTGCGAAGGCCGCGGTTTCGTACGCACGCCTGAAACCGTCTGCCACGAGATTTTCCGCGAAATTGTGCGACAGAGCAGGCAGTTCCAGTCCCGGGAGCTGCTGATACTGGCGCATCAGAATGTGATCGACCGCCTGCTCGACGACGAATCCGCCGTTCTCGCGGAACTCGAGCACCAGGTCGGGCGGCCGATCCGGTTACAGGTGGAAGCGCTGTACGGCTTCGACCAATACGACGTGGTGCTGGCCTGAATGAGGTGACCTGGTGAAATGACCAACGCGACCCTGGAGCAAGGGGCCACTTCTACTGAAGAAATGGCAAACGCCTCATCACACTGGATGAGACGGACGGCGCTGGTCGCGTTTTGCCTGTTATTGATCGGCACACTTGCGCTGGTCTTCACGCGGCTCATCGCCGCGCGCGTGCCCGAGCAACGGGCCACCCTCGAAAAACTGATCACCGACCGCACCGGACTCGCGGTGCGTTTCGAAAACGTGCACTTCGCATGGAACCTGAGCGGCACGAGCGCGGTATTCACGCGTGTCGAGCTGAATGATCAGCAGGCGGGGCGCGTGCGCGTCGTGGCTCCGGAATTGCGCGTCGAATTCGACACGTGGGATTTTCTGCGGCATCAGCAGTTCTCGCTGGGTCACGTCACCTTGCGGTCGCCGGATATCGAGATCATCGGGGAACCTCCGGTTGAGGAATCGCGCGGCGAGCCGCGCACGCCGGGCGCCGCCGCGAAACGCAAGACCGTTTCGGCGGCCGAGGATGAGCAGGAGATCGTGCGCCGCTTCACCAACTGGGCCGAACTCATGCCCAACGGCCGGATCGAGGTGGAGGGCGCGCGCGTCCACCTGCGCCGCCGCGGCGAACCCGCCGCGCGCCACACATTCACTCTCAGCCAGGCGGTAGTTAGCCGCGGCGCGTCCAATTTCAACGCGTACGGCACCATGTTGCTCGCGCAGGATGTTGGCCAGTCGTTGTTCGTCTCCGCGAAACTCGAAGGACTGGCGGCGAATTCGGCGGCCTCGGGCGACATGCGCGTGATCGCGCGGCGCGTGTTCCTGGAGAAGCTGCGGGTGCCGGGGCTCGCGGGACGTGGCACCCTGGACGCGAAGCTGCATTTGAATGCCGGGCGCATCGAATCGGTCACCTGGCAGGCGAGCGCACGCGAGCTCGAACTCAACGGCCGGGAGGACGGCGAGGCGGGCGTGCGCTTCGATCACGTCTCATTCACGGGCGAACTCGCGCGCGACTCGCACGACGTGCTGCTGCGGTTCAACGATCTGCAGTTCACGCGCGGCGCGCGCCTGGAGCGGGCGCCGAATCTCGCGGCGCGCATCATGATCGAGCCGCATTCGCTGCGCATCGCGCGTACGACCGTGGAGAGCGAACGGGTGCCGTTCATGGCGGCCGAGTTCATCGCGGGGCTGCTCGCGCCGCAACTCGCCGAGGGTCTGCCGGTGTTGCCGGGTGGATGGGCGCCAACGGCGGGGGAGTTGCGGGAGCTACGCTTTGATTCTGGCGCGCGCTATGCGCGCGACGATTCAGGCGCGCGTCATGCGCGCGACAATTCTCGCGCCCGCCGCAAAACGACTGACGGCTGGACGTTCAGTGCCGAACTTGCGGATACCGAAATCACGCGCGCCGCCGATCATGCGCGCCTCGGCGGTCTCGCGGCGCAACTGCGGCTCGATCCGCAGGGCATGTCGCTCACCTTTGATCCGGCGCAGGTGGCAACGCTGCGCGCGAATCCGGACGCTGAACCGCGCGCCCTTCAGGCCGGCGGCGCGCTGGTATTCGTGAACGACGCGTCGCCGCGTTGGCGGCTGGAGGATTTCTCTCTGGCGAGCGGCGCGTCGACCCTGCTGGCGAGCGGTGAATGGAATGCGGATGCGCCGCAGCCGCTCACGCTCGCTGTCGCGCACGTCGATCGGGCTCTGCTGAACGAGGCGTGGGTGTTCCTCCGGGGTGCGGAGAAACTGCCGCCATTGCTTGCGGCGGTCGAGAGCGGCAACCTGGTCCAGGGCAAGGCGCAACTGCTGCCCTTGCGAGAAGCCGGGGAAACGCGCGTGAACTGGCGCCGATCGAGCGGCGACTTCACGCTCGCGGATCTGACCCTCGCGGGCGAGGATCTGCCGCTCGTCAGTGGTCTTGGCGGCTCGCTCAAATTCGCACGCGGCAATACGACGTTGCGCGTCGATGGCGCAGGTCTCGATGGGCTCGCGATCACCGGCGCAAGGATCGACTGGCCGCGCGGCGGTGTGCCGCGCATGCACGCAACGCTTGCGGGAGATCTGTCGTCACCCGTCTTGCGCCGCGCGTTGCTGGCCCAGGGCCTCGACCGGTTGAACGGCAAGGTCACTCTCGAGGCGGACGCGCGCGGTGAACGCGAACTGCGTTCGCCGGATTCCTGGCGCCTCGCGGCGCGTGTCAGCGAGGCGTCGATGCCGCTCGCCGACGGCGTTCCACCGATCGAAGGTCTCTCGGGCACTCTGCGTTACGGCGAACGGCAACTGCGCGCCCTGGCGCTCGAAGGAAGCTGGCTCGGGGGTCCGTTGGAAATCGAGACGCGCCGCGCCACGACGCGCGCGGCGCCCGGAGCGGCAGGTCCCGCCCTCGCTCTCAAAGGTTCCTCCGATGCCGCGCAGTTGCTGCGCTTGTTAGGCCAGGGCGAGGCCGCGGAACGCGTGACCGGCCAGCTCGCGTGGAGCGGCGTCGCGCAACGCATGAACCCGATCGAAGGCAAAGCCGAGGCCTGGCAGATTTCCCTCGCCAGCAATCTCGCGGGCGTCGAAAGCCGTCTGCCCGCACCGCTCGACAAGCCGCGCGCGCGGCAGGTTCCGCTGAGCGCAGCGCTGCGCGTCGAAGGAACCGTCATCCGCGATTTCGAGATCGAGAGCGGACGCTCGAACGTGCAGGGACGAGTCGACGCGGAGGCCACCGTCGCGCGGTTCGAACTCGCCGGGATCGCGGGCGAGCTGCGCCGTCCGGCGCGCGCCGGCGCGAGCTCCCGCGTGAATATCGATCGGCTCTCTCTCGATCGCGCCCCCGGATTGCTGGCGCTGGCGGGCGCGGCGATGCCGGCGTCGGGAGGACTCGAAATTGCCGTCGCGAATCTGCGGCTCGGAGATCAGGACCTCGGTGCGCTCGATGCGGAAATCGCGCGCCGCGATGACCGTGTCGAATTCTCGGCCGACTCGCGGGCCCAATCGCCGCACCAGATTTCGGTGCAGGGAACCTGCGTCGACGCGGGCCGCTGCGGCGCGGAGTTCACGTTCACAACCTCGAGACTCGCGGGGATTGTCAGTGATGCCCGGCTGCCGGCCGACTGGCCCACCGAAACACTGCGCGCGGTCGGCAACGTTTCCTGGCCGGGTGATGTGCAGGACGAATTGGTCCGTGCACTCGACGGGAGATTCGAACTCGAAACGCGCGGCGGAGATCCGGGCCACCAGTTGTTTGCGACCGCCAACCTCAACGACGGCGACATCTGGCTCACGAACGTGCAGGGCACCGGCCCCGCCGCGGACCAGGTTTTTCACGGCAATGGGCGCGTCGGGTTGCTTGCGCGTGACTACGACCTGACATTCGACTACGAACAGGTGTCGCTCGCGAGCGCGGCGGTGCCCACACCGGCGCGTGCGCGCCTGTCGCGCGCCTGGAGCGTGTTGCGTGGGTCGGTCGCGCGCCGCGGCTGGACAGAACCGCCCGAGACGCGGCGCGTGCAATGGCACGGCTACTGGGATTCGCGGGCGGACGATCCGGTGCCCTGACGGGCGGGCGCCGCGTGATAGATTGATTGCATGCGCGTTGCGGCGATCCAGATGACTTCCGGCCCGGACATCGATGCGAATCTCGACGCGGCCGGACGGTTCCTCGCGGATGCGGCCCGGCTCGGTGCCACCCTTGCGGCTTTGCCGGAAAATTTCGCGTTCATGGGCCTGAACAGCGGCGACAAACGCGCGATTGCCGAGCCGGACGGTTCGGGCAAGATCCAGAACTTCCTTGCAGACACCGCCCGGCGCCTCAAGATCTGGGTGGTCGGCGGAACCGTGCCTCTGCGTCAGGACCCGAATGGACGAGTCAGCGCTTCGTGCCTCGTATACAAATCCGACGGACAGCGGGCGGCCCGTTACGACAAGATTCATCTGTTCGACGTGGACGTGCCGGACAGTCCCGAATCGCATCGCGAATCGGCACACACGGTCCCGGGGCGTGATGCGCGGGTGGTCGAGTCACCGGTGGGCAAGCTCGGGCTTGCGGTGTGTTACGACATGCGCTTCCCGGAGCTGTTCCGCGTGCTGTCGCGCCAGGGCGCCGAAGTGTTCGTGGTACCCAGCGCATTCACGGTGCCGACGGGCCGGGCGCATTGGGAATCACTGCTGCGGGCGCGCGCGATCGAGAATCTGAGCGCGCTGATCGCGCCGGCGCAGTGGGGCATACACCCCGGCGGGCGCGAGACGTATGGCGATTCGATGATCATCGATCACTGGGGATCGGTGCTGGCGCGCATGCCAACGGGCACGGGCTGCGTCGTCGCCGATCTCGACACCGCGGCGCGCATGAAGGCGCGCACGGCCTTTCCGGCGCTGGCGCACCGGACTATTTACAACACGTGAGAAAACGACACACATGACATCCGCAACCGACGAACCGCTCGCCATCGCCCGCGACCTGATCCTGCGCCCGGGCGGGCTCGACGACGCGCGGCTCGATCGTGCGCTCGGCGAAGTCATGTCGAGCTCGGTCGACTCGGCCGATCTGTATTTCCAGCTCTCGCGCGAAGAGAGCTGGGCGCTCGAAGACGGCATCGTCAAGGAAGGCAGCGCGAGCATCGAACAGGGTGTGGGTGTGCGCGCCGTGGCCGGCGAGAAGACCGGGTTCGCCTATTCCGACGAGATCGTGTTGCCGGCGCTCGAAGAGGCGTCGCGCGCGGCCCGCGCCATCGCCGTACGCGGCGATGAACGCGCGGTGCGCAGCGTGTTGCCCACCAACGGCCACAAGCTCTATCTACCCATCGACCCGGTGTCGAGTTTCACTTCGAGCGAAAAGGTCGCATGGCTCGAGCGCGTCGATCGCGAGACGCGCAAGATGGATCCGCGCGTCATGCAGGTGATGGCGAGCGTGGTCGCGGTGCACGAGGTCGTGCTGATCGCCAACAGCGAGGGTCATCTCGCGGCGGACGTACGGCCGCTGGTGCGCTTCAATGTGTCCGTCATCGTCGAAAAGGACGGGCGCCGCGAGCAGGGTTACGCGGGCGCCGGCGGGCGCATCACGCTGCCCGAACTCGTCGAGGGGGACAAGCCATTGAGCCTGGCACGCGAAGCCGTGCGCCAGGCGCTGGTGAATCTCGAGGCGGTACCTGCACCCGCGGGTCCGATGACCGTGGTGCTGGGCGCCGGCTGGCCCGGCATCCTGCTGCACGAGGCCATCGGCCACGGGCTCGAGGGTGATTTCAACCGCAAGGGCACCTCCGCGTTCGCCGGGCGTATCGGCGAGCGTGTCGCGTCCGATCTGTGCACCATCGTCGACGACGGCACTCTCTCGCGCCGGCGCGGCTCGCTCAACATCGACGATGAAGGCACGCCGACCCAATGCACGACGCTGATCGAAAACGGCGTGCTGAAGGGTTACCTGCAGGACAAGATGAACGCACGGCTCACGGGCACTGCGTCGACCGGCAACGGCCGGCGTGAGTCGTTCGCGCACATCACGCTGCCGCGCATGACGAACACCTACATGCGTCCCGGCAAGACACCGCCCGAGGAAATTCTCGCCTCGGTCGAGAAAGGTATCTACGCGGTGAACTTCGGCGGCGGCCAGGTCGACATCACTTCGGGCAAGTTCGTCTTTTCCGCGAGCGAGGCATACCTCATCGAGAACGGCAAAGTCGGCGCGCCGATCAAGGGCGCGACGTTGATCGGCAATGGACCCGACGTTCTCACGCGCGTGTCGATGGTCGGCAACGATCTGAAGCTCGACGATGGCGTGGGCACCTGCGGCAAGGAAGGGCAGAGTGTTCCGGTGGGCGTTGGTCAGCCGACGTTGCGCATCGATGGCCTCACGGTCGGCGGCACCGGCTGATTTGTCGGACTCCGCCGCGAGTGATGCGCGCGGGTGCTGCGCGAAGAACCGCGGTCCGCGCGACTCAGAGCATCACGTTCGACTCGAACGAATGACACGAAACTGCACATACGCGCGGGGAATGATGCCTGCGTGAACTGCGTCGCACGCGCACCATGTCGAAGCGCGGACGACAGGGATGTCGGCAAAGAGAGTCAGAATTTGCAGCGAATGGAATCGCTCCGCGCCTACCCGCTGTCAGACACGAACATAATCGCGTTCGCGAATTGCGACATTGGAAAGTGTGTGAACCACAGCACATCATGTGCGCCATATGGTTCAGCAAACTGCACGCGCGTTTGAAAAAGACGCCAACCAACAAGAGCGGAGTCAACCGAAAATGCGCAACGACACAGCGTCCAGTGGCGAGTTCCGAATCAATCTCCCGCCTGATGTGTTGGCCGAAATGCGCCGTCAGAACGGCAGCGCGCGCAACACGATGCAAGTCGACGGCTTCCGCCCCGGCCTCTTCGGTCGTCTCATCGATCTCGTGACGGGACGCCGCCGCTAGATTTTCAGGCACAGGTCGCAGAAAGGGCGCGTAGCCGCGAGGCTCCGCGCCCTTTCTCTTTCCGGGGAGTTATCAGCGCGCGCCAGCGGCGTCTTCGTGAGCGTCGTCTTCTTCGGCTTCTTCCGCTTCTTCGTTCGCTGCGTTCGTGATCACGCGCGGCAAGTCGTCCTGTGTATCGGTCAGATGCGCCGCCGCGACGTCGTCGACGTACAACATGTCGTGCTGCCCCATCGAGATCACGTCGCCATCGCGCAACGTGTGGCGCCGGACGCGTTTGCCGCGCAGCATGATGCCGTTGGTGCTGTTGAGATCTTCGATGACGGTGACGCCGTCGCTGCCGGTCACGAGCTGGCAGTGATGCCGGCTGATGTATTTGCTGTCGATCTGCAGGTCGTTATCCGGCGTGCGTCCGACGACCTTGCGGCCCGGCACGAGATGCAGTTCGGCGACCGCATTGCCTTCATTCGAAAGCACGATCTTCGAGGGATTGCGATGGGACCGGTCGGCGCCCGCCATCCCGCCATCTTCGGAAGGCTTCACGGACGGCGCGTTCAGGCGAGCGCGGAACTCCGTCCACTGCAACTCGTCGACGGCGGAGGCGATGTCCTTGAGCGTGACGTGATCGCGGTCGTCATTGAAAGCCGCCATCATCGAGGTGTCGCACAGCGTGTTGACCAGGCGCGGAATACCGCCTGAATACTTCACGATTTCAGGAAAAGCCTCTTCGGCGAAAATCGGACGTCCGCCGGCGCCGGCGACATCGAGGCGATGCAATACGTAGGCGCGCAGATCGTCGCGCGACAAGGCGCCGAGATGGAAGCGCAGGCGCACGCGCTGCGTGAGCTGCGCGAGTTCGGGCCGGTCGAGTTTCTCGTTGAGCTCGGGTTGTCCGGCGAGAATGATGCGCAGCACCTTCTCCTTCGTCGATTCGATACCCGAGAGCAGACGGATCTCTTCGAGAACCTTTTGCGAGAGATTCTGTGCTTCATCGATGATCAGCAGCACCTTGCGTCCGGCGGCGTACTGTTCGATGAGGAAGCCGTTGATCGTCGCGATCAACTCGGCCTTCTTCATCTTGAAGGGCGAGAAGCCGAACTGGACGAGCACGGACTGGAGGAACTCCGCCGCGCTCACCTGCGTCTGGCTGATCTGCGCGACGACGACGTCGGAATCCAGCTGGCGCAGGAAGCTTTCGATGAGCGTGGTTTTTCCGGAACCGATCTCGCCCGTGATGACCACGAAGCCATCGGTGAACCAGATGGTCGACTCCATGTACGCCTTCGCGCGGGCATGGGCCCGGGAAAGGAAAAGGAACTGCGGATCCGGGCTCAACCGGAACGGCAACTCCCGTAGTTTGAAGTTCTCCAGATACATGGTTGCGGCCGATATTACGGTAAAGGCGCCCCAGGGGTCCCGTTCCCCCGGCTTTGTCTTACTGAATTGCGAGCCAGGTCGCGCGATCCACGCGGGACAGGACGCTGAACGCCTGCCGGTCCCGCTTGCGCGGGGTGGCCTCATTCAGCGTGATATGGCCGAGTTTTCGCCCCGGGCGTGGGCTCTTGCCGTAGTCGTGCCAGTGCAGGGCGGGCTCGCGCAGCAGTTTGTCGCGCGGCGGCATTTCGCCGATGAGATTGATCATCGCCGAATGGCCACGGGCTCGCGTGCTGCCGAGGGGCAATCCGGCGATGGCGCGCACGTGATTCTCGAACTGGCTGGTCTCGGCGCCCTCGATGGTCCAGTGGCCTGAGTTGTGGACGCGCGGCGCCATCTCGTTCGCGACGAGCTGGCCGCGGCGCACGAAGAATTCGATCGTGAGCACGCCGACGTAGTTGAAGTGTTCAGCCACGCGTTTGGCGGCTGATTGCGCCCGACGGGTGAGCGTCGCGCCGCCGAACGGGGCGCGTGTGAGTCGCAGGATGCCGTCGCGGTGCACGTTGAGATTCAATGGATAGAACGCTACCGCACCATCGGCGCCGCGTACGCAGATGACGGAAACTTCATAATCGAACGGCACGAGATTTTCGTAGAGCAGCGGCGCGGCGCCGAGCGCTTCCCAGGCGCGCGCTATATCGGCGGGTTTGCGCAGCACGAATTGACCCTTGCCGTCGTAGCCGAGCTTGCGGGTCTTGAGTACCCCCGGAAGGCCGATGCGTTGCACCGCGGCCTCGAGCGCTTCACGTGAATCGACGGCGGCGTATTGGGTGGTCGGAATCCCCAACAGCTCGAAGGTGCGTTTCTCGGCGAGCCGGTCCTGCGCGGCGGACAACGCGCGCAACGGCGGAGCGATGCGCGCCTTGCCGGGCAACCCCTCGAGCGCCTCGACCGGAATGTTTTCCCAGTCGAACGTCAGCACATCGCAACGCTGCGAGAGCTCGGCTAACAACTTGCGGTCGGTGAGCTCGCCGCAGAGGATCGGGCCCACCTGCCCACCGGGCGTCTGCGCCTCACGATCGAGGAACAGGAAATCGAAACCGAGTGGATAGCCTGCGAGCGCCAGCATGCGCCCGAGCTGCCCGGCGCCGACGATGCCTATGGTCATTGAGGGAGCGTCATGTCTTCGCGGCGGCGGCCGGGTCTGGATTGGAGAGCACTTTCGCGGTCTGATCGGCGCGGAATTTCTTGAGCGCGGCGTCGATCTCGGGACGCTTGTTCGCGAGGATCGCCGCGGCGGCGAGGCCCGCGTTCGTGGCGCCCGCGACGCCGATCGCGAACGTCGCGACCGGGATGCCGGCGGGCATCTGCACGATGGACAGCAATGAATCGAGTCCGTTGAGCGCCTTGGATTGCACCGGGACGCCGAGCACGGGCAACGTGGTTTTCGAGGCCACCATGCCGGGCAGATGGGCCGCGCCCCCGGCGCCCGCCACGATCACCTCGATGCCGCGCGCCTGCGCGGACGACGCGTATTCGAACAGCAGATCCGGCGTGCGGTGCGCGGAGACGACGCGCGTCTCATAAGGGACGGCGAGCTTGTCGAGCGCCTCGGCCGCGGCGCGCATCGTCTCCCAGTCGGAAGACGAACCCATGATGATGCCGACAAGTGGTTTCATCGCGGAATACTATCTTCGATGCGTTCCCCCGGCCACTGGCGGAGTGTCGGTGCCGGGTGAGAAAAGACTGAGTTAGCGCGCGTACGCGCCAGGTTGCGGGACGCCACGGCTAACTCCGTCATTTCTCACCCGGCACCAACAAGGTTCGCAGTGTGCGGAACAATTCGCGCGACGCGCCTTCGCGGCTGCCGGAATCGATGCGCTGTGCGGTGGCCTTGGTAATGAGAGTCTGCAGGGATTTCCGGTCGGCGTCGGGTTGCCACTTGAGCAGCTCATCGAGCGCCGCGGGACCTTCGGTCAGCAACCGCGCACGCCAGGCCTCGATGCGTTTGTGTTTTTCGGCGTCGATCGCGGTGCTGCGTGACTTTGAATCGAGCGCCGTTTCGATCGGCCCGGGGTCGATATCCCGCATGAGCTTGCCGATGTACTGGCGCTGCCGGGCGAGCCCCCCGCGGCTGGTGATGCGCTTGGCGAGCAGGATCGCGTCCTGCAGCCGCTCGGGCAGGCCGAGCGCGGTGATCTCGGATTCCTTGAGCGCAATCAGCCGAGTGCCGAGATCCTGTGCGGCGGACGCCGCGCGTTTGCGGGCACTTTTGCTGGGGCGTTCGAATTCTGCGTCGGGGTCTTCGTGCATCGTACAATTCTGCCATGCAAGCACTCGTTGAACCTCGCCAGGAAGTCGATGGCACCCGGATCCCGGAATTGAAGTCCATCGTCGCGGATTCGCTGAACCGGGCGCGTGAACTGGGCGCCACCCAGGCCGAGGCCGATGTGAGCCTCCAGAAAGGACTCACTACCACCGTGCGCCTCGGGGAGGTCGAAACCGTCGAATACCAGCGCGACCGCGGCATGGGGATCACGGTGTACTTCGGTCAGCGCAAGGGCTCGGCCAGCACCGCCGACCTGTCGCCGCGCGCCGTGGCCGAGACGGTCGAAAAGGCCTGCGATATCGCGCGGTATACGGCGGAGGACGATTGCGCCGGGCTGGCGGACCCTGAGGAGCTGGCGCGCGACATTCCGGACCTGGACCTCGATCATCCCTGGAACATGACGCCCGAGGACGCGGTCGAGACCGCGCGCGCCTGCGAGGCGGCCGGGCGTGAGGTCGACGCCCGGATCAGCAATTCCGAAGGGGCTAGTGTCGGTAGTCACCGTGGCGTGCGTGTGTATGGCAATTCGCATGGGTTCCTCGCCGGATATCCCTCCACCAGCCACAGCGTCAGTTGCGTGCTGCTGGCTCAGTCCGGCGACGACATGCAGCGCGACTACTGGTACTCCTCCGCGCGCGACGCGCGCGACCTCGAAACCGCGCAGGCCATCGGCCGCAAGGCGGGCGTGCGCGCCGTGGCGCGGCTGGGCGCACGCAAGATCGCGACACAACGCGCGCGCGTGTTGTTCGCGCCGGAAGTGGCGCGCGGCTTCATCGGGCATTTCCTCGGCGCGGTGCGGGGCAGCAGCCAGTACCGCAAGAGTTCGTTCCTGCTCGGCGCGGCCGGGCAGCAGGTATTCCCGTCGTTCCTCGAACTGCGCGAGCGGCCCCACATCCGCAAGGCGCTCGGCAGCTCACCCTTCGACAACGAAGGCGTCGCCACCCGCGACCGCGAGCTGGTGCAGGACGGGGTGCTGCAGGGTTACGTGCTCGGCAGTTATTCCGCGCGCAAACTCGGCTTGAAGACGACCGGCAACGCCGGCGGCACGCACAACCTGCTGGTGGAATCGCGCACGGGCAGCGTCGAGATCGGCGCGCTCATGCGTCAACTTGGTACGGGACTGCTGGTCACCGAACTCATGGGGCAGGGCGTCAATGGTGTCACCGGCGACTATTCGCGCGGCGCCTCCGGTTACTGGGTCGAAAACGGCACCCCGACCTATCCGGTGCACGAAATCACGATCGCGGGGAACCTCAAGGAGATGTACCGCAACATCGCGGCGATCGGCAGCGACGTCGACGTGCGCGGCGGTGTGCGCGTGGGTTCGATCCTGATCAGCGAAATGACCATCGCCGGCGACTGAGCCGGGAGCGGGACCCGTCTATGTCTGTTCGATGAGTTCGCGCAGCGTCATGCCGTCGCAGCACGATCGCCACGCCTCGTCCATTTTCGCGGAGATCCTGTCGACCGCCGGTAGTTTGAGGACCTGCGGGGCGACCTGGCCGGACTTCTCGTTGCGCGCGATGTCCATCACTTCTTGAACGGTGATGTTGCCGAGGTCGCGCGCGGGCAGCAGGAATTCGTCTTCGGTGCAGGTGATGAGGCCGGCGGCCTCGAGCGAATTCACGATGCGGGATATCGCGAGGCCGGGCATGCCGAATTCCTGCGCGAGCGAGTCCACGGTCCAGCGCGACTTGCCGTCGTGGTAGGCGCGGCCGATGAAATACATGATCTTGAGCGTCAGTTGCTCGCGCTGCACGGCCGACAGACGCAGCTCGGTGAGGCCGAGCCGCAGGTAGTTGCGGTTCTGCACGTAGAACGACAACTGCGCGCCGACCAGCAGGATCAGCCAGCCGAAGTAGGTCCACAACAACGCGGCCACGATGATGGCGAAGCCCGCGTACACCACGTTGAGGCGGGTGGACAACACCACGAACGCGGTGAAGATCTTGCCCACGGCCGCCCAGCCGATGCCGGCCGCGACGCCGCCGATCAACGCCGGCTTCCAGCGGACTTTCGTGTTCGGGACGAACTTGTAAACCAGCGTGAAGATCGCCGCGACCATGAAGTAGGGCGACAGCTCGATTCCGAGTGCGAATGCCCTTTCGGCGAACGGCATGTAACGCGTGATCCCGGCGGAGGCGGTGTTGATCGCCTTGTGCGACAGCCCGAGGAAACTCACGACCACGATCGGGCCGACGATGAGCAACGCGACATACTCGGTCACGCGCCGCGTGAAGCTGCGGGCGTGTTCGACGCGCCAGAGATAGTTGAAGCTGTCCTCGACCCGCTTGATCGTGCCTAACAAGGTCCACAGCAGCAGCGCGAGACCCAAGGAGCCGACGATCCCCGTGCTGACGCTGTCGGCGAACTCCATGACGGTCGCGGTGAGTTGGTGTGCGCTCGCGCCCACGGGCCGGAAGAATTCGTAGATCACGGGCGCGAGCTCGCGATGCGCGCCGAATGCCTTGAGCACGGCGAACGCAAAGGCGAGCAGGGGCACCAGCGACAGCAGCGTTGCGTACACCAGGCCCATGGCGTGCAGGTTGATGTCGCCGCGCCACAGGTCGCGCACCAACGCGTACGGATAACGCAGCAGGCGCAGCGCGATCGCGCCGGGCTTCGTCCCGATCGAGTATTCGCCGAACAGGTATTGGTCGAGCCAGTTCCAGAGCGCTGCGATCATGTCGCCCGGAGGATAAGTGGCTGACACCCCGGTGTCACTGAATTAGATTGGCGCGCATGCCGGGCAGCTTTCCTACACGCATCGTCTGCCTCACCGAGGAAACCACCGAAACTCTCTATCTCCTCGGCGAGGAGTCACGCATCGTCGGCATCTCGGGATTCACCGTGCGGCCGGCGCGCGCGCGGCGCGAGAAGCCCAGGGTGTCTGCATTCACGAGCGCGAAGATCGACAGGATCGTGGAGCTGAAGCCGGATCTGGTGCTGGGCTTCTCGGACCTGCAGGCCGACATTGCGCGCGATCTCGTGCGCGCCGGTCTCGAAGTGCACGTGTTCAATCATCGCAGCGTCGCCGAGATCCTGCGCATGATCGCGATGCTCGGCGGCATGGTGGGTTGCGAGGCGAAAGCGCGCGTGCTCATCGAGCGGCTGGAATCAGGGCTCGAGGACATTCGCCGCAGCGCCGCGCGCTTCGAGCGCCGGCCGCGCGTTTATTTCGAGGAGTGGGACGACCCGCAGATCTCGGGCATCCGCTGGGTTTCGGAGCTGATCGGCATCGCGGGCGGCGAGGATTGTTTTCCCGAACTCGCGCGCGAACCGCTCGGCAAGGATCGCATCATCGCCGATCCACTCGAAGTGCCGCGGCGTTCACCCGACGTCATCTTCGGATCGTGGTGCGGCAAGAAATTCCGGCCCGAACGTGTCGCGGCGCGCGCTGGATGGGCCGACGTGCCCGCGGTGCGCGACGGACACCTCTACGAAATCAAATCCTCGCTCATCCTGCAGCCCGGCCCCGCCGCGCTGACCGACGGCCTGCGCGAGCTCCACACCCACCTGGAAAGTTGGTGCCGGGTGAGAAAAGACTGAGTTAGCCGTACCGCAGTCGTGCTCGGCTAACTCAGTCTTTTCTCACCCGGCACCAAGGCGTCGCAGTGCTTCGAGGTACTTGTCGCGGGTCTTCGCGATGATCTCGGGCGGCAGCTTCGGGCCTGGCGCCTGCTTGTTCCAGTCGAGTGTCTCGAGATAGTCGCGCACGAACTGCTTGTCGAAGGAGGGCGGGCTGGTGCCTTCGCGCCAGGTGTCCGCGGGCCAGAAGCGCGAAGAGTCGGGCGTGAGCACCTCGTCGATGAGCACGAGATTGCCGTCCGCCGCTTGCGCGAATTCGAACTTGGTGTCGGCGATGATGATGCCGCGCTGCGCGGCGTATTTCGCCGCGAATTCGTACAGCGCGATCGCGGTATCGCGCACGCGCGCGGCGACTTCGGCGCCGACGATCTTCGCGGCGGTCTCGAAGCTGATGGTTTCGTCCTTGTCCCCGATCGCCGCCTTGGTCGAGGGCGTGAACAGCGTCTGCGGGAGTTTCGCCGCCTGCTTGAGTCCCGCGGGTAGTTTGATGCCCGAGATCGCGCCGGTTTTCTGATAGTCCTTCCATCCGGAACCGATCACGTAGCCGCGCACCACGGCTTCGAGCGGCACCGTCTTGAGCCGCTTCACGATGACCGCACGATCCGCCAGCATCGCGCGCTCATCCGCGTCCTTGATGACGTCCTCGATCTTTCTCCCGGTCAGGTGATTCGGGACGATGTGACCGGTGCGAGCGAACCAGAAATTCGAGATCGAATTCAGCACGCGGCCCTTGTCGGGAATCGGATCGGGGAGCACCACGTCGAAGGCCGAGAGCCGGTCGGTGGTGACGATGAGCATCGACTCGGCGTCGATCGCATAGATGTCGCGCACCTTGCCCGTGTGGATTTTTTCGAGGCCGCGCAAGGCGGTGGTGTGCACGGGCGCGGAAGCGGTGTCGGCTGGTAGCATAGTTGCCATGAATCTTAACAAGACGCCGAGATGAGCTTCATCGGAAAGATCGTCGGCGCCATTCTCGGACTTCTCATATTGCGCGGGCCCTGGGGCCTGCTCATCGGGATGATTCTCGGGCATTTCTACGACCAGAGCGTTGCCGCTAAACGGGCGGGGGGCGGCGCCGGGCGGGGCCCGCTTTACATTGGCGAGCGCTTCTTCACCGCGACGTTCGAGGTGATGGGGCACGTGGCGAAATCCGATGGCCGGGTCTCAGAAGCGGAAATCGCCGCCGCTCGCCAGGTGATGGCGGAATTGCGGCTCGACGGCGCGCAGATCCACGCGGCCATCACGCATTTCACGCGCGGCAAGAGTTCGAGCTTCGATCTCGAAGCCACTGTCGATGAATTCGCGGAGGCCTGCGCCGGCCGGCCAGACCTGCTGCGTGTATTCCTGGAGATCCAGGTGCGCGCCGCGCTCGAAGGCGTCGACATGCAGGGTCCCGCGCGCGCCGTCATCCAGAAAGTCGCCGGACTGCTGGACATCTCGCCCATCGAACTTGCACACATGGAAGCGGTGCTGCGCATCCGGCGCGAGCAGTTCCGCGCGGATCCGCGCGCCAACGGCAACGCGGGCGCGCAGGCGCCCCCGCCGAAAACCGGCATGCAGCTGACCGCCGCGTACCAGATCCTCGAGATCGATGCGAAGGCGCGCGACGACGAAGTGGCGCGTGCGTACCGCCGTCAGCTCAGCAAACATCATCCGGACAAGCTCAAGGCGAACGGCCTGCCGGATTCGATGCTCGAACACGCCAAACAACGTACGCAGCAGATCATCGAAGCGTACGAGCTCATCAAGTCCGCGCGGGGGGCGTAAACTCGGTGGCCATGCCCATGACATCCGAGCTCAAGCCCTGGATCGCGCCTTCGATTCTTTCCGCGGATTTCGCGCGACTGGGTGAGGAGGTCAAATCGGTGCTGGCCGCCGGCGCCGACGTGATCCACTTCGATGTGATGGACAATCACTACGTGCCGAACCTCACCGTCGGGCCGATGGTGTGCGAGGCGCTGCGCAAGTTCGGCGTCACGGCGCCGCTCGACGTGCACCTGATGGTGAAACCGGTCGATCGCATCGTTCCGGACTTCGCGAAAGCCGGCGCCACGTACATCTCGTTCCATCCGGAAGCGACCGAACACGTCGATCGCACCATCGAACTGATCCGCGAAAACGGCTGCAAACCGGGGCTGGTGCTGAATCCCGCGACGCCGCTCGACTGGCTCGATCACACGCTCAAGAAACTCGACCTCGTGCTGCTCATGTCGGTGAACCCCGGCTTTGGCGGACAGAAGTTCATCCCGAACGTGCTCGACAAGGTGCGCGCGGTTCGCAAGCTCATCGACGCGTCAGGGCGGCAGATCCGTCTCGAGATCGACGGGGGCGTGAAGGTGGACAACATCGGCGAGATCGCGCGCGCGGGCGCCGACATGTTCGTCGCGGGTTCGGCGATCTTCGGCGCGAAGGATTACAAGGCGACCATTGATGCAATGAGGGACGCCATGCGTACGCAGATCTCCGGCGCGAAGTAGATTGCCCGGGGGCGCACGCGCCCCACAACGGAAAACGCCGGCCTTTCTTTGCTAGAAGGGGCCGGCGTCCGTGAAGGGCGATGAGGGTGGTAACCCCTCTGCTTCTTCTATTCGTCGTCGTCGTCATCCTCGTCGTCTTCGTCTTCGACGCGCGAGTTGCTGACCTTGGCGCCGCCGACCTTGCCGCCCTGCACGGGCACAACGACCGGGCGGGTCTTCATCTTCGGGCGCGCATTGAATACGACGATGGTCTTGCCGGTGGCACGCAACAGACCCTGGTCCTCGAGGACCTTGAGCACGCGGCCCGCCATTTCGCGCGAGCATCCCACGAGGCGCGAGAGCTCCTGGCGAGACACCTTGATCTGCATGCCTTCAGGATGCGTCATGGCATCGGGTTCGCCGCACAGATCCATGATGGCGTGTGCGACGCGACCGGTGACATCCACGAACGCGAGATCGGACAACTTGCGGTTGGTGCGATCGAGACGTGTCGCGAGCTGCGTTGCGAGCTCGAACACGAGACCGGGACTTTCCGCCGCGATCTGGCGGAAACGCGGATACGTCATTTCGGCGAGTTCGCAATGATTGCGCGTACGCACCCAGGCGCTGCGCAATGGCGATTCGTGGAACAAGCCCATTTCGCCGAAGAACTGACCTTTGTTCAGGTAGGCGAGAACCATCTCGTTACCTTCTTCATCCTCGACCATCACCTCAACCGAGCCGCTGATGATGTAGTAGAGGACGTCGGGCAGATCGCCCGCGTGAATCACAACCGTTTTGGACGGAACCGTGCGAATACGGCAATAACTCAAGAACCGGTTGATCGCCGGTATGTCGCTGAGGGGTTTAACCGCCTCTTCCATCTGAGTCTCCCTTGCTGCTGCGTGCATCTTTCGCCCCACCTGCGAGTCTGCATTAAGTCTTATTACATAACTTACTGCTGTCGCAGGTAAAAAACCACGGCCCAACCGTGATCCCCTTCACAGGCGCTTCATCAAAATCCGACTTGTCAAAACCGATATGCAGTATGCGTCATGACCGCGGCCGTCCGCCGCATCAATTCGCGCACAGGGGTGGGGGGCAAGCTACCGCCGGCGCTTTGCGCCTGGCGACCATGCCCGACTTCGTCCTCGCACATCGCCTGGACGATGGCGCGGCTGCGCAGATCTTCGCGCGGCAAACGTTCGAGGTGACTCTGCAGATGCCCCTCGACCTGCCGTTCCGTTTCAGCGACGAATCCTAGGCTGGCCTTGTCGCCGAGCATCGCGGCGAGCGTGCCGATGCCAAAAGAACCCGCATACCAAAGTGGATTGAGAATGCTGGGGCGGGCGCCGAGCTCCTCGAGCCGCGTTTCGCACCAGGCAAGGTGATCGGTCTCTTCGCGCGCGGCATGCAGCATGAAATCACGCACAGCCGGGTCACGGGCGAACAGGGCTTGTGCGTGGTACAGGGCCTGGGCGGCCACTTCTCCGGCATGATTCACGCGCATCAGGGCGGCGGATTCCTGGCGATCCTCGACCGACAGGGCCGCATCGGCCCGGGGGATATCGCGAGCCTGTCCGGGCACGCCGCGGGCTGGGACGGGGCGCCCGGCCGCCGGCGGGGCGAACAGGGCCCTCAGGGTGCGATCGACCGCCGAAATAACGGAATCGAGGTTCGGGCCCCCTTCCATTAGTCGATTTGCCATGGGGGGATTATAGAGGGCGTAAATCTTTAAGGCTTATGGAGTTTTGCAAAGGCCCAGGGGCTTGAGTACACTTGCGCCCCTTTTTCCAGGGGTCCGCCAGTCAGAACACCGGCCGAATTCTTCGGCGGATGTGTCTTTGTGGTCGAGGTTTTTGGGCGAGCCCTTCCGGTGTTGGAGTTGTAAGTGATGTCTACTGTTTTTGCGAAGAACGAGACCGTGCGCGGCGACTGGTTTGTCGTCGATGCCACCGACAAGGTGCTGGGCCGCCTGTGCACGCAGATTGCGATGCGCCTGAAGGGCAAGCACAAGGCCATCTTCAGCCCCCACGTCGACATGGGCGATCACATCGTCGTGTTGAACGCGGAGAAGATCAAAGTCACGGGCAACAAGCTCCAGGACAAGATCTACTACCACCACACCGGCGCCATCGGCGGTATCAAGTCCATCGCTCTCGGCAAGTTGCTCAAGGAGCATCCCGAGCGCGCCATTGAATTCGCGGTGAAGGGCATGCTCCCCAAGGGCCCGCTCGGCCGCAAGATGTACAAGAAGCTGCATGTGTTCGCGGGCGACAAACATCCGCACGCCGCCCAGCAGCCGAAGCAGCTCGAAATTTAAGGAATCGAAGTAAATGCCCGCAGCAGCCAAAGCCAACTACGGCACCGGTCGTCGCAAGACTTCCGCGGCCCGCGTCTTCCTCAAGCCGGGTTCCGGCAAGATCACGGTGAACGATCGTCCGCTGGACGAGTTCTTCGGTCGTGAGACCGGCCGCATGATCGTGCGCCAGCCGCTCGAGCTCGTGGAATTGACTAACAAGTTCGACATCACCGTCACCGTCGCGGGTGGTGGCATCACCGGCCAGGCCGGCGCGATCCGTCACGGCATCACGCGTGCGCTCATGGAATACGACCCGGAGCTGCGCAAGTCGCTGCGTGTCGCCGGCTTCGTCACGCGCGATGCGCGCGAAGTCGAGCGCAAGAAGGTCGGCCGCCGCAAGGCGCGTCGCGGAACCCAGTACTCGAAGCGTTGATCCGTTTTACGGATTGGGTTTTAGTATTGCGCCAGACGCCAGAGTTTTGGGGGATCGTCTAGCGGTAGGACAACGGACTCTGACTCCGTTTACCTAGGTTCGAATCCTAGTCCCCCAGCCAAACTGGAGACCCGCCCATTCTTTGAAAGGAATGGGCGGGTTTCTCATTTCTGGAGTAGATAGTCCTGGAGTGGTTAGTGATGCCTCGCTACGTTTTCGCTATCGTCCTGCTCGGCTTCTCGGTCCTGGGGAATGCCGCCGACCGCGCCACGGATCTCAACGCGTTGTACGCGGAGTTCTGGGAAGAAAATCTGAAGCTCAATCCGCTCACCGCGACCTACGCGGGTGATCCGCGTTACAACGGCGAGCTTCCCAACACGTTGTCCCTCGAGTTCGAGGAGGCCACCCGGGCGTTTCACCAGAAGTATCTCGACCGCGCGCGTGACATCGGCGCGGACGGTCTCAACGGGCAGGACCTGCTCTCGTACCAGATTTTCACGCTCAACCGCGAATCGGCCCTCGAGAACTTCAAGTACCCGGAGCGTTTGCTGCCGATCAACCAGTTCTACAATTTCGCCAACACTTTCGCGCAGCTCGGCTCAGGAACGAGTGCGCAGCCCTTCGTCACGGTCAAGGATTACGACGACTGGCTGAAGCGCGCCGCGCGCATTCCCGTGGTCATCGACCAGGCCATCGTGAACATGCGCGAAGGCATGAAGGCCGGCATCGTCGAGCCGCGCGTGCTGATGGAAAAGGTGCTGCCGCAGCTCGATGCCAACGCGGTCGACGAAGTCGAGAAGAGCATCTTCTGGGGACCGGTCACGAAGATGCCGGCGGAATTCTCCGCGGCCGACCGCGAACGCCTCACCATCGCATTCCGCAAGCTCATCAACACGCAGCTCAACCCGGCGTATCGCAAGCTGCGCGTGTTCATCGCGGACGAATACCTGCCGAAGACACGCGCGACCTTCGGCAAGGGCGCGTTGCCGGGCGGCGCCGAGTGGTACGCGCACGACGTGCGCGACAGCACGATGCGTTCGTTGACGCCCGCGCAGGCGCATCAGATCGGCCTCGATGAAGTTGCGCGCATCCAGGACGGCATGCGCGGCGTCGCGCAGGATCTCGGCTACCAGAAGCCGGTGAAGACATTGCCCGAGCTCAAGGCGTTCTTCGATTGGGTCAAGGCGCGCGACGACATGTACTTCAAGTCGCGCGAGGAACTGCTGTCGACCTATCAGGCCTTCGGCGCGAACGTCGCGCCGGCGCTGCCGAAGTACTTCAACCTGCGGCCGAAGACCGAATACGAAGTGCGGCTGGTCGAGCCATTCCGGGAAGCGTCGGCATCGGCGGGCCAGTACCAGGCGCCGTCGCTCGATGGCCAACGTCCGGGCATCTTCTACGTGAACGCATACGACCTGAAGGCGCGCCCGCGCTCGGCGCTCGCGTCCTTGTCGCTGCACGAGGCCGCACCCGGGCATCACTTCCAGATCTCGCTGCAGCGTGCGCTGTCGGATCTGCCGATGTTCCGCCGCTTCTCGCGCGACACCGCGTACATCGAAGGGTGGGGCCTGTACGCCGAGTACCTCGGCTACGAGATGGGTATCTACCAGGATCCGGTGCAACGCTTCGGCGCGCTCGACGCCGAGTTGTGGCGTGCGATCCGGCTCGTGACGGACACTGGCATTCACTACAAGGGCTGGACGCGGCAGCAGACGCTCGACTACATGTTCGCGAATTCACCCGCCGAGGAAACCCGCGCGGTCTCCGAGGCGGAGCGGTTCTCGGCCATCCCGGGCCAGGCGCTCGCGTACAAGATCGGCCAGCTCAAGATCATCGAGCTGCGCAAGAAGGCCGAGAAGGCGCTGGGTCCGAAGTTCGAGGTCGCTGCGTTCCACGACGAAGTGCTCAAGGATGGCGCCGTGCCCCTCGAGGTGCTCGAAGGCAAGATCGACCGCTGGATCGCCGTCACGAAGTAGCGGCAACCGTGCCTCGTCCGGTGCCGCGGCGATCCGCGACACCGGACGGGCCACGCGGCATTACGACATCGTCTGGCCGGTTTCCAGCAGCGTCTTGATGTCGCTGAGGATCCAGTCCCATCCGCCTCCACCTTCTTCGCTGAAGTTGCTCTGCGTGGCTGTGGTCATCAATGGCAGGCCGGTGGTGTCGTGTGTGACGGTCAAACGACAGAAGCCGCCGGTCGTCTGCTCGATTTCGAATGTAATGCGCGAGAAGCCTTCCGCCTTGTTCGCATCGGTGAACAGAAAGCGATAGGTCTGCACCAGCTTGTTAGGCGGCTTCACCTCGATGACTTCCCCGTCCACGATGACCTCGGGCAGTCCGTATGAGCGCATCTGCTCATTGGCGACGCAGCGGAATTTTCCACCCGGCTTGAGTTCGTAGTGGCTGACGCCGCGGTAACCGTAACGGCCATTCCATTCGGGACTGGTTATCGCATCCCAGATCCTGCCCGGCTCCGCCTTGATGTAGATCTGATGGATGTGGACGGTCGACTTCTCGAGCGGCTTCAGGCTCGCTTGCGTTGCGGTGGACATTTGGTTTTCTCCAGCGTGGTTTTGAGATCAGCGAGCGCGGACAGTTCGTGCTCTCTGTATTTGTCGATCCAGCGGTCGTGAATGAGACGGATGGGCACGGCATTGAGGAAGTGCAGCTTCTCGCGGCCTTCACGCCGCGTGACGATGAGCCCCGCCTCTTCGAGCACCTTGAGATGTTTCATGACCCCAAAGCGGGTCATCTCGAGTTCCCACTCGAGTTCGCCCAGCGTCTGGCCATCGCGCTTGTGCAGCAGATCGAGCAGGAATCTGCGCGATGAGTCGGCCAGTGCCTTGAACACGAGATCTTCGTCGACCATGGCGCGACTATATGTGACCTTTTGGTCACATGTCAAAGCCAGCGTTTTCCCGGCCGTTTTCGGCCGTGTTTATTTGTGGCGGGTCATTTCAGGGTCGCGCGGAACGGGTACTAGTCGACCAGGGCCTGGTAGATAGACGCGGTGAACTTGTCCCGGATGTCCGTGCTGTTGGGCAGCATCTGTAACATCAGCACCGTCGTCAGCCGCTCTTGCGGATCGACGCGATAGTAAGTGCCATACGCGCCGCCCCAGCCCCAGGAGCCGACGGACTCCATGCCCGGGCCATAACGATCATGGGTCTCGAAGCCGTAGCCGAATCCGGTCGCATTCGCGCCGCGGATCGTTCCGACCTGATTCGTCGTCATGAGCTTCACCGCGTGCGGCGACAGGATGCGCACCTTGCCGAGGGCGCCGCCATTACGCAGCGCCTCGAGGAACGTCGCGTAGTCACGCGCCGTGGACACGAGACCCGCGCCACCAGAGAAGTTCTTGCGCGGCCCATCGACGTAATGACCCTGGCCCTTTACGGAGTCGTCCTGGCGCACGGCCTTGCCGTTCGCATCGCTGCCGTACACAGCCGCGAGACGGTCGCGCTGATCTTGTGGCACGAAG
>JAKFFF010000043.1:0-3847 GCA_036677145.1 Alcaligenaceae bacterium
AGAGATCGGCGCCCAGCGCATCCGCCGGGCTGGAAAAAACCGGCAGGCGGGCTTCGCGTGGCAGGCGCAGGTACCAGCGCGACGGCGTCGGGGCGTCGATCAGGAAACCTACATCGCCGAACAGTGGCCTGAGCGGTGGTAACAGTGCGTCCCGGTCGTCTGCAGTCAGCGACAGGGCGTCGCCGTGGGCCAGCAGGCGTGCACCGTTGATGTCGGGGCGGACGTACGCCGGATCAGCGCGCAACCAGGCCGAGAGGGCGGCATCGCCAGCGTCGCGCTGACGGGTCGCCGCGGCCACCGGCCAACCGCGCGGCAGGATGTCGAAGACGCGCGCCAATTGCCCGCCCTCGACCACGCTGCGATCGGCGCGCCCGAACCATTTTCCGGTTTCTTCCGACAGTCGCTGCGCACCGAAACGTGCGCGCTCTGGCAACAGCAGCGTGGCCGTCGCCATGGCCTCAGCCGAGGTAGCTGACACCGACGATTTCGTACTCGCGGGTGCCGCCTGGCGCTTCGATGGTGACGCTGTCGCCTTCGTGCTTGCCGATCAGCGCGCGCGCGACGGGCGAGGAGATGGCGATCAGGCCCTGTTTGATGTCGGCTTCCAGGTCCCCGACGATCTGGTAGGTCTTTTCCTCGTCGGTCTCGGTGTCGGCCAGTTCGACCGTCGCACCGAATACGACGCGCGAACCGGCGTTGAGCGAGGAGATGTCGATCACCTGCGCATGCGACAACTCGGCCTCGAGCTGCTTGATCCGGCCTTCGATGAAGCCCTGCTGCTCGCGCGCGGCATGGTACTCGGCGTTTTCCTTGAGGTCGCCATGCGCGCGCGCTTCCGCGATCGCGTTGATCACGGCTGGACGCTTGACCGACTTCAGTTCTTCCAGTTCGGCGCGCAGGCGCTGCGCGCCCTTCACCGTCAACGGTGCTCTCATCTGAATTCCTTGCGCCGGCAATTCGCCGGCCTGCCTGTTTCGATGTCCGGATTGTGCCCGGAATGGCTGGGTTCGTCGAAACCTCTGCCGTTACTCCGCCTTCGCGGGAGCAACGGCCCGGACGCGGCTACGCCGCGCCGTTGACCTCGGCATGCAGCTCCTGCAACGACCACACCGGGCCGGTGCCGCGGTAGTCGAGCGAGTTCACCAGCGCACGCGCGCCGGAAACCGTGGTCGAGTACGTCACGCGCTGCTGCAGGGCCTCGCGGCGGATCGAGAACGAGTCGTTGATCGCCTGGCGTCCTTCGGTGGTGTTGACGATGTAGACGATCTCGCCGTTCTTGATCAGGTCGACGATGTGCGGGCGTCCCTCGGTCACCTTGTTGATCGGCTCGCAGGCCACGCCCTGCCCCGTCAGGAACTGGTGGGTACCGCTGGTCGCCACCAGCGAATAGCCGCGCTTGAGCAGGTCCTGCGCGACCGGCAGCACGCGCTGCTTGTCGGGATCGCGGACCGAGATGAACACCTTGCCGGTCGCCGGCAGCGCCTTGATGCCGCCGGCCTCCTGCGCACGCGCCATCGCGGCACCGAAGTTGCGGCCGACACCCATGACCTCGCCGGTGGAGCGCATCTCCGGGCCCAGGATCGGGTCCACGCCCTGGAACTTGGCGAACGGGAAGATCGCTTCCTTGACCGAGTAGTAGTCCGGCACGATTTCCTTCAGCGCCCCCTGCGAAGCCAGCGTCTGTCCGACCATGCAGCGCGCCGCGATCTTCGCCAGCGGCATGCCGGTGGCCTTGGACACGAACGGCACGGTGCGCGAGGCGCGTGGATTCACTTCGATCAGGAAGATGACGTCGTTGCCGTTTTCGTCGGTCTGTACCGCGAACTGGGTGTTCATCAGGCCGACCACGTTGAGCGCCTTGGCCAATGCGACGACCTGTTCGCGCAAGCGGCCCTGGATTTCAGCGGACAACGAGTACGGCGGCAGCGAGCACGACGAATCGCCGGAGTGCACGCCGGCCTCCTCGATGTGCTCCATCACGCCGCCGATCAGCACGTTGCCTTCGCGGTCGGCGATGATGTCGACGTCGACCTCGACGGCATTGTCGAGGAAGCGGTCCAGAAGCACTGGCGAGTCGTTGGATACCTTGACCGCGTCGCGGATGTAGCGCGTCAGGTCGGCGTCGGAGTGCACGATCTCCATCGCGCGGCCGCCGAGCACGTAACTCGGTCGCACCACCAGCGGGTAGCCGATCTGCGAGGCCAGCCGGAGCGCGTCGTCGGGGTTGCGCGCGGTGCGGTTGAGCGGTTGCGCGAGCCCCAGCTGCTGCACCAGTTGCTGGAAGCGCTCGCGGTCCTCGGCCAGGTCGATGCTGTCCGGGCTGGTGCCGATGATCGGCACGCCGTTGGCTTCCAGCGCCTGCGCCAGCTTCAGCGGGGTCTGGCCGCCGTACTGCACGATCACGCCCTTCGGCTTCTCGAGGTCGCAGATCTCGAGCACGTCCTCGAGCGTCAGCGGTTCGAAGTACAGGCGATCGGAGGTGTCGTAGTCGGTCGATACGGTTTCCGGGTTGCAGTTGACCATGATGGTTTCATAGCCGTCCTCGCGCAGCGCGAGCGCGGCATGCACGCAGCAGTAGTCGAACTCGATGCCCTGGCCGATGCGGTTGGGGCCGCCACCGAGCACGATGATCTTGTCGCGGCTGGTCGGTTTGGCCTCGCACTCGTCCTCGTAGGTCGAGTACAGGTAGGCGGTGTCGGTGGCGAATTCGGCCGCGCAGGAATCCACGCGCTTGTACACCGGGCGTACGCCGAAGGCGCGGCGTAGCGTCCGCACGGCGGTCTCGTCGGTACCGGTCAGCTGCGCCAGGCGAGCGTCGGAGAAACCCATGCGCTTGAGTGCGCGCATGCGCCTGGCGTCGAGCCCGGACAGGCCGGCGCCGGCGACTTCGCTCTCGGTCGCGATGATTTCCTCGATCTGGTCCAGGAACCAGGGGTCGACGAACGAGAGCGCGTGCACGTCCTCGACGCTCATGCCGGCGCGGAACGCGTCGCCGATATAGAACATGCGCTCCGGACCCGGCTCCTTCACTTCACGCTTGAGCGTGGTGAGGTCGACCTCGCTGGTGAGGTCCAGACCAGTAGGGTCGAGGCCGACCTTGCCGGTTTCCAGCCCGCGCAACGCCTTCTGCAGCGATTCCTGGAACGTGCGGCCCATCGCCATGACCTCGCCGACCGACTTCATCTGCGTGGTCAGGCGCGCGTCGGCCTGCGGAAACTTCTCGAACGCGAAGCGCGGGATCTTGGTGACGACGTAGTCGATGGTCGGTTCGAACGACGCCGGCGTGGCGCCGCCAGTGATCTCGTTGCGCAGCTCGTCCAGCGTGTAGCCGACGGCGAGCTTGGCCGCGATCTTGGCGATCGGGAAACCGGTCGCCTTCGATGCCAGCGCCGAGGAGCGCGACACGCGCGGGTTCATTTCGATGACGACGACGCGGCCGTTCTGCGCATTGATGCCGAACTGCACGTTGGATCCGCCGGTGTCGACGCCGATCTTGCGCAGCACCGCGATCGAGGCATCGCGCAGGCGCTGGTATTCCTTGTCGGTCAGGGTCTGCGCGGGGGCGACGGTAATGGAGTCGCCGGTATGCACGCCCATCGCATCGAAGTTCTCGATCGAGCAGACGATGATGCAGTTGTCCTTGGTGTCGCGGACCACCTCCATCTCGAATTCCTTCCAGCCCAGCACCGATTCCTCGACCAGCACTTCGGTCGTCGGCGAGAGTTCGAGGCCGCGGGTGACGATCTCGATCAGTTCCTCGCGGTTGTAGGCGATGCCGCCGCCGCTGCCGCCGAGGGTGAAGCTGGGACGGATGATGGTCGGGTAGCCGACGCGGGTCTGGATGTCG
>JAKFFF010000044.1:0-2003 GCA_036677145.1 Alcaligenaceae bacterium
CGATTCCGATGTCGGCGTGACGCATGTGGTGCTGATGCGGGTCAAGCCGGCCAAGATGTACATGGGCAGCAGTGGCGAGAAAAAGACGGTCACGTTCCAGAACGGCGAGTTCTACTCGGCCAACCTGTCGCCTGGCACTTACGCGGTGATGGGCTTCTTCTCGGGCGATGTGTTCTTCGCGCTGGAGAAAAGCCTGCGCATGAACACCTTGCAGGTGGAGCCCGGGCGCGTCACTTACGCGGGCAGTTACAAGTTGCAGGTGACGAAGGGTGGGGTGTTCCGGCGCCACAAGGGCTCGTTCGAGCGCATGGATTCGCCCGAGGTGGAGGCCAATCTGCTGCGCTGGCTGGAGAAGGAGCTGGCGTCCAGCGCGTGGGCGCCAGCGATTCGTGCGCGGCTTGTCGAGGCGAAGTGAAATAAGGGCAAACAAAGGGGTCAGATTCCTTTTCACACTAATAGGGATCTGACCTGACCCCTTTTCTTCCGTGCCCGTAAAGGCGAGTAGTCTGCGCGCATGCGAGCGCTCGTCATCGGCGGTGGCATCTTCGGCGTGACCGCCGCGCTCGCGCTGCGCGAGCGAGGATGGCGTGTGACGCTCGTGGACCCGGGGCCGCTGCCCCATCCCGATGCCGAGTCCACGGACATCAGCAAGGTCGTGCGCAGCGACTATGGAGCGGACCTCGAATACACCGAGCTCGGCGAGCGCGCGATCGACGGATGGCGGCGATGGAACGCGAGTTGGACGGTCCCGCGGTATCACGAAACCGGCGTCGCATTCCTCACGCGCGCGCCGATGCAGCCGGGTGGATTCGAGCATGCGAGTTTCGAGTTGCTGAGCCGTCGCGGCCACGCGATCGAGCGGCTCGACGCGCGCGAGATCGCGCAGCGGTTTCCGGCGTACCGAGCGGGCGTGTTTGTCGATGGATATTTCCATCGCGACGGCGGCTGGGCCGAGTCCGGTGCGGTCGTTGCACATCTCGCGGCCGAGTGCGCGAGAGCCGGCGTGGCGATCGAGCGCTCGGCGATCGTATCCGTTGCGGAGGACGCCGCGCACGCGACCGACGCGGCGGGAACCGTGTACGAGGCCGACGCCATCGTCGTGTGCGCGGGCGCGTGGACGCAGCAGCTGTTGCCCGAGCTCGCGGGCTCCCTGCGCGCCGTGGGCCAGCCGGTGTTCCATCTGCGACCCGCGGATCCGACGCCCTTCGAAGCCGCGCGCTTTCCGGTGTTCTGCGCCGACATCACCAACACCGGCTACTACGGCTTCCCGGTTACCGACGACGGAATCGTGAAGATCGCGAATCACGGTGCCGGTATCCCGTCGCCGGCCGCACGCGTCGTCACCGCCGAGCAGACCGCCGCGCTGCGCGCGTTCCTCGCCGACACGCTGCCTACTCTCGTCGGAGCGCCGATCGTCGCGACGCGACTGTGCGTCTACGGCGATTCGCTCGACGGCCACTTCTGGATAGATCGCCACCCCGCACGCCCGTACCTGACGGTCGCCGCGGGCGGCTCCGGTCACGGCTTCAAGTTCGCGCCCGTGCTCGGCGCCCTGATCGCCGATGCGGTGGAACACGCGCCGCATCCCAAGTTTCGCTGGCGCGCGATCACCGAGGCGCGCATCGATGCGGCGCGGTCGTCGTCGCACTGACGTACTGCGTCGCCGTACTTGTTGGAGGTGTTGGAGTGGTTTTTAGGGGGTGGCGATGAACGAAAGCGGCCTACTTCAAATACTGCTCCGGCAACTTGACCTTCTCGCTCTCCGCTTCCCACATCAGGGCCGTAGGGTGGGCTTCAGCCCACCGCTTTCCGTCGGGCATGACGATGGTGGGCCAAGGCCCACCCTACATGCTTGACCGGCGAAGTCGCGTTGATGGGTATCGTTGCGCTCAACCTCCTACGGTTCTGCTTCCCCCTTTGAAAAAGGGGGACTGAGGGGGATTTGCTTTTGGCCCTGCCGCACGGACACCGCGCAAATCCCCCCGGCCCCCTTTTTCAAAGGG
>JAKFFF010000045.1:0-30337 GCA_036677145.1 Alcaligenaceae bacterium
CGCATTCCCGCGAAGGCGCTCGAGCCAGTCCGAGCGTCGGTCGAGTGCCGCCGAGTGCTCGCGGCTACCTTCTGCAGGCACCTCGATACGCGCTCCAAGCTCGAGCCGGCCACGGATCAGGCCGGCCTCCGCCCGGGTCAGGTGGCGGACGGTCGGTTGCGGCGCGCGCTCGACCGGAAAGGTGATCCGCTCAACCTGCAACTTGCGTGCGCGGTAAGCGCTCACGGCCTTCTGTAGTTGGGCCGGATCGCCGAAGGCGCTCGCGGCGCTTTGCAGGTCGGCGCCATGCCCCAAGGCGCTCAGGTAATCGTGCAACCGCGGCTTCCACTCGTCAGAGAAATACAGAAGGTGGACCAGCCGCCAGGCGTGATACGGCGTCCAGGCCCTCCCCCCAACAAGGTAACGACCGTCCAGGATCTCGGTGACTGGATAACCGATGTAATGGTAATGATCCATGACCTGGAAGAAGCCGGGCGGACGATGGCCGTATTCCACAAAGTCGTCGCCTGCTTTTATCGTCGCGAACAACTCTCCGAAACCCTGCAGAAACCAGCGCGGGTAGGCCGCGGGGAAATAGGTCATCAAATAATTCTGGGCAAACGCGGCGTAGAGGCGGGATTCGGCCGACTGGCAGAAGACAACCTCGTTCTTGGGCAACGAATCGAGACTCGGCGGCCCGGAGAAGCTGACCAATGAAGACTCGCCGCCGCCACCGTCGCAATTGCGGCTCGTCGGGCGGCCGACCGATGGGCTGAGGACCAGATTCACGCCTTCCATGGTTGATGCGAGCACAGACCCTTCTTCGCGAGGATCGAAGTAGATAGTCTTCGCGAATCTCTTTGGGAACGGACCGTATTGCCAGCGCAAGTCTGTCAGTCGAAGCTGCTCGAACTCCCCGGCATGCCCGATCATCATCACGGCGATTTTGATCGTCTCGTCGGGCGCATCCACCCGGCCGAACAAGACCGAGAGCACGAAGTGAAGCTTCTCGAGATTGTGCGCGGTATTCCGCAATTCCTTCTCGTCGTCCTGGCTGAACACGACGACGTGTGGCGTCTCCGCCATGCGCCACTTGCTCATCTCCATCTTCGATTCGCGGCTCCTGGTGCCCGTGACCGTGATGGTGGTGTCATTGTTCTTCACCGGCGCCGTCAGCTGCGCATGCGCCGGGAGGCCCGCGGCCGTGCCGAGGAAGAAAAGCATCCATCGCAACATTATTCGAATCCCCCGCATCAAGCGCCTGACCATCGGGCGCCTTGCACCCTGAAAATAGCCTAGCTACCGGAAAGACGGCCCTTCACAGAAGCGCAACTCGAACTAATAAGAAACGTGGCCGAACCTGAGCATCTATTTCGCCTTCGCTTCCGGAAGCAAAGCGGCGGCGGCTGGCTGTTCGGGCGTGTCGAACGCCCCCTTGGCGACAGGCAGGAGTGTGTTGCGCGCGGCATCCTCGAGATCGCGCTTGAAAAATTCCTCACCGAGCTTCAGCCGCGGACTGGGCGCGGCGGGCGAAGAAGCAACGACCTTGGCCAGCCCCTCTACGGCCATGTCCGGGACTTGTTCCCCGGCAACGGCAAAGCTGTTGTAGAAAGCGATGAGCGGAAGGATTCCTTCCTTATCCAGGCGGTTGGCCCGCACGATAAAACTTCTCGCTTGCTTGAGCCGGCGCTGCCGCTCGTCAGCTGGAGCGCGCACGGCCAGCTGCGCCAGTGCCGTGCCTTTCCACACCAGGGCCGTTGTATCTTTTGGCGACTGTGCTATCGCCCGTTCGGCGGCCTCGAGACACTGTTCCGGATTGCCAGACCGGCATTCGGCCTCGGCCAATAGCAGCTGGTGTTCAATGAGTTTGGGGAATTGCCGCGCATTCTCGCGAAGCTGGGCGAGCCAGTCCGCACGCCGGTCGAGTGCCGCAGATTGCTCGCGGCCGCCTTCGGCAGGAACCTCGATTCGTGCCCCCAGCTCGAGTCGGCCGCGAATCAGGCCGGCCTCCGCCCGGGTCATTCGGCGGATGGTCGGTTCCGGCGTGCGCTCGGCCGGAAAGGTGATCCGCTCAACCTGCAACTTGCGTCCCCGGTAAGCGCTCAAGGCCTTCTGTAGTTGGGCCGGATCGCCGAAGGCGCTCGCGGCGCCTGGCAGGTCGACGCCCCGCCCCAAGGCGCTCAGGTAATCGTGCAACCGCGGCTTCCACTCGTCCGAGAAATACAGAAGGTGGACCAACCGCCAGGCGTGCAATGGTGTCCATGCCCGCCCCTCCCCGGAAAGATAGCGGCCGTTGAGGATATCCATGACCGGATAACCGCCATAGTGCTCCATGACCTCGAAGAAGCCGGGCGGACGGTGCCCGTATTCCACAAAGTCGTCGCCAGCTTTCATCGTCGCGAACATCTCTCCGAAACCCTGCAGGAACCAGCGCGGGTAAGCGGCGGGGAAATAGGTCATCAGATAATTTTGCGCGAACCCGGCATAGAGGCGGGATTCGGCCGACTGGCAGAAGGCAAGCTCGTTCACGGGGAACTGGCTGGGGTCCACCGACTCCGATCCAAAGCGATCAACCTGAATGACGACGTTGGTAACCAAAGGAGGCCCGCTGTCGCCACCGTCGCAATTGCGGTTCGTCGGACGGCCGTACGACGGGCGAAGGACCAGATTCACGCCGTCCTTGGTTGTTGCGAGCACCGACCCTTCTTCGCGCGGGTCGTAGTAGATAGTTTTTGCGAACCGCTGCGGGAACGGGCCGTATTGCCAGCGCAAATCCGTCAGGCGAATCTGCTCGAACTCCCCGGCATGCCCGATCATGATGACGGCGATCTTGATCGTCTCGTCGGGCGCATCCACCCGGCCGAACAAGGCCGAGAGCAGGAAGTGAAGCTTCTCGAGATTGTGCGCGGTATCCCGCAATTCCTTCTCGTCGCGTTGACTGAACACGACGACGTGCGGCGTCTCCGCCATGAGCCACTTGCTCATCTCAACTTTCGATTCGCGGGCCCTGGTGCCAGTGACCGTAATGGTCGTGTCACCATTTTTCACCGGCGCCGTCAGCTGCGCGTGCGCCGGGAGGCTCGCGGCCATGCCAAGGACGAAAAGCAACGATCGCATCATGCTTCGATCCCCCAACTTTCCCGAAAGCATCCGCAATTCGAACAACTGCGCGTTGTGGTAGTTTGCCTACGACGCCGCCAACTATTCAAATCAATAATGCTTTTTCACGGCCGTCAGCCGCATTGGCCGCAATACTTCATTTTCGGAACGTCTTCGCGGCTTCGGTAATGACCCGGAAGTTGAGCGCGCCATAAATCGCGACGCCGACACCGATGGCCGTGGCCAGCGCCAGCAGCGAGTGAGACGGCCACAGGTAACGCAGCAGAACGATCGCCCCGGCCATCGCCGCGGTGGTCCACACCGAGCGTTGCACCGATCGGAAAACCTGCATGGCCGAGACGCCGATGGTCGCGTGCAACGCGAACAGGCTCACCACCCAGTACGCCGCCATGCCCAGGGTCACCGTCGCCGCCGCGCCGACCAGCCCGTACTTGATCGTCACCGGCACTATCAGTGGCGCGACGATGGCCAGTCGCACGGCCGCCAGCTTGAATGCAATGCCGGGCTTGCCAATGCCTTCGAATAGATAGCCACTGAATCCCGCCAGCGCGCGCAGCAGGCCGAACACCGCGAGGATCTGCAGCGGCACCGCGGCCGGCAGCCACTTGGCGCCGTAGACGACTTCGATGAGCAGCGGGGCGAGAAGGATGACGCCGGCGGTCGCGGGGAAGATCGGCAGGAACACGAAGGATATCGTGCGTAGATAGGCGTGGCGCAACGCGGGCAGGTCCGTCTGCAACGTGCTGTAGGCCGGCATCATGATGCTGGCGGCAGCGCGCGAGATGTTGGAGGTCACCAGGCTCGCGGTGGTGAACGCCAGCGCGTAGAAACCCAGCTGCTCGAAATCGAGCACTTTGGCGATCGTGGCCGAGTCGAGCTCGGCGGCGATGTACAACAATATCGAAGAGCCCGTGACGAACTTGCCGTAGCGCAGCAGGTCGCGCGCGACCGCGTGGTCGTACGCGAACGACAGGCGCCCCGGCACGAATGCATAGGACAATGCGGCTGCCAGCACCGCGCCGGCGAGTTGTCCAACTACCAGCGCCCATACGTCGCGCGTCCAGAAGGCCATCACGATGGTGATCGCCGTGCCGAGCAGCAGCGTCGACTGGCTCAGATAGGTCAGCCGGCGAAAGTCGAGATCGCGCTGGCGGGCGATGGTGTTGATGTTCGCGAACCCGCCGATTGCAAAAGTCGCGGACAATGCGATCAGCACGGTTTGCAGGTCTTTCCGGTCGTAGAAATCCGCGATCCAGGGAGCGGCGACGATGAGCAGCAGCGAGAGAATGATTCCGCGAATCACCAGCAGGGTGAAGGCCGTATCCTTGCGCTCCTCGAAGCCCGCCGGAATGGCGATGAGCGCCTGGGCGATGCCTGGCCGGGTGAAGGTTTCGACGGCCCGCACCACTACCATTGCCAGGCCCATGAGACCGAACATTTCGGGCGTCAATAGCCTGGCCAGGACAATGGAACGCACGATATTCGTGCTCTGCATCCCAACTTCGGCGAGCCCCACCCAAAGTCCCGACCTCATGACCCTGCTCGTCAGCGATCCTCCGTCCGCGAAAGCAAACGACAGGAGTTTCTTGATGGGCTTCATGGCTGAACGTGGGCTGGGGGGAGCTTTCGCCGGGTCGGAAGTGCGCGAATGATACACGCGGCCTCTGGCCAGCTTATGTGACGTAGCCGAGAAGACGTTCGAGACATGAAAAAAATCCTGTACGTGGAAGGGAACATCGACGGCACGGTAGGTGGTTCCTACTTCAGCCTGTTGTTCCTCGCATCGGGCCTGGACCGGAATCGATTCCAGCCGACGGTGGTGTTCGCGCGCGAGAACTCGCTGATCCCGACATACGAGAGCCGCGGAGTGCGAGTGCTGATCCGCGCGCGGCCGCAGCCCGCTCGTTTTTCATTCCCGGGCGGCGCGCTGGTCGCGAAGGCCGTGAATTTCATCGCGGGCTTCATCGTCGAACCGCTGCGCCTGGCGCGTTTCCTGCGTCGCGAGAATGTCGCCGTGCTGCATCTCAACAACGCCGTGACGCTGAACCAGACCTGGATGATGGGCGCATGGTTCGCGCGCATTCCCTGTGTAACGCACGAACGCGGGATCAATCCTGTCTACAAGACGCGCGATCACGTTCTCTCGCGAACGCTGCGCGCGATCATCGCGATCTCCAAGGCCGTGGAGGAAAATCTCGTCACGCGCGGCATGAAACGTGTGGTGATGATCCACAACGGGCTCAACGCGCAGGAGATGCGCGTGACCCGGCCCGCCGCCGAGATCCGCGCGGAGCTCGGGTTGTCCGCGGGCAAGCGCCTCATCGGTGTCGTCGGCAATATCAAGGAATGGAAGGGCCAGAGGCTGGTCGTGCAGGCGGTCGCGGCGCTGCGCGAAGAATTCCCCGACGTCGTGGCGCTGCTGATCGGTGACGCCCCGCCGGGCGAGCCCGCGTATCGCGACGAAATCCTGAAGCTCGCGCGCGAGTCCGGCATCGCGGAGCGCATCATCGTGACCGGCTTTCAGCAGAACGTCGCAAACTACATCAACGCTCTCGAAATCCAGCTGCATACTTCGACCTCGCCGGAGCCCTTCGGCCGTGTCCTGCTGGAAGCGATGGCGCTCGGCAAGCCGCTCATCGCGAGCAATGGCGGAGCGGTGCCGGAGATCGTCGTGCACGGTGTCACCGGCCTGGTGTTCGAACCCGGCAGCGCCGCCGACCTCACCACCTGCCTGCGCCGCCTGCTCTCGGATCCCGCCCAGGCCGCGCAGATGGGCAAGGCCGGACAGGTCCGCCTCGATGAATTCTTTTCGGTTGCGGCCAATGTGCGTCAGACTGAGACGCTCTATGACCGCATCCTCGCATAAGGAGACGCAATGTTAGTTCTCGTGGATGTTGGCGCACGCAGTGGTATCGACGAGCGATGGGCCCCCTATCACCAACATCTGGATGTGATCGGCTTCGATGCCGACAAGGTCGAATGCGATCGGCTGAACGCATCGAAGTTTCCGTACAAGGTCCGTTATCTGCCGCACGCGCTCGGCTCGAGCGACGGCCAGAAGGTGGAGCTGCGGATCTGCAAGAAGCCGGGCTGCTCGAGTCTCCTCGAACCCAACATGGAGTTCTGCAAGGACTTTCCGTACGGCCACAACATGGAAGTGGTCGAGCGGCGGCCGATGACCTTGTCGCGGCTCGACTCCGTCCTCGACGTGCAGCCTGATGTGCTGAAGATCGACACGCAGGGCTACGAGCTGGAGATCCTGCGCGGCGCCGGCAAGCTGCTCGACGGAACTCTCGCCGTCGAACTCGAAGTCGAATTCGCGCCGCTGTACCAGGATCAGCCGCTGTTCAGCGAGCTCGATACATTCATGCGCTCGAAGGGATTCGACCTGATCGGAATCCGGCGCACGTTCTGGCGCCGCAATGCCACGCAGTCGGCTCACGGGGGTCAGCTGGTGCACGGCGACGCGCTGTACGTGAAGCACGGCCTCAAGCCTTCGGAGAAATCGAAGCTCATCCTGGCGGCGTACAAGCAGCATGACCTGCTGTTGCACCTGCATCCCGAACACCGGTTCGCGAGCCCGCCGCTGCACAAGCGGCTGCTCGGCGCCCTGCTCGGCGGAATGACCACCAATCGTGAGCATCGCCGCTGGGTGGACAGCATCCGGCAGCCGGCCATCGACTGGCACGATCCGGACTTCTACTGACAACGGGCGGCGCCGCACGCGCGCGGACGATGAGAATCTCCCGCATCACCGCGTTTCACGAAGCAGGCCACGCGGTAGCCGCGCTGCGCAACGGGCTGCTGTTCGATCACGTCACCGCGGTACCCGACGAAGCCTACGAAACCGACGGCGCCCTTCACTGGGATGAGCTCATCACGGCCGGGGACGTCGCGCCGCACCCGCATCTGCTCGCCATCGTGCTGCTCGCGGGGGCCTGCGCGGAAGCGCGACTGCGTGGCCGCGCCTTCGACCGGGTGTTCGCGGGCGACGCCGCGGGGGACGATCGCGAAGCCATCGCGACGATGGGACTCAGCGACGAGGAATTCATTGCCGCCGGCCGCGCCGTCGTCGCGCTCATCGACCATGAATGGCCGGCGATCGAGCGGGTCGCGCACGAACTGCTGAAAGGTGCGCCGCTGCAGTACGCCGACGTCGCGAGGATCGCCGACCAGGCGTAGGTAGTTAGTACGGAGGATGGCCCTGGAGCGCGGCCCGGCCGCCGGGCCGAGTACGGGTAAACCACCCATTGCCTGGAATCCGGCGCACTTCCCCGCGGCACTCGACAGGACTACCCTGTTCGGATGCAGCCGGACGCGTCCAAGACCGGGGGACGGAATGCGCCTCGCTGGCGTCCGTACGCCATTGCCGCGGCGCTGTGTTTCGCGGCCTTGCTGTTGCGGGTCGCCCTCTCTCCCTGGGTTGGCAGCCATCACGTCTTCATCGTCTTCTTATTTCCGATCGTCCTCAGTGCATATCTCGGCGGGCTGCGCCCCGGGTTGTTCGCCACGGCGCTGGTCGGAATCATCACGGGATACATCGGCCTTTGGCCGACGGCGGGTTCGTGGCGCGCGCAACCGATCGACGTTGCGCAGTGGCTGTTCCTGGTTCTCCAGGGAGTCCTCGTCAGCGTGTTGTTCGCCGAGCTGACCCGCTGGCGGCAAAACGCGGCGCCGTCGACACTGAGCCGCCGCGACGTGACCACCGAACGCAAGGTGCACATCGGGTTCGCGGTCGCCGTCGCGTTTCTCGGCACGATTGGCGTGGTTTCCTTTCTCTCCGTCGCCCGCCTCAATCACCACGCGCAGCTCGTCGCGCGCTCGCACGCGATCATCGGAAACATCGATGCATTGGTGGCGACCACCGCGGAAGCAGAGTCCGCCCATCGCGCCTTCATAATTACCGGCGAGGAACCGTTCGCGGCGGAATACACCCGCGCCACCGGCCGGGTCGACGGACTCGTCCTGCAGCTGCGCGATTCGGTGCGCTCCGAACAGGCAATGCTCGGACGCGCGGACGAACTGGCCGCGGCGGTACGAGCGCGGCTGCGGCTGAGCGGCCGTCTGCTGGAAATGCGTCGCACCGGCGGATTGGAAGCCGTGCGGCGGTATCTCGCGCAAACTCCCCACCGCCCGGGAGCCACGGCACAGACGCGCGTCCAGTCGATCGCGCGTGAAATGAAGGCCATCGAATTCAAGCTGCTCGATGAACGCGAGCACGATACGCGGCGCAGCGCGCGGCTCACGCAGGCGGTGATCCTCTTCGGCAGTTCGCTGGCGCTGGTATTCGTCGCGCTCGCGTTGTTTGCGATCAGGCGCGACTTCGCCGGACGCGAACGCGCCGAAGCGGAGCTCAACCGTTTCTTCGATCTGTCCATCGACCTGTTCGCGATCGCGAGCGGCGATGGCTACTTCAAGCGCGTGAGCCCGGCGATCACCGACATGCTGGGCTACACGGTCGATGAAGCGTTGCGCATTCCGTATCTCGACCTTATCCATCCCGACGATCGCGCGCGCGCCCGGGATGCGGTCCGATCACAGCTCAGCGACGGCCAACGCATCGACGAGTTCGTCGGGCGCTTCCGTCACAAAAATGGCGGCTGGCGCACCTTGTCGTGGCGCTCGCAGCCACGCGGCGATCTCATGTATGCGACGGCTCGCGACGTCACGGACGCGGTGCGCGCGGCCAATGAACTGCGCGAAACCAAGGAGAATCTCGAAGAGCACGTCGCGGAACGTACCCGCGCGCTCGAGGCCGCGTACCAGTCGCTGCACCAGAGCGAACGTTGGTTCCGCGCGCTCATCGAAAACGGCGCGGACATCATCGCCCTCACCGATCTGCAGCGGAAATTCCTCTATCTGAGCCCGGCCATCCTGACCGTCGAGGGTTATCGGCCCGAAGAACTGATCGGCACGGACGCCGCGGAGCAGACCCATCCGGATGACATGCCGGTGGTCCAGCGTCGCCTCGCCGCGTTGCTCGCGAATCCGGGCAAACCCATCCCATCCATCTGGCGCCGGCGCCACAAGGACGGCCACTGGATCTGGCTCGAGGGCGTTTCCACCAACCTGCTCGACGATCCGTCGGTGCGCGCGATCGTGACCAACTACCGCGACATCACCGAACGCATGGCGCACGAAGCGCGGCTCGCCGAGCAGCTGCAGAGGCTCGCGCTGCTGTCACGTATTGCACACGCGATCGGCGAAAGGCAGGACCTGCCCAGCATTTTCCAGGTGGTCGTCAGTCAGCTGGAGGAAGAACTGCCTCTCGATTACTGCAGCATCTGTTTGTACGACGCGGAGCAGAACCAGCTCACCGTCGCCTGCGCCGGCGCGAACAGCGAACAGGTCACCCCCCAGGTCGGACTTGGCGAGGGCGCGATCATTCCGATCGATGCAAACGGGCTGGGTCGTTGTATACGCGGCGAAGTGGTGTTCGAGCCCGACGTCGCGCAGGTGTCCTATCCTTTTCCGCGACGCATATCGGAAGCCGGTCTCAGCGCGCTGGTGGTCGCGCCGCTGCTGGTGGAAAGCCAGGTGTTCGGCGTGTTGATCTGCGCGCGACGCGCGATCAACAGCTTCAGCAGCGCGGAGTGCGAATTCCTGCGCCAGGCGAGCGAACACACCGCCCTTGCCGCTCACCAGGCGCAGCTCCATGAAGCGCTGCAGATCGCCTACGATGACCTGCGATACACCCAGCAACAGGTCATGCAGCAGGAACGCCTGCGCGCGCTTGGACAAATGGCGAGCGGCATCGCACACGACATCAACAACGCGATCTCGCCGGTGTCGCTGTATACGCAGGCGCTGCTCGAACGCGAAAAGAATATCTCGGAACGCGGACGCGGACAGCTCGAGATCATCCAGCGCGCCGTCGACGATATCGCGCAAACGGTCGCGCGCATGGGCGAGTTCCATCGCGCGCGCGAACCGCTCACGCAACTGATGCCGGTCGAGATCAACACACTCGTGCGCCAGGTGGTCGATCTCACGCGTGCGCGCTGGAGCGACATGGCGCAGCAGCGCGGCGCGGCAATCGACGTGCGCCTGGAACTCGGTTCGGGGCTGCCGCCAGTTCCCGCGGTGGAAAGTCAGATCCGCGATGCGCTCGTGAATCTCATCTTCAACGCAGTGGACGCGATGCCCGAGGGCGGTCCACTCACGATCCGCACCGCCACCACCGGCGAGTCGACGCCGCGGGTGGTGCTCGAAGTGATCGACGCCGGCGTCGGCATGGACGAGGAGGCCCGGCGGCGTTGCCTCGAGCCGTTCTTCACGACCAAGGGCGCGCGCGGCACGGGGCTTGGCCTGCCGATGGTTTATGGCATCGCGCAACGCCACGGAGTCACTCTTGAAATCGACAGCGAGCCCGGCAAGGGAACTCGCGTCCGCCTGATCTTCCCCGTCTCGCGCGAGAAGGCGGGCGGGAGCATCGCGACGGACGACGCGCCGCTGCCTGCGCAGCGCATCCTCGTCGTCGACGACGATCCACTGCTGCTCAAGTCGTTGCTCGACTCACTCGAGGCCGATGGCCATTCAGTGACCACCGCAAGCGGTGGCCAAGCCGGCATCCACGCGTTCGTCGAATCGCACGCCGCGGGCAACCCGTTCCCGGTGGTGATCACCGATCTGGGTATGCCGCATGTAGATGGACGCCGGGTCGCCGCCACGATCAAGGCGAGCGTGCCCGAAACCGTGGTGCTGCTGCTCACCGGCTGGGGCCGGCGCCTGGTCGCGGAAGGCGACGTGCCCGCGGGGGTCGACGAGGTGCTGAGCAAACCGCCGCGCCTGCCCGAACTGCGCGCCGCGATCGCACGCCACCTCAACGCCCGCGGCTAGCAGTAACGGTGCCGGGCAGGGATTTCCGGGATTGAGCGACCGCTTGTGTGCTCGCGGACGGTGACTCAATCCCGGGAATCCCTGCCCGGCACCACCGTCCCTCAGTTCTTCATGTCGAGCGTGCAGCCGTAACTCGCCACCGCGGTGGTCTTCAGGGCGCGCAGCAGCACGGTGGCCGCCGGCGACAACAGCCAGTCGGTGCGCGTGATGATGCCGAACGCGTCCATCGAACACGAAAGCTGCATCGGCAACATCGCGACCATGCCGTAGGTCGCGTAGTAACGCGCGACCTCGGTGGGCACCACGGCGATGAAATCGGTCTGCTGCAGCATCTTGGTCACGAACAGCAGCGAGCTCGTCTCGATGAGATGAGTCGGCGGACTGAGTCCCGCCTCGCTGAACATGAGATCGAAGCGATGCCGCAACACGCCGCCGGCGGGCGGCACGATCCAGGATTTCTTGTCCACCGAACGCAGGGAGAGACCCGCGACGCTGAGCAGCGGATGTCCGGGCCGAACTACCGCGCACACCGGCTCTTCGGCCAGGCGCTCGTAGCGCAGTCCGGATTTCTCCTGGCGCTCGAGGATGCGGCCGATCATCACGTCGATCGCGCCCTGCGCGAGCTGCTCGATGAGGACGTTGCTCGACTCCACGTGCAGCTCGACGCGCAGCTTCGGGTTGTCGCGCGCGATGATCGCCAGCGCCTGAGGAATGAGGCTCAGCGCGGGACCTGTGATCGCGCCCAGGCTCACGTGACCGGATAGACCCGTCTTGAGCGCATCGATCTCCTGCCCCGCTTCGCGTAGGCTCGACAACGCGATACGCGCGTGCCGGATCATGGTTTCGCCGTACCAGTTGGGCTTCATGCCGCGCGGTTGACGCTCGAACAGCGTCACGCCCAGCATGTCTTCGAGATCTTTGAGAAGCTTCGAGGCCGCGGGCTGAGACATGTTGAGGACCGCGGCGGCCCGATGAATGTTGCCCTCGTCGCAGATAGCCGTGAGCAACATGAGTTGGCGCGTTTTGAGACGCGCACGAATGAACCAAGGCGTTGTCGTTGCCATACCCCCTCCCTATACCCTGAACGTATATAACAATGGATATGTGTATGTAGCAACATCAGGCTTGTTGGCTATGGATACGAATCACATGATCTGACTGCCCATGACCTAGAGGGAACGATGCATAATTTCACACGTTTAGTACGGGAAACTCTGATCGCCACCACGGTGCTGCTGTTAGCGGCCTGCTCGGGTGGAGAACCGCGCGGCGAATCGGCCGGCGGCGCCAATGAACAGCAGCCCATCGTGCTGGGCTTCAGCCAGATCGGCGCCGAGAGTGAATGGCGTACCGCGAACACGACCTCGGTCCAGACGGCCGCCGCGGAAGCCGGCATCAAGCTGCGCTTTTCCGACGCGCAACAGAAACAGGAAAACCAGATCAAGGCGCTGCGCGCCTTCATCGCGCAACGCGTGGACGTCATCGCGTTTTCACCCGTGGTCGAAACCGGTTGGGAAACCGTCCTGCGCGAGGCCAAGGCGGCGAACATCCCCGTCATCCTCACCGACCGCGCGGTCGACGTCAGCGACCAGTCGCTGTACCTGTCGCTGATCGGTTCGGATTTCGTCGAGGAAGGACGCAAGGCCGGACGCTGGCTGCTTGAGCACTTCCAGGGCCCGGCGAAAGATCACACCGGCGACGTCAACATCGTCGAGCTGCAGGGCACGGTCGGCTCGGCTCCCGCGAACGACCGCAAGAAAGGCTTCGCGGAAATCATCGCCTCCGACCCGCGTTTCAAGATCATCCGCTCGCAGACGGGCGATTTCACGCGCGCCAAGGGCAAGGAAGTCATGGAGGCATTCCTGAAAGCCGAAGGACGCCGCATCGACGTGCTGTTCGCGCACAACGACGACATGGCCATCGGCGCCATCCAGGCCATCGAGGAAGCGGGCATGAAGCCCGGCACCGACATCATCATCATTTCCATCGACGGTGTGAAAGGCGCATTCGAGGCGATGATCGCCGGCAAGCTCAACGTCACCGTGGAATGCAGTCCGCTGCTCGGCCCGCAACTCATGGCGGCCGTGAAAGATGTCGCCGCCGGCCGCGAGATCCCGCGACGAATCATCACCGAGGAATCCGTGTTCCCGAAGGAAACCGCGGCCGAGGTGCTGCCGACTCGCAAGTACTGACGCGCTCATGACGAACCACCAGGCAAGCCGCCGCGACGCGCTCAAACTATTCGGCGCGAGCGTGGTGGCCACGGCCATTGCGCCGCGGGCATCGGCGTCGACGCCCGCGGCCGTTCCGGCCGGAACGGCCGCCGGATATTTCCCGCTGAGCGCGGTACGTCTGGGCGAAGGCCCGTTCCTCGCGGCGCAGAAACTCGACGCCGACTATCTACTGCGCCTCGAACCCGACCGGATGCTGCACAACTTCCGTTCGAACGCCGGCCTGGATCCGAAGGCCCCCGTGTACGGCGGCTGGGAATCCATCGAGCCGTGGATCGACATCCGCTGTCACGGCCATACGCTCGGCCACTATCTGACCGCCAGCGCCTGCATGTACCAATCCACGGGCGACGAACGATTTGCGCAGCGCGTGGATTACATCGTCGCCGAACTCGCGGAATGCCAGGAAAAGACCGGCGGCTGGCTCACGGCGTTTCCGGACGGCGTCGCGCCGCTGGTCGACAGCCTGGCCGGGAACAAATTTGCCGGCGTGCCCTGGTACACCACGCACAAGGTGCTGGCCGGCTTGCGCGATGCGCACCTGCAACGCGGCTCGGCCGCGGCGCTCACCGTGCTCACGCGGTTCGCCGACTGGATAGACCGCGCCTGCGCGGACGTGCCGCACGATCGCTTCCAGAAAATGCTCGATCGCGAACACGGCGGCATGAACGAAGTGCTCGCGGATGTCTTCGAGCTGACACGCGAAGAGCGGTACTGGAATCTCGCGACGCGTTTTTCGCACGAGGCCCTGCTCGGGCCGCTCGCGCGGGGCGTCGACGCGCTCGACGGACTGCACGCGAATACGCAGATCCCGAAGGTCATCGGGTTCAGCCGCATCTACGAGACGAGCAAGACTCCCTCCAACTACAACAACCACCAGGACGCCGCGCGCTTCTTCTGGAAAACGGTGGTCGAGCGGCGCTCGTTCACGACGGGCGGCCACGCCGACGGCGAACACTTCTTCCCGGTCGGTGATTTCGCGAAGCACCTGCCCTCCGCGAAAACGATGGAGACCTGCTGCACGCACAACATGCTGCGTCTCACGCGCGCGTTGTATGCCCATGAACCCACCGTCGCGTATTTCGATTACTTCGAGCGGGCACTCTTCAATGGCATTCTCGCGTCGCAGGATCCGCAGAGCGGGATGAACACGTACTTCCAGGCCACGCGCCCCGGCTACGTCCGCCTCTATCACACCCCCTTCGATTCGTTCTGGTGCTGCACGGGATCCGGCATCGAAAATCACGCGCGTTACGGCGAGTCCATCTACGCGCACGACGACGACACGCTGTTCGTGAATCTTTTCCTCGCCTCGTCGCTCGACTGGAGCGCGCGGGGATTGCGGCTGACTCAACAGACGAAGTTTCCGGACGAGGACACGACTCGCCTCGAGATCACTCACGCCACGAAGCGGCGCTTGACGCTCGCGATCCGCCAGCCTTCGTGGTGCCCCGTCATGAAGGTCACGGTCAATGGAGCCCGGTCCCAGCGGGCCCGCAGGCCTGGCGGATATTTCAAACTGGCGCGCGAGTTCCGGGCCGGCGATGTCGTCGAGATCCAGCTGCCCATGAGCCTCGCGATCGATCCATTACCTGCCGTTGCGACCGCCGGCCATCCCGAATGGGTCGCCCTGCGCTACGGGCCAATCGTGCTCGCGGGCCGCATGGGCAGCGCCGGGCTGACGCCGGGCTCACAGATCATCATCAACGAGCGCGAATCCGGGAACATGCTGCGCGCCGACGTGGCGATCCCGCGATGGACGGGCACGCTTCAGGAGCTGATCGAGAAAACCAGACGGACGCATCCCGCGCGCCTGGAATTCCGCAGCACGGGTTTCGAGGGTGGCGCCAGCGTCGACCTGATCCCCTGGTTCCGGGCAACGAACGAGCGCTACAACCTCTATTGGCAGCGAGCGCAACCCTCCGTCGCCTGATCGGCGGCAACCTCGCCAGCCGGCCGCTCAAAAGCCGAAAAACCGCGAACTGGAGCGTTCCCTAGGGAAACCCGGTGTGACCCGCATCACCGTGGTTTTGTCACATTCCCGCCAAGATCCCCCTCGTGCCAATGGGTGAAACCGTCCGAAAGGTTCGGCGGGGCCCCGTTGCGCGCCCGTGGGAGGAACTTTGGCTATTCATAAAGTGCTGATCGTCGACGACGCGCGTCCGGATCTCATGAATCTGGAGCGGATCGTGAGCGCCGCGGGCTACACCACCCTGACCGCGACCAATGGTCAGCAGGCCGTCGAGATGTCGAAGGCCAACATGCCCGACGTCATCCTCATGGACGTCAACATGGACCAGATGGACGGCTTCGCCGCCACGCGCGCCATCGGAGGCGACGCCGCCACGAAGGCCATTCCCGTCGTACTGGTGACCAGCAAGAACCAGAAAGCCGATCGCGTCTGGGCACAGATGCTCGGCGTGAAAGGTTACGTGACCAAGCCCTACACCCCCGACCAGATTCTCGGCGCCATCGCGGCCTGCGCCTGAAGCCCCGCTCATGAACGCCACGGTTTTCCTGCCCCTTGGATTGCCCCCGCTGCCCGCGGAACTCGCGGCGCTGGTGCAACCCGGCGCGGGCGCGGAGGAAAACCCCAACGACATCGTCCGGCAGGCGTTCCGCATCGGGCAGGTGCGACTGCTCGCGCCGTTCGCCACCGCGAGCGAGCTCACCGAAATGCCCAACGTCTATCCACTGCCGCGCGCGCCGGAAAACCTGCTCGGGCTCGTGAACCTGCACGGCCGCATCGTGCCGCTGTTCGATCTGGCCACCCTGTTCGAGACCGAACACCTGCCGCGCGAAAAACGCATGTTGCTCGTGATCGGCCACGGCAGCGACGCCGCCGGCATCGTCATCGACGGGCTGCCACGCCGCATGGTGTTCCAGCCCGAGGCGCAGGTGATGCCGCCGGCGCTGCCCGCCGCCGCCGCGACCGCGGTCGCCGCCGCGTACGACGACGGCAAGGAAATCTGGTTCGAATTCGATTACGCGCAATTACTCGATCAACTCGTGAGCTAATCCAATGGCCATTCGCAACGCATTCGGCGCCCAGTCCATCCGGCAGAAATTGCTGCTCGGAACGCTGTTCCTCGCCATCGTCCCGGTCGCGGTCACCTCGGTGATCGTCGGACGCGAATCGCTCGGATCCAGCCGCGCCGCGCTCGAGGCCCAGGCGCGCGAAGCACTCATCGCGCAACGCGCCTCGAAGGCCGCGCAGATCACCGACTACTTCCAGGCGCTGTCGAACCAGGTGCAGGTGCTCGCCGCATCTCCGGACGTGATCAACGCGATGCGCGAACTGCCCGCCGCATACGACAACTCCGTGCTCAACATCGGGGACCTGCCGGCGGAGCGCACACGTCTCGCCAAGTACTACACCGGCGACTACATGCAGGAATTCCAGAAGCGCAACACCGGCAAGATGGTCGACATGTCGCAGTCGGTCGCCACGCTGCCCGACATCGCGATGAACCTGCAGTACCAGTACATCGCCGCGAACCCGCATCCGCTCGGTTCGAAGGCCAGCCTCGATCGAGCCAACGACGGCTCGCGTTATTCTGAAATTCACGGGGCGATCCATCCGTACCTGCGCACCGCGCTGCGCCAGTTCGGCCTGTACGACATCTTCCTGATCGAGCCGAAGAACGGCACGATCGTCTACACCGTATTCAAGGAGCTCGACTTCGCGACCTCGCTCGTGAACGGCCCCTTCACGAAGACCCGCATCGGCGATGCGTTCCGCCAGACCTGGGCGCTCGACAAGCCCGGTCTCGTCGCGTTGTCCGAGTTCGGTGAATACCTGCCCTCGTACAACGACCAGGCCGCGTTCCTCGGAACACCCGTCTTCGATGGCGGCAAGAAGATAGGCGTGCTCGTCGTGCAGGTGCCCATCGACAAGATCAACTCGGTGATGACGCACGAAGGCCAGTGGAAAGAGCGTGGCCTGGGCGACAGCGGCGAGACGTATCTCGTCTCCAGCGCCGACGGTACGCCGCGCTCGATCGCGCGCCTCGCGGTCGAAGACATCGACGCATACAGCAAGAGCGTGAGCGACGCGGGCTTCGCCAAGGGTCTGGCGAGCGCCGTGCAGGCCAAGGGCACGAGCATCGGTCTCGTCCCGATCAAGACGCAGGCAACCAACGATGTATTCGAGAAAGACAGCGCCGGGTACGGCGTGTATACGAACTACGCGAAGACCCCGGTGCTCGGCGCTTACGCGCCGCTGTCGGTGCTGGGCCTGAAGTGGGCGATCATCGCCGAGATCAAGGCGTCCGAAGCGTTCGCGCCCGTCACCGCGGTGCGCGAGAAGGTGGTCGTGTGGTCGACCGGTATTGCCGTGGCGCTGTTGGGTCTCGGCCTGCTGATCGCATTCTCGCTGCTGCGTTCGGTCACCAAGCCCATCACCAAGATGCAGAACACCGTGATCGCGATCGCCGAAGGCGATTTCGCCGCGCGCTCGCAACTCGGCGGTGACGACGAATTCGGTCAGCTCTCCCGCGCCTTCGACAACCTGCTCGATGACCGCGTGTCGCGTCTCGCCGAAGCGGAGCGCGAGAACGAAGACCTCAACAACTCGGTCGTGCAGCTGCTGCAGGCCGTGGCGCAGCTGTCCAACAAGGACCTGACCGCCAAGGCGCCGGTCACCGCGAACGTGATCGGCACCGTGTCCGACTCCATCAACCTGCTCGCCTTCGAAACCGGCCGGGTGCTCTCGGAGGTCACGAGTATCGCCGCGCAGGTGAAACTCTCCACCGAACGCGTGAAGCGCCAGGGCGAGTCCGTGACGGCGACCGCCGCCGCGGAACGTTCCGACGTCGAACGCGCGAGCGAGAACCTCGCGAACGCGAACAAGGTCATGACGCAGGTGGCCGAACTCGCCGCGGCCTCCAACCGCGCCGCCGAACAGGCGACGACCTCCACCGTCACCGCGCTCGGCTCGGTGAACGAAACCGTGCGCGGCATGGAAGGTATTCGCGAATCCATCGCCGAATCCGAAAAGCGCATCAAGCGGCTGGGCGAACGTTCGCAGGAAATCACCGGCATCGTGAACCTGATCAACACCATCGCCGAACGCACCCACGTGCTGGCGTTGAACGCCTCCATGCAGGCGGCCGCCGCCGGTGACGCGGGCCGCGGATTCGCGGTCGTCGCCGAAGAAGTGCAGCGCCTCGCCGAGAGCTCGCGCCAGGCGACGCAGCAGATCGCGCAGCTCGTGAACAACATCCAGATCGAAACGTCCGACACGATCAACACGGTCAACAAGACGATTTCGCAGGTGGTGGCGGGATCCGCGCTCGCCGCGAAGTCCGGTGCGCAGATGCGCGAAACGCAGCAGTCGACCGCGTCGCTCGTGGAGCTCGTGAAGCGCATCACCTCGTCAGCGCAGGTGCAGATGAAGATCACCACCGAGCTGCGCAACCGCGTACACCAGATCGGCGCCAGCACGGAAAAAACCGCGGCGGAGATTCTGCTGCAGTCGGAGGCCACCGCCGACCTGTCGAAATCGGCCGACCGGCTGGTCGAATCGGTGCGCGTGTTCAAACTACCCACCACGAGTCGAGCGGCCTGAGGAAGCAATGCGAGGACAGGATCTCCTCACTGCACTTGCCGACGAGCTCCGGGGACTCGCTCCCGAGCTCGCGCAGGCGTACGACTCCGGCACGGAAGCCGGAACGCCGTCGCGTGCGTTTCATGACGCTTCGTATGTAACGTCTGTCTCGCGGCTTTCTGAAGCCGCGGGCTACATGGGCCTCGGCGGCGTGCAGCGCATCTGCGCCTCGCTACTCGCCAATCTCGAACATCTCGTCAGTGACGATGCCGACGCACGTGTGCTCGTGCGCGGTTTCTTCACGGACTGGACCGGCCTGCTCGAAGCGCACCTGCGCGACGCGACGAACCCTGCACGCATCGATGCCCTGTGCGCGCACTTCGGTGGAGCCTGGGTGCCGCTGCCGCTCGACGAGGCCGCGCTGAACGAACTCCGTGGCGAGCTTTCCGCCGCCAACGACATCGGCGCCGCGCTCGATGAGTCGGACGATGCCGCGCCTGAAGCCCTGACCACGGCCGATCTCGCGCTCGCGGTGTCCAACGACGTCGACGCCGCCCTGCTGGACGCATTCCTCAACGACTCCCCGCCGCAGGCGGCCGAGGTCACACGTTCGCTGCAGGGCTGGATCATCGACGCGTCGCAGAGCGAGCTGCTGCGCAGTGCAAAACGCGCCGCGCATACATTGAAAGGCTCGGCGAACATCCTCGGCATCCGCGGCGTCGCGAAACTCGCGCACCGCCTCGAGGATCTGCTCGAGATCTGCGAAATCGATTCCGTGGCGCCATCGGGTCAACGCGCGAGCGCTCTCATGGCCGCGGCCGATTGCCTCGAACAAATGGTGGCCGCGGTGGCCGGCGAAGACCGCGCGCCCGACAACGCGCTCCAGGTCATTGAAATGCTCGACATCGCGCGCAGCAACGATGCCGCCGACCTGATGCACGAGCCTGTGGCGAGCAAGCCTGCCGCGGCGCCCGCCTCTCCCGCGAATCCCGACCCGGCACCTCTCAAGTCGATGACGCGCGTGCCCACGCAGCTGCTCGACGATCTGGTGCGCATGGTCGGTGAGCTCACGATCAAGGTCGGCGAGCTCGACCAGGAATTGAAATCGACGGCGGGCCATTCGCGCCAGCTCGTCGAGCAGGACCGCTCGATCCAGAAGCGCCTGTTCGAACTCGAGAATTCGGTCGACATCCGCGGCCTCGCCGCGCGCCACAAGCTGCATGCGGTCGGCACGGCGCCGAGCGAGTTCGACTCGCTGGAAATGGACCAGTACAACGAAGTGCAGAGCGTCACGCGCGCCCTGATCGAAGAAACGACGGACGCGCGCGACCTGGGTCTCGGACTCAAGGACGAGCTGGCGGGTCTCGCCGGCATCCTCCACCAGCAGCAGCGCCTGGTGCGCGAGCTCGCGCACCTGACCTCACAGACCCGCATGGCGCCCGTCGAGACGATCGTTCCGCGCCTGCAGCGCAACGTGCGCCAGACAGCGGCGGCGACTCACAAACAAGCCGAGCTCGTGATCGTGGGCCAGGACATCCTGGTCGACGCCGAGGTGCTCAATCAGCTGATCGATCCCCTGCTGCACATCCTGCGAAACGCGGTCGACCATGGACTCGAGTCGCCCGCCGAACGCGAGCAGGCCGGCAAGCCACGCGCCGGACGCATCACGCTCACGGTCGCGCGCCGCGGCCAGGTGGTCACCGTGCAGGTGGCCGATGACGGTCGCGGACTCGATCTCGCCCACATCCGCAACAAGGCCATCGAACGTGGTCTGCTCGAGGAATCGGCGACGCCGAGCGACGCGGAAATCGCCCGCCTCACGTTGTTGCCCGGCTTCTCGACGCGCGAAGCGGTCACCGAGATCTCGGGACGCGGCGTGGGGCTCGACGTGGTCGCGACGCGTCTGCGCGCCTTGTCCGGCTCCATCGACATCCGCTCGCAGGCCGGCCGGGGACTCACGATCGAACTACGCTTCCAGGCATCGCTGGTTGCGACACACGCGCTGTTCGTGCGCGACGGAGGCCAGGTATTCGGTCTCGCGAGCCACGCGGTGCGCCGCGCGTTCCCCGCGATCGCGGTCAAGGTCGCGCGCGAAAACGGCGCGCTTGCCGCAATCGTCGACGACGGTACCGGCGAAACGAAATATCCCGCGCATGAACTCGCGACACTCACGGGCCTCGCGCCCGCCACGTCGCCGGAGCGGCGCAATCTCGTGGTGGTGGACACCGAGACCGGACCGGTGGGCGTGCTGGTCGACGCGGTGCTGGATGCCGGCGAACTCGTCACGCGTCCGACGGGCCGCCATCTCAAACGTATTCCGGGTGTTGCCGGCATCGGCCTCACCGGCAGTGGCAACGTGATTCCGCTGCTCGACATCGCCGAACTCGCGCGCAGCCCGCGCGAGCAGAGCCTGCGTGCGGCGGCCGCGGCGCGCGCGCAGACGCAGCAGCGCAAACGCGCGCTCATCGTCGACGATTCCCTTTCCGTACGCCGCGCGATCGCGACGCTGCTCGAGGATCACGGCTACGACGTCACGCTCGCGCGCGACGGCCTGGAGGCCGTGAAGTCGCTCGAAGCGGCGCGCCCCGACGTACTGCTCACCGATCTCGAAATGCCCAACATGAATGGCCTGGAGCTCGCGCAACACGTGCGTACGCGCCCGGAACTCGCCAGTCTCGCCATAATCATGATCACTTCGCGTTCGCTCGATAAACATCGCCGCCAGGCGATGACATCGGGCGTGAATGTCTACCTGACCAAACCGTTCACCGACAACGAGCTACTGCAACATGTGGCCGATGCCGTCACCGGGCGCGCCGAAAAGCGCGTCGCCGCCGGCTGAGCCGAGCCCAAGGGATTGCCATGACCAACAAAACACGCATCCTCAACGTCCGAGTCGTCGGCTTCTCAGCGCCCGAACGGCAGATGCTGAATTCCATCTTCCTGCTGTCGGTCGCACCCGCGCGGCAGATCGGCTACAAGTTGTGGATCGCCGAGAGCGGCGTCGCTCCGGACATGTACCTGCTCGACGGTGACAGCGAAAGCGCGGTCGCGAGCTGGCAGGCAACCTTCTCGAGCACGGCCGACCGCACACTGGTCGTCGGCGCGAAGAACACCGATCTCGGGGTCGCCTCCGCCGCCCGCCCGCTGGGACTCAAGGTCGTCGGCGCGATGGACCGCCTGGCTATCGCGATCGAAAACACCGCGCACGAAGCCGCCGGCCTCGATGTCTCGGCGCCGCGCGCGGGTGGCACGCTGCCCACGGCCAGCACCACGCTCGACAGCACCGCATCCCCGGCTCCCGCGGCCCGGCGCAGCGAGTCGCCCCTGTCACGCACCACCACGGGTATGACCGCCCAGCAGCCGGTCTTGTCGGCCAGCATCAATGCGGCCATCCCGGCCGCGCCTGCGGCGGTCTCCGCGTCGGCGACACTTTCCGGGCACAGTCAGCCCAGTGGCCAGACCGTCGTGACCCAGGCCGCGAGCGCGGCGTTCACGGGGACGATGCCTACCTCGATGACGGCCGCCGCACCGGCGGCGACCGTGTTGCCGAACGTCACGCTGCAACCGAACGTCGTGCCGGCCCTGGTCAACAACGAAAAGCCGGTCACCGAGAAGACGGTCGACAAGATCCTGAACGACGGGCACGAGCGGAGCGGTCCGGGCGTGACTTCAATATCGAGCGGCGTGACGCCGCTCTCGCCATCGGCCCTGTCGGCCGCCGTCGCACCCTCGAACACGCGCACGAATCTGCGCGTCGTTCCGAACCCCTCGCCGCTCGCCGCTTCGCTGCCCACCGCCGCGAGCCTGGCGCGCATCGCGGATGCTCCGATGCAGCCGCCGCCCACCGCGCCGGTGCCGGCTCCCGTCGCCGTGGCGCCGCCGCCGGCGCCCGTGATGCCGGCCAACACGCAGGTGCCGACGCCGCGTCACGAAGAGCAGGTGTTCCGCGTGCTCGCGGTCGACGACAGCCCGCTCATGCGCACGTTCCTGCAGAACAAGCTGCAGCCGTACGGCATTCAGCCGGAGTTCGCCGCGTCGGGTGAAGAAGCGCTGTTCAAGATTTCGAAGCAGCACTACGACATGATTTTCCTCGACGTGATGCTGCCGGGCATGGACGGATACGACGTCTGCAAGATGATCAAGAAGAACAAGGATAACGCGTTGATGAAGGTCGTGATGCTCACGAGCAAGGACAAGACCTTCGACAAGATCCGCGGAACGATGGCTGGCTGCGATGGATATCTCACCAAGCCGGTGGACGAGCTGAAGTTGCGCGCCATCATCGAACGGCACACCGTCACGCGCTGATGGAGATGTGAGACGTCCATGACAGAGCGCGTACTCATAATGCGGCATGCATCGGGCCTGGTGAACCGGGCACGGCGCATGGCCATCGAACGTTGGCCGTCGGCCAAGCTCGAGGTGCACGACCTGGCTGCTTACGGCAAGCCGCCCGCGGATTTCCGCTGGGACCGCTACGTGCACCTGCTCATCGACGACGAATACCTGCGCAAGGAGGGCTTGTTGTGGCTCTCGGAGCTGCGCACCCGGCCTAACTTCCCGAAGATCGTGCGCGTGCCCAATGAAACCGCGCGCCACAAGCCGCCCGCGGAGATCGAGGTCAAGGCGCCGCCAATCCCGCCGCCGCGCAAATCCGAATCGCGGCCGTCAGCGGCCGAGATCAAGCCCATTCCGCAGCGCGAGAGCAAATCGACCAGCCGGCCCGCGGCGGCGCCGGACAGTCCGAGCATGATCCTGCGCGCCGAGGCAAAACGCCTGGCCGACGCCGAGGCCGTGCTCAAGTCCGCCGGCATCCAGGGATTCACGCCCGTGAAGGCGCTCGGCAGCGGCGCGACGGCGAACGTGTGCCTGTGCGAGCGGGCAGCCGACAAACAGCAGGTCGTGCTCAAGATCCTCAAGGGTGAAGGCAGCGGGGATTCGGATCTGCTGGCGCGGTTCGTCCAGGAATACTTCGCGGCCTCGAGCATCGACAGCCCGTACGTGGCGAAGGTGTACGAACACGGCTTCAGCGAAACACACGCCTACATCGTCATGGAATATTTCCCCGCCGGCGATCTGCGCGCGCGCATGCAGCGCGACCGGCCGGGCGTCGAGGAGTCTTTCCTGATCGTCGGCTCGATTCTCTCGGCGCTCACCTCGGTGCACGCGGCCGGGATCATTCACCGCGATCTGAAACCCGCCAACGTGATGTTCCGCGACGACGGAACGATCGCGCTGGTCGACTTCGGCAGCGCGCGCCGCGACGCGGATCCGGTGGCGAAGACGCTGGCCGGCGTCGTGATCGGCACGCCTTACTACCTGTCACCCGAGCAGGCGCTCGGCGGCACCGCGGATGAACGCTCGGATCTCTACAGCGTCGGCGTGATGTTGTACGAATTGCTTACGGGTCAGCGCATGTACGCCGCCGGCACGTTGGTGGCGCTGTTCGAAATGCACAAGAACGCGCCGATTCCGAAGCTGCCGGAAAGCCTGGCGCGTCACCAGCGCTTCCTAGAGCGCCTGGTCGCGAAGAAACCGGAAGATCGCTACAAGGACGCCGCCGAAGCGTTCGCTTCGCTGATGGAATACTCCATGTCGGAAGCCGAACATCCCGCGATTGCGTAATGGGGACATTCCTCGTTTCCTAGCAAAAGGGGACAGGCCTCGAGCGACAAATCTTGCGGATCATTTTCAAGACTCCGCGGTGTGGACACTCGCCCCGTTTTGCGCGTGAACGGCGAAGGACCGCAGCGGTCAGTGTGCCGGTGCGCGCTTCAATGAGTCCCGGAGCGGAATGCGCGGGGACGGAGAACGGCGTGGACGGTGCACACGCGATGGGGCTGAGCGGACGCGGCGTCTAGCCACTTCGCAAGCTGATGAGCCGGAAAACGACGCCCCATCACCGCGCTCGCTACCGGTTCGTTCTTGGCAGGCCCACATTTCCCGCCACCGCGGCCGGCGTTCTCACTTCTTGCGGATCCAATCATCGAAAAGCGCCGCGGGAGCGAAACCCATCGCGGGGGCGACGGCCACGCCGTTCTCCGCGTCAGTGATCCCTCAACCAGAGACTCATCGAAGCGCGCACCGGCACATCAACCACCGAGGCCCGTCCCCTTTTGCTAGGAAACGAGGAATGTCCCCATTTCAGCGCGCGAGCGCCTTCTTGCGGGCGGCTTCGAACTCGTCGCCTTTGTTCCAGGTCGGCATCTCATCGGCTTGCGCGATCAGCCAGCCGGCTTCGAAGCCGATCGTGGCGTCGTCGATCATGCCGTCGAACACCCAGGTGTCGTCGATCTCGTCGCTGGGCTGGTGGTAGATGTGCTCGGTCCACTCCTCTTTCTCTTTCTTGCCCCATCCCGCCGGTTTGCCGATGTAGTCGGTGCCACCGTCGAAGTAGATCGCGGGCACTCCGATCTTGGCGAATGAGAACTGGTCCGAGCGGTAGTAGTAGCCCTTGTCGGGAAACTGATCCGGGAGGAGCTTGCGTCCCTGCTTCTCCACGAGAGCGCGCGCGATGGCATCGAGCGACGACTTGCCCGCGCCAACCTGCGTGAGGTCCCGGGTGCGGCCCTGGAAATTGCCGCCGTCGTAATTGATGTTCGCCGCGATCTTGCCGGGCGCGAAGGTCGGATGCAGCGAGTAATACATGCTGCCTAACAACCCCTGCTCCTCGGCGGCGACGAACAACATCACGACGGAGCGTCGCGGCCGTTCGGGCAACGCCGCGAAGGCGCGCGCGATGGCCAGCAACTGCGCGCATCCGGACGCATTGTCCTCGGCGCCGTTGTAGATCTTGTCGCCGGTCTTGTCCGGCTCGCCGATGCCGAAATGATCGTGATGCGCGGTGTAGAGCACCACCTCGTCCTTGAGCTTCGGGTCTGACCCGGGCAGGACCCCCGCGACGTTGCCGGTGCGCACGCGCGAGATCTTGTTCGTGAACTCGATCGAGGTTCGCAATCCCAGCGGCACGGGCTTGAAGCCGCGTGTCTTCGCCGCGGCGACCAGCTTGTCGAGGTCGAAGCCGCCCGACTTCACCAGCCGGCGCACCGCGTCTTCCGTCGCCCAGCCCTTCACCTGAATGGTCGGCCCGTTCTCGGCCGGCAGATCGAACTGCTCACCGCCCCAGGACGACTGCACCACCTGCCACGGATATCCAGCCGAAGGCGTCGTGTGAACGATGATCACGCCCGCGGCGCCGTGTCTGGCGGCGACTTCGTATTTGTACGTCCAGCGTCCGTAGTAGAGACGCGCCTTGCCGGCAAACAACTTGTCATCCCAATCGGGATCGTTGTTGAGCATGACGAGGACCTTGCCCTTCACGTCGACGCCCTTGAAGTCGTCCCACTTGTATTCCGGCGCCTCGATGCCGTAACCGACGAACACGAGTTCGGCATCCTTGATGGACCCGGACTCCGATTGCACGCCACTGCCCGCGATGTAGTCGTCCGACCACTTCAGATCGACGTTGCCCTTCTTGCCCGTGAACGACCAGGCAGGCGGCATGTGCGCGGTGACGCCCACGATGTCGAACTCCTGCTCCCAGGAGCCGTTCGTGCCGGCCGGCAGGTATCCCAGCGACTTCAGTTCCGTCGCGAGATACAGGCGCGTGAGCGTGTCGGCGCGCGTCGCCGGTCCCCGGCCCTCGAGCGCGTCGGATGCCAGGAAGCGGATCGGCGCCTCGAGTGTGTTCGCATTGATCTGCGCCTTGGCGATCGCTGCGACGGCGGGCGGTATGAGGGGCGCATTCGATTGCGCGTGGACAACAACGGTGGCGAAAACCGCGGCGATCGCCAGCAGGCGCAGGGATGAATTCATCGAGGTCTGTCCCTTTTTGCTAGGAATCGGGGAATGTCCCCATTTCATTTCAGTGATTGGCCTTGATGGCGCCCATGCTGTCGAGGAAGGCCAGCAGATCCGCCGTCTTCTCGTGCATCAATGCTTCGTCGCCGCGGGATTCGACGTTGAGGCGCACCAAAGGTTCGGTGTTCGACGCGCGCACGTTGAAACGCCAGTCCTTGAAATCGATCGACAAGCCGTCGGTGTGGTCGATGACCTCGGCGCCCTTGCCGTACTTCGCTTCCGCTTCGACCAGCACCTTCTTCGCGTCGGGCAGCTTGCGGTTGATTTCACCGCTCGAAGGAAACGCCTTGATACGCGCGGCGACCAACTCATCGAGCGATTTGCCGGACTCACAAACACGCTCGAGCACCAGCAGCCAGGGAATCATGCCGCTGTCGCAGTACGAGAAATCGCGGAAGTAATGGTGCGCACTCATCTCGCCGCCGTACGCGCCGTCGACTTCGCGCATCTTCTGCTTGATGAACGCGTGGCCGGATTTGCTCATCACCGGCACGCCGCCGAGCCGCTTCACCGTGTCGATCGTGTTCCACGTGAGCCGCGGGTCGTACACGATGCGCGCGCCGGGTTGTTTGACGAGGAAACTCTCCGCCAGCAGGCCGACGATGTAGTAACCCTCGATGAACACGCCCTTCGAGTCGTAGAAGAAGCAGCGGTCGTAGTCACCGTCCCAGGCGATGCCGACGTCGGCGCCCGATTTCCTGAGCGCTTCCAGCGTCGGCCCGCGATTTTCCTCGAGCATCGGGTTCGGAACGCCCTGCGGGAAATTGCCATCCGGCTGATGCCGCACCTTGATGAACTCGAACGGCAAGTGCGGCTCGAGTTTGTCGACGGCAAGACCCGCGCCGCCGTTGCCGGCGTCCACCACGACCTTGAGTTTGCGCAACGCCTTGAGGTTCACGTAACCCAGCAGGTGGTCGATGTACTGCTTCGAGGTATCGAGATGTTCGACCTTGCCTTTCGCCGCCGCGAGCGGCGGAAGCTTCCCGGAGGAAATCATCGCCGCGATTTCCTTCAGCCCGCTGTCCGAGCCGATCGGCTTGCTCAGCTCGCGCACGAGTTTGAGGCCGTTGTAGTCAGGCGGATTGTGGCTCGCCGTGACCATGATGCCGCCGTCGAACTTCCCGTTGAAGGTCGCGAAGTACACGCCCTCCGTTCCGCACAGGCCGATGTCGACCACGTCGACGCCGGCATCGGTGAGACCGCGAATGAGAACGTCGGCGAACTCGCTGCTGGTGAGCCGTATGTCGCGGCCGACCACGACCTTCTTCGGCCTCAGGAAAGCCGCGTATGCGCGGCCGATCTGGTACACGAGGTCTGGGTTGAGCTCATCGGGAATCCGGCCGCGGATGTCGTAGGCCTTGAAGGCAGAAAGATTCAACGTCACTGCTGCTTTCCTTTCTTGTCACTAACTACCGCGGGCGCCGCGGGAGCGGCGTGCGCGACGTGTTCGAGCCGGCCGGCGGCCTTGATGCGCGCCACCAGCTTCTTCACGTCCTGGACCTTGTCGCGCGGCGCCACCAGCACCGCGTCGGCTGTTTCGACGATGACCATGTCATGCAAACCCAGTGCCGCCACGAGCCGGCTGTCGGCGTGCACGTAACAATTGGCCGAGTCCTCGATCAGCACGTCGCCGCGCGCCACGTTGCCGTGTTCGTCGGCGGGCAATACATCGTGCAGCGCGGCCCAGGAACCGACGTCGTTCCAGCCCGCGTCGAGGGGAACCATGACCGCGTCACGCGTGCGTTCCATGACCGCGTAATCGACCGAATCGCTGCGGCAGGCGGCGAAGATTGCCCCGTCGATGCGCGTGAAGTCCGCGTCGCGCACCGCCGTGGCGCTGGCGCGCTCGCACACCGCCGCGATGTCCGGCGCGTGCGCCGCGAGCTCGTCGAGATAACGGCGCGCGCCGAACATGAACATGCCCGAGTTCCAGAAGTAGTCGCCCGAGGCGATGAACTGGCGTGCGCGTTCCAGATCAGGTTTCTCCACGAACTGGGCGACCGGCGCCACCGCTCCGGTGCCGGCGCCACGGCGGATATAGCCGTAGCCCGTTTCGGGTGTGCGCGCGACGATGCCGAAGGCGACCAGCGAGCCGGCCGCGGCCGCGGGCAATGCCACTTTGAGCGCCGCCTGGAACGCGGCCAGGTCGCCGAGCACGTGATCCGCCGGCAGCACCAGCATCACCGCATCGGGCCCCGCGGCGGCCAGCACCGCGTGGGCGGCGAGCGCAATCGCGGGCGCGGTATTCCGGCCGACAGGCTCGAGCAGGATCGCGGCCGGTGGCAGCTCCATTTCGCGCAACTGCTCGGCGACCAGGAAGCGATGCGTCTCGTTGCAGACGACGACCGGGCCGGTCACGTCCGGAAAACCGGCGAGCCGCGCCGCTGTTTCCTGCAGCATCGTGCGTTCGCCGGTCAGGGCCAGCAATTGCTTCGGCAGCAGCTCGCGCGACAGTGGCCAGAGGCGCGTGCCCGAACCGCCCGACAGGATCACCGGCACAAGTTTCATGCCGGAATCCTACTCCAGCCCAACGTCACGCGTGTTGAGTCTCGCCGCGGCCGATCGCGTAGTACGAGAAACCCAGTTTCTTCATCAGGGCCGGATCGTAGAGATTGCGGCCGTCGAAGATCACCGGCGACTTGAGCTGTTTCTTGAGATTGTCGAAGTCGGGGCTGCGGAATTCCTTCCACTCCGTGACGATCGCGAGCGCGTCGGCGCCCTCGAGCGTCTCGCGGGCGCGCGCGCACAACACGAGGTCGGCGCGTTCTCCGTAGATGCGGCGGGTTTCCTTCATCGCGGCCGGATCGAATGCGCGCACTTTCGCGCCGGCGTCCCACAACTGTTCGAGCAAAACCCGCGATGGCGCCTCGCGCATGTCGTCGGTGCCCGGCTTGAACGCCAGACCCCAGAGCGCGATGGTTTTTCCTTTGAGATTTCCACCGTAGTGCTTCGAGATCTTCTGGAACAGCACCTGCTTCTGCGCCTTGTTCACGGCCTCGACCGAATCGAGCAACGCGGGTGTGTAGCCCGCACCGCGCGCCGAGCGCGCCAGCGCCTGCACGTCCTTCGGGAAACACGAGCCGCCGTATCCAAGGCCTGGGTAGATGAAGTGATAGCCGATGCGCGGGTCGGAGCCGATGCCCACGCGCACTTTTTCGATGTCCGCGCCGAAGAGTTCGGCGAGGTTCGCCAGCTCGTTCATGAAGCTGATCTTCGTCGCGAGCATTGCGTTGGCGGCGTACTTCGTGAGCTCGGCCGAACGCAGATCCATGATGATGAGTTTTTCGCGGCTGCGCGTGAACGGGTCATACAGCGCGCGCAGCAGCTCGGTCACGCGCGGATTGTCGGTACCGACCACCACCCGATCCGGGCGCATGAAGTCGTCGATCGCCGCGCCTTCCTTGAGGAATTCGGGATTCGAAACCACGTCGTATTCGAGGTCGACGCCGCGCTTCTTGAGCGACTCGAGCACGGCGCCCCGCACCTTGTCGCTGGTGCCCACGGGCACCGTCGACTTGGTGATGACCACGCGGTATTCGGACATGTGTTCGCCGATTGAACGCGCCACGGCCAGCACGTATTTGAGGTCCGCCGAGCCATCCTCGTCGGGCGGCGTGCCCACGGCGATGAGCTGGAAGAGTCCGTGGGCAACGCCCTCTTTCGCGGAAGTCGTGAACTTCATGCGCTCCGCTTCGATGTTGCTCTTGATGAGCGCATCGAGGCCGGGCTCGTGAATGGGGATGATCCCCTTCTTGAG
>JAKFFF010000046.1:0-27072 GCA_036677145.1 Alcaligenaceae bacterium
GATTCGACCGCGCGCGGCGTGGAAGTGCTGCCCACCGGTCGCGGATCCGTGGTGAGGGATGTCGCCGCGATCGACTCCTGGGGTGGCGACGGCGGAGTGGCTTGCGAATGAAAACGGGATACCTCAAACAATCCAGTCGCGCGCGTCGGCAGCGCGGTGTTTCAATCGTCGAGGCGCTGGTTGCGCTCGTCGTGATCTCGGTTGGCATGCTGGGCATCGCCGGACTGTATCTGTCGAGCCTGCAGGCAAGCCGCACGGCGAAGCTGCGTTCCTACGCCGTGGAACTCGCCGGCAGCATCGCCGACCGCATCCGGGCCAACCGCGACGCCGGCGCCAGCTACGCCACCGCCACCTACAGCGGTGAACCCAACGACCAGAACTGCGACGAGGCGGTGTGCACGCCGGCGCAACTGGCGCAGGACGACCTCGCGCGCTGGCTCGTGGACGTGCGCTCGCAGCTGCCTGGAGCCGATCGCACTCTCGGAACGGTCGAGGTCATCGATCGCGACCGCCCGCTCTCCGACAACTACCTGATCACCATCACCTGGCGCGAAGCCGACTCCGACATCGATTACACCTACACACTCGCCATGAACATGGCGAATCGGCTGTAACGCCATGAAGTCAACTAACAACTCTCGCGCACTCCGCTCCCAGACCGGCCTCAGCATGATCGAGCTGCTAGTCGCCCTTGCGATCGGCTCGTTCCTGATCATCGGCGCCGTTACGCTGCAATCTCAGACGCGCCGGACCTTCGACGTCAACGAGCAGCAGGCACGCCTCCAGGAAAATGCCCGCTTCGTGCTGGCGTTGATGGAACCCGACCTGCAGCTGGCGGGCCTGTATGGCTATTCGCAGGACCCGAACACCGTCATGTGGCAGAACGGGTCGGACCTCACTCCGGCGAGCGACCTTCGCATGACATCCGCCACAGCGCCTGGCCTGCCCGGCAGCGTGCGAAGCTGCGGTGACAATTTCGCCGTCGACGTTCTCGGAACGGTGGTCGCGACGGATGGCGTATACACCCTCGATTGCGCGGCGGAAGGCGGCGGTCACGTCGTGGGGACAGACGTCATCGTGATGCGTCACTCGGCCCCCGGCCGGGTCGACCCGGACCCGTCAAAGCTGCAGGTGTTCAGCGAACGCGTCTCCGCGCAGACGAACACCCGCCTTTTCATAGGCTCGGATCCTCCCGAACCGATCGTGGACGAGCAACGCGAAGTGCGCGACATGGTCGTGAAGGCTTACTACATCGCCACGAACGCGGATGCGAAATTGAACGTGCCGACGCTGCGCGTCAAGACGCTGGCCACCGACGGAGCATCGCCGGTATTCATCGATCAGGAACTGATTCCCGGCGTTGAAGACATCCAGGTGCAGTTTGGAGTCGATCCGGGCGACGACACGGACGGCAATGGAATTCCCGACGATCCGGGCGGCGACGGCATGGCCGATTTCGTCAACGGTTATGCGGCGCAGTACGTGAGCGCCGGTGATCCCCTGCTCGATTCCGCGCAGGTGGTGGCGGTGCGCGTATGGATTCGCGTGCGCTCCGAACTACCGGAGCGCGGCTTCGTCGACGGCCGCCGCTACGAATACGCGGGTGTCGACTTCACGCCCAACGACAATTTCCGGCGCGTCCTCATGTCCCGGACGATCTATCTGCGCAACTCACGGCAGCAGTGAACGAACCCATGAGCAACATGCACTCCAAACAACGTGGCGCGGCCCTGGTGATGGGCCTGATCCTGCTCGTGGTGATCACCCTGCTGGCAGTGGTCGGAATGAACATCGCCAACAACGAACTCGCGAGCGCCACCAGCGAGCAGGTGCGCCTGCGCGCCTTCAACGCGGCCGAGACCGGCATCGAAGCGCGCATGCAGACCTTGCGCGAAGACGCGACGACGAGCTCCACGCCGGATACACGCGCCGCGGCCGTCGTGGAAAATTCGCCGCTCAATGCCGCGACCGCTACTGGGGCGGACACTTTCGCCACGGTCACGCAATACCGCGGCGAAGGAAACATGCTGAGCCGGTATTCGGCCGGCACGTTCGTGGGATTCCACTACTCGGTCGAAAGCACCGGGCGCTCGGTCCGCAACGCGGAGTCGGTGCATACCGCGGGCGCCTTCATCATCAATGGTTCCGGTGACACCACCCCGTCCCCTCCAATCCCCCCGGGCACAGGGCCATACGTCGCCCTCCCGGCCGGGGGCCTCGGCGCCGTGTCTCCGGCAGCAACGCCCTGATTCGTTTACTGGAGTCCCTCATGAAAGTTCTGCACATCGTTGTAGCCGCTGCGCTGCTCAGCTTTTGCTCCATGGCATCGGTTGCCAGGTCGCAAGTCCTCGAGCTGTCGCATGAAGCCTCGGCGGACTCGCTGCGGCTCCCGGTCAGCGTTGACGGCGAGCTGTCGGTGCAGGGATGCGCCACCTGCAAGGTCCTGCGGCTGCGCGCCAGCGCGGCAACTCGTTACACGCTCGGCAAACAGGACGTCACCCTCACCGAATTCGCCAAGTACATCGAGCGCCACCCGACGGTGGTGCTGTCGGTCATGCATCGCAAAGGTTCGCTCGAATTGACGCGCATCGTCATCCCGGTTCCGGCGAACGCGAAATAGTTAGAGGTAAGAAACATGAAATCCCCCGCTTCGCGAATCATCAGCATCCTTCTCGGCGCGATCACCGTAATGAGCGCGCCACCGGCTTTCGCGGACGACTCCGAGGTATTCCTGAGCTCGACGTACACCACCGGCACCGGGGTGCGCCCAAACGTGCTGTTCATCATAGACACGTCGGGCAGCATGAACGGTGAAGTCACCGTCTACGATCCGGCGCAGACCTATACCGGCAGCTGCGATGCGGGCTATGTGTACTGGGGAACCTCCAACACGCGCACGCCGCCGGACTGCTCGACGACTCGCAAATTCTCGCTGGCGTCGAACCGCTGCCGCGCGTCCTACGTCGGCATGCAGAGCAACGGGTGGTGGAACGGCCGCGCCCAGCAGTTGAACAACGGCAATCCCACCGCGTGGGTGGATCTCTCGAACGGTGTCGACCGCAAGGTGGAGTGCCAGGGCGACTGGGACAACCACGGCGACGTGATCGCAAGCTCTCCGGGAAGCGGCACCACCAATCGCCCCCGCAATGGCAGCGGCACCAATCGATGGGGCAACTCGGGCTCCAACAACCAGCTCAACTGGAACAACGAGCCGCGTTACTCCTTCTACAGCGCCAACTACATCAACTGGTTCTACGGCGGCGGCGAGGGTGCGCGCGCCACGCGCCTCGATATCGTCAAGGACGTGGCGACGAACCTGATCACGACGCTCGAGGGCGTGAACCTCGGCATCATGCGCTACAGCAACAACGCGGGCGGCAACACCAACGCGGCCGCGGAAGGCGGCATGGTCACCTACCCCATCTCCGAACTCACGACGACCACTCGTTCGGAAATGATCTCGCAGATCACGGGCTGGGACCCGGGTGGCTACACACCGCTCTCGGAGACCTACTACGAAGCGCACCAGTACCTGAGTGGCGGCAACGTGGTGTTCGGCAATAGTTCGCGCATCAGCCCGAACACGGGCGGCGAGCTCCTCAGCGTCGCCGGTTCGCGCACGGGCAACAACATCAGCTCGGCCACCTATGCGAGCCCGATGCAGTACAGCTGCCAGAAGACGTTCATCGTGTACCTGACGGACGGATTGCCCACGAACGACGAGAGCGCGACCACCGCCATCGAAGCGCTGCCGGATTTCGGCACGGACGGATTCGTGCCGCCCGAGCGAGGCGGCGGCGGCGCAAGCTGCGCGGCTTCGGGTCCCTTGGGCGATGCCAGCAGCGAACCCGAGGACGGCCGTTGCATGGTCAATCTCGCCGGCTACCTCTACAACCACGACTTGCGCTCAACCGTGCTGGGAAGGCAGAACGTCACGACCTACGTCGTTGGATTCGGTGACGACATCGCGGCCAGCGCGGATTACCTCGAGCAGATTGCTTCGGCGGGCGGCGGCCGCGCATACACCCAGAGCGATGCGGCCGGCCTCACCGGCGCGCTCGAGGAGATCTTCCAGGACGTGGCGCAGAACGCGAACACAACGTTCGTCTCGCCGACGGTGGCGGTCAACGCGTTCAACCGCACGCGCAACCTCAACACACTCTTTGTATCCGTATTCGCGCCCTCCAATCGCTCGCACTGGCCGGGCAACGTCAAGAAGTACCAGCTCATCGACGGCGTGATTCACGGGCAGAACACGACTACGCCGGCCGTGGATGAAGCCACGGGCTTTTTCGCCGACGGCACAACCGACATCTTCAACGGCTCCGGATCTCCGGATGGTGGGGACGTCACCCGGGGCGGCGCGGCCTCGCGACTGCCCGCGTGGGATGCCCGAAACGTGTACACCTACCTCGGATCGGACAACGACCTGACGTCGGCCGCGAACAGTTTCAGTGTCGCCAACACTTCCATAACCAATGAAATGCTCGGACTGGCGCCGTTGTCGACGCGCCGGACCGACGTCATGGAGTTCACGCTCGGAAGAGACGTGAACGATGACAACAACAATCAGAACTACAACGAGACGCGGCAGGCGATGGGCGATCCCATGCATTCGCGCCCCGCGATTGCCATCTATGGCGGTACTGAAGCGAGCCCGATCGGCACCGTGTTCGTCACCACGAACGACGGCATGTTCCAGGCGATCGACATGGGCGACGGCGAGGAGCTGTGGTCGTTCATGCCCGAAGAAATGCTGGGAAGGGCCAACGCCCTGCAGCGGAACCTGGTCGTCGCGAACCGCACGTACGGTATCGACGGTGACATCCGCATCTTCAAGTACGACGTCGACGGCGACGGCATGGTCGAAACGGGCGACGGCGACAAGGTTTACGCGGTGTTTGGTTTCGGCCGCGGTGGCCGGGCCTACTACGCGCTTGACGTGACGAGCCGGGAAGCGCCGCGCTTCCTGTGGAAGAAGGACCAGTCGGATCTGCCGATGTTGGGCGATGCCTGGTCGGCGCCGGTGGTCACGCGCGTGAACGTCAACAGTTCGCTGCAGACAGACCCGCAGAAGTTCGTGGTTCTCTTCGGAGCCGGCTACGACACCTCGCAGGAAGCCTATTCGTACACGACGGACGGCGTCGGCACGGGTGTGTACATGCTCGAGCTCGCCACCGGCAATTTGCTGTGGAGCGCCGGTAGAACGGGTTCCAGCGCGAACTGGCAGCACCCCGGCATGAACAACTCGATCCCGTCCGACCTGACGGTGCTCGATCTGAATGGCGATTCCTTCGCCGACCGGATGTACTTCGGCGATATGGGCGGACGCCTGTGGCGCCTGGACTTCTGGCACGGACAGGCTCCCGCCGACCTTGCATCCGGCGGTCTGCTCGCGACTCTGGGTGCCGGTCACCTGGCCACCCCCACGGACATCGATGCGCGTCGGTTCTACTACGCGCCGGACGTTTCGCTAGTAACGCCCCGCGGCTCGGCGCCGTACCTGAACATCGCCATCGGGTCCGGATATCGCGGTCATCCCCTCGACACCGTGATTCGGGATCGCTTCTATTCGATCCGCGATTACCAGCCGTTCAACCGGCGCACGAACACGTCGTTCAACGCGCCGTGGACGCCGATCACCGATGCGAGTCTCGTCAATGTGTCCTCTGACGTGAATACGCCGGTGGGCGGTGGCGCGAATGGCTGGAAGATCGAGCTGAACATCGATGGCTGGCGCGGTGAAAAAGTACTCGCCGAATCGGTCACGGCGAACGGCGTGATCTTCTTCCCGACCTTCACGCCGACGGGCGCCGACCCGGACAACCCGTGTCTTGCCGCGACGCTGAATCGTACATGGGCGGTTTATCTCGACAGCGCCAAACCCTTCGGCCTGGTCGCGGGCGAGGCGCCCAGCGTGGACGACCCACGCGATCGCTTCACCGATGACGCGCAGGGTGGTATCGCGCCGGGCACGGCCATCATTCAGATTGGCGGTGGCGGTGGCGGTGGCGGTGGTGGCGGCGGCGGCGGTGGCGGTGGCGGTGGCGGCACCATCTGTCTCAAGGGTGTCGCCACGCACAAGTGTCCCGACATCGGAGATGTCACGAGAACGTTCTGGGAGCGCCGTCAATGAACAAGACAACTGTCGGTAAATCGGTTGTGACCCACGGACGCCAGCGCGGCGTGACGTTGATGGAATTGATGGTGGTGGTCGCCATTCTGGCGATCGTCGCCACGATCGCCGTGCCGACCTACCGCAGGTATCTCATCCGTACCCAAAGGTCGGAGGCGAAAATCGCGCTGTTGCAGCTGCAGACTGCGCAGGAAAAGTATTACATGCAGCGCAATTCTTTCACCGATGACGTCGCTGGTGCCCCGCCCGATGGGCTTGGAATTCTGGCTCGGACCGAGACGGGCAAGTACGACATCGTCGTGGCTCTCGCTGACGACTCGCAGACCTACGTCGCCACGGCAACGCCCGCTGCCGGTGGCGGACAGGCCGACGATACGGAATGCGGGAATTTCACCATCACGCATCGCGGCGTACGCGGGGTTTCCGGACCCAGGGGCGTCCAGGCCTGCTGGCGTTGATCCAGATGCATTGAATCGCGCGGCCGAACGGCCGCGCGATTTTTCGGCCGCTCGCCGGGCCGCGCATGCGAGACTGGGCTGCGCATGCGTTACCTGCTCCTCTTCGTTCTTCTCTGCCTGTGCCAGCCTGGCAGCGCGCAACAGGCGCGAGGCGAGCTCAAGATCGCCACCTGGAACCTCGAATGGTTCATGACGCCCGAAACCCTGCGGGCGCTCACTCCGGCCTGTACTCCGCGCGACGCGCCGCGTGACGGTGCGCGGCGCGCAATCCCTTGCGATGTCGCCCATGAGCTCGCGCGCAGCCATGAGGACATCGCCGCCCTGCGCCGTTATGCGCGCGAGCTCAATGCCGATGTGATCGCCCTGCAGGAAGTCGACGGGATCGAAGCCGCCAGGCTCGTGTTCCCCGGGCATGACTTCTGCTTCTCCACCCGCGTCGCCGTGCAGAACAATGGCTTCGCGATCCGCCGCGGCCTGGCACACCGCTGCGCCCCGGAGCTGCAAGACCTTTCGCTCGCCGATGACGTGCGGCGCGGCGTGGAGGTGCGACTCTTTCCCGGAACCTCGCGCGAGTTCGCGCTGCTGTCGGTGCACCTGAAGTCCGGCTGTTCGCGCGATCGCCTTGATGCCAGCAGGCCCGCATGCCAGGAACTTGCTCGCCAGGTGCCGGTGCTCGAGCGCTGGATCGACGCGCGCGCGGCCGAAAACATGCCCTTCGGAGTGCTCGGGGATTTCAATCGCGATCTGCGGCGCGAACCGGCCGAAAGCTCGCTGTGGCGCGATATCGACGATGCCGACCCACCGTCCGCGGACCTCGTCAATACGGCCGAGGGCCGACCTTTTGAAAACTGCATGCCTTCGCAGATTTTCAGCGGGTACATCGACTACATCGTGCTGAGCCACGATCTGGCCACCCGGATGGTGGCGGATTCGTTCGGGCGAGCGCTTTACCGACCCAAAGACGCCGTCCGCAGGAAGTTGTCAGATCACTGCCCGGTGTTCATACGGCTTCGGGTGGCAGACGGGCCCCGGGGATAGTCGTAAACCCGGGGACGTGAAATTTTCCGTGAAACCCATTAAGTTGAGTTCCGATCAAAATGCCCGTCGCACAAGGCAATAATCCGGCCAGGAGAGCCTGATGAGCAAAACAACAACAGCGGGGATTCAGTCGGTGGAGCGGAGGTTGCACACGCGACACCGAGCGCGGACGACGGTGTACATCACGACACCGACGGGTCGCAAGAAACTCTGCCGGGCTATCAATCTTTCGGCGACGGGTGTGTTCGTGGAGACCACGAACCTCGGATTGCGGAAAGGCCAGCAGGTCGAACTCGCATTCGCGATCAATCTCGGCGCGGTCACCAAGCTGCATCGGCGCACCGCGGTCGTAGCGCATGTTTCGCGCGGCGGCACCGGCCTGATGATGGATGCTTACACTGCCCGATGAAGGCAGCTTCTTCTCTTCACTAGTTTGACGGACGCCGGCTTCAGCCGGCGTTTTCCTTCGTGGGCGTCAGCCCTGAAAGAGAGTCCAGAGATACGGGCGGGGATGCCTCGAAGCTCTGCACGAAATCCACGCCGAGCGCGGTGAGCCAGTTGCTGTGATCGCCGCCGAGCACGCGCTTCGCGACGGTCTGCAAACCCATGACCTTCGCGGTCTGCACGAGTCCGACGACCCGCGCCTGGGTGAGCCGGTGCTGCAGGGCATTCGTCGTGAGTTCGGCGTCGAGCTTGATGAGCCGCACCGCCGAGTGTTCGAGGATGGGCATGCCGGCGCCCACCACGTTGAAGTCGTCGATCGCCACGGGCACGCCGATGCGGGCGAACACGTCGAGCGCCGCCATGACTTGATCCTGGTGTGTCAGGCACACGCGCTCGGAAAATTCCACGCCGATGAGACCCGGCGGCAGCCCGGACTTCTGCAGGCAGCTCTCGACGAAACTGATGAAATGCGGCTCGATCACCGCGGCGTCGGAAAGGTTCACCGAAAACGCCGGCGGGTCGCGCTTCCACACCGCGGAATTGCGATGCAGCCAGCCGATGAGCTCGCCCATGACCTTGCGATCGATCATCGACGCGAGACCGTGAGTCGCGGCCGTCTGCATCACACGCTCGGGTGATTGCTCGACGCCATCGACCATGTGACGCAGCAGCACTTCGAAGCGGCGGATGCCCTCGGCCTTGCGCAGCCGGACGAGCTGCTGCACACGCAGCACCACTTCCTGCTCGCGGATCTGTGCGTAAACCGCCTCGAGCGGCAGCGGCACCGGCGCCCGCGGTTTGGGCGGAGCGCTGCGCGGCATCGCGTTCAACGTCTGCGAAATCTCGGAGGCAATGTCGGTGAGAATCGTCTGCACCGCGGGCGTCAGAAAACGCGCGGCGGGATCCGTGTCCTCGGGCGGCGTGTCCTCGACGACCATGAGACAAACGCCCTGCAGCGCGGAATGCAGATCCCGCAGTGCAAGCATCACGGCAGTGCGCGCGCCCTCGCCGCGCAGGAAGCGCGATTCGCGCGCGGCGCCAAGCACGAATGCGTCGAGCGCATCGTTCAGAGCCTGGCGGAACTCGATGCCGAAATCGGTGGACGTGCAATGCAGGACTTCGCCGCGTGCGTCGTACAACGCGATCGCGCGGTAACGCGCGTGCGGCAGCGCGTGTTCCAGGCTGGCAACCCAGCCCGGCGCGACTTCAATGACCTGCTCGTTGAGGACAGACGCACGGATGGTCGTCTGGCCAGTGTCCGAAGACGCAACGGCCAATGTGGACTGACGTGGGTCCATTTCCCTGATTTCTCGAAGCGACTCCTCGAAGCGCAGGGTTACAGAATACGTACTGAGCAGACGTGATGCGGCTCGCGATCCTCGCCGAACCGTTAAATCGCCCACGCAATATGTCGAATCGCCGTTTTTCCCTGAACTTCGACGTTGAGACCTTAGGTTCCTTCCTGCGCCGATCATACGACTTCGGCGGAGTAGATAGATGTTAGACCTTGGTCGGTGGAGTCCCACAGGACCCTGATTCGCGGACTTGCGAGGTCGCCTGGCCGGGAAGCTCCAGGTGCGCGCCCCTGCTCGAAAAATCTTTGCAGAATCAATCACTTTTGTGCATATTCGGTCGCAAAGGCGGGGGGTGGGGAGGCAATGAAGCAGCGCATTTCGCGTAGGGTGTTCCTTGCGGCGGCCGCTGCCGCGCCGGCTGCCCCCACCGTGAGTTCATCCACCGGCACGCGTGCGGCCCCCCTCAACCCCGACAACGGCAACTGGGTCCGCTGGCTCGGAAAGCCGCCCTCCCGATTCGAGGGTACGACGTGGGGCACGGCCTGGCCGCGCGGCGCGCAACGCGAGACCACGAATTTCGCGCTGCGCGACACTGCCAACACGCTTCATGCGCTGCAGTCGTGGCCGCTCGCGTTCTGGCCGGACGGCTCGATCAAGTGGTCCGCGCATGCGCTCGCACCCACCGCCGGGACGGCTAGCATGGGTGCCGGTCCCTTCGAAATCGTCGCCCAACGCCGCGTAAACCACGCCGACAAACTCACGGCGAGCGAGCATGAGTCCGGCATCGAAATCGACACGGGCCGCTTCATCTGCCGGCTCGCCAACTCCGGCCAGCGCTTCATCACATCGATTCTTCGCGACGGGCGCGAAACCCTGCGCGACGGGCATCTCGTGATGTTGCGCCAGGATCGCATCGCATCCGGCGCCGATGCGCAGGTCACGCAGGAGTCCTTCGAAGGCGAGATTGAAAGGGTGTCGCTCGAACAACGCGGCCCCGTGCGCGCGGTGGTGAAGATCGACGGCAGACACGCCCGCGGCCACGCGCAAAGTGATCGACGCTGGATGCCCTTCACTCTGCGTCTGTATTTTCACGCGGGCAGCGATGCCATCCGCGTGTTGCACACGATCGTGTTCGACGGAGACGAATCCCGCGATTTCATCCGCGGCATCGGCGTGCGATTCAGCGTGCCGATGGATGCCGAGTTGTACGACCGGCACGTGCGTTTCGTGGGCGCGGAAGACGGCGTGTTCGGCGAGGCGGTGCGCGGTCTCACGGGCCTGCGGCGCGATGCCGGAAAACCCGCGCGCGATGCACAGGTCGCAGGTGTCGCGGTGCCCTCGATCACGCCGGTCGTGAAAAATCTGCTGCCCTACATTCCGCCGTTCGGTGACTGGACGCTGCTGCAACCGAACGCGGACTCCTTCACGATCCGCAAACGCACGGCCGACGGCCACGCCTGGCTGGACAGCGCGCGCGGCACGCGCGCCAGTGGTCTCGGCTACGTGGGCGCGCCGGGCGGCGGCATCGCGTTCGGCATCCGCAATTTCTGGCAGAGCCATCCGGCGCAGCTCGATATCCGCGCCGCGCATACGGATGCCGCCAGCATCACGCTGTGGGTGTGGGCGCCCGACGTGCAGCCCATGGATCTGCGCTTCTATCACGACGGTCTCGGCCAGGACACGTACGAGAAGCAGTACCAAGGCGGCCTCGAGATCACCTACGAGGACTACGAGCCCGGCTTCGGCACACCGCTGGGAGTCGCGCGCACCAGCGAGCTCATGCTGTGGATTTTGCCCGGCACTCCCGCACGCGCGGACTTGCCCGCGTTGGCGGATACATTGCGCGATCCGGCGCGCATCGTGCCCACGCCGCACACGGTGGTTCGATCCGGCGTGTTTGGTCATGCGTTGTCATTGCCGTCGCAGACGCCGCCACAACACGAAACTCTCGAGCGGCAACTCGACTGGATGTTCGAGTTCTACCGCGGCCAGCAGGAGCAGCGCGGCTGGTACGGGTTCTGGAATTACGGCGACGTCATGCACACGTACGACGCCGATCGCCACGAGTGGCGTTACGACGTCGGCGGCTTCGCCTGGGACAACTCCGAGCTCGCGACCGACGTGTGGTTGTGGATGCATTTCCTGCGTACCGGCAGCGCCGAGGTGTTCCGCTTCGCCGAGGCGATGACTCGCCACACGGGTGAGGTCGACGTCCACCACCTCGGCCGCTTCGCCCCGCTGGGCTCGCGCCACAACGTCATGCACTGGGGTTGTTCGGCCAAACAACTGCGGATCAGCACGGCCTTGAACCGCCGCTTCTATTACTACCTCACGGCGGACGAACGCGTCGGCGATCTCATGCGCGAGCAGATCGAGGCCGCACGCACACTGCGCACGGTGCAGCCCGGCCGCAAGCTCGCCGGCGCCGCGGACCGGCCCGCCGAGGACCCCGCGGGTGATTTCGCGTATCTCGGTTTCGGCACGGACTGGGGCGCGCTCGCCAGCGCGTGGCTCACCGAATGGGAACGCACGCGCGACCCGACGATGCGCGCCCGCCTGCTCGCGAGCATGAAAAGCATCGGCGCGCAGCCGCGCGGATTCTTCAGTGGCGGCGAGCGCTTGAACCTGCGCACCGGCGCATTCGACATCGCGAAACACGCCGACATCAGCGTGTCGCATCTGTCGGCCGCTTTCGGTCTGCCGGAGGTGTGCGCGGAGCTCATCGAACTACTGCCGGTGCCGGAGTTCGAGCGCGCATGGCTGCAGTACTGCGAGCTCTACAACGCGCCGCCGGAGATGCAACGCGCCGCGCTCGGCGCGGAGCTGCGCGGCACCAGCCTGCAACAGGGCCATGCGCGCCTCACCGCCTACGCGGCGTATAGAAAGCAGGACGCGGCGCTCGCGGCGCGCGCCTGGCAGGAATTCACGGAAGGCCGCGCGGGATATTCACCGCGCCAGGAGTTCGCGGCGACGCGCGTCGCGGGAACCGCGGTATTGAATCCGGTGGATGAAGGGCCGGGGATCTCCACGAACGCCAGCGCGCAGTGGGGTCTCGCCGGCATCGTTTGCCTGGCCTACGCGCGGTAATCCGCGCGCCGCAAGCGATCCTGAATTCGTGCTGCCCGGCGCTGCCGGCGCGCGTGCGCCGGCAGCTCCAGGATAGTTAGCTCACGGGCTTCCAGCGCGGCTTGATCGCCGGCGCATCCGTGTCGGGAGGCTCCGCCGGCTGCGCTCCGCCCTCGATCAGGCCGAGCCGGCGAGCCTTCTCGACCGGGTGCTCCGTGAGCGGCACGCCGAACCCCCAGTTCAGCAGCTTGCGAATCCCGCGGTAAATGGCGCGCAGGGACACGATGGCCAGGATCGCCTCGAACAGCGTGGCCATGAACGCCAGGAACGGATTGTAGAGCGCCGCCCGGGCGTTGAACTTCAAGGCCGCGCGCTCGCGGTTGATCTCGATGCTGTCATAGAAGCTCGGCACGACCAGCAGCGTGAGCACCGTCGACGTGATGACGCCGCCGATGATCGCCACGGCCATCGGGCTGTAGAACTCGCCACCCTCGCCTATGCCGATCGCCACCGGCAACATGCCGGCGACCAGCGCGAACGTCGTCATGAGGATCGGACGCAGGCGCACGCGGCCGGCGTGCATCAGCGCCTCTTCGCGATCCACGCCCTGCTTTTCTTCCTCGCGTGCGCAGTCGAGCAGCAGGATCGCGTTCTTCGCGACCAGGCCCATCAGCATGATGACGCCGATGAGGCTCATGAGATTGAGAGAGCCGCCTGTGAGATTCAGCGCGAGCACCACACCGATCAGCGACAGCGGCAATGACAGCATGATCGCGATCGGCGCGGTGAACGAGCCGAACTGCATCACAAGAACGAGATACATGACGCCGATGCCCATGAACAGCGCCAGGACCATCTCGGTGAACAACTCGGCCTGGTCGCGCGACGAGCCGCCGAGACCCACGCCGAATCCGGCCGGATATTCCATCGCGTCCGCGATCTTCTTGGCCTGTGAGCTGACAGTTCCCGCGTCGACGTTTTCAACGTTCGCCGACACGGTCACGGTGCGCTTGCCGTTGTAGTGCTGGATGCGCGCCGGGCCCTTGTCCATGGTCACTTTCGCGATCTGCTCGAGCGGCACCATCATGTTGGTGCCCGCGACCGAAATCGGCAGGTGCTCGATGTTCTCCGCGCTGACGCGGTCGGCCGGACTCAGGCGCACCGCGACGTCGCGCGATTCGCCGGTCGGGTCGACCCAGTCGCCGACTTCGACGCCGGCGAAAGCCACGCGCAGCGTCTGCGCCGCGTCGTTGACCGAAATGCCGAGCTGGTTCGCGAGGCCGCGATCGAGCTCGATGCGCAGCTCGTCTTTCGGATCCTGTTCGGACAGGCCAACGTCCACCGCGCCCGGGATCGCGCGCATCTTGTCCATGAACTCGTTGGTGATCTCCATGAGCTTGCGCGAGTCGGTGCCGTAGAACTGGATCTGCACCGGCTTGCGCGCGCCATTGTTGAGATCGTCGAGCACGACGTATTCGGCGCCGACGAGTTGCTTGAGTTTGTTGCGCAGGTCCGCGGCGAGTTCGCCGAGCGAACGGTCGCGATCGGTCTTGTCGCCCACGTCGACCCAGACACGTCCGCCGGTCGAGTTCACACGGCTGTCGGTGCTCTTCACTTCCGGTATCAGCCGCGCGAGCTCCGCCGCCTTCTCGACCTTGTTGCGCGCGTATTCGAGGCTGGTGCTCGACGGCGTGCGCACTTCGATCGCGAGCGAGCCGTAGTCGGACTTGGGCAGGAATTCGCTGCGGCCGGTCGCCGCCTGGAAACCGAGGGAAACCACCAGCAGGAAGACCGCGGTCCACGCCATCCACTTGCGATGGTGCAGGGCCCACTCGATCACCTTGCCGTAACGGTCCGCCTGGTGGTCGAACCAGATGTTGAACTTCTCGAACACTTTCGAGATGCCCTTCTTGGGCTGCTTTGCGTGTCCCGGCGGGTCGCCCCAGTACGCCGACAGCATCGGATCGAGCGTGAACGAAATGAACAGACTGACGAGAACCGATGAAACGACGGTCACCGCGAACGGCCGGAACCACTCGCCGGCGCCGCCGCCCATGAAGGCCACGGGAACGAAGACCGCGACGATCGAGAACGTCGTGGCGGTCACCGCAAGGCCGATCTCGGCCGTACCGTTCCGCGCGGCGTCGATGCGACTTTCGCCGCGCTCCATGTGCCTGACTATGTTTTCTCGCACCACGATGGCGTCGTCGATGAGCACGCCGATCGCCAGCGACAGGCCCAGCAGCGTCATGAAATTGAGCGTGAAGCCGCACAACCAGATGGCGATGAACGCCGCGACCGCCGACGTCGGCAGAGACAGCGCGGTGATCAGTGTCGAACGCCAGGAATTCAGGAACGCGTACACCACGAAGATCGTGAGGCCCGCGCCGAAGACCAGGGCGTGGATGACGTTCCCGAGGTTCTGATCGGCCTCTTCGCCCCCATCGCGTGTGATCTCGAGCTTGGTGCCCTCGGGCAGGGTCTTGTTGATCTCTTTGACTTCCTCGCGAATCCGCTCGGCGACGGAGACGGTGCTCGCCTCGCGCGAACGAATGACGGATAGACCCACGTTCGGTTGTCCGTCGCGCAGGCTGTAGGAGCCGGGTTCGGCGAATCCGTCTTCGACCGTGGCGACCTGGCCCAGTCGAACTACTTCGTTGCCCTGGCGCTTGACGACGATGTCGTTGAATTCGGCCGGGCGCTCGATGCGGCCCACGAGGCGGATGTTCTGCTCATCGAGCTCGCCCTTCACGCGGCCGACCGGCGCGTTGGTGTTCTGCGCGCGCAGCGCATTCACCACCTCGCCCGCGGACACGTTGTATTCGCGCATGCGCTGCGCATGCAGCAGCACCGACAGCTCGCGATGCAGCGCGCCGTCGACGTTGACGACCGACACGCCGTCGATGCCGCGCAGCTGATCGGCCAGCACGTCTTCCGCCAGGCGCGAGATCTCGGCGTGCGACTGCTTGGTCGACGAGAGGCCGAGATTGACGATGGGATCGGACGCCGGATCGCGCCGCCACAACACGGGCTCGCGCATCTCGACCGGCATCTTGTAGCGCACGGACGCGATCGCATTGCGGATCTCGTCGCCCGCCTCGGACATGTCCTTCTTGAAGTCGAAGATGATCGTGAAGTTCGCGTTGCTTTCCGAGGCCGTGGACCAGATCTCGTAGACCTGCGGAATGCTCTGCAGCGGCTTCTCGACGCGATTGATGATTTCGCGCTCCACCGTTTCCGGCGAGGCGCCGGGGTACGGGAAGTTCACGGACATCACCGGGTTTTCGACGTCCGGGATCTGGTTGACGCGCAGATTCTTCAGCGCGAGCAAGCCGAGACACATGAGCACGATCACGATCGCAACGGTCGTGACCGGTTGTTTGATGCTGAAATTCGACAGGAACATCTGGAAGCTCCCTAGCTGCCGCTATTACTTTTCGACGACCACGGCGGGCTTGTTCTCTTTGTCGAACGTGACCGGCTGACCTTCCTTCAATGTTGCGCTCGGGAAGCGCAGTACTTCTTCGCCATCACTGATTCCGGAACTCACGACGAATGCGCCGGTGCGCGGATCGCGCTCACCGAGCGTGAGCTCGGCCTTGTGCAGCTTCGCGTCCTTGATGCTCCACGCATACGCCTTGTCACCCTCGCGCATCACGGCGGCGCTGGGCAGCGACAACTTGCTGGAGGTCTGCGTTTCCACGTGACCTTCCGCGTACAAGCCTGCCACGTAGGGCTGCTGTCCGGCGTCGTCGAAGCTCACCAGGACTTCCACCTGGCGCGTCGTGATGTTCGCGGCCGGGTTCACGCGCGTCACCTTGCCGGTGAATTCGCGTTCGCCGAAGCCATGGATGCGGAACCAGACCGGCTGACCCGCGCGCACCTCGCCGATGCTGTCGGCGGAAATGAGGCCTTCGAATCGCAGGCTGGCCGGATCGATGACCTTGAGCAATTCCTTGCCCACCTGCGCGGTATCACCCGCGGACACCTTGCGGTCGCTGACGATGCCGTCGAACGGCGCGCGCACTTCGGTGCGCTCGAGTTGCTGACGCGCGGTCACCATGCGGGTGCGCGCACCTTCGCGATCGCTGCGCGCGGTGTTGCGGCGGATCTCGACGTCTTCGACCTGCTGGGCCGAGACCACGCCGGTTTCGCGCAGCTTGATCATGCGCTGGTACTGACGCTCGGCCTGCTCAAAGGCCTGCTCGGCGGCGCTCATCGATGACTGCGCGGCGGTCAGGCTGTCGCGGATGGAGGTCTGGTCGAGGCGCACGAGCAGATCGCCGCGTTTGACCGGGTCACCATTTTCCTTGAGCACCGCCAGCACGACGGCCGACACTTCCGCGCGCAGATCCGCGCGCCGTTCGGGCTGGACCGAACCGGTGATCGACGGGCCGGAGGCCAACGCGGCGCTGCTGACCGAAAGAACGTCTTCCGGCGAGAGCAACACGGGCGTGAGTTCCGCCTTGTCATTCGTATTGCCCGCACCCCGGCCGCAACCGGCCAGGGCGAGAACGGAAATTGTGAGGAGGGAAACGAGGCTCAGCCCCGGAAATCTTCTGGTTTTGGCAATCACGCGATCTATCCTTTGACGACCCGACATCAGACGCTTGAACCTCCCCTCAGGTTGCACGCCGGCAAACAAAAATAAGGTTGTTTTTATTGGATTTTGTGCGGCCGCGGTGTTCGAGGAACGGATCCCGGATGGAGGCGCGAGCCTTTTCAAGGCGCGCACGATGCCCCCCGCGAAACCAATTCGCAAGTGATGTTCGTCATACCGACGGAATTAGTCGGCGGGGCGCGCAGCCCCGCGTAAAGCATCCGCAACGGCCACGGAATCCGGCCCGACGATCACGTGCCAGAGGGCATCTGCAACGTGTACTGCACCGCGGAAACCGGCCGCCTGGATCGCAACCGGGTCGGCGGCTTGCGGATTTTTAAGAGTCACCCCGATACGGGAGGAATGCACGACCACGTCCTGGACGTTGGCCGCGCCCCCGAAGGCCGCGGCCAACGCACGCGCGCCCTGCGGACCCGGGCCCGCAACCGTGGACACCCCGCGCTCCATTGCGCCCATCAGCGGAGTCGTCGCAGCCATGGATGAAGGCTCGTCAGGTGTGACGACAGGTGGCGCCACGCGGGCGCGTAATGTGTCCCTCAACTGGCCCGCCAGCTGATCAGCGATCGGACCGACGACCACCTGCAGGGTGTTGACCGAGGGGCGCACGATTCCGCGCGCGCCGAGCCGGCGCAATGCGGCTTCATCGATGGCCGCGCCGCCGACGTTGAGCCTGAGGCGGGTCGTGCAGGCATCGAGTGCCGTTATGTTCGCCGGGCCACCGAGAGCGTGAATCCAGGATTCCGCGCCTGCGTCGATCGGCGCCGCCGCAACCGTGGGGCCCTCCTCCGGCTCACGGCCGGGCGTCTTCAGATTGAATCGCGCGATAGCAAAACGGAACACACCGTAATACAGCGCGAAGTAACAGATGCCGATCGGGATGAGCAGCAACGGGTGAGTAGACAGGGAGAAGTTCAGCACGTAGTCGAACAATCCCGCCGAGAAACCAAAACCCAGCCGCACGCCGAACAGATCCATGATCACCATGGAGAGGCCGGTCATCAACGCGTGCAGCGCATACAGCAGCGGGGCCAGGAACATGAACGCGAACTCGACGGGCTCGGTGACGCCCGTCAGGAATGAGGTCAACGCCATCGACAACAACATGCCGCCGACGGCCTTGCGGCGTTCGGGGCGCGCCGCGTGGTACATCGCCAGGCAAGCGGCCGGCAGTCCGAACATCATGACCGGGAAGAAGCCGCTCATGAACGCGCCAGCGGATGCGTCACCCGCGAAGAAACGATTCAGATCACCGGTGACGTTCCCCGTCGCGGTCTGGAAATCGCCGATCAGGAACCACGCCATGTTGTTCGCGATGTGATGCAGGCCGGTGACGATCAACGCGCGATTCAACACGCCGTACGCGAACAGGCCGAACGATTCCGAACCGAGCACCGCGCGGCTCAGCGAGTCCATGCCGTGCTCGAGCACCGGGAATCCATAACCGAAACACAACGCGAGCGCGATGCCCGCGAATCCCGCGACGATGGGTACGAAACGGCGGCCGCCGAAGAACGCCAGGTAGGCCGGCAGGCGCACGTCGCTGTAACGGTTGTAGAGCATGCCGGCGATCAGTCCGCACAGGATGCCCGCGGGAATACTGAGTTTGGCGAGTTCCTTCGCGCGATACGCCTTCGCGGCCAGTTCCACCGCGGCGCCGCTCAATCCCGCGGTGAGATCCGGCGGCACGGCGAGCACAGCCTCGGCGCCCTTGGTCGTGATCAGGAATGCGACCACGCCCGCGAGTCCCGCCGCGCCGTGATTCTCGCGAGCAATTCCAACGGCGACGCCGATCGCGAACAGCAGGCCGAGGTTCGCGAAGATGGCATCGCCGGCCGCGGCGATCGCCGCGACGTCGAGCAGATCCGGTTGTCCCAGCCGCAACAGCAATGCCGCGACGGGCAGGACCGCGATCGGCAACATCATGGCGCGGCCCACTTTCTGCAGGCCGGAAAGAAGATACTTCATGGATGTACTCCCGCGGGATTGCCGGCCTGCTTCGACAACAGTTCGCGCACGGCCGCCGCCGATTCGAGCGCCAGCGCGCGTGCCGCGAGCGCGCGGCAGGCATCGAGTGTATGCGCGCGCACGACTTCCTTGATGTGGGGAATCTGCGCGGGCACGGCCGACAGTTCGTTCACGCCCAGGCCTAACAACAATGGCACCGCCGCCGGATCCGAGGCGAGCCCGCCGCACACGGCGACGCCGCGCGCGCGGCGCGCCGCGGCCGCGGTCACCGTCGCGACCAGGCGCAACACCGCCGGGTGCACGGCGTCGATACGCGCGGCGAGCTCGGAGTTGCCGCGGTCGATCGCCAGCGTGTATTGCGACAGGTCGTTGGTGCCGATGGAGAGGAAGTCGGCTTCACGCGCCAGCTCGTCGGCGAGTAATGCCGCGGCCGGGGTTTCTATCATGACGCCGATCGATACATGACCCACACCCAGCTCCGCGCGCAGCTCGTCGACGATCGCCCGCACGCGCCTGATTTCATCGACCCCGGTGATCATGGGCAGCAGGATGCGGCATTGTCCGGCGGGTTCGACCGCGAGTATCGCGCGCAACTGCGCGCGCAGCAGCTCGGGGCGCCACAGGCTGACGCGGATGCCGCGCAACCCGAGCGCCGGATTCACTTCGGCCGGCAAAGGTAGATAGGACAAGGGCTTGTCGCCGCCGACATCGAGCGTGCGGATGACGAGTGGCCGGCCCTCGAGCACGCGCGCGATGCGTTGATAGGTCTCGCGCTGCTCGCGTTCGTCGGGCGCCGCGGAACGATCCATGAACAGGAATTCCGTGCGCAACAGTCCGCAGCCTTCGGCGCCATGCGCCACCGCGAGTTTCGCATCGGCGATGGAACCGAGATTGGCGTACACCTCGATACGTTCGCCGCTCGCGGCCCGGCAATCGCTGCGTGCCGCGTCGAGCTCGCGGCGCAGGCGCTCCTGCCGCGCCGCCGTGGCGTATTCGAAGTCCGCGCGTTGTGCGACGTCCGGCGCCACGCGCAATGAACCCGCGTCGGCGTCGAGCGCCAGCGACGTGCCCGCGCGGATGTCGTTCAGCTTCGCACCGACCGCGACGATCATCGGAATCCCGAGTGAGGCGGCGAGCACCGCGACGTGTGAGGTCGGACCGCCCGCCACGAGGCAGATACCCGCAGGTTTGCCGCCTTCCAGTTCCACCAATTGCGAGGGCGTCATGTCCTTGGCCAGCAGGATGGTGCCGGGTGGCACGGCCGCGCGCGCCACCGTTTCAGGCCCGCCCAGCGCGGACAAGACCTGCCGCTCGAGATCGTTGAGATCGTCCACGCGCTCCGCGAGACGCGCATCCCCGGTCGCGCGCAAGGCGTCGGCCGCCTGGCGCAATGCCGCGCGCCATGCGAATGCCGCGCTCTTGCCGGTGGAGATGAGCGCGCGCGCCGCGCCGATGAGCTCGGGGTCTTCGAGAATCTCGATGTGGGCGGCGATCATTTCGCGCGCCGTCGGTGATGCTTCCTTCGCCAGCGGCGTGAGCCGCGCGCGCACCGCTTCGCGCGCGCGTTCGAACGCACCGGCTTCGACGGCGATGCCCTGCCCCGGCTCGATGACTGTTACGTCGGCGCTGCGCAGCCAGGCGGCGCCGCCGAGCGCGAGCCCGCGGCTCGCGATCAGGCCACGCAGCAACGTCGGGTCGTTCACCGCGGACACGACGCGCGCGGCCTGCACGATCGGCGGCGGCAGGGTGCGCGCGGCCGGTTTGTCAGGCGTCGCGATCATGCGCGCGATCTCGGCGATCGCGCCTTCGGCGGCCTCGCCGACACCCGAGATCACCACCTCGTCGCCGTGACGGATGCCGAGCGCCATCAGCGCCACCGCGCTGCGCGGATTCGCGCTGCGCCCGTGCGCACGCATCTCGAGTTCCACGGGCACCGACTTCGCGTAACGCGCGATCAAGGCCGCGGGCCGCGCATGGATGCCATGCGACTGGCGCGCGACCACGCGCTCACTGATGAGCTGCGAGTTCGCGGCGGACACCGCGGACCCCAGCGCGGCGATCTCGTCTATTTCCAGCAACGAATCGCCGACCGCCATCGCGCGATCGACCTGCGCCGTCGCGATCCTGAAGCGCTCCCCGTTGGTCAGAATGATGGGCGTGATGAGGCTCGTGGCCGCGCGCGCGATCATCCCGAGATCGAATTCGAGCAGCGGATCGCCCGCGCGGACCTGGTCACCCTTCTTCACGCGCGGCGTGAATCCCTTGCCGCCGAGTCCCACGGTGTCGATACCGACGTGGACGAGGATTTCCACGCCGCCCGGACTGCGCAGCGCGATCGCATGACGCGTCGCGGGCAAGGAGATGATTTCACCATCGCAGGGCGCGTGCACAGTGTTGCCGGTCGGATCGATGGCGACGCCATCGCCGAGCATGCGCTGGCGGAACACCGCGTCGGGCACTTCCTCGAGGCGCGTGCACCACCCGGCGAGCGGCGCGAGCAGGGTCAGGGGCGCCATGGAATCAGAGTCCCACCAGTTCGACGCTGTCGATCGTCCAGATCGGATCGATGCTCGCGCGCGTGAATCGCAAGCAGAGGTCGTGTTTGCCGGTCATCGCCGCGAGTTTCACCGCGGGCAGTGTCGTGACCGCGGGATTCGACAGGGCGGGCGCGAGCGGCAACGTGGCGATGAGTTCACCCTCGCATGTGCCCATGCGCACCTCGAGTTCGCCCGCGCCATCGGCCGGCTTCGCGAGCGGAATCTTCTTCGCATCCTTGCCGATCTGGAACGCGAACGGGATCTGGCCGACGGCGGCGCGCAACGCGGTGATCTGCGTGAGATCGGCGCCCTTCCACAACCAGCACGGGTTCGTGATGCTCACGAGGAACACCGCGCGTTTGCCGCGCAGCGGCGCATCGTCTTCCAGCGACAGTAGATAGCCGCCGGCGCAGGTCTCGAGCTGGTGACTCGTGCGGCGCCGCACCTCGAGCGGCTGCGCGGCGGCTCCAGGTGCGTAGCGGATGCCGAGCTTGCGATAACGCGCAAGCTGATCGGGCATGCGGTTGCGGAAATTCAGCCAGTCGATGTGCCGCGGCGCCGACCATGCGACTTCGGCCAGCGCCGCGACCCGCGGATACGCCTGGTATTCGACGCGGTCGTCCGAGCGCATGAACTCCGCCCAGAGATTGGCCTGCAGGCCGAGGATGTGGCCGCGCTGCTGCGCGGGAATGGAATCCGGCATTGGATTGAACTTGTAGACGTCTTCGAGCGAGATCGTCTCGCTGCGGCCGGGCGCGGGATCTCCATCACTTTGCCAGTGATCGAGATACAGCGTGGGCGCGGGCGACAGCACCGTGTCGTGACCAGCCTTCGCGGCCGCGATGGCGCCGTCGACGCCACGCCAGGACATCACCGTCGCGTTGGGCGCGAGCCCGCCCTCGAGGATTTCATCCCAGCCGATGAGCTTGCGGCCCTTCTTGTTGATGAACTTCTCGACACGCTGGATGAAGTAACTCTGCAACGCGTGTTCGTCCTTCAAGCCGAGTGCGCGCATGCGCGCCTGGATCGCGGGGGACGCCTCCCACTCGTCTTTCCAGGCCTCGTCGCCGCCGACATGGATGTATTCGCTCGGGAAGAGCTGCATGACTTCGGTCAACACGTCCTCGAAGAACGTGAAGGTCGAGTCATCCACATTGAACAGCGTCGTGAAGATGCCCCATTCCTCGGGCACCGCCGTCGGCAGCGTGCGGCTCACGCCGAGCTCGGGATAGGCAACCACCGCGGCGCTCGCGTGACCGGGCATTTCGATTTCCGGCAACACATTGATGTGCCGCGCGGCGGCATAGGCCACGATCTCGCGCACCTGTTCCTGCGTGTAGAAGCCGCCATAAAGCCGCGGCTTGCCGGTGGCCGGATCGATGTCCGCCGCCGCCGCGGGTCCGGCCGGCACGCGCCAGGCGCCGACGCTCGTGAGTTTTGGATACTTGCGGATTTCGAGGCGCCAGGCCTGGTCGTCCGTCAGGTGCCAGTGGAAGACGTTGAGCTTGTGCAACGCCATCCAGTCGATGAACTTCTTGATGAACTCGGGCGACTGATAATGCCGCGCGGTGTCGAGCATGAGGCCGCGCCAGCGGAAACGCGGCGCGTCCTCGATGGTCACGGCGCGGATGCGCGGCACGCCCGATTCGGGTGAACCCAACAACTGCCACAACGTCACCGCGCCGTAGAACAGGCCGCGCGGCTCGCGCGCGCTCACCGTGATGCCGGCCGGCGTCACTCGCAGCGCGTAGCTTTCGTTCGCAGCCGGCGCGTTGCGGCTGATCTCGAACAGGATGGCGCCGGTCGAGGCCTTGTTGCCGGCGAGCGGCAGATCGAAGCCGTGCGTTCGCTGCGCGAGCTCCACGAAATGTTTCGCGACCTGTTCGCTGCCGGGGCCATTGAAGGCGACACGCGTCTTGGCGCCGAATACGAATTCGCCGGCGGCGGACCGCGCATCGAGCGGCGCCGGGATGACCGACACGGAAGCGACTGGTCCAGAAGTGGCCGGCGCCGGTGTCGCGGCCGGAAGGCCGGCACAACACAACAACAGCGCGAGGGCCGCGCCCTGAATCCGCCAGATCCCGCATCGCTTCATGAATTCCCTCCCCCGGCGCACGATGATTTCATTCGCTGGAGCAATCAAGCCCGCTCCAGACCACCTTCAGTCGGCGATAGTACCAATGCGCGATTGATTTTCAGCAGTCTGAACAACGGTGTTCACCGACTGCCAAATTTCCCCGTAAATTGTCAAAATCGGGCTGGAGTACGTGGCCTATATTGGTATCGTACTGGTAACACTTTGTATAGGGCGCACACGCAGCGGCGTGGCGCCGGCGCGGGAGGCAACGAGCGTGGCGACCCTGACTAACTATCTGCAGAAGCTCGACGACGCGAGCTCGCAACCGCTTTACCGGCAACTGCAGCGCAGCCTGCGATCCGCCATCGAACAACGCGTCGTCGTGCCCGAAGACGCGCTGCCGCCCGAGCGCGATCTGGCCGGCGAACTCGGCATCTCCCGCATCACCGTGCGCAAGGCCATCGATGGTCTCGTGGCCGAAGGATTACTTGTGCGCCGCCAGGGTGCGGGCACTTTCGTTTCGGCGCGGGTCGAGAAACATTTTTCCAAGCTCACCTCGTTCTCCGAGGACATGCGCGCCCGCGGCCGCAAGCCGCGCAGCACCTGGCTGAACCGCTCGGCCGGCACGGTGACCCCCGAGGAATCGCTCACGCTGCGACTTTCGCCGGGCACACCCGTGTATCGCTTCCAGCGCATCCGCTTCGCGGACGATGCGCCGATGGCGCTCGAATACGCCACGATCCTCGCCTCCTGTCTGCCGTCGGTGGATGCGGTGGACTCTTCTCTCTACGTCGCGCTCGAAAAAACCGGCCATCGGCCGGTGCGGGCGTTGCAGCGCCTGCGTGCGACCCTGCTGACCGCCGAACAGGCGGAGCTTCTGCGGGCGCACGAGAAAGACGCGGGATTACTCGTCGAACGTCTCGGCTTTCTTGCCGATGGCCAGGCCATCGAGTTCTCGCAGTCGTACTACCGCGGCGACACGTACGATTTCGTCGCGGAGCTGCGCGCGCTCGTATGAGCGTCAGTCTCATGCGCGCGGAAGCGGGTGAAGCGCCGGCAGTGGTGCGGCGCCAGCTCGCCGCAAACGCGCAATCGATGCGCGCGCTCGGCGCCGTGTTGCGCGCACGCAAGCCGCGCGCCGTGATCACTTGTGCGCGCGGCAGTTCGGACCACGCCGCGACCTTCGCGAAGTACCTCATCGAAACTCACGCCCGCGTGCTCACCTCCTCCGCGGCGCCATCGCTGACTTCCGTTTACGACGCGACCACGAGTTCGAGCGATGTGCTGTACATCGCGGTCTCGCAGTCCGGGCGCAGCCCGGATCTCGTCGCGAGCGCGCGTAATGCAGGCGCGGCGGGCGCGCTGGTCATCGCGTTGTGCAATACGCCTGGTTCGCCGCTGGCCGCGGTGGCCGATCACGGCATTGACTTGCACGCCGGGCCGGAACGCAGCGTCGCCGCGACCAAGTCCTTCATCGCATCACTTGCCGCCCTGATCCATCTCGTCGCCGAGTGGCGCGAGGACGACGCGCTGCTCGCAGCGCTGCACGCAGCGCCCGCCGCACTCGGGCGCGCTGCAGAGCTCGACTGGAGCGCAGCCCTCGCGCCACTCGTATCGGCCAACAACCTGTTCGTGCTCGGCCGCGGTTACGGCCTCGGCATCGCACAGGAGGCCGCGCTCAAACTCAAGGAGACCTGCGCGCTGCACGCCGAGGCCTTCAGCTCGGCCGAAGTGCAACACGGCCCGATGGCGCTGGTCGGCAAGGGTTTTCCGATCGTCGCGTTTTCGCAGGCGGATGAAACGCGTGCCGGCATCGAATCCATTGCGCGCGATTTCGCCGCGCGCGGCGCGCGCGTCTTGCTCGCCGGCGGCGCCGCCCAGGGAGCGACGCCCCTGCCCGTCATCGCCGCGGATCCCGTGATCGAACCGCTGCTCATGATCCAGAGTTTCTACGTCTTCGCCGCGCGGCTCGCGGTGGCGCGCGGACTCGATCCGGACGCGCCGCCGCATCTTCGCAAAGTCACCGAGACTCACTGATGTTCGCACTCACCAACGGACTGGTATTGCGGGATTCCGGCTTCTCCGAGGGACTGGCCGTGCTCATCGAGGGCACGAAGATCGTCGCTGTGGTGCCCGCCAATGATCCGCGCGTCGCCGATGCCGAGGAACACGATCTCGGCGGCAACCTGCTGCTGCCGGGATTTCTCGACACCCAGGTGAACGGCGGCGGCGGCGTGTTGTTCAACGATGCGCCCAGCGTCGAGAGCATCCGCGCGATCGGCGCCGCGCACCGCAAGTTTGGCACGACCGGCTTCCTGCCAACCTTGATCAGCGACGACCTCGACGTCATCGCGCGCGCGCTCGCGTCCGTGACCGAAGCCATCGAACAGCGGGTTCCCGGAGTGCTCGGCATCCACGTCGAAGGGCCGTTCGTGAACGCCGAGCGCAAGGGCGTGCACGATGCCGCCAAGCTGCGCAGGCTGGACGCCGCGGCCGTCAAACTACTGACCACGCATACCGGTGGGCGCACGCTGGTGACGCTCGCGCCGGAGCTCACGCAGCCCGCCGTCGTGCGCGAGCTCACCGAAGCCGGCGTGATCGTTGCGGCGGGCCACACGAACGCCAGCTTCGCACAGGTGCGCGCGGCGCTCGACGTCGGCATGCGGGGCTTCACGCACCTGTTCAACGCGATGTCCCCGCTCGGCACACGCGAGCCCGGCGCGGTCGGCGCCGCGCTCGATGACGTGGCCAGTTACTGCGGCATCATCGTCGATGGCATCCATGTCGATCCCGTCGTGCTGAAGATCGCGCTGCGCAGCCGGCCGCACGACCGCTTCGTGCTCGTGACCGACGCCATGCCGAACATCGGCACGTCGCTCAGCGAATTCCGGCTGGCCGGCAAACGCGTGACCGTGCAGGGTGACCGGCTCGTCGATGAAAACGGCACGCTCGCCGGCGCGAACCTCACGATGGCGCGCGCGGTTGCCAACGCGGTCGACATGCTGGACGTGGATCTGCGCCGCGCGGCACGTATGGCGAGCACTCAGCCCGCCGCGTATCTGAAACTCGAACGCGTGCTCGGGCGCATCGAAGCGGGTTATCTCGCGAGCCTGGTGCTGGCGGACGAGAAGCTCAACGTGCTCGAGACCTGGATCGACGGCGGGCACGCCGCGCACCGCAAGCAGTTACCCGCGGCAGGATTCACGCAGGCGCACCAGTCAGTCTGACGTCGATCTCGAGCGCAGCAGCGTCCAGGCGGCCGCACCGAACACCAATCCATTCGCGACGACGACGGGAATCGCCCCGATCAGCACGCCGTACACGATCCACAACACCGCGCCGGCCATCTGCGCGGCGCGCAGCAGCGCCGGGCGCTTGAAGAAGTACGAACCGACGAACACGGCGGTCGCGACCCAGCCCAGGATTTCGTTCATG
>JAKFFF010000047.1:0-63895 GCA_036677145.1 Alcaligenaceae bacterium
GATCACTTTGAGTTTCGCGCGCTCGATGCCGCCGAAAGGTTTGAACGCCGAGCCGGTGGCGCGGCGGCATTGCGAGCAATGGCAGATGAGCGCGTAGGTGAACTCATCGGCGACGGTGTAGCGCACTTCGCCGCAGAGGCAGCTACCGATCAGTTGTCGTGTCATGAGTGGTGAACCCCGAACTACTTGTCCGCCCGTGCCTGGATCATCCAGCAAGCGGCAGTGAAACGCACCTCGCGGTTGCGCACAAAGGGGTCGAAGGCGGCACGGACTGCTGCTCCGACTCGTGCGCGCGTCGCGTCGTCGGCGGATTGCAGTGTCATTCCAACCGGCCCCATCTGTGCGAGATATTGATCCAGGTCATCCACCGTGATGGCGCAGGGCACGTCGATGGCGCGGATGTCGGCCGTCCAGCCGCTGTCTTCGAAGTAGCGGCGCACTCGCTGCGCGTCCTGGAATGCGAACTGCCCCGGCCCATCCGGCTTGCGTGGCGGAAGCTCCGGCAGCAGCGGCGCGGCCGCGCGTTCCGCGGTCGTCATGAACGGATTTTCGGCGGCGCTGCGCCAGGCGATGAAAAAGGTCTCGGCGCCATCCGCGGCGGCGCGGCGCAGGTTGGTGAATGCGCGCACCGGGTCTTCGAAGAACATCACGCCGAAACGCGAGGTGAAGGTATCGAAGGATGCGGGTTCGAAGGCGTGAGTCTGCGCATCGGCGCAAATGAAGCTGGCCGCGGAGTTCGCGCCGGAGGCGCGGGCTCGTGCCAGCGCGATCATGGGTTCGGAGATGTCGATGCCCAGACATTGAGCCTCCGCGCTTAGCTTGCGCGCGATGGCGATCGTCGTGCTGCCGGTGCCGCAACCCACGTCGAGCACGCGTCGCGCGCGGCCCGCATCCACCGCATCGAGCAGCACATCTTCGAATGGCTGAAGCATGCGATCGAGGAGTTCCTGTAGTTCGACCCAGGCCTTGCCGGCGGGACCGTTCCAAAGCGATTTCTGATCATCGGGTTTGGTCATTGCGCTCACTTGAGTGTCGCGCCTGGACTGTAGCCAACGCACGTCGAAGGACCCAAACGAAAAAGGGGCCAGGCTTTCAGGCCTGACCCCTTTTGCTAGGAAACGAGGAATGTCCCCATTACATTACTTCAAGGCAGCCTCCAACCCGGGGACGTTCTGGGCGCCTTCGAGGACCTTGAGGGTCGCGCCCTTGAAGTCGTTGCCGACGGGTTCGTAGCGGCCGCCGAGGCACTGCGCCAGGAATCCTTCAGCGACGGCGTAGAACGAGGTGCGGTTCGTCGGGCGCGCGAAGCCGTGGCCCTCATCCGGGTACAACACGTAGGTCACCGGGATGTTCTTGTCCTTCATCGCCTTCACGATCTGATCGGACTCGGCCTGCTTCACGCGCGGATCGTTCGCGCCCTGTGCGATCAGCAGCGGCTTCTTGATCGCCGCGACGTGGGTGATCGGCGAACGCTCGGCCAGCAACTTCTTGCCTTCTTCCGTGCGCGGATCGCCGACGCGTGACGCGAACTCCTCGAAGAACGCCTTCCAGTACGGCGGGATCGACGCCAGCAGCGTTTCGAGGTTCGACGGACCGACGATGTCCACGCCGCACGCGAAGGTGTCGGGCGTGAAGGTCAGGCCGACGAGCGTCGCGTAGCCGCCATACGAGCCGCCGTAGATCGCGACCTTGTCGGCGGTGGTGATCTTCTTGTCGATGGCCCACTTGACGGTGTCGAGCAGATCATCGTGCATCTTGCCCGCCCACTCCTTGTTGGACGCGTTCACGAAGTTCTTGCCGAAGCCGGTCGAGCCGCGATAGTTCACCGCGAGCACTGCGTAGCCGCGGTTCGCGAGCCACTGGTGTTCGTTGTCGAAGCCATAGGTGTCGCGCGCCCAGGGACCGCCGTGCACGTTGAGCACCAGCGGCACCGGGGAATCCGGGATGCCGTCGTTGTTCTTGTCGGAGCCAGGCGGCAGCGATAGATAGGAGACGAGCGTCAGGCCGTCGCGCGCCTTGAGCTCGAGTGACTGCATCGGCACCAGCGGCGACTTGGCGAGCGCGGGACGCTGCTCGAACAGCTTCGTGACCGTGCCGCCCTTGCGATCGTATAGATAGGCGATCGCCGGGGCCTGCGCCTCGTCCGTCACCACCGTCCACAGACCGTCATCGAGCGAGCGGTTCGTGAGTGTGTAGCTGTCGCCGAGCTGCTTCTTGAGCAGATCGACGTCTTTCTGCACCGAGGGATCCAGCACCGTGATCTCGGGCTTGAGGTAGTTCACCGTGAACGCCTGCACCTTGGCGGTCTTCGGTTCGAGCCAGACCTGGTCGAGGTCGGCCTTGTCGCTGGAACCGAGCACGGTGGTCTTGCCGGTCTCGATGTCGACGCGCTCGAGCGCGGCCTTGTCGCGGCCGACGGAAGTCTGCAGCAGCGCCGTCTTGCCGCTTTCCTCGATGCCGATCACGCCCGAGGTGATCGTGTCCGCCTGCGGAATCTTGAGCAGGCTCACCCACTTGTCGCCGACGCGGCGGAACACTTCCGAACCATCGGCGTTGTTCTTCGCGGCGAGCTTCGGCTTCAAATCGAAGTCGACGTAGTAGCCGGCGATTTCCTGATCGTTCTGCTCGATCAGCGTGCGTTTGCCGGTGGCGATGTCGATTTCGTAGAGATCGTGCCACTCGGGCACGCGGTCGTTGAGGCCCACGGCGACGACGCCGGGCTTCTTCCACGAGAGGTCCACGAGCTCGGCGCGCACGCCCTTGTAAGGTGTAAGGTCTTTCTGCGCCCCGCTAACTACATCGACGGCGTATACGCGCCAGTTCTCGTCGCCGCCCTCGTCCTGCAGGAACAACACGTGTTTGCCGTCGTACGCCCACAGGTGCTGGCGGATGCCGCGCTTCTGGTCGTTCGTGATGGGCTTCGCCGCATCGAGCTTGCCGCGTTCGGCCAGCCACACGTTGAGCACGCCGTCGCGCGGCGCGATGAAGGAAATGTATTTGCCATCCGGCGATACACGGGCCTGCGCTTTTTCGGGGTTACCGAACAGCGCCGAGCGCGGAATGACGGGCACGGCCGAGACCGCGTCCGCGGGGCTGGGCTTGGCCTGACCAAATGCGAGAGTGCCGACGAGAGAAGCGGCCACGAGGCCACCGGCGATGAGTTTTTTCATTTTGGATTCCCGGGCCAAGACGGCCCCAGTTCTGATGTGCTGCATTCTAAATGGGGACATTCCCCGTTTCCTAGCAAAAGGGGACGCACCTCATGCCGGACACTCGGCAGCGGGGAACTGTTGCGGCGGGAGGCTCGAAAAATGCGACGACCTGATCGTTGTCTCGGTTATGGAGCGGAAACCGCCTCCAATTGCTCGCCGCGCAGCCCCACGAGCACCGCCTCGCCGCTGTCCCGATCCACGCGAAACTCGCCATACCGCGCCCGCTCGAACTGCTGCGCCGCGCCCTCTTCGAAGAAATACGCGTTCGTGCCGACCCACACCGCCCCGTTTCGAATGCGGTAGCGCAGCTTCAAACCACCGGCCTGCGGATCGGGATTCGCCGTGGCGACGCCGCGCGCATCGAGGAGCAGCGGCACGCTGCCGCTCGACTCCGTGGGAATCTGCTCGGCGATCCTGAAACGCAGCGCCATGTAATCGCCCTGCATCAGTGAGCGCGGATCGACGGGCGCGAGTTCGAGGAAGATCCGCTCGCCGTTCGTCTTGATCCGCTCCTTCGCGACGATGCTCGCGTTGACGGACACCAGCACGAGCAATGCGCCGCCCGCCGCGACCGCGCGCGTGACCCAGGCTCTCATGCGGCCTCCCGCGCGCGCCGCCCGCACAACACACCCGCGGCGAGCAGCAGCACCCCCGCCACCAGCATGATCGCGGACTTCCACAGCAGCGTCGTTCCGTACAGGTAATAGAAACGCGACAGATGCACGAGCGCGGCAATGATGGCGATGCCTAACAACCCGGAGCTGCGCACGCGATACGCCTGGAACGCGGCGAACATCGCCACGGCGATCGAGAGCAGCGGGAACAGCGCCCAGAGATTGAAGCTCAAGCCGATGTCGGCCACACCCATGGCCAGATAACTGAACGGCTCGGTCCAGATGGCGGCGAGTGATGCGCCGAGCAGCAAGCCGGCGAGCGCCGGCCGCGCGTAGACGCGCAGCGGGCTCGCCATCCAGCGGGTTTCGGAACGCACCAGCCACCACGCCGCCGCGACGATCGGCGCCCAGGTTGCGATCCAGCCGACGGGCACGGACCACGCGCCCAACAACGGGAACTGCACGGCCGCGCCGTCCTGGAAAAAGATTTCCTCGCCCGCGCCCGGCCGCAACAGGAAGCGCACCGTGAACACCCAGGCGACACAGGCGAACAATGCCGCCAGCGTGCGCGCCATCTTGTTAGGCATCATCAGGAACACCGCGATCTGCAGGACCAACAGCGCCGCGCTGGTCGGCAGCGGGCGCTCGAGCGCATCGAACATCACCCATGCAACGGCGAGTTGTCCGGCCACACTGAGCGCCAGCGCGAACTGATCGAGGAACACCGCGTGCCGATCCGCGCGGTACATGATCCACGCCGCAACCAGCAACGCGATGCCGAGCCCGAAGATCGCGGCCTTGCTGTCCGGCTTGAACAGCAGCCCGAGGAACACGAGCACGCAGATGCCGGCGAGCCAGCCGGCCACGGCCTGCAGCAACGCGAGAAACCACGGACGCGGCTCCTCGATATCGGGCGCCGCCGCCGCATCCGCCGCGATGATGCCGCGCGCGCGCAGCTGCTGCGCGAACTCCTGGATTCTCTGCGACGCGCTCATGCCGCCGCCGCGCGCCAGTCACGCATCAGCATCATCAGCGCGCGCCCGCCCACTGCCGACGCGCCACACAACCACAGCGCCATCAGGAAGAACATCGGGATCTCGTCGATATCGAACGCGTTAGGAATCCAGCAGAACACCACGAGAATCGTGCTGCCGAGCGCCAGCGCGAGTGGATAGACGTCGCGCCGCAGCCGCACGCTGTATGCGATCACCGCCGCCGTGGCGATGATGGCGCCCAGGAGCGCGAGGACCTTGTGCTGGGTTCCTCCGAAGGAAACGCTGCCGCCCGACACACCGATCAGCCCGGCCCACGTGATGAAGATGAACGCGAAAAAGAGAATCAGCCGCCGCACCCAATCCGGCACGGCCGGCAGGCGCCAGTGTTCCGAGGCGATCCACATTCCGACGTTGACGACCGCCGCCGCGAGAATCGCGTGTGTCGCATCGAATCTCCGGCCGTCGAAGATCGTCCACAGGATTCCGCCGCGCGGCTGCCAGCCGCAGAACAGCAGCAGCGCGATGTTGAACACCACCGCCCATGCGGCCGACGACACGCCCCACTGCGCGGCGATCACCAGTGGCAGGCCGAGTAATGCCCACGTCAGGAACAATTCGTAGACGTCCGCGCCCGTCTGATACGTCTGGCCAAACAACGCGAGCAACGCGCCCGTCACGACGAACGCCAGGAACAACGCGGCGCGGCCGATGATGCGCGGCGCAGGTTTCCACAAACCGATCGCCACGAACGCGAGAAGCAGGATCTGCAGCAACGCGAACCGGCCGAAGACAGCGATGCGGCTCCAGTTCGCGGCGATGAAGAACACGATGCCGGCGGCGAGCGACAACACACCGGCGTATCGCAGGCAGCGGGCAATGAATTGCAATTCCTGCGTGCGCGACGGCCGCGCGTCCGCGAGCTGGAACATCATTTCCACGCGCTCCGCGGACAGCGAGTAGTGCTCCGTCAGGCGGTCTAGCTCTTCGCGCTTCAGTTTTGTTTCCATCCCGCAGCCGAGTATAGACGGCGCGTCGGCGCAATCCTGCGAAACAGTCAGGAACGTCCAGCGCCACGATACCGGCGGTATCAGTCCTGTGGCATCCTTGCCGGCCTCGTTAGCAGGACAGGCATCAATGCGATTCGCCGCCGCGCTCGTCACTCTCTTCGCACTCAGCACGCCCAGCATGGCTAACAAATCTCTCCTCTACATCGCCACCCAGAACCCCGAAAAGATGGGGATCGCGGTGGCCGAATTCGATTCCGCGACGGGTAGCCTGTCGACGCCGCGACTGATCGCCGAGACACGCGATCCCGCGCATTTCGCGATCACCAAAGACGGCACACACCTCTATATGTGCAACACCGGCACGCCCGGTGGCCTCAGCGCCTTCACGCTCGATCGCAAGACCGGCGCGCTCAGCCTGTTGAACTTCAAGGAAGCGAAAGGCCGCGGCCCGAGTTACGTGAGCCTGGATCACACCGGACGTTTCGTGCTGGACGCCAACTACGGCGGTGGCTACGTCGAGGTGTTCTCGCGCGCCCGGGACGGCGCGCTCGATCAGCAGACGGCGATGGTCGAACACAGCGGTTCGAGCGTGCATCCGCAGCGCCAGAACAAGCCCTACGCGCACTGGTTCGGCGTCGATCCCACCAACAAATACGCGCTCGTCGCCGATCTCGGCACCGACGAAGTGGTCATCTACAAGTTCGATGCCGCCACCGGCAAACTCACGCCGAACGAGCCGCGCGCGACGAAGGTCGCGGCGGGCAGCGGTCCGCGCCATCTCGTGTTCCACGCGAACGGCCAGTGGCTGTACGGCACCGCGGAACTCTCCAATGAAGTGCTGGCGTTCCGCTGGGATGCGAAGCAAGGCGTGCTCACGCAGTTCCAGTCCGTGAAGACTCTCGCGGACGGCTTCACGGGCCCGAGCACCTCGGCCGAGATCGCCATTCACGAGAACGGCAAATTCCTCTACGCATCGAATCGCGGCGAAGACACCCTCGTGGTCTACGCCATCGACGGCAAGACCGGCGAACTCTCGTTCCGTCAGCGCATATCCTCGCGCGGCAAGACGCCGCGGTTCTTCACGTTCGATCCTTCTAACAAGTGGCTGGTCGTCAGCAACAACGAAGGCGCCAGCGTCGCGGTCTTTTCGGTGAACGCGTCCACCGGCGAGCTCGCGCCAGCGGGCGAACCGGTAACATTGCTAAAACCCATGGCCGTGGTGTTTGCACCGCAATAGCGCCGAACAAGCCTCCCACGGGTGTTTGTTAGGAGCGACATGAGCAGGCGGGCGCCCGTGGAGTTCCCAGTCGCCGATCGGCTACGCCCGTCCTACTTGTTTGGTTCCCCGTGTCGGAATGGGCGGACGGCATTCGGAGCGCTGCAGCGGCGCAATTGCCAATGCTCGGACCTTAGATTCCGCGCCGCACATCCCTAACCTAGCAAGATGAACGACAGGCAGGATCCGGCACCCGATGCGGACGTCAGGCGACAGGAACTCATCACCCTGTTCCTGCGCCGCACGCGCGACGAAATCGAGCAGATGCGCCGCAATGTTCCGCTGCTGATCGCGGGCGACGACGCCGCGTGGCGGCACCTGCGCTTTTGCGCCCAGCGGATGAGTGGCACGGCGAAAGGTCTCGAACTCGGCGTATTGAGCGCCTGCGCGCAGGAACTCGAAGGGCTCACGGAGGAACGGTTTTCGCGCGCCACGCTGGACGCGCATTTCCTGCTGAGTGTCACCAGCGCGATCGAGATGGTGGCGATCGAGATCAACGAGCTGTTCAAGCAGCAGCCCTGAAGGCCGCGGGGGCCGGGCTCAGACGATCCGCAGGATCCGCAGGACCTCTTCGTAGTTCAGCGACATGCCTAACAAGGTGCACAACGTCGCGAGCAGCGACAGCTCGATGCCGTGCCGCAGCCGCAGGTCGTTGATGCGGAATACGTCGCCGACCATGCGATGTGCGAATGCGGGCGCGAGGCGGCGCGACAATGCAGGCCGGTCCTGCGCCGGCACCTGCAGCGCCTCGAGTAATGCGCCGACGATGTTGACCGCCGTCTTCACCTGGCTGCCCGCGGAGCGGCCGGTCAGATAATGTGTCGAACGCGCGGAGATGAACTTCGCGACGTCCCCATCAGCGGCGCAATGTTTCGACCAGAATGGCGTCAGCACCTCGTGGATCAGCGGCTGCAGCCGGTCACGCTCCTGTGCGGAAAGCGCCGACGCATCGAGGGCCGCGATCATGGCGGCGGAAACGGCCGCGCAGATTTCACCACGGCGCGCGTGCCCGCCGCCCCCCGCTTCCGCGTCGAAGCGGGCGAGAACCTCGATGACCTCATCCGTGAATTCGGTGAGACTCACGCCAAAATCGCGCGCAAGCTGACTCGCAGGAATGCCTCGTCGTATCCCTGGCATCGTTAATCCCTGAAATCCCGTACCCCGCGGGGAGAGTGTAGCTCTGGCCCCGGACCTCTGTTTTTTCTCATCAGCCTGCCAGCGAAGCGATCAAATCCTGCTTGCGGCGCCTCGTGTTGAAAGATGGCGCGCATGCTAAGTCATCGGCCGCACGTAGCGATGGCGCCCGCGCCGACATGCGGCGAACGCCTACAGGCCCTAGGGTGCCGGGGTCGACGCGAACGCCGGGTAGTACTGCGCCATCATGCGGTTGCGATAAGCGACGAGATTCGGCGTGTTCTCGAGCTGCGTGCGCAGTGGCGCATCGAACACCGGCGCCATCCCGCCGGCCACGAACGCGAAAACCGTGGCATCCGCACCGCAGGGTTCGGCGCCGAGAAAATATGGGTTGTCGCCGAGAATCCCGGACAGCGATTCGACGGCGCGCGCGGACATCGCGGTCGTCTCCGCTTCCGTGTGCCGCCCAATGCCGTGGCTGTGCAGCGTGCGGCGAATGCCGCGGCGGACGAAGCTCGCAACAAACGGCCGCACGATGGCCGGTGCTCGCTGGAAGAACGCCTTCGGGCCGCGCTCGAAGTTCTTATCGTTGAGCCAGCGCCAGTAGACCATGATCCAGTAGAGGTGGTCCTCGAGCATCTTGTCGACCGCCCAGGCCGTGCCGCGATCGCGCCGCGACAATGCGCGATCGAAATCGATGCCGTGTTTCTTCTCGAGATGCATGCGGATCAGCGTCGAGTCGGCGACGCGAGTGCCGTCGTCGTCGATGTACGGTAGTTTGCCCTTGGGGGCTCGCGAGAAGCCGCGTGTATTCGTCTGGTAAGCGAGCCCCGAGAGCTTCAGCAGCATGTCGCCTTTCATGACGAAGGGGCTCGGATCCGGCAGGCCGAAGAATGGCCCGAACGTATACAACGTGATCATCTTCACTCCTTCAGTTGCACCCGCTTCAGGCGGCCGGACAAGCCGCTGCGGATGCTGACCTGCGCCTTGCGCAAGCCGAAATGCCGCGCGACGAGCGCGATCACCGCGGCATTCGCCTTGCCATCGACGGGCGGCGCTTTCACGGACGCCACCCAACTACCGTCCGGGAGCTCGACCAGCGTTTCTTCGCGCGCGCCCGGCTTCACTTTGATTTGCAGGGTTCTCATTAGGGTCTCTTGCGAGGCGACATTATGCGGCAAGCATCGGGATTTGCTCCAAGTCCGAGCGCGGTCACGCACCTCGCGGTCGCGCACGGTGCGTATGGATCTCGAGTTGCGCCGCAAATCGCCGTTTTCGCGGCATTTCTGAATTTTTGCGCCGTGCTCCGTTCTGGCACAGCACTTGCTCCGTCAGATGCGGGTGCGGAGATATGCATGACGCAAGACGACATCGTGTTAGTCCAGCAAAGCTGGCGGAAGGCGCTCGAAAGCAAGGACGCAGTTGCACAGGCCTTCTATCTAAAGCTCTTCGAGCTCGATCCGGCGTTGCAGTCGCTGTTCGAGAACGACATGCGCGACCAGGGACGCAAGCTCGTGCACCTGATCACGGCCGTCGTTCGCGGACTCGATCGGGTCGAATTCTTGTTACCCGCAGTGCGCGAGTTCGGCCGCCGCCAGGCTTCGCTCGGCATGAACGACGAGCACTACGGCCACATCGCCACCGCGTTGCTGCATTCGCTCGAACAGCAACTCGGCGGCGAATTCACCGCGCCCGTGAGATCCGCGTGGATCGTGACGTATGGAGTGCTCTCCCAAACGATGCGCGAATACGCGACCGCCGCGTAATGGGGACATTCCTCGTTTCCTAGCAAACGGGGACAGACCTCCGGCATGAGTCGAAATGCGCGAACACCGAATCTCGCGTCTCTTATCTGATCTCTCCGGAGGGGGCATGCGACGTTGAAAGGTGAAGCGACCGCAGCGGCGGGTGCGCCGGTGTGCGCGTCAATGAGTCCCGCGGCAGTGATCGCGCGGGCGGTGAACGGCAAGGACGGCGCACACGCGATGGGTTGAGCGGACGCGGCGCTCCTGCGAACTACGCAAGGCACAAGCCGGCAAACGGCTACCTTCTCCGCGCTAGCAATCACACGAATCTGGTACGCCCAATTTTCTCGCCACCACGGCCGGCGTTTCGAATTCTCGGGATTCCAATCATCGAATACGCGCCGCGGGAGCGACACCCATCGCGGGGGCGACGGCCACGCCGTTCACGCGCCCGCGTGCGGTGAGCCATGAACTCATTGACGCGCACACCGGCGCATCAACCATTGAGGCCTGTCCCCGTTTGCTAGGAAACGAGGAATGTCCCCATTAGACAAGTCTCGCGGCTCCCGCCTCCAGCAGTGCATGTGCCGCATCGGCAAACGTGCGGCCCAGATCGCGATCCATCGCGATGACCGAGACTTGTTGAAACTGTGTGCCCATGACGATCAGGTCCGCGCCGCTCAGGCTGTCGCTGAACCACGGCGGCGGCGGCCACGGAAAGGGCCAGCGGATCCGCAAGCCGTTGCAGCAGATGTCATCGACGAACTTAGCCACGTGCCCGGCGACGATCAGGTTCCCCGGCTCACCGCCCGGCCGCGGGATCAGGTCCGCGAGCTCGGCCACATTCGTCATGCGGTCGGTGAACTCGAGGATCAGCGCGGCGACGTACGCCGACCGCGGCGGCAGCGGCTGCGGATTCAGCGCGACGCGGGACGCGGGATCCCCGCCGATCACGTCCCAGACCTCCGGATGCTTGTCGGCGATGACCCGCCAGAGGTTGGCCACCGCACCACCCCCGAGCACGGAACGCTCGAGCGCCCGGCGGATATACGGGTCCAGCGGCCCCGGCGCCTGCTCGGGATCCTCGGGGAAGGAATACCCGGTCGTGAGTTGGCTAACTAACGCGGTCAGCGCCCGGGCCGACAGGTGCTTCGTTTTGGGCAGGGACCGGGGTTCCTGCGAACCCGGAATGCTGCGTTGCGCGGTGATTTGCATCGAGACCTCCTCCAACTGGACGCGCAGGATCACGCCCGGACGGCTCACAGGCGATGGACGGCCGCTGATCCCCCGCTGACTTGTCTATGATTCGAGCCCCAGGCGAGGCGGATGCATGGACAAGCGCGTAATCAGATTCGACGGGTGGGTGGTCGATTTCGAAACCGGCGGGATTTCGAAGGACGGGAACACCGCTCGCCTGCAGGATCAGCCCCTGCAGCTGCTCGACGAGCTGACACAGCGCCCGGGCGAGGTCGTCACGCGGGAGCAGCTCATCGCCCGCCTCTGGCCCACCGGGGTGGTGGAATTCGATACCGGCCTCAACACCGCGATGCGCAAGCTGCGCATCGCCCTCGGCGATGACCCCGACACCCCGCGCTACATCGAAACACTGCCGCGCAAGGGATATCGCTTCGTCGCGGCGCTCGAGCCCGAGCCCGCACCTTCCCGGCCGACATTGTCGGACCTGCCACTGCAGCCGACCGAGTCGGAAACCGACGCGCTGAACAGCCGCCGCGCCTCCGACCGGCGCGCGCCGCTGCGCCGGCTCGCCCTCGGACTCGGCAGCATCGCGGCCGCGGCCGTCCTCGCCTTCATCGCCTGGCGCATGCCCGGGAAGTGGTTCGAAACACGCCCCGCCCCGAAAGCCGGACTGCCGACGATCGTGGTGCTGCCGCTGGTCGATATGAGCGCCGGCCAGAACGAGCAGCCCCTGTGCGATGGCCTCACCGACGAATTGTCCAACTGGCTGGCGCACATTCCGACGCTGCGCGTCGTCGCGCGCACCTCGGCCTTCGCGTTCAAGGGCGAGAACAAGGACGTGCGCGAAATCGCGAAAGCCCTAGATGCGACTCACGTGCTCGAAGGCAGCCTGCGCCGCTCCGGCCAGCAACTGCGCGTCACGGTGCAGCTCATCGAAGCCCAGAACGGCCTGCACATCTGGTCCGACACCTACGCCATGCCCATCGGCGACATCTTCCTCATCGAGGACACGGTGTCGCGCTCGGTGGCCGAGGCGCTGCATCTGAAACTCGGCGCCGATACGCCCGAGATCTGGGCGCAGCGCCAGCCGCAGAAGATGGAAGCGTACGAGTTGTACCTGCTCGGCCGCTCGCGCCAGCGCGAGCGCACCGGCGACGACAACCTCAAGTCCATCGAATACTTCCGGCGCGCGATCGCCGCCGACCCGGACTACGCGCTGGCGCTGACCGGCCTGTCGGAGTCGCTGCTCAACGGCATTGCGCTCAACAAGATGCCGATCGAGGAAGTGACCCTCGAAGTCGAGCCGCTGATCAATCGCGCGCTCGCCCTGAAGCCCACGCTGTCCGACGCGCTTGCCGTGAAGGGCTGGCTGCTGTCGAAGCAATATCGATTCGACGAGGCGCTCGGGCTGCTGCAGAAGGCCACGCGCTTCAATCCGAACGACGCGGTGAGTCACCGCATCCTCGGCGACCTCTACGACCGGAGCGCCAATCCCACGAAGGCGCTCGAGCATTTCTCCACGGCCGCGCGGCTCGATCCGCTGGATTTCATCTCGCACGTCCTGCGTTGCCTCGCGCTCACCGATCTCGGTGACTACGCCGAAGCGGGCCAGGCCTGCGGGCGGGCCCGCGAGCTCGACCGGACGAATTCCTGGGGACCGCTCGCGACGGCCTGGATCGAACGCGCGCAGGGCAGGACCGCGGAAGCCATCGCGTGGATCGACGCGGCGCGCAAGCTCGCGCCGGGCGACGCGACACTCACGGATCAGAAAGTGTTCTTGCTGCTGTCGCTGAACAAGATCGAGGAGGCGCGCGCGGCGGCGAGCGAAGCGCCGGCCGACGGGAGCTTCGCTTCGTTGGCGCGCGAGGCGAGCCTGGTCTTCGCGGAACGTGGGCCGAAGGCGCTACGCGAATGGCTGGCGGCCAACGACCTGCCGGCCAAGGCGGACACCGCCGGCGAACTGCGGGAGGCCGCGCGGTTGCAGGGGATGGCGCTGGACCCCGTCGCCGCCCGCGGCACGCTGGCGCATGCGGACCGCATTCTCCCGGCCGCATTGATCGACCCCGTGGACGGCGGGCAGATCCGGCATGGGTCTTCCGCCGCGCTGACTCGCGCGGGCATCGAAATCGAGGGCAAGGGCGACGCGGCACGCGCGCGCAAGCTGCTCGGCGACGTCGACCGTCTGCTCGCCACTTACGAGCAGAACGGCGGACGGCACTACGGGCTGTACTTTCTGCGCGCGGAATCCTTCGCGTTGCAGGGGCGCAAAGCCGAGGCACAGGCCGCGATCAACGAGGCCTGGAAACGCGGCTGGCGCAGCTCGTGGATGGTGCGCAACGAGCCCTATTTCGCGGGAATCAAGATCCCCTAACGAATCGGCGGCTCCGGGCCTTCCGGTCCCGAAGCCATCGCGAGAACAGTTTCGTTCGCGGGAACCTCCGGCTTCACGGGAGCTGGCGCTGGCGCTGGAGCTGGAGCTGCCTTACGGGCCGTGCGTGCCTTGCGGGGCGGGGCTGCCTTGCGAGCCTGGGCTGCCTTGCGCTTGCGACCGGTCTTGCGTGCCGGAGCCGCCTTCGCCTTGCGCGCGCGACCTGCCTTGCGTGCCGGACGCGCCTTGCGCGTTGCCTTCTTCTTCGCTGCCTTCTTTTTCTTCTTCGCCTTGGCCATGTTCATTCTCCTCCGTCAGTGTCCCGGATCTTCCGGCGAAGCCGGATGTTGTGCAACTCGCGTGAGCTTGCCGAGCAGCAAACCCAGACCGAATCCAACCAGCGCGTACAGCACGAGCGCGCCGTAGTAGATCGCGGCGGGCCTGGTGAGCGCCCATTCCGCGGGTAGCAGGTGTTTGCGCAGCAGGTTCCATAACACCACGCCCAGCGCCATCGCCATCGCCGAATACACCGGCCAGCGCCAGTACGCGCGCCGGTCGGCGCGCATCAGCAGCAGGCCGGCGAGCATCGCCGCCGCGGTGAGCCCATAGGCCAGCGCGAGATCCATGATTTGCAGGTTCATGACCGGTCTCCGGACTTGGCGATGCGGAACGCGGCGCCGCAGCCCTGATCGTGGCGCGGAATCCGCGCGCAATCGAGCAGTGTGCCGGGCGCTCCGCCCGGACCATCGTTGTCCACGCACTGGCGGATCTCGACGAGGAACGGCTGCTCGCGTTGCGCCGCGGGCGCGCCGCGCAGCGTCCGGCAATGCAGCGTGAAGGTCGAGCCGATGCCGGGCTGGAACATGTCCGCCGTTTCGCGCAGCTCCTCGGCGTTCGTTTCCCGGCCCGCGAGAGTAGTTAGCTTGGCGTGTAACGCGCGGTCGAGGCCGCGCGCGAGATCGATGGAGCGGCGGAAGTATTCGTCGTCGTCGAGCCCGCTGCAGCCGCCGTGTGCGCGCCACTCGTGTTCGTGCAGGTTCGCGGCCATGCCGGGCATCCATTCCGTCAGTTCCTGCGCGAGCCCGGGCTCCAGGTCGAGCGTTTTTGCCGGGCAATCACGCGGATACGTGCGTGGCGCGAACCGCTCGGGCCACAAACCGTGGATCACGAGCGGCCGCGGCGCGGGTGCGCGGCATTCGGGGATTCCCGCACGGCCGTCCGCGCAGAACGCCGGATGCACGGTCAGCGCCAGCAGATAGAAGTCGAAGGAATTTTTCGCGGCCGTAACGGCGCCGGGCGACTTGCGCGTCAAAGTTCCGGCGTCGCGTGCGGCGCGGTCCTTTTGCGGGACTGCGTCCCGCGAGTCACGCAGCGAAAACCATGCCGCCGGCGCGCCCACGATGAGGACTACCAGGCCTATCAGGGTCTTCTTACGCCGCCAGGGATTCACGCGCGCGAGAATTCACTGGAACTGTTCGCAAATCAAGCGCTCCCATAGCAGGCACTTTTGCCGCGCGGGGCTATAGTTCACGTCCTGCAAGCCCTTTCATCCAATAACCGGGATCCCATGAAACCTTCCGTTCTGTTCTCCCGCCTCGCTGTCTTGTTGATTGCCGGAATCACCACCGTTTCATCACAGACCCTCACGCTCGCTCCCGCCGAGCGCCTGCCCACGCCCGTCGTGGACCCGGCGTCGGACGAGGCGCAGCTCGCACTCAAGCACTTCACACTGCCCGCGGGACTGCAGGCCAAGCTCTGGGCCGCCGAGCCGATGCTGGCGAACCCGGTGGCTTTCGATTTCGACGAGAAAGGAAGGTTGTTCGTCTCGGAGACACATCGCTATCACAGCAGCGTGCTCGACATCCGCAACTACATGGGAATGCTCGAGCTCGATCTCGCCGCGCGCACGATCGAGGATCGCTCGCGCCTGATCCACAACGTGTTCGGCGAGCAGGCCAAGGACTTCGCAATCGAAAGCGAGATCGTGCGGCTGGTCGAAGACACCGACGGTGACGGCGTGGCCGACAAGTCGAGCGTGTTCGCCGATGGTTTCAACAGCGAACTCGACGGCATTGCCTCGGGCGTACTCGCGCGCCACGGCAAGGTCTGGTTCACGAACATCCCGAGCCTGTGGCTGCTGACGGAGCAGGCCGGCGCCAAGCCCAAGCGCGAAGAACTGCTGCGCGGCTTCGGCGTGCGCTTCAACTTCACCGGCCACGACTTCCACGGCCTGGCGCTCGGTCACGACGGCAAGATCTATTTCTCGATCGGCGATCGCGGCGCGCACGTGAAGGGCCCGGACGGCAACGTCATCGATGTGCCCGACGATGGCGCGGTGTACCGCTCCAATCCCGACGGCACGGGACTCGAGCTCGTGCATCGCGGCCTGCGCAATCCGCAGGAGCTGGTGTTCGACGAACACGGCGACCTTTTCACCGGCGACAACGACAGCGACCAGGGCGACATGGAGCGCCTGGTGCACGTGGTCGAGGGCGGCGACAGCGGCTGGCGCATCGGTTACCAGTTCGCCCCGCTCGGCAAGGGAGGGCCGTGGAACAGCGAGAGCCTGTGGAAGCCGCGCTTCCCTGGACGCCCCGCCTATCTACTGCCGCCGATCTGCAACATCGAGGACGGTCCGTCGGGACTCACGTATTACCCGGGCACCGGGCTCACGCCCGCCTACGCCGGGCATTTCTTCATCACGCACTTCAAGGGCAGCATCGCGCGCAGCGGCATCCAGACCTACACGCTGGGCAAGCTCGGCGCTTCGTACAAGCCCACCAGCAGCCAGCAGTTCATGGGCGGCGTGCTGCCCACCGACGTGACCTTCGCGCCGGACGGCAAGCTCTACCTGCTCGACTGGGTGGACGGCTGGCCGAAGTCGCGCAAGGGCCGCGTTTACAGCGTCTCGCCGGTCACCACCGATCCGGCGCAGGCGCAGATCAGCGCCGACCTCGCCAAACTACTTTCCAAGGGTTTCGCGGATGAGACCGATGTATCGCTCGCGAAGCTGCTGGCGCATGCCGATCGCCGCGCCCGCCTCGAAGCGCAGCTCGAACTGGCGTCGCGCGGCAAGAAGAGCGTCGGCGTGTTCACGAAGGTGGCCAAGAACAAGTCCGCGGCGCCCCTCGCGCGCCTGCATGCGGTCTGGGGCCTGACGCAGCTCGGCGGCGCGGATGCCAAGGTGGCGCCCGTGCTCGTCAAACTACTCGAGGATGCGGATCCGGAAGTGCGTGCGCAGGCCGCCAAGGGCCTCGGCGATCTCGGCTACGCTCCCGCGCTGCGCGTGCTCGTGAAGGCGCTCGAGGATTCCGAGCCGCGAGTGCAGTTCTTCGCCGCGCAGAGCCTCGGCAAGCTGAAGTCCGAAGGCGGCACCGTGCCGCTGCTCGCCCTGCTCCGCCGCAACGCGGACCAGGACGCGTACCTGCGTCACGCCGCGGCGCATGCGCTCGCACGCATCGGCAACAACGCCTCGCTCAATGCCGGCGCGACGGATGCCTCGGCCGCCGTGCGCCTGGGCGTATTGCTCGCATATCGCGAGTTGAAGGACCCCGCCATCACGCGCTACCTGACCGATGCGGACCCGTTCATCGCGCGCGAAGCGGCGCTAGCCATCAACGACGCGCCGATCAACGAAGCGATGCCCGTGCTGGCACAGGCGCTCACGCGGGCGCCCGTCACCGACGAGCCGTTCGTCCTGCGTGCGATCAACGCGAACTTCCGGCTCGGCGGCAACACGGGCGCGAATGCGCTCGGCGCCTATGCGCAACGCACCGACGCCACGCCCGCGATGCGCGCCGAAGCGCTGAAGCAGCTCGGGCTGTTCAGCGATACGCCGCAGCGTGACCGCGTCGTCGGCATCTACCGCCCGCTGGCGAAACGCAGCGATTCGGCCGCGGCCGATGCGGTCGCCACCGCGACGCCGGCTTTGCTGGGCAAGGCGCCGGAGGAAGTGCAGCTGGCCGCGCTCGACGCGGTCGCGAAGCTCAAGATCAAGTCGCTCGCGCCCGCGCTCTCGGCCACCGTCGCGAATGCCGCGGCGTCCGAGCCGGTCCGCGCGGCCGCCCTCAACGCGCTCGATTCACTGGGCGGCGACGATGTGATGCGCTCGGTCGACGTCGCGGAGAAGTCGGGCGTGCCGTCGCTGCGACTCGCGGCGCTGCAGATCGCGGCGAGCCGCGCGCCCGCGCGCGCGCTGCCGATCGTCCGCCGGTATGCGGCCGAAGGGTCCGAAGCCGAGCAGCAGGCGGCGTTCAAGTCGATAGCGCAATTGCCGGAGGCCGATGGCGTGCAACTGCTCGTGTCCTCGCTGGATCGCCTCGCGGCCGGCAAAGTGAAACCGGGTGCGCAGGTGGAATTGCTCGATGCGGCGGACAAGAGCACCGCGCCGGCCGTGAAAGCGCGCTGGCAGAAGCAGCAGGCGGCGTGGGCCGCGAGCAGCGACGACATCGCGCCGTATCGCTCGGCGCTCGCGGGTGGCGATGTCTGGGCGGGTGTGAACCAGTTCTTCAACAACGCCGTGTTGCCCTGCGCGCGCTGTCACAAGGTGAATGGCAACGGCGGTGAGGCGGGGCCGGACCTGTCGCTCATCGGCAAGGATAAAAGTGCCGAGTACCTGCTCGAGTCGATCGTGAAACCCAGCAAACACATCGCGGCCGGGTTCGACATCGTGACGCTGACGCTCAAGGACGGGAACACCGAGACGGGTTCGATCGCGAGCGAGACGCCGCAGGTCATCGTGCTCACGCGCGGCGACAACACCACGGTGAACGTCCCCGTGACGCAGGTGAAGTCGCGCGCGGCCGCTCCGTCGAGCATGCCGGAGATTTATGCCCAGACGATGTCGCGCGCCGAACTGCGCGACGTCGTGGCCTTCCTCAAGCGGCTCGATGGCTCGCAGCCAGGCGGCCAGTCGGAAGCGGCCTCCGGTCAAAGCAATCGCGCGATGAGCAGCGTCTCCGAACTGGGGGCGCCCGGCGGCCATCCGTAATCAGGGCCTGATCCTGTGGCCTGGGACAGCGTCGTCGTCGGTGCGGGCGTGTTTGGCGCCTGGACCGCGTGGCACCTGCGCAAGTCGGGGCAACGCGTGTTGCTGGTGGACGCATCCGGCGCGGCGCATGCGCGCGCCTCGTCGGGTGGTGAGTCACGGCTGACACGCGGCGCGTATGGCGCGGACGAGATCTACACGCGCATGGCGTGCGACTCGCTGCCGTTGTGGCGCTGGCTGTCGAAGCTGGCGGGACTGCCGGTGTTCCACCCCACCGGCGTTCTGTTTTTCTTTCAGCGGCGCGAGCCGTACGTCGAGCAGTCGCTCGAGGTCCATCGGCGGCTCAAACTACCCACGGTCGAGCTCGATCGCGGCGCGCTCGAGCGGCGTTATCCGCAGGCGGACTGGAAAGACATTTCGGTGGGATTGCTCGAGCCCGAATTCGGCGTGCTCATGGCGCGGCGCGCGGTGCAGACACTCGTGAAACAGTTCATGAAGGCGGGCGGCGAGTATCGCGTCGCGGCGGTGAAACCGCCGGATGCTTCGAAGGCGCTGACCGGCATAGAACTCGCCGATGGCTCCGGCGTCGCGGCATCCAGCTACGTGTTCGCCTGCGGCCCGTGGCTGCCGAAACTTTTCCCGCGGCTGCTCGGCCCGCGCATCTTTCCCACGCGCCAGGAAGTGTTCTTCTTCGCGCCGCCGGCCGGGGATGCGCGCTTCGGTCCGGACGCGTTTCCGGGCTGGGCCGATTTCAACGACGGCGACATCTTCTACGGCATGCCGGATCTCGAAGGCCGCGGCTTCAAGATCGCGCACGACAGACATGGGCCGCCGATCGATCCGGATCGCGGCGATCGTGTCGCATCGCCGGAAGGCCTCGCCGAGGCCCGGGACTATCTGGCGAAACGTTTCCCCGCGCTCGCGGGCGTGGCGCTCAACGAAGCGCGTGTGTGCCAGTACGAAAACAGCTCGAATGGTGATCTGCTGATCGACCGGCATCCAGAGGCGGACAACGTGCTGCTGGTCGGCGCGGGCTCCGGCCACGGCTTCAAACACGGGCCCGAGGTCGGGCGATATGCCGCCGAACTACTGACCGGCAGACTGAAAGTCGCCGAGCCGCGCTTCAGTCTCGCGACGAAGGCCGCGCAACAGAACCGGGTGGTCCATTGAGAACGACGGAAGCGCAAGTGCTGGACGACACGATGCAGCGCCCACTGGGGCTGCTGGTGACCGCCGTCATCATCGGATCCGTGAGCGCCTATTCCGCGATTCGCACTTCGGCCGCGATCAGGTCCTTCGAGGAAATCTTCGAGTCCTTCGGCGCGGAGCTGCCGGATATCACGCGGCTGGTGCTCGCGATGCCCTATCTCTGGTATCTGTTCGCGGCGGCCGGCATTCCGCTCGCGGCATGGATACTGGCGCGGCCCCGAATCAGCCGCGCCGAGTACCTGAGGATGAAGCTCGCCGCGCGCCTGTACCTCGTCGTCTTCGCGCTCGCGTTCAGCTTCACCGCCTACGCCCTCTACGTGCCCATCTTCAGGCTCGGCACGGTAGTTTGACGCACATGTATTCCGTCAGAAGTTCATCCTGAAGTTCACGCCGTATGTGCGCGGCGGGTTCGTGAGATAACCCACGCGCGCGCTGCGGCCGCGTTCGCGGTCGATCGACAGGAACGCGCGTTCATCCCACAGGTTGTTGACGTAGATGGCGGCTTCCCAGCGATCCGCGCGCACACCCCAGCGCAGGTTGCCGATTTCATACGACGGCAACTCGGCGGCGAATGGGATCTGGGTGACGTTCGGCGCGCCGAAGGTAATGAGCCGCGCCGAGCCCGGCGGTCCGCCCGCGGCGATCAGGCCGAAGTTGGGTTCCTGGTCGGCAAGCTGCGTGTACGAGGACCCCACGTGTTGCGCAGTGAGCCGGACGTAGCTTTCGAGCGAGTTGCCCATGCCCCAGGTGAATCCCACCGTCGCGGCCGCCTGCAGCTCGGGTGAAGTCGGCAGGCGATTGCCGTCGCGGATGCCGGCGATCGGCGCGGGCGCCGCCGGTGGCACGGGCGTGTTGAACTGCGTCTCGGTGATTTCGGCCTGCACGTAGGTCGCCGAGAGTCCGAGGTCCCAGTTTTCATTCGGGCGGACGAACAGTTCCATTTCTCCGCCGATGGTTTCCGCCTGCGCGTTGAGGATGATGCGCGAGGAGCAGGAGCCGGCGTCGGCGATGACCTGCAGTCCATCGATGTCCGTGTAGAACACCGAGGCATTCAACGTGACGCGGCCATCGCCGAAGCGCGACTTGAAGCCGAGCTCGTAGTTGGTCACTTCCTCGTCATCCCAGGTCGGATTGCCGCTGTAGGTAATGAGATCCTCGTCGCTGCACAAGGTGACGTTGAGCGGGTCGTTGATGCCGCCGAGGCGGAAGCCTTTCGACGCCTGCGCGGTGATCTGCACGTCCTCGGCCGGGCTGAACGCGAGGATCACGCGCGGCGAGAATCCGTCGGACGACGTCGAACCCGGCTCGTCGGTGTAACCCATGTCGGCGAAGAAGCCGGCGAAGGTGAGCAGGCGGTCTTCCTTGAAGTCGTAGTAACGCAGGCCGGCGGTCAACGCGAACGCCGCGCTGAACCGGTAGGTCACTTCGCCGAAGGCCGCGAACTGGCTGAAGTCGTAGGACAGGTCGGAGTAGTAAGGCGTGTCTGGCGGCGCGCCGAAGAACGCGCTGTCGAAGCGCGGATCGAGCCGCGTGGTTATCGCGTCGTAACCCGCCGTCGGCAGGTTCTGGCCGTAATGGCGATCGACGTCCTGGTAGAACGCGCCGACCAGCCACTGGAAGGGGCCCTCGCCCGTCGAGGCGAGGCGCAGCTCCTGGCTCCACACCGTCAAATCGGTGCTGTCGATCAGCGGAGAATTTATGCGGACTTCGGCCGGCGTCGCGACGCCGATGTCGAAGCTCACGCTGCCGGTGAGCTGGCTGGCGTCGCGCACCACTTCCACGCTGCGGTCGATGTACGAGGTGATCGACGTCAGGCCGATGTCGCCGGCGAAGGAGAAGTCGAGCTTGAGGTCGGCGAGCAGGAATTCGTCGGTCAGGCCCTCGCGGATCTGCGTGACCTGCTCGCGTTCGCCCACCGTGACGGCCGGTTCGGTGGTCGTGTATGGGTTGCCGAGGATGTTGTACGCGTCGATGCGTGGATACCCGTCGGTTTCCAGCTCCTGGTAGATGATGCGCGGCGAGATGGCGACGTTTTCGGTGGGCTCGAAGCGGAACGCGAGGCGTCCGCCGGTGCGTGTGCCGCTGTTCACGTCTTCGCGCGCGGTGCGACCCGGATACACGGAGTCGATGAAGCCCGGAAGTTCGCTGTGGTATCCAACGGCGCGCATCGCGGCCTTCTCGCCGAGCGGCACGTTGATCGAGCCGCGCAATGCGCCGCCCCACTCGCCATCGGACACGCCATCGGCGGTGAGATCGAGCGAACCTGCGAACGTGCCGATGTCGGGCTGCGCGGTGATGTAGCGCACCGTGCCCGAGGTCGAGCCCGCGCCGAAGAGTGTGCCCTGCGGGCCGCGCAGCACTTCGATGCGGTCGAGGTCGTAGAGATCGAGGTCCGGCGTGAAGAGTGCGACGGAGACCGGCGATTCATCCAGGTAGATGCCCACGGACTCTTTCACGCCCGCCTGGTCGCGCACCACCTGGCCCGCGCTGATGCCGCGGATCGCGACCTGGCTCTGTCCCGGCCCGAGATCGGTGATGTAGAGGCCCGGCACGTTGCGCGCGACTTCGACCAGGTTGGTGGCGCCGGACTCCGTGAGATTTTCCGAGGTGACCGCGGCCACCGAGAACGGGACGTCCTGCAGCGAGGACTCGCGTTTCTGCGCGGTGACGATGATTTCCTCGGTGATGGCTTCGGAGCTCGGCGGAGATTGGGCGTTCACCGAGAACGGCGCGAGAACGGCGAGCGCGGCGGGGCCGCGCCGGATCCATGACTTCATGCGACAACTCCTTCTGCTTCTTGTGCGTGCGGCGGTGCGCAGGGGCGCGCTGTCCAATAGCTCGCCGTACCGATGAGCGCGAGTATCCTCGCGACGGCGGAAAGTTAGAAGTCCCCGCAACAGATTGCGGCTTTCACGGATAAATTCCGCGCGCGCTGCATTGCGTTTCCGCAACGCCAACGAGTAGTTTGTAGGACGATTCCGGCAAGCAAGCGGTCGGTGCCGGGTGAGAAAAGACTGAGTTAGCTCCAAACAATCCGCTAACTCAGTCTTTTCTCACCCGGCACCGACTCCTAACTTGCGGGGCTGTCCTTGGTCTCGCGCAGGAAGAGTGCGCCGATCACGATGGTGATGCCCGCGACGATGACGGGATACCAGAGGCCGTTATAGATGTTGCCGGTGGCGGCGACGATCGCGAACGAGGTCACGGGCAGGAAGCCGCCGAACCAGCCATTGCCGATGTGATACGGCAGCGACATGGACGTGTAGCGGATGCGCGCGGGGAACAGCTCCACCAGCCACGCGGCGATCGGCCCGTACACCATCGTCACGTAGATCACGAGGATCGTGCACAGCAGGATGACCATCGGGAAGTTGAAGGCCTCCATGTCCGCCTTCACCGGATAACCCGCGTCCGCGAGCGCGTCCTTGATGCGCGCGTTCACCGCGTCCTGCGCCTTCTTGTACTCGGCGGCACTCAGCGAGCTGCCGACATCCTCGACACGAATGACCGTATCGCCGATCTTCACGTCGGCACTGAGAGACCTGCCGGGCGCACTCTCATTCGCATACGACACGCCCATGCGCGCGAGCGCACCCTTGGCCAGGTCACAACCGCTGGTGAATTTCTTCTTGCCCACCGGATCGAACTGGAAGCTGCACGCCTCGGAATTCGCGATCACCGTGACCGGTGAAACCTGCACGGCCGACTCGAGCGCCGGGTTCGCGTAGTGAGTGAGGCCCTTGAAGATCGGGAAGTACGTGAGCACGGCTAACAAACATCCCGCGAGCACGATCTTCTTGCGGCCGATCTTGTCCGACAACGCGCCGAACACGATGAAGAACGGCGTCGCGATCAACAGCGCGGCCGCCATCACCAGGTTCGCGGAAAGCGAGTCGACCTGCAGCACCTTCTCGAGGAAGAACAGCGCGTAGAACTGCCCGCCGTACCAGACCACCGCCTGGCCCGCGGTCGCGCCGAACAGCGCCAGCAATACGATCTTGAGATTGCTCCACTGTCCGAAGGACTCCGTCAGCGGCGCCTTCGAGAGCTTGCCCTCGTTCTTGATCTCCTGGAACACGGGCGATTCATTGAGCTGCAGCCGGATGTACACCGACACCACCAGCAGCACGATCGACAGCAGGAACGGCAGGCGCCAGCCCCACTCATCGAAACTCTCCGGGCTCATGAGCGCGCGGCAGCCGAGGATCACGATCAACGAGAGAAACAGGCCCATCGTCGCCGTGGTCTGGATCCAGCTCGTATACAGGCCACGTTTGCCGTCGGGCGCATGCTCGGCGACATACGTCGCGGCGCCGCCGTATTCACCGCCCAGCGCGAGACCCTGCAACAGCCGCAGCAGGATCAGGATGACCGGCGCTGCCACGCCGATGGTTGCGTAACTCGGCAACACACCGACCAGCGCGGTCGAGCCACCCATGATCACGATGGTGATGAGGAAGGTGTACTTGCGGCCGACGAGGTCGCCGAGCCGGCCGAACACCAGCGCGCCGAAAGGCCGCACGAAAAAGCCCGCGGCGAACGCGAGCAGCGCGAACAGGAACGCCGTGGTGTCGTTCATCCCCGCGAAGAATTTCTTCGTGATGACCGCGAGCAGCGCGCCATACAGGTAGAAGTCGTACCACTCGAACACGGTGCCGAGCGAGGCGGCAAAAATCACGCGCCGGTGCGCGGTATCGATCGGCTTCGCCGCTGCAGTCAGTTCACTCGCCACGCACTCCCCCCGATGAATCCGGATGCGGCGCGAATCTTCCCACGGCCCTCGTCCGCGTTGCTAACAATTCGATAAGGATTTCTCGCATAAGATGCGCATCCAGAGGTGCGATTCATGACCCGATCGGCGCGCACGTTATTTGCATTGGCCGTTCTCTGCGCGGCGCACCCGGGACTCGCCGCGCCGACACATGCCGACATTCAGGCCGTCGCCGAGCGGCAGCTGTGCGAGTCGACCGGTGTCACACGTATCGTCTTCGCGGGTTACAGCTCGCAGCTCGCCGAGGCCGCGATCGAAGACCTCGCCCGGCAGACCATCGAGCAATTGCATGCCGACCTCGAGGCGCACATTCCCGTTCAGGATGAGTTCGCGCGCGCAACGCTGGCCTGTGATGACTGGCTCGACATGTGGCCGCATTTTGGAAACCAGGCTCCGCCGGAGGGGGTGCTCTGGATCCTGGTGACGCCCGAAATGGCGGGGCGCTGCCTCAAGAGCACGAAAATCGAGGCGTTCTGGGCGCCCGAGGCCCAGGAAGCGTTCGAATCGAAGCTGGGATTTTTTCGCGCGCGGAAGTAGGACGCGGCGGGCGGCGGCGCGCTGCCCCCGCCCAGAGGGCTTGACGAGCCCGGTACAATGTTCGATCCGCGATTCAGCCGCGCTCCGAATACATGGACAAGCCCGTCATCCGAAAGCCCGCGACGACCAAGGTGCAGAAGTACGCCTGCATCGGCGTACACGGCGCGCGCCAGAACAATCTCAAGAATCTCTCCCTCGACATCCCGTTGCACGAACTGGTGGTGGTGACGGGCGTGTCGGGCTCGGGGAAATCCTCGCTGGTGTTCGACACGCTGTACGCCGAGGGCCAGCGCCGCTACGTCGAGACCTTCTCGCCGTACGCGCGGCAGTTCCTCGATCGCATGGACAAACCCGCGGTGGACCGCGTGGACGGCATCCCGCCCGCCATCGCCATCGACCAGACGAATCCGGTGCGTACGTCGCGCTCGACCGTCGGCACGATGACCGAGCTCAACGATCATCTGAAGCTGCTGTTCGCGCGCGCGGCGGCCCTGCATTGTCGCAACTGCGGCAAGCCAGTGCGGCGCGACACCGCGGAAAGCATCTTCAGCGACGCGAATGCCCGCGCGGCGGCCGCGGGCGATCCGCGCATTCACCTGTGTTTCCCGATCGCGGTGCCGAAGAACTTCAAGGAAGCCGAGGTGCGCAAGCTCCTCGAGTCGCAGGGCTACACGCGCATCCACGAGCGCAAGGACGACACGCTCGAAGTCGTGCAGGACCGCCTCCGGCTCGGCAATGCGGACCGCGCGCGCGTGATGGAATCGCTCGAGACCGCGCTGCGCATGGGGCGCGGCCGCGTGAGCCTGCATGTCGTGGGCGACAGCGCTTCTTCGTCGGAAGAAGCGCCGAAGTCGGTAGATAGGTGGAAGTACTCCACCGACCTGCACTGCGCGGATTGCGACATCCATTATCGCGATCCGGTGCCGTCGCTGTTCTCGTTCAACTCGCCGGTGGGCGCGTGCGAAACCTGCCGTGGCTTCGGCCGCATCATCGGCATCGACTACGGGCTCGTGGTGCCCGACGAGAGCAAGACGCTGGCCGGTGGCGCGGTGAAACCGTGGCAGACGAAATCGTACAAGGAATGCCAGGACGACCTGGTCAAGTTCGCGAACAAGCGCGGCATTCCGCTCGACACGCCCTGGTACGCGCTCACCGAGGAGCAGCGCAAGTGGGTGATCGAGGGCGAAGGCAAGTGGGAGAAGAAGGTCTGGTACGGCGCCAAGCGCTTCTTCGAATGGCTGGAAACCAAGGCCTACAAGATGCACGTGCGCGTGTTGTTGTCGCGGTATCGCGCGTACACGCCGTGTACGGCCTGCGGCGGCTCGCGGCTCAAGCCCGACGCGCTGCTGTGGCGCATCGAGGGCAGGAACGTCCACGACCTCGCGTTGATGTCGCTCGACAAGAGCCGCGCGTTCTTCGCGGCGCTCAAACTACCCGCGCCGCTCGATGAGGCCGCGGATCTGCTGCTGTCGGAAGTGCGCGCGCGGTTCGCGTATCTGTGCGAGGTGGGCCTGGGGTATCTGACGCTCGACCGGCAGTCGCGTACGTTGTCGGGCGGCGAGGTGCAGCGGATCAACCTGACCACCGCGCTCGGCACGTCGCTGGTCAATACCTTGTTCGTGCTGGACGAGCCGTCGATCGGCCTGCATCCGCGCGACATGCAGCGGGTCACGCAGGTGATGCACCGGTTGCGTGACGCGGGCAATTCGCTGGTGGTGGTCGAGCACGATCCGCAGATCATGCTGGCGGCGGACCGCTTGCTCGACCTGGGACCGGGAGCCGGCGAGCGCGGCGGCGAGATCGTCGCGTTCGACACACCCGCGGCGGTGGCGGCGAATCCGCGCTCGCTGACCGGGCAGTATTTGTCGGGAGCGCGCCAGGTCGCGCCGCGCGCCGTGGCGCCGGTCGCCGAGTCCGTGAAGGATGCCGCGCCGAAGGCGCGCATGGTGCCGGCGCTGAAGACGATAAAACTGCGCGGCGTCACGCAGCACAATCTCAAGAACGTGGACGTGGATTTTCCGCTGCGGCGGCTCGTGTGTATCACGGGTGTGTCGGGCTCGGGCAAATCCACGCTGATCGAAGACGTGTTGTACAAGGCGCTGCGCAAGGCGCTCGGCCAGCCGAGCGAGGCGCCGGGTGCGTTCGACCGCATGGAGGGCGCGGAACTCGTCGACGACGTCGTGATGATCGACCAGAGTTCGATCGGCCGCACGACGCGCTCGAATCCGGCGAGTTACGTCGGCGCGTTCGACGTGGTGCGCGAGCTGTTCGCGAATGAAGGCACGGCGAAATCGCGCGGCTACACGCCGGGCACGTTCAGCTTCAACTCGGGCACGGGCCGTTGCCCGACTTGCAGCGGCAATGGTTTCGAACACGTCGAGATGCAGTTCCTGTCGGACGTGTACCTGCGCTGCCCGGATTGCGATGGCACGCGGTATCGCGCGGAGACGCTGGAGATCCGGCGCGAGGGCGCGGATGGCACGCGGCGCTCGATCGCCGATGTGCTGAACATGACGGTCACCGAGGCGCTGGTGTTCTTCAAAGACGTGTCGAACATCGCCGTGCGGCTGCAGCCGCTGGTGGATGTTGGACTGGAATACGTGAAGCTGGGCCAGCCCGTGCCGACGCTGTCGGGCGGTGAGGCGCAGCGGCTCAAACTCGCGGGGCATCTCGCGGAGGCCGCGGCTGACGACACACCGTCGATCCGCGGCAAGCTGTTCCTGTTCGACGAGCCGACCACCGGCCTGCACTTCGACGACGTCGCCAAACTACTGCGCGCGTTCCGCAAGCTGCTGAAGATCGGCCATTCGCTGCTGGTGATCGAACACAACCTCGACGTGATCCGCTCCGCCGACTGGCTGATCGACCTCGGCCCCGAGGGCGGCGACGCCGGCGGCCAGATCGTTGTGGCCGGCACCCCGCTCGAGGTCGAAGCCCATCCCACCTCCCACACCGGCAAAGCCCTGCGCGAGTACCTGTCGGTGCCGGGTGGGGGAAGTGGGGAATTAGCGGCCGGGGTTCGCGACTCGGCGCGCGCGCTGAGTGCTAATTCCCCACTTCCCCCACCCGGCACCAACTCCATCACCATCCACAACGCGCGGGAGCACAACCTGCGCAACATCGATGTGGAGATACCGCGCGAGGCGTTCACGGTGATCACGGGGGTCAGTGGCTCGGGGAAGTCCACGCTCGCGTTCGACATCATCTTCAACGAGGGGCAGCGGCGTTACCTCGAATCGCTGAACGCCTACGCGCGGCAGTTCGTGCAGCCGGCGTCGCGGCCGGATGTCGATGCGATCTACGGCATCCCGCCCACCGTCGCGATCGAACAGCGCACCAGCCGCGGCGGGCGCAAGAGCACGGTTGCGACGCTCACGGAGATCTATCACTTCCTGCGATTGCTCTATCAGAAACTGGGCACGCAGTTCTGCCCCACCTGCGACGTGCCCATCGAGCCGCAGACAGCGGCCAGCATCGCCGAGCGGCTGCTCAAGCAGCACAAGGGTTCGCGCATCCTGCTGCTCGCGCCGCTGGTCGTCGCGCGCAAGGGTTATTACACCGAGCTTGCGAAGTGGGCCAACGCGCGTGGCTACAAACACCTGCGCGTCGACGGCGAGATGCTGACTACCTACCAATGGCCGCGACTCAACCGTTTCAAGGAACACACCATCGAGCTGCCGGTGGCGCAGATTTCCGTGCAGAAGGACAATGCCGACACTCTCGAGCGTAACGTCATCAAGGCGCTCGATCTCGGCAAGGGCCTGCTGCACGTGCTGGATCTAGATTCCAGCGCGAAGAAGCCGAAAATCCAGGTCTTCTCGATCAAGCGCGCCTGCCCTTCCTGCGGCACGAGTTTCGCCGAGCTCGATCCGCGCCTGTTCTCGTTCAACAGCAAACACGGCTGGTGCGAGGACTGCTTCGGCACGGGCCTGGCGCTCGAAGGCTTCGACGAAGAGCAAAGCGGCGAAGAAGCGACCTGGAACGAATGGCTCGACGAGGCGCATGCCTGCGAAACCTGCCACGGCCAGCGGCTCAATCCCGTCGCGCTGCACGTGCGTTTCCGCGATCTCAACATCGCCGACCTCGCCGCGCGCGCGATCGACGACACCGTGAAGTTCATCAGCAAGCTGCGCCTGACCAAACGCGAAGCCGAAATCGCGCGCGACCTCATGGCGGAGATCAAGTCGCGGCTGTCGTTCTTGCAGCGCGTCGGCCTGGGCTATCTACCGCTAGACCGCTCCGCGCCGACCCTGTCCGGTGGCGAGGCGCAGCGCATCCGCCTCGCCGCCCAGCTCGGCTCGAACCTGCAGGGCGTGTGTTACGTGCTCGACGAGCCGACCATCGGCCTGCACCCGCGCGACAACAAGGTGCTGCTCGACGCGCTCGCGGAGCTTGCGAAGAACCGAAATACCCTGGTGGTCGTCGAACACGACGAAGATACGATCCGCCGCGCTGATCACGTCATCGACCTCGGCCCCGGCGCGGGCGTGCGCGGTGGCGAAGTAGTTGCGGCCGGGAATGTCGCGGAGCTGATGAAGAATCCGGCCTCGATCACCGGCCGCTTCCTCGCGAACCCTCTCAGGCATTCCGCGGAACCGCGCCGCGCCACGAGCCCGCGCGCGCCCGCGCTCAAGCTCGATGGCGTCCAGCTGCACAACGTGTCGAAGGAAAACATCTCGATCCCGGTGGGACGGTTATGCGTGATCACCGGGGTCTCCGGCTCCGGCAAGAGCACCGTGGCGCGCGATGTCCTGTATGCGAACCTCAAGCGACTGGTTGCCAAGCATCCATACAAGGGCGCGCGCAGCGCCAAACTACCCGAGCTGACCGGTGTCGCCGCCGTGCGTGGCGCCGAACTCATAGACCGCGTGCTCGAGGTCGACCAGGCGCCGATCGGCAAGACCCCGCGCTCCTGCCCGGCCACCTACATCGGCTTCTGGGACGACATCCGCAAGATCTTCGCCAACACCACCGAGGCGAAGATCGCCGGCTACACCACCAGCCGCTTCAGCTTCAACACGTCCGGCGGCCGCTGCGAAGCCTGCGAAGGCCAGGGCATGCAGACCATAGAGATGAACTTCCTGCCCGACGTGAAGGTGTTGTGCGACTCCTGCCGCGGCCGCCGATTCAATGCCGAAACGCTGAGCATCCTGTGGCGCGGCAAGTCCATCGGCGATCTGCTCGAGATGAACATCGACGATGCGGTCGAGTTCTTCGCGGCGCACTCTTCCATCCACCACGCGCTGCGGCTGATGCAGGACGTGGGTCTCGGCTACCTGACACTGGGCCAACCCAGCCCGACACTCTCCGGCGGCGAGGCGCAGCGCATCAAACTAGTGACCGAACTCGCGAAGGTACGCGGCGAGGAGCGGCGCGGCCCGCGCCAGAAAGCGCCGCACACGTTGTACGTGCTCGACGAGCCCACCGTCGGTCTGCACATGGCGGACGTGGAAAAACTCATCCACGTGCTTCATCGGCTGGTCGACGTCGGCAACAGCGTCATCGTGATCGAGCACAACCTCGACGTCATGGCCGAGGCCGACTGGATCATCGACATGGGACCCGAAGCCGGCGCCGGCGGTGGCAAGGTGGTGGCGGCGGGCCCACCGTCCGCGATCATCGCGCGCGCGGCACAGTCGCACACCGGGGCGGTGCTCAAGGACTTCTTGTCCGGACGTCGCAGCGCGTCCTAAGCTTCGCAGCCATGGCACATGGCCTCACCTGCTGGAAATGCGGCGCCTCGCTCGAGGCGCTCTCGCTGCCGTTGCGCCGGCTCGACGAGTGCAAGGCCTGTCACAGCGAGCTGCACGTGTGCCGCATGTGCGTCGAATACGACACGCGGGTCGCGAAACATTGCCGCGAGCCGACGGCGGAGGAAGTGCGCGACAAGACGACAGCCAATTTCTGCGATCACTTCAAGCCGAAGGTGGGCGCCTACGTCGCGCCTGACGTCGCGGCAGTGGACGCGTCGCGCGCGGCACTGGACGCGCTGTTCGGAAAGAAATGAACGATACGGCGCCCGGGCAGAATCCCTACGCGCCGCCCAAGTCACCGGTCCGTGATATTTCCGCATCGGCGGACGGGATCGCGCCCTGCCGGGACGTCGAAGTCGCGTGCGTGCTTTTCTGGCTGAGCTACGGCGTCGGGACGCTGCCCGAAATCATCAACACCTTCCGCCTGGCGGGCACGAACTACTGGGGATCCATGGTCGTCGGATTCCTCATCGCGCTCACAATCGGATTCCTGGTGACCTGGTGGATCACGCGCAAGCTGCGCGCCGGCCGCAACTGGATGCGCTGGCTCGTCACGATTGTGAATGTCGCGAGCGTCCTCGTCATCCTGCTGTGGTGGGATTTCTTTTCGGCGGGGTTTCGCGTGTACACGCAGAATGCGACCACCGCGGTGCTGGCTGGATCGCAGATGCTCATCGGCGCAGGAGCGCTGATCCTGTTGCACACCCGCGCGTCGCGCGAGTGGTTCGACGAATGGGCGCGCGCCTGAAGGCGCTTACTTCTTGCCCGACAACCGATCGATCAGCGACGCGAACTTCGAACCCTTCTTGTCGATCTTCACGCGCAGATGGCGCACGCCGGTGTCGTTCGTGTTGTCGTTGGTGATCTCGAGCGAGTTGGCGCCCAGGATTTCCAGCGTTTGATCCAGTGTCTCTTCGTCGGTCGGCGCATGCGCATCGCGGCGCGTGCCCTTGGATGTGGTCTTGCGCTTCGCGGCGGCTTTGCCGGCATCCGCGCTGACCGCGGGCGCCGCGGGCTTCGCGGCCGGCGTCGCGGAGGGCGCGGCGGGCTTGCTGAAACGCGGTGAGGATTCGCCGTCGACATCCTGTTCGATGTGGGCCGGCATGTCGTCTTCGAGCAGCTGGAAGACGCCGCTCTCGTTCCCGGTGGTCATGGACTCCGGCGTCGGTGCCGGCACTTCCTTGATGTTCGCGGCCTTGTAGATCCCGCTGCGCGAGGCGTTGAGATCGGTGGCGCGTTCCTTCTCGATGGTCGTCACGGGGACGACGGAGACAGTCTTGAAATCCGAGCGCACGTAATACGCGACCTGCTTCGCGGACACCGCGTCGCTGAAGAATCCGAGGCGCAGGCCGTACCAGGCGCGTCCTTCGCGGTTCGCTTCGGTCGTGTACAGCGTGTACGCATTGAAAATCGCGAGCGGCGGAATCTTCGTCATGTCGAAGGGCGTCACCGACCAGTCGAGCTGCACGGCGAACAACACCGGCGCGTTGCGCTTGACCTCGGCCTTGATGGCCTGCATCGCCACGGTGTCTTCGGGTTTGATGACGCGAATCGCTTCGTCGACATCGGCCTCGCGCGAACCTTCGCGAAACGGCGTGTGGCGCTCGAGCAGGCGAATCGTCTGCGTGTCCGATAGATCGTCGAGTTCTTCGATGACCTGGCGAACGTTCGAGAGGGCGGCCGCCTGCTGCGAAATCGCGGGCATCTGCACCGTGGGTTCCGGCGGCGGAGCCTTGGGCGCGGCCGGCGTGGCGGCCTGGAAAGCGGGTGCGGTGACCTGCGCGGCGATCTTCGGCGCGGCCACGGGCGGCCTGGCCGGGGTGGCGGGCTTCGCGGCCACCGGCGGCGCGGCGGGTTTCGGCGCGGCGGCTTTCGCGGGGGCGGCCGGCGGCTTCGGCATCGAGTTCTGGGCCGGCTTCTGCACCGGTTTCTGCGCCGGCTTCGGCGCGGGCGCGGCGGCGCGCGGCGGGCTAACTACCGGCTTCGCCGGCGGATGTATGACCGGAACGTCGACCGGCTTGAATGACGGTGCGTCGTCGGACAGCAGGAATGGTTCTTCGAACGCGGGCGCCGGCGGCGGAGCCACGCTTTTTTGAACAGGGGCTTTCGGCGCGGGCGGCTGCGGCGCGGGCTTCGCGGCGATTGCCGGTGCGGCCGGGGGAGGCGCCGGCGGCGGCGCGCTCTTCGCAACGGGGGGTGGCGGCGGCGGAGCCGCGGCGCGGGCTGGCGCTGCCGGTGACTTTTGCGGCGCGGCGGCAGTGTTGGCCGCGGCATTGGCGCGCAGCTTCTTGCCGGGCGCTTCGCCGGCCCAGGCCTGCGGATAGACATCGCGAACGATCGTCAGCATTTCTTCCGCGGACTGCAGGGTTTCGAAATACCCCATGTGCAGACGGAAGCGCTCGCGGCCGTCTTCGAGTCGACGGCTCACGAAAAAGGTGAATTGCGCGAGAGTCGGGTCCTTCGGCTGCGACAGCGCCATGGGCGTGGTCGAGGACGTCAGGTTGATTACAAAGCCGCCCGTGGCAGCTCCGGTAGGCCGCGTCAGGTTGTTGACGACGAATTCTGGTTTGGCACTCATTGCGCTGTTTTTTCCCCGACGGCCTTTGCAGAAAGCGTTCCTTCCCGAACGCGATCTTTTTTCACTCCCGGCGGAGTGTGCGAACGCACTGATATACGGTCAACGAGTGAACTGAGCACCCTGTCGCAGAACAGAGACCGAAATATTTTTGCTGCACAGCGCATACGACATAAGTTCGTGTTACGGGGGTCGCCCTCGTTGGAGCGCACGCGCGATCGCGCGGCGCTCGGTTCGAAGCCCTCTGCTACTGGGCAGACTGGTTCCAATAGCGGCCGGCCGACTCAAAACGCTTTTCGTAGTACTCATCGTCGAGCGAATCGATCGTCACCGGTTTTCCTTTTCCGGGCGCGTGAACGAACTGATCGTCGCCGATGTAGATTCCGACGTGATTGACGTTGCGGCTGCCGATGCGGAAGAACACGAGATCACCGCGTTCGAGTTTGCGGCGCTTCACGAGCACGGCGCGCTCCGCCTGTTCACGCGAAGTTCGCGGCACGAGCAGCCCGAATCGACGGTGCGCGAAGAACACCAGGCCGCTGCAATCGAAACCCTCGACCGTCGCGCCACCATAGCGATATGGCGTGCCGCGCAGCGTCAGGGCGAAATCCGCGAGCAGTGTGCCGCGGTCGCGGATCGCTCCGTTGGTGCCGTCCCATGCGTCGATGGGAGGAATCGGCACCGAGGAGATGGGCGCATGGATGGGAGGCACGGGATTTTGTGGTGGCGGCGACGATGCGCAACCGGCGAGCAGAAAGGCAGGGATGAATCCAAATGGAATGGATCTCCAGATCCGTCCCAAATGAATTTGCCCCCGTTTTCTAGCTGGCGGCGCGGGCATCGCCGATCTCGGAACCCGGTCCACGCGATTCGAGGATTTCGGTGAGTGCGGCGGCGGACATCGGGCGAGCGAGATAGTAGCCCTGCGCGGACTCGCAGCCGCGCGAGCGCAGGAATTCGAGCTGTCCGCTCGTTTCCACGCCTTCGGCCGTTACGCGTTTTCCGAGGGTGTGCGCCATCGTGATGACGGATTCGACCAGCGCACCGGCGGATTCGTTCTGCGGCACCTCGTCGAGGAAACTGCGGTCGAGTTTGACCGTGTGCACGGGATAACGCCGCAGGTAGTTCAACGAGGAATACCCCGTACCGAAGTCATCGAGCGCGAGTTTCACGCCGAGCGCGGCGACCGCGCGCAGCGGCTCGTCGACCTCGGCGTCGGCGAGCACGGACTCCACGAGTTCGAGCTCGAGGCTGGCGGGCTGGATGCGATGTTGATCCAGCGCCTTCTGCACCATGCGCACGAAACCTGTGTCCTTGAGCTGCTGCACGGAAACGTTCACGGAGAAGCTGCGCGGCGCCACGCCCGCTGCGACCCACTCCGCGTATTGCGCGCAGGCGGTGTCGAGCACGAAACCGCCGATGTCGGTGATGAGACCGGAATGTTCGGCGGCGGGAATGAATTCGCCGGGTAGTTTGATGCCGTCGAAACGAGTCTGCCAGCGCAGCAGCGCCTCGACCCCGCACAGCCGGTTGTCGGCCAGTGAAAATTGCGGCTGGTAGAACAGCGCGAACTCGCGCCGGCGCAGCGCGCGGTGCAGGCCGGAGTCCGTGAAGCTCGTGCGGCGTTGCGCCATCTCGCGTTCGAAGAACACGGCGCGGCCGCGGCCCTGCGCCTTGGCGCGATACATGGCGAGGTCGGCCTGGCGGATCACATCCTCCAGATCCACGCCGTCGTCGGGAAACATCGTGACACCAACGCTGGCGCGCATCTGGTAGTCGCGGCCGGCGAGATTGGCCGACAGCGCCAGCGAGCGGATCACTCGATCGGCGATCTGCCGCACCGTGTCGCCGTCGCCGACGTTACGCAGCAGCACGGTGAATTCGTCGCCGCCCAGTCGCGCGACGGTGTCGCCCTCCTTCGTGCAGGCCTTGAGGCGATGCGCCACGATCGACAGCAGCTGATCGCCCGCGCCGTGACCGAGCGTGTCGTTGACGCGCTTGAAGTGATCGAGGTCGACGTACATGAGCGCGCCACGCGTGAGGCCGGTCGCGGCCGCGGCGAGTTCCTGCGAGAGCCGGTCGCGGAACAACGCGCGGTTCGGCAACTGCGTGAGCGGGTCGTAATGCGCCTGGCGATACAACCGTTCGTCGCGCGCGCTGTTCGAAAGCACCGCGCGCAGCCGCTCGGCGAACGCCGCGCCGTAAGTCGCCACCGCCGAATCGCGCACCGGTTCGCCGTGATATCCGACGACCAGCATCGCGCTCAGGCGATCATCATCGACCACGGGCCAGATCCAGAAGAATTCCGCGCCCGCATCGCGCATGGATGTGAGGAACGCGTGGCGGCTCTCTTCCGCGCGGGCAATAGTCAGGCCGTCGGTCGCTTCGCGCACCGTGGCCAGCATGGCCGGATCGAAGGTCACGCGCTGCACCGGAAGTTCTTCGGCGCCGAGCGCGGCGGTGAAGAGACGCCCGTGCGAGTGCGCGGTCGGGTCCAGCAGGATCACGCCGACGCAATGGCTGCGCGTGAGGTCGCGGAATTTCGGCAACACGACATCGAGCGCGCGGTCTATCTCGCTCGCCGCAAGCAGCGCCCGATCGACTTCACCGAGCATCTCGAAGGCGCGCCAGTCGCGCTGCAGGGACATCGAGGTGAGGTTGAACTCGCGCTCGAGCGGCGCGAACTCGTCGATCGAAAACCGCGGCAGCGTGTCGAAGCGGCGCTCGCGCAGGCGCGCCAGTCCGCGCTGCAACGCGCGCAGCGGCGGCAGGTAACGCTCGGCGATGATCGCGGCGACTGCGAATGCGAGCACGATGGTCAACGCGAGAAGACCGAGCGTTTTAGGCGCGAGCTCCGCGAGGGTTGCGCCGAAGGTCACTTCCGGCGCGAACGCCACGACGACGCTCGCGGAGAGCGCATCCGCGGGATCGCGCGCGGGGACGTAAGTCATCGCGCCGCGCCACTCGCGGCCCGCGGCAAACCACGCGAGCACCGTCGTGCCGCCAGGGGCTTGAACCGCGTGCGGCGCGCGGCGCCTGAAGAGTTGGCCGAGTTCGTCCGGCACGGGACTGCTGGTGAAGCGCACCCCGCCGGCCGTATCGAGCACGGCCAGGTAGCGCCCGTCCAGCCCGTCGGTGAATTCCCTGGGCATCGCCTGGGAATCGAACAGCAGTATCGAGGCTTTTTCGCGCGACAACGCGACCAGCTCGAGATTCTGCAGACTGACGCGCCGCTCTTCGGCATCGAACCAGCGCGTGAGCAACGAGAGGCCGACCGGAATCAGCATTGCGAGCGCGATGATCGCCCACAAACGGCGAGTGAGTCCGCTGCGCAGAACAGAGCTGTTCGGATTGGAACTCATCATTTCCTGGACGTGGGTTGCGTCGATGCCACGTCATGGGAACGTGCCGGCAACGAGGGGACTTTACGAAATGCAGCCGTGCGCAAATGCGCGCCGCGTCACGGTTGCGCGGAGCCCCAGGGCCCGAACCAATCAGACGGAGCCGGTTTTGGGGCTTTGCACCGGAATGGGTTGCGCGGGGCGCACCTCGGCCAGCTGGCGCAGCGCGCCATGGGTGTAGCGGTTGACGCCACGCCGGCCACCGCGCGCAACACCGAGCATGGCGCGGGCGACCGTTTCGGCCTCGATGGGCCGCAAAGCTTCGCGCGCGCCCGTGAGCAGCGGGCTGATGATCGGTGCAAGCAACTTGCCGGTGAGCTCCATCATGCGCAGCGACTTTCGCGGCCCTAACAACAAGCTCGGCTGCAGGATGTCGACCGAAGCAAAGCCGAGATCGGCGACGGCCTCTTCCATCTCACCCTTGGTGCGCAGGTAGAATTTCTTCGAGCCCGAATCCGCGCCCACCGACGACACGACCACGAAACGCGTGACCTGCACCGCGCGCGCCGCGCGCGCGAAGTACAACACCGCATCGACGTCCGCTGCGCGGAAGGCCTCCTGCGAACCGGCCTCGGCAAGCGTCGAGCCGATGCAGCAGAACGCATCCTGCGCCGTGAGTCCTTTGATCTGCTCCGCCATGCGCGGGAAGATCACGATGCGGTTGGCGAGTTTCGGATGCTCCCTGCCGAGCGGCCGACGAGTGAGTGCGTACACGCGCGAGTAGTCGGGCGCATCCAGCAGGGTCTTCAGCAGGTAGCCGCCCACGAGACCGGTGGCGCCGGCCAGCAGGGCAATTCGGGGAGTGGTGCTCACGCGCGTGAGCTTAACAAGTTCCCGGTTTGCTAGCCGGTGAGGCGCTTCACCCAGGCGGCGTACTTGTCCATCCACCCGTGCAGGAACTTGCGAGTCTCCGGATGCGCGATGTTGCCGGCTTCATCGAAGAAGCCGTCCTTCACGTGTACGTAGGCCTCGGGCTGGCCGAGCGTCGGCATGTCGAGATAGGCCAGGATCGTGCGCAGGTGCAGTTGGGCCACCGCGGTGCTGATCTGTCCGATCGAGGCGCCGATGACCCCGGCGGGCTTTCCGCTCCAGGCGTTCTGGCCATAGGGGCGCGAGGCGTGGTCGATCGCGTTCTTGAGGACTCCGGGTATCGACCGGTTGTATTCCGGCGTCACGAAGATGACGGCGTCCACCGCGCGCAACTCGGCTTTGAAGCGCTGGACTTCCGGCGCCTGACTGCGATCGTCGTCCTGGTTGTACAACGGCAGGTCGCCGATCCGCAGTTCCTTGAAGTGGAAGTCCGCCGGGGCAAGCCGGATCACCGCATTCGCCAGCTTGCGATTGACGGACTCCGCACGAAGACTTCCTACGACATAGCCGATTTGCCGGGACATTCGACCTCCTTGGTGACTGAAAAATATCCCAGATTAGCGCCACCATTCTGTAGGAGGGCGACGTCCCGTGTCTTTAGTTCAATGGCCGTTTGAAAAGCGGTACAGTCGTGACGTCATGCGCGCACGCATAAATTTGGGCTGGCTCGGCGCCTCCCTCATCGCCGGTTTCATCACACCGGCTTTCGCCGTCTCCGACGCCGAACGCGTCGCCGTCTACAAGGATTTCCGCTCGCAATACGACGCGCGGCAATACGCCGCGGCGCAGCCGCTGGCCGAACGCCTGGTCCTGCTCACCGAGGAACAGTTCGGCACCGAAGAGCTGGTGCTCACCAATCCGCTGACCAACCTGGCCACGGTTTACTACAAGCTGGGCAACTACCCTGCCGCGATCGAGAACTACCAGCGCGCCCTGCGCATCCTGCAGGCGAAATCGACGATCGCGGACAAACAGCAGATCCGCCCACTGCATGGCCTGGGCATCTCCTTCCTCGGCAACAACGATCCCGAGTCGGCGGTCGTCGCCCTGAAGCGTGCGGCGGACCTGTCGCGCAATACCGATGGTCTCTACAACATCGGCCAGGTGGAATTCATCGATCCGCTGATCGACGCCTATGCCTCCACCGGTCGTTATCTCGAGGCCGAAAAGGAAGCGCTGTACGCACTGCGTGTGGAGGAAGCGGCCTATGGCCGCGCCTCGGTCAAACTGCTCGACCGGCTCGACAAGGTCGCGCGCTGGTACGAATACGACCGCCGCTTCACGAGCGAGCGCAACGCCTACGACCGCGCATTGAGCATACTGTCGCGCAATGCGCCGCCGAACGACCCGCGCCGCGTGGGGCCGCTGCGCGGTATCGCGCGTTCCTACCGGCTCGAGTTGTTCTATGGGGCGGAGGGCGCCGACGCCGGCGCCACGTTCAATTCGGGCACCACCGGCGCGCCCGTGATCCAGGACGGCACACAGCAGCGGCGCGGCGAGAGCACGCTCACCACCGCGCTGCAGGTGATCGATTCGAATACGCCGGTAGACCAGAAGATGCGCGGCGAAGTACTCACCGATCTCGCCGACTGGTACCTGGTGACGAATGCCACCCGTCGAGCGTATGAAACCTACGCCGATGCGTGGCAGTCCCTTGCCGCGGCAGGTGACACGTCAATGCTCGAAACGCCGCGGGTGCTCGCGTACCGGCCGTCGGTCAGCAGCGTGGATCGTTCGCAGCTCGATCCGGCCGAATCGGTCGTCAAGGTGGTCGAGCTGCGCTTCACCGTCGAACGCGACGGGCGGCTCGAGAATGTGACCTCACCGACCACCGACGTGCCCGAATCGATCGTTCGCAACGCGGTGGGATCGATGAAGCGTTCGCGCTACGCGCCGCGCATCGAAAACGGCGCGGCGGTCGCCACGCCCAACGTTTCGTTCCAGGAACGCGTGATGGTCAAAGCGTCGTCACAGCCTTCGACTGAAACACCGGCGAAGCCATCTGCTGGGGCGGCGGAGTCTCCGGAGGCGGAGAAGCCTCAGAGTCCTGAGGAGCCGCCGGCGGAGAAGAAACCGGAGTAGGTGGAGCCGGCGGCGGCTGCGTCTTCACGACCGGCGGATCGTTGATCGGCACGGCTTCGATCGCCACATCGGCCGGCATGGCCGCCGCGCTCGGATCATCGGACGCCACCGCCACTTTTGGCTTCAGCGCCTGTGAAGCGAGCAACGGCTTCGCCACCTCGAGCGAGGTGAACTGCGTGAGGAATTTCGCCGCCGCGTCGCGCATCGCCGCGTAGCCGGCGACGCCGAGTTCTTCTTCACCATTGCCGATCGCGGGCGCGGGTCCGCTGCCATAACCGGTGAGCGTCAACGTGTCGATGAGTTCGCCGGTCGGCGCGTAGATGAGGATCTGGTAGCGGATGGTGACCGCGCAGTACACGCCGCCCGTTTCCTTCGCCATCGCGAACGAAAACTGTTCGATTCGCGGCTCGAAGATCGCCAGCAGCCCGGGCTCGAGGCGCGCCGCGTCGACGCTGTCGAACATGAGCGCTTGCGTGAACGACTGCTTGAAGACCTGCTCGAACATGTGTTTGTGCGAGGGTCCGAGCTGCGCTTCGTAGTCCACGCTGGCGCGCGTCTCCTTGTGAGTGTAGTTGGCCGTCTCATTCGAAACGACCACACCCACCTTCGCGGGCGTCGCGACGATCAGCGCATCGGGCAATTCGCCCTCGGGCCGCACCGCGACCTTCATGCAGCCGGCGAACAGCAGCACGCAGGCCGCGGAAAGGAGATAAAACTGGTGGCGGCGCGGATGCATGTTTGAACCTGGCTGGATGCGAGGTGGTGACTAACTATCTTGCTAGCTGATGCAACGGGGCTGACCGAGCACGTCGACCTTGATCACGCAGCTCGGGCCGCCGATCGTGAGACCCACGAAAGTGCCTTCGTTTTCGTCGCACATGGCCCGCATTAGACCAGCAAAACGCGCGTTGATAAACGGCGGCGAACTCGCGCCCGCCGGCATTCCGATGGCATGAATCCGGATGCGGCGCCGCCCCTGCCGGTCGAGCGGGTTGTATTTACGCACCGCCGCGAGCGCCGCCTCGTTCGAGGCGCCGGTGTAATCGTCCCCGATTACATACACGCTGATCTTCTTGTCGGCCGCCCACCAGTACTGCACCGCGGCGCCGATCCCTTCGACCGGGCTCGAGTTGCTGAAGGGTTTCCAGTTGACCATGGTCGACAACACGCGCGCGCGCTGCGCGGGCGTGTCCTGCAGCCACTGGCCGCGCGTGCTCGGGAACATAGGCTTGCCCTCGTCATCGAGGATCTGGATGCCCTTCACCGTCGGATAGATGTCGAGGATTTCCTTCATGACGTTCTGGGCGTTCTCCCAGTTGTCGGCCTGCATGCTGCCCGACGTGTCGATCACGAAGATGATGTATTCGCTGTCCACGGGAATGCCGCCGACCTGCATGACGGTGTCTATCTTCTTCGGCGCGTTCTTGAGCAGCCGCTGCATTTCGGCGGTCAGCGTCTGGTGCGCGGCGACCAGCTCGGTCTCGACGATGTTCGCGACCGTGGCATCGCCCTTGCTGGCCTTGAACTCGCCGCGGATCTTGTTGAGATCGATCGACAATGCGGCCGCGCGTGTCTGCTCCGCGTCGCGCGCCTTCACGCGCCCCTGCATCTCGCGGTTCAGCATTTCGGTCTCGCCGCGCAGGTCGAACAACTGGCGTTGCAACGCGTCGATCTGTCCCTTGAGATCTTTCTCGCTGCGTTCGATGACGATCGGCTGACCGACGTCGGTCAGCACCAGCAACAGGATGATCGCGCCGAAGCCGCAGCAGATGCAGTCGAGGAACGACAGCGTGAAGACTTCGAATTCGCGGCGCCTGCCGAGTGCCATGACGTGTTCCTTTTCCTTATGGCCAGTCGCGCGAGGGCACGACGTACGAACCGCCGGTGCGGCGGGCCAGCTGCCAATACGCATTCGCGGCGGGCAAATCGCCCTTCATCGGTAGCAACACGACGTCGATCGGCAGATCGCGCGTCATCGTTTTCATCGCGTCGTTGAAGAGTTTTTCGCGGTCACGCGCGTTGATGAACTTGCGCGACGGCGGCACCGAGCCCTGCGTCGGCAGGCCGTCGGTGATCAGGATGATCTGATCGGGTTGCGGCGAGATGGTACGCAGCGTCAGGAACGCGTTCACGAGACTCGTGCCGTCCGCGGGCGTGATGTTGCGCGCCGCGGTCAGCACGTTGTTGATCACGCGCGGATCGCTCGACGACAGCCATTTGCCGTGCGTGTCGCCCAGCACCGCGCGCGACTTCACGTTGAAGCCGTAGACCTGGAACTCGCTGTTGTCGGGCAGCTGCGCGCTGACCCATTCGACCATGTCGAGCGCGCGGCGCCACTTGAGCGCCGAACGCCGCATCGCCTCGGGCTGGTTGCGCAGGCGCAGTATCTTCGCGAGGTCCTCGTCCATCATGCTGGCGGAGGTGTCGAGCAGCACCATGATGCGTTTGCCCTTCACCTTCAGCGCGCTGATGTAGCGCCGGTCGCCGCGGCCGCGGAACGCCTTCACGCGAGTGCCGGCGGGGCCGCGGTCGAGCGCGCCGCCCTGCAGGCGCTTGACGCCCTCTTCGAGCGACTTGATGTCGGCCATGAGCTTGTTGATGTGTTCACGCTTCGCGACGCTCTCCTCGTCCATCGACGAAGACTGCTCGCGGCGCTGCTTGAGCTCCGCCGCGACGCGCAGCGCGCGCGCCTTCGCCTCGGCCGCGTCCTCATCGGTCTTCTCGAGCGAGTTGCGCAAGATCACCAGGTTCTTCGTGCCCTCGAGCACTTCCTCTTCGAGCTTGTTCACCTCGCCCGTGAGCTGATCGATGCGCAGGATTTCCTGCGCGCCGGCCTGCGCCTGCACGATCGTGTAGAACAGGACCACCGCTCCGAAGCCGCAACAGATGCAGTCGAGGAACGACAGCGTGAAAACTTCGAAGGCGCGGCGCTTCTTCTTCATGTGGCGCCTTCATTCGATGGACTCGGGGCCGGCGGCGCGAAGGCCGCGGCGGAGATCAACGTGAACTCGACGCCGGGCGTGCCGACACGCACGCGATCGCCGGGCCGCACCGTGGCGCGCTCGCGCACGCGCGCGCCATTGACCCAGGTGCCGTGACGGCTGTGATCGATCAGGACGGTGCGTTCACCTTCGCGCCGCAGCGAACAATGACGGCGCGATACACCCGCCGCCGCGCGCGGCAGCACGATGCGCGGTTCGTTCGCCACCTCCTCGGTGCCGATGACCAGTCCGAGATCCGGAAAACGCATCGAATCGCCGCCGAACAGGATGTGTGTCACCGGCAGTCCACGCCCCGCGGACGGCGTCACCGGCGCGATGTATTCGACGTCGCCGGCCAGGCTGTGATCCGCGATACGCGCAACGTGCCGGCGCAGCCGCGGTGAGAGATTCGGATCCGCCGCCTGGAGTGAGGCGGCTACCGCAGCCAATCCGGCGGGCGCGATCACGAGACCGTCCTGCTCGGCCTCGAGCAGGCGCGCGAGAAATCCCGGCCAGCGGCGCGATTCGGCGGGCAATACCAGCGCCGCGCCCTGCCCCGCGATGCGCGCCGAACGCGCCAGCCGCGCGAGCTCGCGGTAGAAAGGCGCGGCGGCCTCGGCGAACAATGCCGCCTCGACTTCCACGGCAAACCGCGCTCCATCGGCTTCGACGAATGCTTCGACCTTGCCATGCGTGGCGGCCTGCGCGACGAAGGCGGGCAGATCGGCGAACAATCGTTGTTCGACCTCGAGCGTCATGAGCGGATCGAAGCGTGTGTTCTTCACCATGACCGCGGCGACGGTAGTCAGCCACGAATCGTATACGTCGAGCAGGTTGGCGCGTTCGCTCTTGAAGGATTCCTCGAAAGTGCAATTGGCGCCGCCCGCGACTCGCGTGGCGGTCGCGGAACGCCAGCCGGCGTCGATCAGCACGTAGTGATGACGCTCCGCCACGGCGGCCGCGGCGAGCGTCGCGGCATCGACGAAATCGCGCACGTCGCAGCCGGCCGCGCTCAACGCGCCGCGCAGGCTCGCGAGCTCCAGCGCATCGAGGCCGGCGGGCACCGCCACCACGGCGTCGATGCGTTCGTTCACGCCCAACGCCCGCAGGTGTGCGAGCACCTCGACCGCGACATGGCGCGCGGCATTTTCATCGCGGCCCAACTCGCGCCAGTGACCCAGCGACACCTCGTTCGGCCGGCCGCGCGCGGCCGCCAGCGCGGCGCGTCCGAAGCGCGGATCGCGCTCCGCCGTCTCGACCGCGAGCGGCTCGTGCGCAACGAGCTCGCCATCGCGGGCGATGGACAGCATGTGGTGGTCGAAGTGCAGGCCGTACATATTCAGATGTTGGTCGGGAAACTCACGCTCGAGTCGGCGCTGTACTGCAGATCGGGCGGCAATTCCTCGGGTGCGATGCCTTCGTAGGGATCCTTGTCCGCTTCCTCTTCGCCCGCGGGCGCGGCTGCGCCCGGCGTGGCGGGCGCCGACTTGTCGGGTGTGCCGCCCTCCGGAGCGGGAGCCGGAGCGGGAGTCCCGGGCTCGGAAGGCGCGGGTTTGTCACTCGGGGCCGGCGCCGGCGCCTGCGGCGAAGTGGTTTGCGTGGTGGTGCCGGCCGGCGGGCCGATACGCATCGGCGTGTTGAGCACGAACGTGGTCGCGGCCATCGCGGCGAAGGCCGCCAGTCCTATCGCGAACAGGGTGAAGATGATGTTTCGCATGTTGTCTACCTACTGCGGCGCGTTCGGCGCGACGTAACGCGCCACGCGGAAGCCGATCGAGTCACTGGCCGAAGCGCCGCCCTCGCGCCAGGGGAAACGCATTTCTCCGGTGGTCGTCGTGCGCCAGCTCGAACCGCGGAAGGTGTGGAATTTGCCGTCGTCGGGACCGAGCGGATCGGTCTGCGGAGTCGACGGCACGTACGAGAGATAGCGGTCGTTGACCCACTCGGACACGTTGCCGGCGAAGTCGTAGAAGCCGAGCGCGTTCGGCGCGAACAGCGCCGGCGCCGCGACCGCGGGGAATTCGTCCTGGTGGCCGGCGAGCGCCGCGCCCAACAAGTCGAGCGCCTCGCTGCCGCCGACGTTCGCGGTGCCGGACTGCACCGGCAGATCCTTGCCCCAGGGATACTTGAGCGGCTTGCCGGTGCTGGCGGCGCGCGCCACGTACTCCCACTCCGCCTCGGTCGGCAGCCGGTATCCGTTGGTCACGGGTATCGTCAGCCTGAAACCGCCGCCATCGACGGGTTGATAGGCCGGTGGCAGACCTTCTTCAGTAGATAGCCAGTTGCAGAATTCCGCGGCGTCGTCCCAGGTGACCCGCGTCACCGCCTGCTTGTCGAGATCCAGCGACTGCGTGCCGATCGCGCCGGAGTTGTGGGTCTCGCGGAACTTGCGGAACTGCGCGTTCGTGATTTCACGCTCGCCCATGTAGAACGGCCGCAGCAGATTCACCGTGTGGCTGCCCTCGTTCGGCCGCCGGCCCTGTTCGCGACGATCCGTACCCGCGACGAAAGTGCCGCCCGGAACGATGATCAGCCGGATGCCCGACTTCGTCGTGATGCGCGCCGGTGAATTGCCGACGATGTCCTTGGGATTGATCAGCTTGTAAGAGATGGTGCGGCCGATGCCCGGCGCGAGCACCAGGTCGCTCGAGAAGGAGTCGTAACCCTCGCGGCGCACTTCGAGTTTGTGGCGGCTCGCGGGCAGCGAGACGGACACCGGCGCCTTGCCACGCGACACGCCGTTCAGGAATACCTCGGCGTCGGCCGGCTCGCCCTCGATACGCACGTCGACGAGCAACGCCGAGAGCCGCGCATCGAGCGTGGATTCCTTGGCGGCCTCCGCGAAGACCTCGCGCGTCCACGGTGCATAACCGGCGCGCGCGACGGTGATGGTGTGCGAGGCGCCGGGTGACAGGTCGATGGTGACGGGTGTGACGCCGTGGAACGTGCCGCCGGTCGTCACCTGCGCGCCGGACGGCACGGATCGGACCGTGACGCGCGCGTCGGCCGCGCCGAGTTCGACCGGGCCGATGGTCGACGCGGCGCCCGCGGTCACGGCGACGCTCGAAGTCCAGGGGCGTAGTCCGGGCGACGAAATCTGCACGCGGCGCATGCCGGCATCCATTTCGATCTTCGCCGGCGTGACGCCCGCGGTCTTGCCGTCCACCTCGACCGTCGCGCCCGCCGGGACCGATGTGATGTTGACGACGCCGAACGAGGGCTTGAGCGCGACCTTGAGCGTCTGATGTTCACCGCCACCGGTGATGACGACACGCTGCATGTGATCGAGATGACGCGGCGCCTTGAAGGTGAGTGTGCGCTCGCCGGCCGGCACGTCGACGATGCCGGGCACCGTGCCGATCGGCGCGCCGTCGGCGGAGATCTGCGCGGCGACGCCGCCGGTGTCGACCTCGAGCTTGCCGGGTAGTTTGACCAGGTGCAGCAACACCTGCGCCGGCTGACCGCGTTGCACGTCCACGCTCACTTCGGCGGGACGGAATCCTTCGCGCCGCGCCTGCAGCGTGTGCTGGCCCGGGAATACGAACACGCTCGAGGCGGACTGCCACGAGAATTTTCCGACCGCGCCGACACGTGCGTCCGCCGGCTTCAGATCGACGGTGACCGTCTCGAGCAGCATGAAGAACACCAGCAACCCGAACAGCAGCACGCCCACCGCGCCGCCGACGTAGTGCCAGCGGTTGAGCGGCTCGCGACGCGCGCGGGAGCGCGCGACGCCATCGATCGCGGGCACGTCGCCCATGTCGATGGCGACGTCTTCGCCGAGCGGCACCAGCGACTGCACGCTGTCGCCCACGGGCGGCAGCGTCTCGGTTCCTTCGAGTTCGAAGCGGCGCAACGCGAGCGAGGTCGGCGTGGCTTCCTCGACCAGCAGTTGCGAGCCGGCGATCGTGACGACGTCACCGGCGATGATGATGCGCGCGCCGCCGATCGCGACGCCGTTTACGCCGATACGCGCTTCGGGCGCGGCGTCGAGCAACCAGCGGCCCGAGACCGCGCGCAGCGTCGCCTGCGGAGTTTCGGGCTGCGAGGAGTTTTCCGCGAAATCCGCGCGCATCTCGCCGTTCGCCGGATCGATCACGACGCGCGCGCCGAAACGCGTCTCGCCCTGCGAGCTGCGCAGGACGATGTTCGGATCGAATGAAAGTGACGGTTCCATGGGCGCGGAGCTAGATCGGTTCGAGGCAGCGGATGACGATGATCTGTTCACCCTGTCCGGGCGCAACCGTGATTTCCCGGCGTACATCGCGGAAGCCACTGCGTTTGCCGGTCACGGTGTACCGGCCGGGCTTGAGCTCGACCTGGCGCTTCTCGAAAGCGCCGAAGAATCCGACGCGCTGGATGGCGACCTCGGTAACGTTGTCGGATTCCAGCGCCAGCATGACGGGTTGATTGAACGTGGGCAGCAGGAGTTCCAGGCGCGAAACCTGCGAGCGGATCACCGGACCCTTGTTCGGCAGGTCCTGCGCCCGCGCGATCAGCCGCTGCGCCTCGACCCGGACGCTATCCTCCGCCAGGCGTTCGGGCTTGTCGATCAAGGCCTGCAGCCGTTTACCCAGTTCCGCGCGCGGCGCCACCGCCTCGCGACCCTTCTGCGCGAATTGCAGCGACGGATCGCGCGCCAGGGCTTCGTCGTAAATGGCGAGCGCCTCGGTCCAGCGTTCCTCGGCCGCGAGCCGGGCCGCGCGCTGCTCCAGCTCCGCGAGACTGCGCCCGGAACCGGTGTCCACCAGGCGCGTGAGGGCGGCGGCAACCTCCGGGCTATCGGGCCGCAGCTTGCGCGCGCGGTCGAGCTCGGTGCGCGCTTCGGTCAGGCGGCCGGCGTTGAGCGCGGCGAGTCCCGCGCCGAAGGCCGCGTTGAATTCATTGTTGGCCACGGTGCGGTTGACGCGCGCCAGACCTTCGGTCGCGGTGCTGTTGCCCGGATTGCGCTTGAGCACGTCGGCGAACAGCGCCTGGGCCTTGGCGTAGTCCTTGGCCACTTCCGCGTTTTCGGCGTCCGCGAGCGTGGGCACGACGCCGCTGGCGACGGCGACTTTCTCGAGTCCTGCCTTGGCGTCCGCGTTGCCCGGATCGATCCGCAGCGCGGTTTCGTACGCCTGCCGCGCGTTCTCGAATTCGTCGGCCGAAAGCGCGCGGCTGCCCTCGGAGATCTGCGCCGACAACGCGGCGGGCACGCGCGCTTCGATTTCCGTGAGCGACTTGTCGAGCGCGGCGAGCGAGGCGGCGACCGCGTCGTACTGCCGCCGTTCGAGCAGGCCACGCGCATCGTCGATGGTCTTGCGGGCGGCCGCGAATTCCGGACCGCCCCATTGCGCGGCGGCGTGCGCATCGAGTTCCGAGGCGCGTTTGTCGAGTTCCGTGTGCTGCGTGTTCAGTTCTTCCACGCGTTTCTCGATCGCCTGCTCGCTCGCCGAAGGTCCGACCGGCAACTTGAGCGCGGCAATGTCGACGTGCTGTTCTTCGGCGACTCGCGGCAGGAAGACCGCCACCGCGCCGGTTGCGATCACGAGCACAGCGGCAATGATCCAGTTGCGCCGGCGCGTGCGCGAGCGCTGTTCACGCGCCACCTCGGCGCGCAACTCGTCCACCTGCGGCAGCAGCGACGGATCGATCTCGTCGAGCTCGCGTACCGGCGCGATCACCGGCTGATCGTCGTCGGCCATGACCGCGGGCGTGATGTTTTCCGCTTCGGCGCCGAGGATGGCCTCCTCGCTGTCTTCGGCGACGTCCGCGGTGGCGCTTTCCAGGCCGAGCGTGTCCTGCAGCACGGCGTTCATTTCATCGGCCACGTGGCGCATCGTCGGCGGGCGCTCGCGGCTCGTCTTTGCCAGCATCCACGCGACCAGCATTTCCAGGCGCGGCGGAATCGGCTTGACGGCTTTCAGGCGCGGCACCGGGTCGGTGGCGATTCGCCGCGCATCGAAGACCGGATAAAACGGCGGATAACCCGACAACAACTCGTACGCCAGCGCACCGAGACCGTAGATGTCGTCCGCCGGACGGGCGGGCTCGCCCGACAACTGCTGCGGGCTCGCGGAGAACGGCGAGCCCGGCGGGCCCGAAGTGTCATCACCTTCGGTGGCGCCGGCGCCGAAGTCCGCGAGCAGCGGCCGACCGGCGCCGTCGAGCAACACGTTCGAAGGCTTCAAATCTCGATGCACGATGCGGCGCGCGTGTGCATGTTCGAGCGCCGCGGCGATGTCGATGAGCAGCGGCAGGATGCGCGTATACGAAGCGCCACGCAGTTGCCGCAGATCGCCGCCCGTGGCGAGCACCATCGGCAGCACGGTTGCATCCGGGCCGCGCACCGGTTCGAAGACGCGCAGGACGCCGGGGTGATTGAGGCGCGCGGTCAGCGTGAACTCGCGCTCGAATACCCGCCACGCGGGCTCGGAATTCGCGAACTGCGAATAGAGGATCTTGAGCGCGATCTCGGTATCGCGCAGTTCGTCACGCGCGCGCCAGACCTCGCCATACCCACCGGCGCCGAGCTTTTCGATCAGCACGAAGCGGCCGCACAACTTGGTGCCGGCCTGGTTCTGGTTAGTCACTTCAGCCAGAGGGAGGCACGGCGCTGGTCGCGGTCGTTGGATTCGCCGCCGGCTGCGCCGGCGGAGGCGCGGCCGCGGCGCCGGTCTCCTCTTCATATAACTGCCGAAGCAGCTTGCGCCATTCTCGGTACTGGTCTTCCGCAGTACCGGTGAGTCGCAGGGTGTGCCCTTCGACTTCCACGACTTGTGGCGCGACTTCGGCCTGGAAGCTCTGCGTGAGCTCTTTCAACGCATCCGCATGCACACGTGCATCGGCGTATTTACGGATGCCCGAGAGCACGGCGGCAATGCCGCCCATCGTGCCGGCATTGCGCGCGGCGTTGTTGAGTCGGCAGCTGTCGTACGAGGCGCACGAGTTGGGCGCGAAGATGCTGGCGATCAACGCCGCGGCGCCGAGCACAGTGCGCGTGCGCGCGCTCGAGCGCGCGCGCATTTCCTTCTCGAGTTCGGTGAAGCTGGTCTGCCGCCAGCTCCCGTACGACTCTTCCATCGAATCGTGGAAGCTCGCGTAGTAATCGTTGACCGTATCGACAACCGCGGTGTCGCGATCACGGATTCTTTCGATGCGCCCGAGCGTCGGGTCGCCGTCAGCCGGCATGCGCACGACCTGCGTGATTCCGTTCTTGTCCTTGGCGGTCATGCCCGCCATCGCATCGGGCGCGAGATCCTCGGCAAACCTGAGACTGGCGACGCGGCGGATGTTTTCGCGATCGACCGCGGTGAGCTGGTCACGCGCCGCCACCAGGTCGTTCGCGATTTCGGAATACACGTTCTGGAACGGATCGCGCGCCTTCAACGACGCCGTCGTCTTGTACGCGCCGAGATCGACGAGACTCTGATAACGCTTGTCCTTGATCCACACGCGTCCGGCCGCGTCGACCGCGCTCACGTCGACCGAAAGGAATCCGCCATTGGAGTCGATGAGCTGGCCGGTGACGATGACATCCACGAACTCGGCGTTGTTCGGGATGACGCGCACCGCGCCCCACTGCGCGGTTTCTTCCAGAGTCTCGCGCAACAGCGTCGGGATGTAACGCGCCTCGGCCTTGCGCAGATCGGGATAGATGCGCTTCTTCGCGAGCGCCTCGACGTCGTCTTCGATGTTCTTCGGAATGCCGGGGTCGAACACGCGGATGCCGATGTCGAGCAACTCCGTTTCGGGAATGTGCACCGTCGCCTGCTTGGCGGCGATTTTCGGAATGGGCTTGGTTTCCGAGGTAACACAGCCGCCCAGTGCGAACGAAAGCACCAGCAGCGTCCCGGCAAGTAGTTTGAGTTTCATGTCCGCCTCGCGCGCATCTCCGACACTCAGCCCGCTGACTTCTTGTAGTCGTTGTATTCCTTCCAGAGACGTTCCTTCAGTTCCGGATCGGTCTCTTCCTCGGCCGCCTTGCGCAGGCGCCGCGCGACGATGTCGTCGTCATTGCCCTGCACCTGTTTCTTGTGCCCCGCGCCGCTGCCGCTGGCGGCCTTGCCGCTCTCGCCGCCGGCTTCTCCACCTTCGGAGGATTCGCTGCTCGAGCTGCCTTCGGATTTCAGATCGCCGTTGCGGGCCACCTTGCCGCCCGAGGCGGAACCGCCGCCTTCGGCGTCATCGCCGCCGGAGCCATCGCCGCTCTCGTCTCCTTCGCCTTCGGCGCTGCCGCCGCGCGCATCGCGTTCTTTCGCCACGCGCTCCTGTTCTTTCTTGAGCGTCTTGTCGAAATCGTCGAGTGAATCGTCGAGGCTCTTCTCGCCGGCCTTGCGGCGTTCATCGGAGGTGGTCGCGCCACCGCTGCCTTCGCCGCCCGGACCTTCGGTGCCCGCGCTTCCCGACTTGCCATCGGGCTTTCCGGCCGAACTGCCGTCCGAACTACCCGAACCGCTTTCACCCGGCAATCCGCCGGGCAAACTACTCGGCATCGACGTGGGATCGCCCGGCATTCCTCCGGGCATACCGCCAGGCATTCCTCCGGGCATTCCCCCGGGCGATCCGCCAGGCATGCCTCCCGGCATGCCGCCGCCGCCGCCAGGTGAACCGCCGCCGCTGCCGCCCGGCATTCCTCCCGGCATCCCGCCGCCGCTGCCGCCTGGCATGCCGCCGCCGCTGGGACCGGGCATTGGAGCACCGCCGCTGTTCGATGCGCAGCCGGCAATGAGCATTGCCGCCGTGACGACAGCGCTCAGAATTTGTGGAGTGCGCATGCGAACCTCCTCGAGGTTTCGATCAGTGGGTCCCGCCGGCCTGGCCGTCGGTTCCCGTAAAAAAAGTGCGCAACTGGTTGGACATGCGATTGCACGCCGTCGCCTGTACGCGCGCGATGAACGGCAAGGGCACGATAGCGCCAACGATGGCCGAAGTGCCGGTGACGTTGGTGCCCACGCTACCCGCCGACTTCGACTGTTTCAAATCCCAGATTGTGGCCTCGTAGTCCGATTCCTTCTGCCACCATCCGAATCCGATGCAACCTGCCGCGCCGGGCGCGGCGCCGCAGGCGAGGCTGCCGCCGCCATCGGTCTTACGGGTTGCGCCGTCTAGCCAGACTACATAACGGACCCCACTCTCCGTGACCTTTTCGGCCACGCCGGGCCGCGCCAGCAAAGCGCTCATGGCTTCGGGTTTGCCAGGCGCCGTGGAGGGTTCGAACCAGGGAAACATCTTGTCGACGAACTCGTTGTTGTCGTGAACGGCCACGGCCTCGCGGCCGCCTCCGAGACTCTCACTGACACAATCCATGAAATCTTCTTCGGCGCCCGATCCTTCGATCTGCGGCTTCGCGAGGATCACGACGCGCTCGCCCTCGGCGATGGGTGTTGCCATCTCGCGCGATTCTTCGATGCGCGCCTGCATGCATCCACCGATCAAAAGAACGCCCACACATGCGGAAGTCATGCGGATCGCGTTCTTCATCGACGTACTCCCAAAGCCAGATGCGGAATGTCTAAGGGCATGGCCAGTATGCCACGTCGCAGCACCGTCACTTTGTGACCGCGAGCCCCCGGATCCGGTTCCCAGGTGCGCGGGGTCAAATGAGATCGAGCTGCTCGTGAGTACCCCCGGGAGGCCGGAAAAGATGCGTGGGTAGTGCCTCTCCACGATTGACTTGAAATCCCAGCCGCCGACACGCGAGCTGGAATCGCTGACGGATCAATTGCGCCACCGGGCCCGTTGCATGCATACGCGTCCCGAACGAGGGGTCGTTCTCGCGCCCGCCACGCATGTCCCGCACCTGCGACATCACGTGCGCCGCTCGATCGGGGAAATGCTCGGACAACCATTCTCGAAAAAGGTCCTTCACTTCCCAGGGCAGCCGCAACATCGTGTATCCGGCAAGTGAAGCCCCCGCGCCGCGGCAGGCTCCGAGTACCGCCTCGATTTCGTGTTCGGTCAGCACCGGAATGATCGGCGCCACGAGCACACCCACCGGCACACCCGCATCGGCGAGGACGCGCATTGCCCGCAGCCGCGCGGTCGCGGATGCGGCACGCGGCTCGAGTATTCGTTTCAGACCGTCGTCGAGCGTCGGAATGCTGAACATCACACGCACCAGGCCATCGCTCGCGAGCTGCGCGAGCAGATCCACGTCGCGCGCCACCAGCGCACCTTTGGTGGTTATGGCCACGGGGTGTTTGCACTTTACGAGCACCTCGAGCACGGAGCGGGTTACGCACAGTGTCTTTTCCAGCGGTTGGTACGGGTCCGTGTTCGCGCCCAGCATGATGGTCGAGCACTGGTAGCGCGGCGCGGCCAATTCCGTTTCTAGCAGACGCGCGGCGTCGGATTTGTAGAAAAGTCTGGTTTCGAAATCGAGGCCGGGGGAAAGGCCCATGTACGAGTGACTCGGGCGCGCATAGCAGTAGACACATCCATGCGCGCATCCCCGGTACGGATTGATCGACTTGTCGAAGCCGATGTCGGGCGAATCGTTGCGGCTGATGATCGAGCGGGACGGCTCGGGCAACACCACGGTTTCGAGTTTGTTCGGCGGCTCTTCCTCGTACCAGCCGTCGTGCTCGAGTGTGTGGGTCAGCTTGTCGAATCGGCCGGGAGGGTTTGAAAGCGCGCCGCGGCCCTTGAATGCGCCTGCCATGAGCGAACTGTATTTCCATACAGGCCGCGCGTAAATCCAGTTCCCGGTGCTCATGCGAACTGTATGACGTCGCAAGCGCCCCTAAGCTTGGTTGCGGTTGGTGCCGGGTGAGAAATCGCTGAGTTAGCGGCGGCATCTCTGCGGCAGTCGTAATCGCCAGCGCTAACTCAGCGATTTCTCACCCGGCACCAACTCCTCACCCGGCACCCACCTAATGCCTGGGTTCGGGGAAGCGGTCGAGCTTGCGGAGTTCGGGGAATATTTTCATGTAGGAACCGACGACGATGAGTGTGGCGCATCCGCCGAGCACCACGGCGCGCACGGTGCCGAACCATTTCGCCGTCACGCCGGACTCGAACTCGCCGAGTTCGTTCGAGGCGCCGATGAACATCGAATTCACAGCGCTCACACGGCCGCGGATCGCATCGGGAGTCTCGAGCTGCACGAGCAACTGGCGCACGAACACGCTGACCATGTCGCCCGCGCCGAGCACCGCGAGCACGGCGAGTGACAGCCAGAAGTTGGTCGAAAGCCCGAAGGTAATGGTCGCGATGCCGAACGCGGCCACACCGCCGAACATCCAGCGGCCCGCGTGCCGCTGGATCGGGCGCAATCCGAGTCCGAGCGCGACGATCGCCGCGCCCACGCCCGGAGCCGCCCGCAACACGCCGAGGCCCGCGCTGTCCACGTGCAGGATGTCGGTGGCGAACACCGGCAGCAACGCGGTCGCGCCCCCGAACAACACCGCGAAGAGGTCGAGTGAAATCGCGCCTAACAAAGGCTTCTTGCTGACGACGAAGCGGAAACCATCGAGCACGCTGTGCCAGCGCCACTGCGTGGCGGGTCCCTGCGGCCGCACCGGCCGTACGTTCGCGACCATCAGCACCGTGAAGGTGAGCAACGCGCACGCGATGCCGTACACGATGTGATAACCGAAGATCGCAAGCACGCCGCCGATCGACGGTCCCGCGATCACGCCCACCTGGAACAACACCGCGTTGACCGAGATCGCGCCCGGCAACAGCTCCTTCGGCACCAGGTTCGGCGTCATCGCCTGCCCGGCCGGCGCCCAGAACGCGCGCGCCACGCCTAACAACACCATCGCCCCGAACACGATCGCGACGTTACGGCTGCCGGACAGGGTGAACCACAGCAGGATCGCAGCGCCGGCGAGTTCGGCGGTGTACGCGAAGGCGATGATGATGCGGCGATCGAAGCGGTCCGCGACCTGCCCGCCCGGCAACACCAGCGCGAGGAATGGCAGGAATTGCGCGAGCCCTATCAGGCCGAGATCGAGCGGATCGCGCGTGATCTTCCACACCTGGAAACCCGCGACCACGTTGACCATCTGCCAGGCAAGCGTGCCCGCGAGGCGGCCGAAGGCGTAGCGCGCGAAATCGGGCTGACGTAACGCCTGCAATGCAGGCGACCGGGAGGTAGTGCTCAAGGGACGCCGGGAGGTTGGGCTGCGCGCACTTTAGCTGGTAACGTCACGCAAGAAGTGGCCACTTTGTCAGGGACGTCATGAGGGACGCAATGAAGTCCGGTGTCGTATCCGCCATCACGGCGGTGTTGATGTGCGCCTGCGCGGCACAGGCACCTGCGCCGGCCCCGGCGCCCGCACCACCCCCGCCTCCGCCGACACCCGACGAACAATTCGAAGCGCTCGCGACGCAATACCTGCGCGAGTTTCCCGCGCTGGCGCCCACCAGCGCGACGGCGCTCGGCGATCACCGCTTCGATGACCAGCTCGACGACGTCAGCGCGAAAAGCTGGGAAGCACGCGCCGCGTTCGCGGACTCCTATCTAGCGCGCCTCGGCCCGCTCGACGCGACTCGCCTGTCGCGCGCCAACCAGGTCGATCTGCTGTTGCTGCGCAACGATCTCGAATACGACCGCTGGCGGATCCGCACACTCGCCGAGTGGCGCTGGAACCCGCTGGTCCATACCCGCATCGCCGGCGATTCGTTGTACAACCTGCTCGCGCGCGACTTCGCGCCGCTGCCCGAACGCGTGGGCAACATCGGCGCGCGACTCGACGAGATGCCGCGTTTCCTCGCGCAGGTGCGCGAGGTGCTCGAGCCCGCCCGCGTTCCGAAGGTGCACGCGGAGACGGCGGCGCGGCAGAACGCCGGTCTCATCTCGATGCTCGACGACGAGATCACAAAGCAGCTGGCGGCACTTTCCCCCGAACAGCAGGAGAAGCTGCGCGCGAGCATCGTGAAAGCTCGCAGCGCGCTGTCGCAACACCAGATCTGGCTCGAGAAGCGGCTGACGCCCGAGGCCAAGGGCGATTTCCGACTGGGCGCGGAGCTTTACGACCGCAAGCTCGCGTTCGCGTTGTTCTCGCCGCTGTCGCGCGTCGAGATCCGTCAGCGCGCCGAATCCGAGCTGGCGCGGACTCGCGCCGCGATGTACGCCATCGCGCGCGAGGTGCTCGAGGGAAAACGCAGCGCTCCGCCCACGCCGGAAAATCCGAGCGACTCGCAACAACAGCGCGCGATCAAGGCTGCCCTCGAACTCGCTTACGCCGCGAAACCCGCGCGCGACGGCGTGCTCGCGGCCGCGCGTGCCGCGCTGGTCGACACGACGGAATTCGTGCGCACGAAAGATCTCGTGTCGTTGCCCGATGAACCCCTCGAGATCATCGAGATGCCGGAGTTCCAGCAAGGCGTGGCGCTCGCCTATTGCGATTCCCCGGGACCGCTCGAGTCGAAGGGTCAGAAAACTTTCTACGCGGTGTCGCCGATTCCGGAGAAATGGACGGCCGCGCAGACCGACTCATTCCTGCGCGAGTACAACACGCGCTCCATCGCGAATCTCACGGTCCACGAAGCAATGCCGGGTCACTACCTGCAGCTCGCGCATTCGAATCGTTATCCGTCGGCGCTGCGCGCGGTGTTGTCGTCCGGGCCGTTCGTCGAGGGATGGGCGGTGTACACCGAGAAGCTGATGATCGAGCAGGGTTACATGGACGGTGACCCGCTCATGCACTTGATTCAACTCAAGTGGTATCTGCGCGTGGTCGTGAACGCATTGCTGGATCAGGCGGTACACGTCGATGACATTTCGCGCGCGGCGGCAATGAAGCTCATGACGGAAGCGGGATTCCAGGAGGAGCGCGAGGCCGCGGGCAAATGGACCCGCGCGCAGCTCACGGCCGCCCAACTACCCGTGTATTTCGTCGGCGCACAGGAACACTTCGAGCTGCGCGCCGAAGCACAGCGGCGCGCCGGCGGGAATTTCAACCTGCGTGAGTATCACGACAAGGTGTTGTCGTTCGGGTCGCCGCCGGTGAGGTTCGTGCGGGCGTTGCTGTTCGATCTGCCGATAGAATAGAAACTCTTCAGGGTCCCCGCCGCGTGCCGGTCTTGTTGCCGACATGCTGCACCACGGCCTGCGCCTTCGCCTTGATCTTCTTGAGCCAGATGCGCGCCCAGGCGAATTCGATGCTCAGGATGCCGAGGCCAACGGGAATCACCACGAACGCGGGCCCGGGCAGCGCAATCATCGCGATCCCGAGCAGCAGCACGGTGCCGCCCACGATTCCGATGACGATGCGCTTGGCGAGCTTGTATGTCCCGAAAAGCGGATGCTTGTCGTCGAACACCAATAGAGACCTGATGACAGCAGCCGGCGGCATTCTACACAGACCGGCATGTCCGGCCCGTGTTCCCAGCGAAGTGATCAAGAACCGAGAAAAATCCGATAACCCGGATTGTTAGTTTCTTCGCAATAGGAATAGTGCAGCACATTGAGGTGATCGAGGAAATCGGTTGTTTCGCCCGGCGGCACGTCGATTCCGGCCAGCACCCGGCCGTAATCCGATCCATGGTTACGATAGTGAAACAACGTGATGTTCCAGCGCGTGCCCACGGCCTGCAGGAATTTCAGCAACGCGCCTTTACGCTCCGGAAATTCGAAGCGGTACAGTCGCTCATTGGCGACGCTGCCGTTGACGTGACCACCCACCATGTAACGCACGTGCAGCTTCGCGGCCTCGTTGTCGGTCATGTCCGTGACGCCGTAGCCCGCACCCTTGAGTGTCGCGATCACTTCATCGCGTTCCTCGCGTCCGCGAGTCACACCGAAGCCGACGAAAATCTGCGCACGCTCCTTCGAGCCGAAGCGGTAATTGAACTCGGTGATCGCGCGTGAACCGAGGACTTCGCAGAATCGCAGGAAGCTGCCCGGCTGCTCGGGTATCTCGACCGCCAGCAGCACTTCGCGCGCCTGTCCCACATCCGACCTCTCCGCGACGTAGCGCAGCTGGTCGAAATTCATGTTCGCGCCGCTGTTGATGGTGACGAGACGTTTGTCGCGCCACTCATTCTTCTCGCAATACTTCTTCATGCCGGCGACGCCGAGCGCGCCCGCGGGTTCGACGATCGAGCGGGTGTCCTCGAAAACGTCCTGGATGCCCGCGCAGATTTCGTCCGTGTCGACCAGCACGACTTCGTCGACCTGCTCGCGGCAGATGCGGAACGTCTCTTCACCGACGCGCCGCACGGCGACGCCGTCCGCGAAGATGCCGACTCGATCCAGCGTGACGCGTTTCCGCGCGCGCAGCGATTCGAACATCGCGGCGGCATCCACCGGCTCCACGCCGATGATCTTGATCTTGGGATTCAGATATTTCGCATACAGCGCGATGCCGGCGATGAGCCCGCCGCCACCCACCGGAACGAAAATCGCATCCACGTCGCCGCGCGCCTGGCGCAGGATCTCGACCGCGATGGTGCCCTGCCCGGCGATCACATCCGGATCGTCGAACGGATGAACGAACGCGAGATTGCGCTCACGCACGATCGTCTGCGCGTGTTCGTAGGCGCTGTCGTAGTCGTCGCCGTGCAGCACGACTTCACCACCCAGGTCGCGCACCGCGCTCACCTTGATGTTAGGCGTGGTGAGCGGCATCACGATCGTGGCCGGAATGCCGCGGCGGCGCGCCGCGAGCGCCACGCCCTGCGCGTGATTGCCGGCGGACGCGCAGATGACGCCGCGCCTGGCGACCGAATCCGAAAGGTGCGCGATCTTGTTGTACGCGCCGCGTAGTTTGAATGAGAACACCGGCTGCATGTCTTCGCGCTTGAACAGCACGGTATTTCCGACCCGACGCGACAGGCGTTGCGCCGTTTCGAGCGGTGTTTCGGATGCGACGTCGTAAACGCGCGCCTTGAGGATTCGTTCGATGTAGTTATCGGTCATGCGAGGCGGGGCGAGCGGAGCCGGAAGGGCCGCTAGCTTAACAGGCCGTTCGACAGCGTCGCGAGACTCGGCGGACTAGCGAGTTGCCTGTTAGCCGCGGACCGTATAGCGGTACTGCGTCCGCCCGATGGTCACCTTGTCGCCGTCCTTGAGCGCCTGGCGGGAGACCCGCTTGCCGTTCACGAATACGCCGTTGGTGCTGTTCAGATCTTCGATGGAGGTATGCACCGGGCCCGCGAGCAGCACAGCGTGGTAACGGCTGACGTGTTTCGTGTCGAGGACCAGCTCGTTGTCGCTGCCGCGGCCGATACGCGTACGGCGGCCGAGCACGTGCACGAATTCCATGTTTCCGTCGGTGCGGATCAGCACCCGAGCCGGCCCCTCCAGCGCGATTTCCTCGCTGGTGTGCGCGGTCGAGTCGATCGCCGCGGCACTGCGCCTCTCCAGATTGGACTGCAGCTCCTGGATCCGCGAATCGCGTTGTTGAATCGAGCGCTGGCTCTCCGCGATGACCGCGCGCCACTCCTCGACGGCGACGTTCGCTTCGGAAAGTTTGCCGTTCTTGTCGCGCAACTCGATTTCGAGATTGCGAATGCTTTCTTCAGCGACCTCGAGGTCCTGGTCGCGCTCGGTGTTGCGGGCCATGGCCTCGGCGAGCTGCTGGGTCAGCACGGCGACCCGCTCCTGCTGGAGGGAAAGATCCGCGCGCAGTTGCGGCACCTCCGGCTGAATCGAAGCAAGCGCTTCGGTCAGGCGCGAGGCGAGCCGCGTCCCGTTTTGCTGCCGCGCATGCAGGTCCGCTTCGAGGATCGCAATCTGCGAATCACGGCGCGCGATGCCGGCGCGCAGGTTCGCGAGATCACATTCGAGCGATTCGTTGTGGCGATGCGCGGCGGCAAGCGCGGCGGATTGCTGCCCGAACGCCCGGAGCTGGGCGTCGAGCTCACGTTCGAGCGCGACGATACGGTCGGCACGCGCGAACAATTCGTCCTCGAGCTCGGGCTGATTGGCGACGCGTGTATCACGCCGTCCGCGCGCGGTGTGCATCGATTCGAGGTACAGGCCGAGCTGCTCCCGCAGCTGCGCGCATTCGGCATTCGCGCGGGCGATGGCGACGGCGCGTTCGGCGTCGGCGATGCGCGCGCGTTCGTTGAGTTCTTCGATGCGACGTTCCGCGCCGGCGAGCGCGCCGCGGAGTTCTTCGATGAGCGGTGGTGACGGCGGCACGACCACCGCGGGCGCGGGTATATGCGCTGCCGGGGCAAGCGTCGGGATGTTGTCCGGCGCGGCGCGCTCCGCCGGGCGCACGGACTTCTTCGCGCGCTGCTTCGGCAGCGCGGGCATCTCGTGTGTGCCGCTGTGATCGAGTGCCGACGTTCCGACGTCGCCCTTCAGCCCGGGCATCTGCGCCGTTGCGTCCGTGGCCGCCAACGCAGTGGCCGCAGGCGCGACCCAGGTATCGGTGTGCGAAATGCCGTCCTCGAGCGACGCTTCGTACGCCGCCACATCGAGCACGGGAAGTTCGGCCGTGGCTTCGTTATCGTTCTCGGACGAAGCAACGTGATTCACCGGTAACATCGCCGGGCATCCCCTGAAATCTTCTTGTCGCGGAATTCTAGCCCCCGGACTCGCCGAGAGGGTTGAAGACTTTTCCCCCTTATGCGGAATTGCGACGGGACTTCGCGTTTCTGTTAAATCCTCGGCGCCGGAAAACTCGATGGCGTAGGAGGCTGCCGACACTGCCCTCTAGGGCAACCCCCGAGACTCGACGCATGCATGGCCCGGCGCTGGGTTATCTTTGCCCGAATGAGCCTTGAATCCCCTGCGCCGCGGCTGCGCCGCGCCTACTTCGAGTCCCGTTACGGGCAGCTCCACGTGCACAACGCCATTCCGGCGGGCGGCGGCTTCGATGAGCAGACCACGCTGATCTGCCTGCACGCGAGCAGCGCCACCGGACGCGGATTCCTCGAATTGTCGAAGCTGCTCGGCACGAGCCGCTCGGTATACAGCCCCGACATCCCGGGTTGTGGCGAATCCGACCCGCCGCCCAAACCACTGACGATCAGTGGCTACGCGGACGCCATCGGCGACTTCATCGACTCCATGCGCTTCCGCCAGATCGACTTGTTAGGTGTGCACGCCGGGGCGGCGGTGGCGGCCGAGCTCGCCATCGCGCGGCCGAAAGTCGTCCGCCGTGTCGTCATGCTCGGTGCGCCCGTGCTGGATGAATCCGAACGGCGCTCGTACCGCGAGTTGTCACCGCCCGAGGGTATGCCGCAAGGCGCGCAGTGGACCCGCGGCGCCGTCATCAATTGGCAGGCCCAGGATCGCCTGCCGCTCGTCAAACAATCCCTGCTGGTCCTGCGGCCGAAGGACAATTTCTGGGAGGCCGGCGCGCGCGTGACGAAGCTGAGCCCGGGCGCGAAAGTGGTCGACCTCCCGGAGCAGGACAAGCGCATCCTGGATTCCGCCCCCGCGCTGGTCGCACGGCACATCCTGAGTTTCTGCGCGGCGTGAGCCGCTAGGGCACCGCGTGCACGAACGGCGCGGTGAGCGCGGACAGGCGCAGCTTCTGCACACCCTGCGCATCGAAGTTCGCCGGATCGAGCCAGCGTAGATAGGCGTCCCGCAGGCCGCCCTTCCAGTCCGAGTCGATGACCGCGAACCAGGTGGTATCGCGATTGCGGCCCTTGTTGACGATGGCCTGGCGGAACAGGCCTTCATAAGTGAAGCCGAGCCGGGTCGCGGCGGCACGCGAAGGCAGGTTGCCGCTGTCGCATTTCCATTCGTAGCGGCGATACCCCAGCGCGAACGCCCGCTCCATGAACAGGTACATCGCCTCCGTGGCGGCGCGCGTGCGCGCCAGGCGCGGCGCGTAGTAGATGTTGCCGATCTCGAGCACGCCGTGCGCGGGCTCGATGCGCATGTAACTCGCGAACCCCAGCGCGCGATTGCTCGATGAGTCAACGATGGCGAAAAACACCTTGTCGGGCAGTGCCTGGGCGCCGCGGCACCAGTTGTCGAATTCGGTGAAATTCGCGTACGGCCCCTGGAAGAGATAGGTCCACGTACTGCCCGCGCGGTCTTCGGCCTGGGCATCGTAGAGTTCTTTCGCGTGCCGCTCCGCGTCCAACGGTTCGAGGCGGCAGTAACGCCCCGTCATGACCTCGCGCGGCGGAAACGGCGGTGTTTGCCAGCCACTCATGTCGTGGCCGATCGGCTGACCGAATTCGTTTCTGCGCGCGGGAATGTTTTCGCCCATACAGGGATTCTCGCACCGCGCGAGCCCAAACGAAGGGTCAGTTCGCCGGAACGATCCGGTACAGCTTGCCGGCACGGAAAGCGCATCGGCAGAATGAACGCAATCGCGCTCGACCGAGCGCTCAACAGAATCGGGTCTCACATGCATCGACTTCTACTGGCGCTCACCGCGTGGGGCTGCGCTTTTGCCGCGGTCGCGCAGAACGCGGCGCCGACCACCAGTACGCCACTCACCGCCGAGTCGATGTGGGCGCTCAAACGGCTCGGCGATCCGGCGATCACACCGGATGGCTCACTCGCGGTGGTGCCGGTCACCACGTTCGACGTCGCCGAGAACAAGGGTCTCACCGATCTGTGGCTGGTGTCCGTCGCGGGCGGCGAAGCGCGCCAGCTCACCAGCGACAAGGCGAACGACACGCAACCCGCGGTCAGTCCAGACGGCAAGTGGATCGCGTTCATCTCGAAGCGCGGCGACGACACGGAGAACCAGGTCTACCTGATCGCGGTGGATGGCGGCGAGGCACGGCGTGTCACCAACATCCCCACCGGCGTGTCGTTGCCGAAGTGGTTTCCCGACAGTAAACGCCTCGCGTTCGTCAGCGACATCTGGCCGGACCTCGTCCGCTGGGAAGACCAGGGCGCGCGCAAGAAGGAGCGGGATGCGTCGAAGATGACCGCGCGAACCTGGTCGAAGGCGCCCATCTCCTATTTCGACCGTTATTTCGACGACCGTCGTCCGCACCTGTTTTCAATCGGGATCGAAGGCGGCGACACCACCGCGATCACCCGCATGTCGGGCTTCACGCTGTCGCGTCAGGACGCGGATGCCACCTCGTACGACATCTCGCCCGATGGGCTCGAGGTCGCATTCGTCACCGACGTCGACACCACCGGCGTGGATCGCAGCCTGGACATCATCACGCTGGCGTCCTGCGGCTGCAAAGCGCCGCGCAACATCACGGCCGGCAACAAGGCCGATGACTTCTCGCCGCGTTACAGTCCCGACGGCCGCAAGCTCGCGTTCACGCAGCAACGCACACTGCGTTTCTACGCCGACCGCGAACGATTGATGATCCTGGATCGCGGCACCGGCGTCGCCCAGGGAATCACCGAAGACTGGGACCGCTCGATCGAGGGAATCGTGTGGGAACGCGATTCGCGCGGATTGCTGGGCACGATCGATGACGCGGGCACGCGGCGCGTGTACCGGTTACCCGCCGGCGGCGGCAAACCTACGAGCGTGACGGGTGCATCTTCTTATGGCGCGCTGGCGTTGCCCGCCAACGGCGGCAATTTTGTGGCAATTCGCCAGAGCTTCCTCGAACCGCCGACGCTGGTGTCGATTGCACCGCGCGGCGGCGCGGTGACCAAGCTGTCGGCGTTCAACGATGCCGCGCTGGCGGGAGTCACGCGCGCAAAAGTCGAGAGCGTCACCTACAAGGGCGCGAAGGACGCCGACATCCAGATGTGGGTGGTCTATCCACCCGGCTTCGACGCGGCGAAGAAATACCCCGTGATGATGCTGTTGCACGGCGGACCGCACGTCGGCATCACCGATGCATTGCAGTGGCGCTGGAACGCGGAGGTGTTCGCGGGCTGGGGATACATCGTCACCTGGCACAACTTCCACGGCTCGAGCGGCTTCGGCAACGACTTCGCGGACTCCATCAACCCGGACTGGATCACTCTGCCCTACGAAGACACGATCAAGGGAGCCGAGTGGCTCGCGTCGAAGCCGTACGTCGATTCCGGACGCATGGTCGCCGCGGGCGGCAGTTACGGCGGCTTCCTCGCAGCCACTTTGTTAGGCCGGCCGCATCCCTTCAAGGCGCTGGTCGCACACGCCGCGGTGTACAACCTCTACACCCAGCAGGCCGCCGATTACGGCAGCCGCAAGGAACGCTTCTTCAACTTCTGGGAGCGGCCGGAGGAGTTCGTGAAGTATTCCCCGCACGTGTCGGCGGGAAACTTCAACACGCCGACGCTCGTGATCCACGGCCAGCAGGATCTGCGCGTGCCGGTGAATCACAGCCTGGAATTGTTCAACACGCTGCAGAAACGCGGCGTGCC